>JALOAT010000052.1 GCA_023228645.1 Gammaproteobacteria bacterium | reverse complement strand
AACTGGTCTTCCCAGCGGAATTCGAAGCGCGCCTTGCTCATGGCGTTGTCGCGGATCTGCGCGCCGGGATGGCCCTTGGCCAGGTCGGCGGCATGGGCGGCGATCTTGTAGGTGATGATGCCTTCCTTCACGTCATCGCGGTTGGGTAGGCCCAGGTGCTCCTTGGGCGTGACGTAGCAGAGCATGGCGGTGCCGTACCAGCCGATCATGGCCGCGCCGATGGCGGAGGTGATGTGGTCGTAGCCCGGCGCGATGTCGGTGGTGAGGGGGCCCAACGTGTAGAACGGCGCCTCGCCGCACTCGCGCAGCTGCTTGTCCATGTTCTCTTTGATCATGTGCATGGGCACGTGACCTGGGCCTTCGATCATGGTCTGCACGTCGTGCTTCCAGGCGATCTTCGTGAGTTCGCCCAAGGTTTCCAGTTCGCCGAACTGCGCCGCGTCGTTGGCGTCGTAGAGGGAGCCGGGGCGCAGGCCGTCGCCCAGGGAGAAGGCCACGTCATAGGCCTTCATGATTTCGCAGATTTCCTCGAAATGGGTATAGAGGAAATTCTCCTGGTGGTGGGCCAGGCACCACTTGGCCATGATGGAGCCGCCGCGGGAGACGATGCCGGTGAGGCGTTTGGCGGTGAGCGGCACATAGCGCAGCAGCACGCCGGCATGGATGGTGAAGTAGTCCACGCCCTGCTCGGCCTGTTCGATGAGCGTGTCGCGCATGATCTCCCAGGTGAGGTCTTCGGCCTTGCCGCCCACCTTTTCGAGCGCCTGGTAGATGGGCACGGTGCCGATGGGCACGGGCGCGTTGCGGATGATCCATTCGCGGGTCTCGTGGATGTTCTTGCCCGTGGACAGGTCCATGATGGTGTCCGCGCCCCAGCGGATGCCCCAGGTCATCTTGGCCACCTCTTCTTCGATGGAGGAGCCCAGTGCCGAGTTGCCCAGGTTGCCGTTGATCTTCACCAGGAAGTTGCGGCCGATGATGGCCGGTTCCAGTTCCACGTGATTGATGTTGGCCGGGATGACGGCACGGCCGCGCGCCACCTCACTGCGCACGAATTCGGGGGTGATCTCTTTCGGCAGGCTGGCGCCGAAGCTCTCACCCGGGCGCTGCTCCTTGAGGAAATCGCGATACATCGAAAGGCGCAGGTTTTCGCGGATGGCGATGTATTCCATCTCGGGCGTAATGATGCCCTTCTTCGCGTAATGCATCTGGGTCACGTTGGCGCCCGCCAGGGCGCGGCGCGGCTGACGCTTGTGGCCGGCGAAGCGCAGGCTGTCGAGGGCGGCATCGGCTTCACGCCGGCGGCCGTATTCGGAGGTGAGTTGCGCCAGCACCTCGGTGTCGCCGCGCTCCTCGATCCAGCGCGAGCGGACGTCGGCCAGGCCCTGGCGGATGTCGATGGTCACGGCCGGGTCGGTGTAGGGCCCCGAGGTGTCGTAGACGGTGAGCGGCGGGTTCTTCTCGCGGCCCGCTTCGGTGACCGTGTCGGTGAGGGTGATCTCGCGCATGGGCACGCGGATGTCCGGGCGCGAGCCCTGGACGTAGATCTTGCGCGAGGCGGGAAACGGCTCGATGGAGCCCGCGTCGACCTTGGCGGTCGCGCTGAGGAATTGTTCGGGATTGGCACTCATCGGCACACCTCTAGGTTTCGGTCAGAGGCGGCGAAAGGGGCGCGCAAACAGGGGCGGCGCCGCTTCCCTACGCCGGTGCTAACCGGTTCAGGTTCGAAGGGTCTGTCTCAGCCGAGGCACAAGCCCCAGGCACCCCCAGCGGGTTTGGCGGTAAAGTATAGTACCGTGCTCGGATACGCAAGCGGCCGAAACTGCGGGAAAACCCAGGAAAACAGCCGATAACGATTGCATTTCTTCGCATTGCGGACGCCCGCCGCGCCTTGCCTGGCCGGACCAAAGCGCTTACGCTTGCACGACCTAACCGGGTCTATAGACGCATGCAGACACTCATGCCTGACGTGAACTTCGAACTGGCACGACGCAACATGATCGTCCAGCAGGTGCGCCCATGGGGCGTTCTGGACGACCGTGTGCTGGAGGCCATGCAGCACATCCCGCGCGAGGATTTCGTGCCGGCGCAGTATCGCAACCTGGCCTTCACCGACCTGGAACTGCCCATCGGTCAGGGCGAGGTGATGATGGCCCCCAAGGTGGTCGGCCGCATGCTCCAGGCGCTGGACGTCCAGCCCCGCGACCGGGTGCTGGAAGTCGGCACCGGCACCGGCTATGTCACCGCCCTGCTGGCCCGTTTGGCCGAGGAAGGTCATGTCTATTCGGTGGACATCCATTCCGAATTCACCGCCGCCGCCCGGCAGCGCCTGTCCAGCCACGGCATCCGTAACGTCAGCCTGGAAACGGCCAATGCGGTAAACGGCTGGGATGCCCACGAACCCTACGATGCCATCGCCATCACCGGCTCGCTGCCGGTGCTGACCGACAGCTTCCAGCGCTTCCGCGACAGCCTGGCCATGGGCGGCCGGCTGTTCGTCGTCGCAGGCGAGGCCCCCACCATGGAGGCTATTCTGATTGTCCGCACAGGTGAGGCGGAGTGGCGTTCCGAAGGCCTTTTCGAGACCGTATTGCCAGCGCTCCAGCATGCCGTACGGCCGCGGCGCTTCGTTTTTTGAACCAACGGAACTCCTGACAGTCTTTATGCAGACATCACGGCGGCATTGAAAGCCGCCGGGGTCGGGCATATATTAGCGCTCATTAATTTACTGACCGTTCGGTCAGGGCTCACGGGAAGGACATCGGAAATGCGTAAGACCCTGCTTGCTTCCGCGCTCATGTTGGCGTTTGGGGGCCCTGCCCTCGCGGCGGACCTGCTGGACGTGTACCAACGCGCCCAGGTGGCCGACCCGCAGATCGCCGCCGCGGCCGCGCAGCATGGGGCTGCGTTGCAGGCGCGGCCGCTGGCGCGGTCCAACCTGATGCCGAAGCTGAGTGCAGGGGCACTGTACAGCCAGGCCTCCACGGATACGGACGGCAGCGCAGTTCCCATCGCCCAGCGCGGCTCGGTCGATACCGACACCACGGAATACAACCTGAGCCTCATTCAACCGCTCTATCACCAGGATTACTTCGTACAGTTGAGCCAGGCTGACGCCCGCATCGCGCAGGCCGATGCCAATTACACGGCGGCCCAGCAGGACCTGATCGTCCGCGCAGCGAGCGCCTACTTCGGTGTGCTCGCCGCCGAGGACAACCTGCGCTTCGCCGAGGCCCAGCGCACCGCCTTCGAACAGCAACTGCGCCAGACCCGCCAGCGTTTCGAAGTGGGCCTGACCGCCATCACCGACGTACGCGAGGCCCAGGCCCGCTACGACCTGGCCACCGCCCAGGAGATCACCGCCCGCAACCAGCTGGACACCGCCAACGAGCAGTTGCGCGAGCTCACGGGCGAAGACTACGAGTCCCTTGCCAAGCTGGGTGAGGTGCCGCTCGTGGTACCCGAACCGGCCAATATGGATACCTGGGTAAACAAGGCGCTGGAGCAGAACCTGCAGCTCATCGCGGCCGAAGCGGCCAGCCGTTTCCAGCGCGAAGAGATCCGTCGGCAACGCGCACAGCGCTATCCGACCCTCGACCTGACCGCGCGCGTGGGCAGCACCGAACGCGACACGGGCCTGGTCACCGAGCAGGACAGCACCGTGGTGGGAATCAACCTGAACTTTCCGTTCTACCAGGGTGGCCTGATCAGCGCGCGTACCCGCGAGAGCGAATTCCTGTACCAGCAGGCGCTGGCCCAGCTGGACCAGCAACGCCGCGCCACCGTGCGCCAGACCCGCGACGCCTTCAACGGCGTGCAGGCCGGCATCAGCCAGGTGGAGGCCCTGCATCAGGCGGTCATCTCCGCACAGACCGCCCTCGACGCCACCCAGGCCGGCTACGAAGTGGGCACCCGCACCGCCGTGGACGTGCTGGATGCCCAGCAGCAGCTCTATCAGGCGCAGAGCGACTACGCGAGCGCCCGTTACAACTACGTGCTCGCCACCCTGCAACTGAAACAGGCCGCCGGCACCCTGACACCGGACGACGTGCGTCTCATCAACGCCTGGCTCACCGCCGGCACGGCCCCGCAGCCGTAAGCGCCGCCCAGGGCGGGTCGCAAAGCCTCCTGGCCGTAGGTCACGTTGCGAAGCTAGGTGACATTCCCACGACCGCACCGTCACGTAGGCGCTGCACGCCAACGTGACCTACCACAAACACCGCGGATTAGCGGGCATGGTGCGGCCGTGCCCCCCCATGCGGTGTCGCGGCCCATCGGGGCGGCAGTTTGTGCATAATGCAGCCCACTAGCGTCTCGTGAGCCCGCCATGCGCCAAGGAACCCCTCTGCTGCTTTCTGCCGACCAAAGCCTGTTTCTCCTCGTCGACGTCCAGGCGCGCCTTTCCGCTGCCATGCCTGCGGACGATCGGGCGCGCGTGCTGCGCCGGGGCGCCGCGCTGTTGCGGGGCGCCGGCCTGTTGCAGGTACCGGTGATGGTGTCGGAGCAGTATCCGAAGGGGTTGGGGCACACGGAGCCGGCGCTCGCCGAGGCCTTCCCCGCCTCGGCCATCGTCATCGAAAAGACCTGCTTCGCCTGCGGCGGCGAGCAGGCGTTCCGCGCAGCCATCGCTGCACAGGGTCGCCCGCAGGTGGTGATCGCCGGCATGGAGGCCCACGTATGCGTGCTGCAGACGGCGCTCGCGCTGCACGATGACGGCTACCATGTATTTGTGGTGGAGGATGCGGTGAGCAGCCGCGACCCGGCCAACCGGCAGAATGCCATGGCCCGCCTGCGCCAGGCCGGCGTCACCGTGACCAACGCCGAATCCGTTCTGTTCGAATGGATGCGCGATGCGCGGCATCCGCAGTTCAAGGCCGTGAGCGCACTCATCAAATGACCCATTCGCCCTTCCCCTCCGCCGCACCGGACTTCAGCGACCCGCTCGGCCTGCTGCGCGCCTGCCACGGCCGCATCGTGGCCCACTGCCAGACTCTCGAACGGCTGGTACCCCATTTGTCCGCCCATGGCGCCGACGGGGAAGCGCGCGAGGCCATGGCGCGTGTGCACCGGTATTTTTCGACCGCCGCACAGCATCACCACGCCGACGAGGAGCAGGATCTGTTTCCGAGGCTCGCGACCGCAGCACCCGACCTGGCCCCGCTCGTACAGGCATTGGCCACGGAACACGAGGGCCTCGCGCGGCATTGGCAGGCGCTGGCGCCGCTGTTGTCGGCACCGGAGCGCGCGGTCGCCGATCTGGCGGCGTTCGCCGCGGTGATCGGCAGCTTCGTGGCGGCCTATCGCGCCCATGCGGCCAAGGAGAACGAGCAGCTCCTTCCACGGGCTGCGGACGTGCTCTCGCCCGAGGAGTTGCGCGAGCTCGGCGCCCGCATGGCCGCACGCCGGGGCGTGGCGGCACCGACCTGAACCGGCGGTAAGAACCTGAAAAACCCGGATTGCGCTGCGCTTCATCCGGGAAAACCACCATCCCGGCGTCCGCACGGATGCAACATCGAGCTCCTGTTAGAATTGCGCGCTTTTCATCAGAACCTGATCATGTCCGAAACCTTCCGTCCCAGCCAGTTCCTTGCCCCGCGCCATTGGCCCACCTGGGTCGGCCTGGGTCTGGTGCGTATCGGCAGCCGCCTGCCCTACCGCTGGCAGTTGCGCACCGCGCGCGTGCTCGGTGCGCTGCTGTATCGTCTGCTGCCGAGCCGCCGGCGCATCGCCCACATCAACGTGGACCTGTGTTTCCCCGAGCGTTCCGCCGAACAACGTGCGCACATCGTGCGCGAGGCCTACGTCTCCTCGGCCATGGCCGTTTTCGAAATGGGGCTGGCCTGGTGGGCCGACGACGACTATCTGCGCCGCTTGCATCGCGTGGAAGGCATGGAACACCTGGAGGCGGCGCTCGCGGCCGGCCACGGCGCCATCCTGCTCGGCGGGCATTACACCACCATCGAGCTGAGTGGTCGTCTCATGTGCCTGCACCGCAACGACACCTATCCGGTCTACAAGCGCGCACGCAACCCGCTCTACGATGCCGCCGTGATGGCCGGGCGCCTGCGCGTCTACCCGGGCATCCTCAACAACCTCGACCTGCGCACGCCGGTGCGCCTGCTCAAGCAGGGCAAGGTGGTGTGGTACGCCCCGGACCAGGACTTCGGCCGCGAGCGTTCGGTGTTCGCGCCCTTCTTCGGCGTGCCCACGGCGACGCTCACCACCACCGCGCGCCTGGCCAGGCTCGCGGGCGCACCGGTGCTGCCATTCTATTCGGAGCGCCTGCCCGGCGAGCAGGGCTACGTGATCCGCGTGGGCGCGCCGCTGGAGAACTTCCCGAGCGGTGACGACCTGGCCGACGCCACCGCCATCAACCGCGCCATCGAGGCCCAGGTGCGGCGCACGCCCGAGCAGTACCTGTGGCTGCACAAGCGCTTCAAGACGCGCCCGCTCGGCGAACCGCCCGTCTACCCTAAATGAGCCGCGCGCCGCGCTCGTCGCTGTTGTTCGAATACCGCCTGCTCGCGGCGGCGCTGTTTCCCCTGGTGGCCGCCCACGCCCTGTGGCTCGGCTGGAAACACCGCGACGCGCGCTTCGTGCGCGAGCGCCTGGGCCTTCCCGGCCGGCCGGCGACCACCGCGCCCGTGTGGATCCACGCGGCCTCGGTGGGTGAGGTGAACGCCGTGCTGCCGCTCATCACCGAACTGCGCCGGCGTCATCCGGGCCTCGCCATGCTGCTCACCACGGCCACACCCACCGGCGGCGCCGTAGCGCGGCGCCACCTGCAGGACGGCCTCGCCCACGCCTATCTGCCCTTCGATCGCACCGGCGCGGTGCGCCGCTTTCTCGCCGTGCATCGGCCCGCCTGCGGCATCGTCATGGAGACCGAACTCTGGCCCAACCTGTATGCCGCCTGCGCCGATGCAGACGTGCCGCTGGTAATCGTCAACGGCCGCGTTTCGGCGCGCACCCTGCGCACGCCGGTTTGGCTGCGCGATCTCTACGCCCATTGCCTTGCGGGTGTGCGCGCGGTGCTGGCGCGCTCGCCCGCGGACCGCGACGGCTTCTCTGCCTTGGGCGCGCCGCCCTCGGCGGTCCGCGTGCTCGGCAACCTGAAATTCGCCGCGCCCGCACGCACCGCGTCCGCACCGCTCCCCCTGGGACGGCCGTACGTCCTCGCCGCCTCCACCCGCGAGGGCGAGGAGATCCGCGTGGCGCGCGCCTGGCAGTGCACCGGCAGCGCACACCTGCTGGTCATCGCACCGCGCCATCCCAAACGCATCGAAGAACTGCTCGCGGATCTGCGGCCGCTGGGGCTCGCCATGGCCGTGCGCAGCCGCGGCGAGGCAATCACCGACCAAACGAGTATCTACGTGGCGGATACCTTCGGCGAACTGGAAGGGTTCATGGCGGGCGCCGAGCTGGTGTACATGGGCGGGTCACTGGTGCCCAAGGGCGGCCACAACCTGCTCGAACCGGCGCGGCTCGGGCGGGCGGTGGTGTTCGGGCCGCACATGGAAAATTTCGCCGAAGAGGCGCGTTTGTTGCTCGACGAAGAGGCCGCCGTGCAGGTCGGAGACGAGGAAACGCTCAGCGAGGCCTTGCAGACCCTGCTCGGCAATGCCGAACGGCGCCAGGCCATGGGCCGGCGTGCCGCCGCCGCGGTCGCGGCCCGCGGCGATGTGGCGACACGTTATGCGGAGGCGCTGGAGTCACTTCTTCCTGCCTTGCACGTGTGAGGTCGGTTGTTGCGGCT
Organism: Gammaproteobacteria bacterium; assembly: GCA_023228645.1. Lineage (GTDB taxonomy): Bacteria > Pseudomonadota > Gammaproteobacteria > Thiohalomonadales > Thiohalomonadaceae > JALOAT01. The sequence goes on along the minus strand of JALOAT010000052.1, from coordinate 20,736 downwards.
CCCAATCGTCATTCCAGTGACACCGGAATCCGCGCCCCCGCTCGCGCCACTGACCCCGGCTTTCGCCGGGGTGACGAAGGAAGGTCGCAATGTGTCTTCGTCATTCTGGCGAAGGCCGGAATCCATTCCCCGGATTTCGCGGTGCTTCATCCGGGCTACGGTCGGCGTAGCCGGCGAGCAGTTCCTGCCAAACCGCGTCGTCGAAAGCGAAGTCGGCGTTGTGGCTGCGCAGTTTCTCGAACGACCGGCGCAGTCGCCGCAGGTTGGCCTCGTGCCACGGACCGGGTGCGCGCAGTTCGCCGCGGTCGAAGTCGATCACGAACACGCGGCCGTCGTCCGCCAGCAGGATGTTGTGCGCGTTGAGGTCCGCGTGAAAGGCGCCGACGTCGTGGAAGCGCCGGATGCAGGCGCCGATGGCGCGCCAGGTGGCCGCAGGCAGCGCCTGCCGGGCGAGGTGCGTGGACAGGGGGCGCGCCGGCAGGCGCTCGGTGACGAGGTCGCCGCGGTAGAAAATGCCGCGACGGACCACACGCGCCGCGACCGGCCGCGGCACCGGCAGCCCGAGCGCGTGCAGCATGGCGAGCAGATGCCACTCGCGCCACGGGCGGCTGCCGGTCAGGCCGGTCCAGAAATAACGGTCCGCCAGGATGCGTGCAGGCAGGCCGCCGCGGTGGAAGTGGCGCAGCACCAGTTGCAGGCCGGCGTGCGCAAAGAACAGGGTGGTGCCGCGGCCCGCATCGGCGCTGCTGGTCCGCACGGGCGCAAACAGCGCCTCGTCGACGTGGTCGAGCAGCGTCCCTTCGTATAGGATGTGGCCCGTTTCAATCGTTCGTGTAACCGGTTTCATTCCCATGGCCCTGCCGCTCGCTTTCCCGCCTCGTCGTGTGTGCCTGCTGCGCCTGTCGGCCGTGGGCGACGTGAGCCACGCACTGCCGCTGGTCCGCACGCTACAGGCCGCCTGGCCGGAAACCGCCATCACCTGGATCATCGGCCGCGCTGAGCACACGCTGGTGGGCGATGTACCGGGCGTGGAATTTATCATCTTCGACAAGGCGCGGCGATGGCGCGCCTACGCGGACCTGGCGCGCGGCTTGCGCGGTCGTCGCTTCGACGTGTTGCTGCACATGCAGCATTCACTGCGCGCCAGCCTCGCCAGCCTGCTGGTGCGCGCCGACGTGCGTCTCGGCTTCGATCGCGCCCGCGCCAAGGACCTGCAATGGCTGTTCACCAATGCGCGCATCGCCCCCCGACCCAACCAGCATGTAGTGGACAGCTTCCTCGGTTTCGCCGAGACCCTTGGTATCCAGGAGCGCGTACTGCGCTGGGACATTCCCATCCCCGAGGCCGCCCACCATTTTGTCGACGAGCACCTGCCGCCGGGCGCGCCGATCCTGGTAGTGAGCCCGTGTTCGAGCATGGCCTACCGCAACTGGGTGGCGGAGCGGTATGCGGCGGTCGCCGATCATGCCGTGGCGCGAGGCATGCGCGTGGTGCTCACCGGCGGCAAGAGTGCGCTGGAGCGCGAGTATGGCGAGGCGATCACGCGCCACATGCACACTGCGCCGGTGAATCTCATCGGCCGAACCTCGCTCAAGGAGCTCACGGCCGTGCTGGCGCGCGCCGCGGTGGTGCTCGCCCCCGACTCCGGACCGGCGCACCTGGCCACGGCGGTGGGCGTGCCGGTCATCGGCCTGTACGCCACCACGAATCCGGCACGGGCGCAGCCCTACCTGAGCGGGCCCTGGGTGATCAGCCGCTACGAAGAGGCGGTGGTCGCCAAGTACGGCAAGCCCGCCGATCAACTGCCGTTCGGCATTCGCGTGCGCGATCCGGGCACCATGGAACGCATCTCGGTCGCCGAGGTGAACGCCATGCTCGATCGCGTCCTGGCACAGCACCACAGCACAACAACACCATGAAAGTCTTCACTGTCTTCTTCCGGCTGCTCGCCCTCCTGCTGCTGGTCGCGTTCGCCGAAAAGCTGATCTTCGCCGCGTACCACACCCAGGTAAGCGGGAGCCTCGCCTTCGCCGACCTCGCCCATGCGCTGCTGTTCGGACTGCGGTTCGATCTTGCGACGGCAGCGGTGTTCGCCGCCGTGACCCTCGCCGTCGCCTGGCTGCTGGCGCGGGTGTTCCGCGTGGGTCTGACTAACGGGGCCCGCGCGGTCGGTTACCTCGCCGTGACCACGCTGGTGTGCATTCACGGCGCCGATTTGCTGTATTTCGACGAGACCGGCCGGCACATGGGCTACGAGCTCAAAGAGGCCTACAACTCCGGGCTCGAGTTGGTCACGGCGGCGGCACTGAGCTATGCCCGGCCGGTGCTGCTCCAGCTGGCCCTGTTGGGGGCGGCGCTGTGGCTGATGCGGCGGCTGCTGCCCGCGGAGACGGCGCCTGGCCGCCTCATGTTCACCAGCAGAAAATCGCTCGGGCAGCGGCTGCGGCCTGAACTGAAGATCGTCGCGCTGCTGCCGCTGTTCGTCCTCATGGTGCGCGGCGGCCTTCAGCCCGTGCCGCTCGAACCCCTGCATGCCCAAGCCCTCGGCGATCACCACAAGGCGACCCTCGCGCTGAACGGGGTCTACAACGCGGTATTTTCCTCGGTGAAGCCCTACACCCTCGAACCGGTGATTCCAGGCGCGCCGAGCGAGGCCGATTACGCGCTCGCCCGTTCGCTGCTGACGCCGCACGCGCCGGCCGCTCCGGCCCCCGCGCGCAACGTGGTGTTCGTGTTGCTGGAGGGCTGGTCGGCGAGCCACATGGCCTCCTATGGCGGGCCCCACGACGTTACGCCCCGTTTCGACGCCCTGCGCGCGAAGTCCCTCACCACCCGCGACATGCTGGCCGGGGGACGGCGCACCACGGAAGGCATGTTCGCCGCCTTCTGCTCGGCGCAGAATCCGCTCGGCGCCACCGTGGCCCAGACGCAGTTGCAGAACTTCCGCTACGACTGCCTGCCGAAACGCTTGCGTGAGCAGGGCTACCACACGGCGTTTTTCCAGGGCACCTCCGCCAACACCAGCGGCACCGGCGTATTCGCGCAGTTGCTCGGCTTCGAGCACAGCTTCGGCAAGGAGCACGTGAGCGAGCACCGCTTGCCGAAAAACAGCTGGGGCCTGCACGACCCGGACATCTACCGCTTCATGCTCGAAAAAATGGCGGGCATGCCGCAGCCTTTCGTGGTCGGCGTCAATACCAACAGCACCCACGACCAGCAGCTTCCCGACGGGTTCCCGGCGCCGTTCGCGGACAGCTACGACAACGTGCTGCGCTTTGCCGACGCGGCCTTCGGGGATTTCGTGAACGAACTCTTTGATCGCTTCCCGAATACCCTGCTGGTGGCCCTGGCCGATCACACCGGGCGCACCGAGGGCCCGGCCATCAATGGCTACCGGATTCCGTTCCTCGTACATGCGCCGGATCTCACACCGGCACGCCTCGACGTCACGGCCAGTCAGCGGGACGTGGCGCCGACCGTGCTCGCCCTGCTGGGCATCGCACCCGCCGATTGGTTTACCGGCCACGTACTCACGGCAGGCACCGACGGCCACGCGGCCGATTACTACGCCGCGGGCCTGCTGGGCTGGGTGGAAGGGCAGGACGGCATCGAGTTTCCCATCCGTCAGCCTGAACAACTGCGCTGCTTCGATGCCGCGGGCCTTGCCACCAAGGCATGCGACCCCGAGGCAACGGCCCGACGCGACCGCGCCCTCGCCTTCACCCGCGTGGCGCAGCATGCCCTTTTCGGCGGCAATCTCCAGGGGCTGGCGGAGCTTCGTGGCGCTGCGGTGGACCTCGCCGCACCTTGACACGCCATTCCCGGATTCCGCTGCGCTTCATCCGCTACGGCACCTGCGGCCGGATTTGGCACTCCGGCGGGATTTCTCGATTGGCTGCACATATTTAGCGCCTGACTTGGTACCTGCCCGACGTATATAATTCGGCCAGTTTTAGCCCACTGGACAGGGGATTCCGAATGCATATCGTGGTTGTCGGCACCGGTTACGTTGGCCTCGTGACCGGCACGTGCTTTGCCGAGATGGGCAATACCGTCACGTGCGTAGACGTGGACAAGGCCAAGATCGACCGCCTGAAGCAGGGCCTGCTGCCCATCTACGAACCGGGCCTCGATACGCTCGTCGAGCAAAACTACGCCGAGGGCCGCCTGCACTTCACCACTTCACTGCCCGAGGCCATGCTGGACGCCGATGTGTATTTCATCGCCGTGGGCACCCCGCCCGGCGAAGACGGTTCGGCCGATTTGCAGTACGTGCTGGCCGTTGCCCGTGAAATTGGCCAGAACATGCGCCATCCCTACAGCGTGGTGGTGGACAAATCCACGGTACCCGTCGGCACCGCCGACAAGGTCACGGCGGCCATTCAGGAGGAACTCGACAAGCGCGGCGTGAGCCACGAATTCAGCGTGGTGAGCAACCCCGAATTCCTGAAAGAAGGCGCCGCCATCGACGATTTCATGCATCCGGACCGTGTGGTGGTCGGCTCCGAAGACGAACGGGCCACGCGCATCATGCGTGAACTCTATGCGCCGTTCACGCGTAATCACGAATGCACAGTGGTGATGGGCGTGCGCGACGCGGAAATGACCAAGTACGCCGCCAACGCCATGCTCGCCACCAAGATCTCCTTCATGAACGAGATCGCCAACCTGTGCGAGGTGCTGGGCGTGGACGTGGAGAACGTACGCAAAGGCATCGGTTCTGACTCCCGCATCGGCTATCACTTCATCTATCCGGGCTGCGGATATGGCGGCTCCTGCTTCCCCAAGGACGTGAAGGCGCTGGTGCACACGGCCGAGCAGAACGACTTCGAACCCTGGCTGCTGCGCGCCGTCGAGCAGCGCAACAACACCCAGAAGTACCGTCTGTCGCAAAAGGTCATGGCCCGATTCGGCGGCGACCTGAGCGGCAAGACCTTCGCGCTGTGGGGCCTCGCCTTCAAGCCCGGCACCGACGACATGCGCGAGGCGCCGTCCAAGGTGTTCCTGAGCGAAGTCATCGCTGCGGGCGCCAAGGTCGTGGCCTATGACCCGGTGGCCGCGGAAGTCGCCGAGCGTGAACTGCCGCGCGAGTGGTTCACCAACGGCACACTCACGCTGGTCGAACATCAGTACGACGCGCTGAACGACACCGACGCGCTGGTCCTGGTCACCGAATGGATGCCGTTCCGCAACCCGGACTTTGCTCAGATAAAGGCGCGCCTGAAGACACCGATCATCTTCGATGGTCGAAACCAATACGATCCCGCGGCGCTGAGGGCCCTCGGCTTCGAATACCAGGGCATCGGGAGGTAATCACATGCGTGGTGGCGGCATTCGTAAACGTGTCATGGTCACCGGCGGCGCCGGCTTTCTAGGCTCGCACCTGTGCGAGCGGCTGCTGGCCGATGGCCACGAGGTGCTGTGCGTCGACAACTTTTTCACCGGTACCAAGGACAACATCGCCCACCTCCTGGACAACCGGCACTTCGAGGCGATGCGCCATGACGTGAGTTTTCCGCTGTACGTCGAGATCGACGAGATCTACAACCTGGCCTGCCCCGCCTCACCCGTGCACTACCAGTTCGATCCCGTGCAGACCACCAAGACGTCCGTGCTCGGCGCCATCAACGTGCTGGGCCTGGCCAAGCGCACCAAGGCCAAGGTCTTCCAGGCCTCCACCAGCGAGGTCTACGGCGATCCCCTCGTGCATCCCCAGACGGAAGACTACTGGGGCCACGTGAACCCCATCGGCATCCGCTCCTGTTACGACGAAGGGAAACGCTGCGCCGAGACCTTGTTCTTCGACTACCACCGTCAGCACAAGCTGCGGATCAAGGTTGCGCGCATCTTCAACACCTACGGCCCGCGCATGCATCCCAACGACGGGCGTGTGGTGTCCAACTTCATCGTGCAGGCGTTGCGGGGCGAGCCGATCACCATTTACGGCGATGGCAGTCAGACACGGAGCTTCTGCTACGTGGACGATCTGATTGAGGGTTTCGTACGGCTGATGGATTCACCTGACGAGGTAACCGGCCCAATGAATCTAGGAAATCCAGCCGAGTTCACCATTCTTGAGCTCGCCCGCAAGGTGATCGAGCTTACTGGTTCTGCTTCAAAAGTCGAGTTCCGGGCGTTACCACAAGACGACCCGAAGCAACGTCAGCCTGATATCACCACAGCAACAACGACGCTAGGATGGAAGCCCGAGACGTCACTCGAAGCAGGTGTGACGCAGACAATTTCGTATTTTTCTAAATTCTCAGAATTCTAAAGCAATGCCAAAAGTCTACGATTGTTTTGCATTTTTTAATGAGTTGGACCTGCTGGAGATACGCTTAAACGAACTCAATCCAGTCGTCGATTACTTCGTTCTGGTAGAAGCAACACGTACCTTCCAGAAGGAACCAAAGCCACTTCATTTCGCCGAGAACAGATCACGCTTTCAGCAGTTCGCAGGCAAGCTCATTCATGTTGTTGTTGATAGCTATCCCAGTTTTTTTACCCGATTTCGCATTCCCACACCAATGGATTATGACAATCACCAGAAAAACCAGATTGTCGAAGGGCTGAAAAATGCTCAACCAGACGATATCATAATTTACTCAGACCTAGACGAAATCCCCGCCCCTGACAAGATTCGAGAGTATCGCAACACGCCAGGCATAAAAGTCTTCGAACAACGACTCTATAGTTACTTTGCTAATTGTGCGGTTATTGATTGTCCTGCCGCACCTGAACTGCCTAAAAAGCACGGTCACGTACGTTGGCGTGGCTCAGTCATGGGTCATTACCGCGATTTCAAAGACACCAAGTCTTTCCGAAAAATGCGTGACCAGCAGGAGCCTTCCATCACGCTTATCGAAGAGGGTGGATGGCACTTCACCTATCTCGGAGGACTGGACAGTGTCCTCTATAAACTCAACTCATTTGCTCACACCAAAGAGAAACAATTCGGTATTCACGACTTCGCTACCCGCAGTTCACTCGAGAAAATGTTACGCGAAGGACGCGATATCCTGGGTCGGGAAATTGCGTATCGCCTCACACCTATTGACGCTACGCTGCCGGAATACCTGCATACGAATTGCGCCAAATACCCCCATTTGTTTCGGGAGCAGTGGGATATATCCGCTCATCCCTCGGAGCATTCTGCGTAGGCGAGAAAGGCTTCCACGTCACCATTCATCAACAAACGCACACACGCGCGAAGCCTGTCCTCGGGCCACTCCCACCACGCGACCAGCAACAAACGATTAATCAGTTCCTCACTAAAGCGTTTACGAATGGCAACCGCAGGATTTCCCGCAACGATGGTGTACGGAGGCACATCGCGCGTGACGACTGCATTGGCACCAATGACGGCTCCATGCCCGATCCGAACTCCGGAGAGAATCATTGCACCATGACCTATCCAAACATCGCTGCCGATAACAACGTTCCCGCGACTGAATGGATGCCCGGAAATGTTCGCCGCCTCTTCCCAGAACTGGTTGAATGGGTACGTTGACACCCAGTCGGTGCGGTGCTCGCCCCCAAGAAATATCTTTACCTCGTCGGCGATGGCACAATAGGCGCCTACCTCAAGCACAGCACCTTCACCCCACTGAAAAATGCGCGGGCACCCATAGGTATTTTTCCCCACGATAAATTCGGGATACTGTCGGCTAATGCACTCCTCAATCCGCTTCAATTGCACTCGAGCTTCTTCTTTTTGCCGCCATCCAAACATCGAAACGTACCCCGCGCACATTTTTGCCATTCTACAGCCAAGCTGACCCAGAGCCATGCAACCGTTTTCTGTAAGCGTAATCCTCCCCAATTACAACGGCAGACACCTGCTCGAGAAGAACATCCCATCCATAATCAATGCGCTACACGGCATTGATCACGAGATCATTGTTGTTGACGACTGCTCGAGCGATGATAGCGTACTTTTCCTTAAAAATTCCTACCCAGAAGTCACGGTAGTGCAAAATGAGCGGAATCTAGGCTTTTCCGCAACCTGCAACCTGGGTGTAACTAAAGCCACCCGACCGCTACTCTGCATAGCCAACACGGATGTTACCTTCACGCCGACTTACTTCCACACCACACTCCCGCATTTTCAGAACAGCAACCTATTTGCCGCAAAAGGCCCGATCATTAATTACAACAACGATTTCAACAACATTATCAACACCGAAAAAACTTCTCTTCTTTACTATCATCACGGGTTTTTGCGTTTCAATCAACGCGTCACACCTGCTCCCGACACCTTCAACGGTAGAATTGGCGGACAGTTCGTACTTCTCGGATGCTGCTTCGTTTGCGACAGAGCAAAAATGCTTCAACTCGGTGGTTTTGATGAGATATTCTCTCCGTTTTACTGGGAAGATGCGGATTTGGCATTACGAGCCTTGCGCCGAGGATACCAACTCGCCTTCGAGCCAGAATGTCGCGTCTTCCATGCGACCAGCTCCACGATAGCGACCTTTCGGAGCAAAACACGCCGCCGACTCGTTTCCATTCGCAACAAGTTCCTTTTTAGCTGGCGTCATTTGCACGGTGCGGAACAATGGGCAATCCACACCAGCTTCGTTCTACTCTCGTTATTGACACGCTGGTGCATTCTCGACTGGAAATACTATATCGCTTTCACTAGCGCATTAGTGCGCGCCCACCATTTCAAGGTGCGAAAAGCATGAATCACGATAGCCAACTCATCATCAACCTCGGCTGTGGTAACAAGAAAGAGCCAGGAGAAGTCGGAGTCGATATCATTCCCACACCCGAGGTAGACATAGTCGCAGATCTTAACAAATACCCACTTCCTTTTGCAGACAACAGCGTTGATATCGTCCGTTCTTCACACTGTTTCGAGCACCTGGATGATCTTGTAGCACTTATGGAAGACATCCACCGAATGCTTAAACCGGGCGGAATTCTCGAATTCACTGTTCCCCATGTAAGCAATATCGAATTTTTTCGCGATCCCACGCACAAACATGCTTTCACGCTTGGGACCATGGATTATTTCGTTCGTGGAATTAAACCCATCACGTATACCAATATCGAATTCGAATACCTTTCCCGAAAACTTGCGTTCGGCAAAGGCTTGCGGGGCAAGATAGGCAGTTTCCTTGCTTCATTATCGGAAAGGCGTTACGAGAAGTATTATTGCTGGAAGTATCCTTGTACCGAGATCGTCTACCGACTACGTGCGCTGAAGCCGTGAAGAGGGTTCTAGTTGTCCGCAACGACAAGCTCGGTGACTTCATGCTCGCTTGGCCAGCGATGGCTTTGATCAAGACGCACTGGTCTGAGGCACGGATAACGGCACTGGTGCCCGCTTACACGGCTCCCATGGCGCGGCTCTGCCCATGGATAGACGAGGTACTCATCGACGACAAGACCGAATCGGCGGGCGCGCTGGCGAGGCGTTTGCGGCCTGAGCATTTCGACGTCATGTTGGCGCTCTTTTCCACCAGTCGGGTAGCACTGGCCGGCTGGCTGGCGCGCATCCCCTATCGCCTCGCCCCTGCCACGAAATTGGCGCAGTTCTTCTACACCCATCGAGAAATCCAGCGCCGCTCGCGCTCGGAAAAGCCCGAGTATGTGTATAACCGTGACCTGGCCGCGCGTTTTCTGCGCGACCATGGCATCGCCAGCGAGCCGCTGCCGCAGCCGCCCTATCTGACCTTCGCGCCGGATGACATTGCCGCACGGCGTGCGCTGCTCGTGGCGGAGAATGGCTGGGCAGCGGACAGCCGGATCGTGTTCGTGCATCCGGGCAGCGGGGGCTCGGCGAGCAATCTTTCCGTTGCGCAGTACGTACGCCTGGCGCGGGGGTTGCGCGCCTCGCGGCCGCTGGCGTTCGTCGTCACCGCCGGCCCCGGCGAAGAAGCCATGGCCCGTGCACTGCTCGAAGAACTCGGGGGTCTACCCGCCGCGCTCTACCACTCCACGGCGGGACTGGAGGAATTCGCCCGGCAGGTGGCGTGTGCGGATCTGTTCGTCTCGGGCTCCACCGGCACGCTTCACATCGCCGGCGCCCTGGACGTGCCCACCGCCGCCTTCTATCCACGCCGCCGCTCGGCAACGCCGCTGCGCTGGCAGACGCTCAACAGCCCGGAGCGGCGATTGGCGTTCACGCCGCCGGACACGGCCGGTGAATTCGAGATGAGCGCCATCGACCTGGAACAGGCCGCGAGGCAGATCAGCGAGGTCCTGTTGCGCTGATCAGCGCGGCGAACTGCTCGCGCAAGGCCGCGTAGTGCGGCCGCTCGGCGAACAACCGATCGGCCTTTTCCTTGCCTTGACGGGCGAGGCTTGCCCGTAAGCCCTCATCGGCCTGCAAGCGCAGCAATTGCTCGGCGAGTGCGGCGGAGTCGCCGGGCGTGAACAACAGGCCGCTGTGTTCGTGTTCGATGATCTCCGGCACGCCACCGCTGTTGCTGCCGAGGACCGCAACCCCGGCGCGCATGGCCTCGGCCAGCACCAGGCCGAAGGTCTCTTCGTAGGTGGTGAGCGCCACGCAATCACATGCCTGCATCCAGCGCTGGGGGCCGTCCACGAAGTCGCGAAAGGCCACCTGGGATTCGAGCCCAAGCGTCTTGACCGTGTCCTCGAGCCGCGACGCATACGCGGGATTCATGGCGTGGCCAACCAGGATGGCGCAGACGGTGGCACCGCGCCCGCGCAACTGCGCCAGGGCCTCAAGCAGAAGATGCTGTCCTTTGGCCTCTTCCTTGCGTCCGAAAAGCCCCACCACGAAGCCGTCCTCGGGCAAACCCCACTCGGCGCGGATCTGGCTGCGCTCCTCTGGCGTCAGCGTCGCCGTGGGCGCCTTCACGCCGTAATAGAGGGTGGCCACCTTGTGACGATCGGAGGCCGGCAGTCGGTCGCGGGCGCTCGCTGCAAGGGCTTCGGTAATGGTGAGCAGGCGGTCGAGCTGGCGGTACAGGAAACGGTGGTAGGCATCCTGCTTCGGACGGGTGAGCTGCATCTGGCGCGTGTAGACCAGCGCAGGTTTGCTGCGCGACATCGCTTTCGCGAACGCCGCGAGCGGCAGGTCCTTGCCGTGATGGACGTGGATCACCTCGACGGATTCGCGGTCGATGATCCGGGCCAGGCGCCTGGCCGCAAGCAAGGGCAGCGGTCGGAAGCGATGGCGCATGAACAGCACCGGAAGCTTTGCCTTTTCGAAATAGCCGCGCAGGCGCCCTTGCGGATGAATGACGCCGACCACGTGGTCGGTTTCGGCGAGTGCCTCCGTGCAGCGGTAGGCATACAGTTCCAGTCCGCCCAGGTCGCGGGAAAGACAGAGTTCGAGGATGCGCATCAGTGTGCTTCTTCGCTGCGGTCGGGCTCGCCCTGGGTGCGGATCCACAGGTCGGCGTATTTCACGAAAGTGGAGTGGGCGGACAGCAGGGCGAGCAACAGGCCCTGGCGACCATCCAGGAAACCGGCCCTGAAGACGTACATGCGCAGGAAGCAGCCAATGCCGTGCACGAGGCCTTGGCTAAGCGAGGCCGTTTTGCCCTTCGCCTTGCGCTGCGCTGCCCAGGCTGCGGCGTAGCCCGCGGACTTGACCAGGTAATGCTCCAGATCGCGATACGTGTAGTGCAACAGATCGCCCTGGAGGTTTTCCACCTGCATCGCGCTGTCGTACACCAGTTTTTCGTGCACCAGCGCATCGTTGTAGCGCGCCCGGTCGCGCGCGTAGAGCCTGATCACCCGATCCGGATACCAGCCGCCATGACGGATGAAGCGGCCGAACACCCACGACAGTCGCGGCACCGCGTACACCCGATCGCGCCGATCCTCGGCCACGACCTTCTCGATGGCGCTGCGCAGTTCCGGCGTCACGCGTTCATCGGCATCGAGCATGAACACCCAGTCGCCCGTGGCGTGCGCCTGAACCCGCTGGCGCTGAACGCCATAGCCCGGCCAGTCGGCGGCCACAAATACCTTGTCCGTGTAGCGCCGCGCGATGTCCACCGTGGCATCGGAAGAACCGGCATCGAGCACGACGATCTCGTCGGCCCAGCGTACCTGCTCCAGGCAGGCAGCGAGATTCTGCGCCTCGTTGCGCACGATCAACGCGACCGAGAGACGCGCCATCAGCCAATCCCCAGCAGGTCTGCCAGCACAGGCCAGGCGCGGTCCGGGCCGATGTGCGTGAGGCATTGGGTGTTGCGCTTCGGGCAGGTGCGCTTAAAGCACGGGCTGCACGAGAGCCGGTCGTACATCACGACCGCATGCTCGGTAAGCGGCGGCGTGTAATCGGGCGTGGAAGAGCCATAGATGGCGAGCAGCGGCGTGCCGACGGCGGCGGCCACGTGCATCAAGCCGGAGTCGTTGGTCACCGCGGCGCTGGCGAGGCCGAGCAGGTCGACGGCATCCTCGAGGCGCGTCTTGCCGCACAGGTCCACCAGCGGCGCGCGTGTGGCGCGCATGACGGTCACGGCGGCCTCGCTGTCATTGGCCGAACCCAGCAGCCAGATCTGATAGCCGCTTTCGTGCAGCTGTGTGGCGATTTGGCCGTAATAGCTGCTGGGCCAGCGCTTGGCCGGACCGTATTCGGCGCCGGGCATGAAGGCCACCGCCGGACGCGACAGGTCGAGCCCCAGTTCACGCACCAGGCGCGCCTGGTTGTCGTGATCGACGCGCAGGTGCGGCTTGGGGATGGGCGGCGGCAGCGGAGACTCCGGCGGCAGACCGAGGGCGACGAAACGCTGCACGGTCTGGGTCAGCACCTGCTTGTCCAGCGGGCGTACGTCGTTGATGAGGCCGTAACGCCACTCGCCGCAATAGCCGGTGCGGCGGGGAATGCGCGCAAAGAAGGGCACCAGCGCGGCCTTGAGCGAACGCGGCAGCACGATGGCCTGCTGGTAGCCTTCGGCGCGCAGGGACTTGCCAAGTCCACGGCGCGCAGAGAACGCCAGTTCGCCATGTGCGGCGCGCAACGCAACGCCGCGACGCACCTCGTCCATGCGGGACAGCAGCGGCAGCGACCAGGCCGGCGCAAGCACGTCGATGGCCGCGTCGGGCAGGCGTGCGTGCAGCGCCATGAACAGGCTCTGCGCCATGACCATGTCGCCGACCCACGCGGGGCCGACGACCAGGATGGGACGGGGAGATGTCACGGCTTCTTCAACGACCGTTCAGCCATTGCATGTAGAGCGAGACGCCTTCTTCCACACTCTTGAAGGGCGCGGTGTAGCCGGCGGCACGCAGCTTTTCCATGTCAGCTTCGGTGAAGCTTTGATAGCGGCCCTTGAGGTGCTCGGGGAACGGGATGTATTCGATGTCGCCACGCCCGTGATGGGCGATCACCGCACGCGCCACATCATTGAAGCTCTGGCTGCGACCGGTACCCAGATTGAAAATACCCGACTTGTCGCGGTTTTCCATGAACCACAGGTTGACCGCCACCACGTCGCCCACGTAGATGAAATCGCGGCGCTGCTCGCCGTTGCCGTAACCGTCGCAACCCTCGAACAGCCGCACCTTGCCGGTTTCCTTGATCTGGTTGTTGTGGTGGAAGGCGACGCTCGCCATGGAGCCCTTGTGCTGCTCGCGCGGCCCATACACGTTGAAGTAACGGAAGCCGGCGATCTGGCTGTGTGCCGTGGGCAGGATGCGGCGCACGTACTGGTCGAACAGGAACTTCGAATAGCCGTACATGTTGAGCGGCTGCTCGTACTGGCGTTCTTCCTTGAATACGCGACCGCCGCCGTAGACCGACGCGGAAGAGGCGTACAGGTAGGAGACGCCGCGCTCCAGGCACCAGTGCAGCAGCGCCTTGGAATAGTCGTAGTTCACGTCCATGACGAAGCGGCCGTTCCACTCGGTGGTGGACGAGCAGGCGCCTTCATGAAAAATGGCCTCGACCTTGCCGAAGCCTTCGCCGCTTTTCACGCGGATGAGGAACTCGTCCTTGTCCAGGTAGTCCTGGATCTCGCAGTCGGCGATGTTCTTGAACTTGGTGCCGTCGGTGAGATCGTCCACCACCAGGATGTCGGTACGACCGCGCTCATTGAGCGTCTTGACGATGTTGCTGCCGATGAAGCCGGCGCCGCCGGTGACGATGATCATGATTCCCATCCTTTGTTACTGCGGTAATTTGTAGGTCACGTTGCGAAGCTACGTGACATCTTCTTTGCGTTCGCGGCCGCACCTGTCACGTAGGCGCTGGCGCGCCAACGTGACCTACGGCGATGTCGCTCCCTTCGTAGGTCACGTTGCGAAACTACGTTGAGGCATCCTTGCCGCGGATGATTTCGACGATGCGCGAGGTGGAGCAACCGTCGACGAAACCGAGCACGACGATCTCGCCGCCGTGCTGCGTCACACACGCGCCGCCGGCGATCTGTTCGGGCTTGTAGTCGCCGCCCTTCACCAGGATGTCTGGCAGCATCTTGCAGATGAGGCGCTCGGGTGTGTCTTCCGAGAACGGCACCACCCAGTCCACACTCTGCAAGGCAGCGAGCACGGTCATTCGCTGATCAAGCGGATTGATGGGACGCTCGGGTCCCTTCAGGCGTGCCACGGAGTCATCACTGTTCACCGCCACAATCAGCCGATCGCCCAACTCGGCAGCCTGTGCGAGATAGGTGACGTGGCCCGCATGCAAAATGTCGAAGCAGCCGTTGGTCATCACCACGCGCTCACCGTTGGCCCGCGCCTCCTGCACCAAACCAACTAGACGGTCTTCGTCGACCACACCGCGGGCGATGAGCTGCTGCTGACGCAGGGCCTGCCGCAGTTCGGTCACGCTGACTGTGGCGGTGCCCAGCTTACCGACCACCACGCCGGCGGCCACATTGGCGAGGGTGGTGGCGGTATGCAGGTCTTCGCCGGCCCCCAGCGCGGCGGCGAGGGTGGAGATCACCGTGTCGCCGGCGCCGGTTACGTCATACACCTCGCGCGCATGGGTCGGCAGGTGCACGGGGGCGAGCTCGGGCCGGAACAGGCTCATGCCCTTCTCACTGCGTGTCACCAGCAGGGCGTCGAGTTCATTAGCGCGGCGCACCTGTCCGGCCTTGGCCTCGAATTCGGCTTCATCCGCGCAGACGCCGGCCACGGCCTCGAACTCAGCCATGTTGGGCGTGATGAGCGTGGCGCCAGCGTATTTGCTGAAGTCGCGCCCCTTGGGATCGATAAGGACGGGTTTGTTGGCCGCGCGCGCCATGGCAATGAGTTTGCCCACGTGACGCAATGTACCCTTGCCATAGTCAGACAGCACAACCACATCCGTCTCGTGCACGGCGCGCTCGACGCGGGCCAGCAGGCGCTCAGCCTCGTCCGCCGGGAAGCCATCCTCGAAGTCGAGGCGGATAAGTTGCTGATGACGGCTCAGCACGCGCAGCTTGGTGATGGTGGGGAAGCCCTCAAGGCGCTCGAAGCTGCAGGTGACGCCAGTCGAGTCGAGCAAACGCTCCAGCGCCTCGGCGTTCTCATCTCGGCCGGTCAGACCGATGAGCGTGGCCTTGGCGCCCAGCGCCGCCACGTTGAGCGCCACGTTGCCGGCGCCGCCGGGGCGTTGTTCGGCGTCGCCCACCCGCACTACCGGCACGGGGGCCTCGGGGGAGATGCGCGAGGTATCGCCATGCCAGTAACGGTCGAGCATGAGGTCGCCGACCACCAGGACGCGGGCACGGGAGAAATCTGGCAGGTTTACTTTCATGCGGGCATCGGGAATCTGCGGACCAGCGGATTTTACCGGTTTGCCCGCCATGAATGCGACTGGCATGCACGCAAGTTGCGCCCGGCGCACCGCCGACAGTGAGAGCCGGAACCGTAGACCCATAGGCGCCACGGCTTCTGCTTTTTGCCTCAACGGCCTTTCGTGCAAGTGATGGGCTTGAGCAGATGTTGCAGAAGCGGGCTCAGCCGCGTTTCCCGGCGGCGGGTGAAAACCATCACGGCCTGAGAACGCTCCTACAGGGATGCCCTGACCACCTCTGCTTGTAGGCTGTCTCTTGGTCACATCATTTCCTGGAGAGACAGAAGCTTGCGTCCCTTCTCCCTCCGGGAGACGACTGCATGGATGCAGGAGGTAGGCAATGCATGGAGCGAATTGCCGAAGGACAGGATCAGGGGATCAATAAACTAACTGCCGCGCCTGAATTGATCCCCTCTCCCCAGCCCTCGGCAACCGCTCCCTGCGTTGCCCTCGACCGCCTGCTCCCGGCGCGGTCTACCTCCCCCATCCATGGGGTTGTACCGCATCCATGCGCTCGTCTCCCGGAGGGAGAGGGGGCAAGAAGAACTGGCTACAACGGCGAAATGTGACCAACAGACAGCCCGGAGGGAGAGAGGGAGTGTGCGGGCAAGATGTGACCAAGAGGCAGCCTTCCGGGAGAGGAGGCATCCGTTGCCGCCCGCCCCCCATGGGCACAGGCGGCCAGTTCAGTCCTTGAGGATGTACTCGGTGCCGCAGTAAGGGCACCGCGCGACTCCGGTCTTTTCGATGGGCAGGTAGACGCGGGGATGCAGCTCCCAGAGGCTGGAGCCTGGCATGGGGCAATGCAACGGGAGATCGGCGCGGGTCACCTCGTAGCGACCCGCGCCGTCGGGTGTCGTGTAAGTCGGCTCGGCTTTCGTCTGCATGAGATCGCGCCCCCGCGGGTCTCAGGCCACGTAGGTCAGCCAGTCCGGATGGGCATCACGCCGGCCGTGCACCTGGTCGAAATAGGCGGACTGGAGCTTGGTGGTGATGGGCCCACGACGGCCGGCGCCGATCTGGCGGCCGTCCAGTTCGCGGATCGGTGTCACCTCGGCGGCAGTGCCGGTGAAGAAGGCCTCGTCGGCGACGTACACCTCGTCACGGGTGATGCGCTTTTCGCGCACGGGGATGCCCAGTTCACCGGCGATACGCATGACGGAGTCGCGGGTGATGCCCTCCAGAGCGGCGGTGGTCTCGGGGGTGTAGAGCACGCCGTCGCGCACCATGAAGAAGTTCTCGCCCGAACCTTCCGAGACGTAGCCTTCGGTGTCGAGCAGCAGGGCCTCGTCAACGCCGCAGGAAACGGCCTCGCGCAGGGCGAGCATCGAGTTCAGATAGTTGCCGTTGGCCTTGGCCTTGCTCATGTGGATGTTCACATGGTGGCGCGTGTAGGAGGAGGTGCGGATGCGGATGCCCTGCTCCATGGCGTCGGCGCCCAGATAGGCGCCCCAGGACCAGGCCGCAACCATGACGTGCACCTTCAGGTTGTCGGCGCGCAGGCCCATGCCCTCGGAGCCGTAGAAGCACATGGGGCGGAGGTAGGCGGAGTCGAGCTTGTTCTCGCGCACCACGGCGCGCTGCGCTTCGTTCACCGTGTCCTTGTCGAACGGCATGGGCATGGCGAGGATGTGTGCGGAGCGGAACAGTCGATCGGTGTGTTCCTTGAGACGGAAGATGGCCGTGCCCTGCTCGGCCTTGTAGGCGCGCACGCCTTCGAACACGCCCATGCCGTAGTGCAGGGTATGCGTCAGTACGTGGGTCTTGGCCTCACGCCAGGGCACCAGTGCGCCATCCAGCCAGATGACGCCGTCACGATCGGCCATCGACATCTTTGTTCTCCTCGTCAGTTCGGTCTTGATCAGGAGCCTGGTTCCAGCAACCTTTCCCACACACGTTGAATGCCGGCGCGCTGCGCGGCGAATTCGTCCGCTGCCACCAATGCGGGCCGCTCAAGCAGGGTGAGGCGGTGGACGCGGGCGCGATAGGCGCGATAGGCGTCCGCCAACAACGTCGCCTCGTCGGCGCTCACCAGAGCGTTGCGTGCAAGCGCATCGATCTGGCGAATGTTGTCGGTAAATTCCAGCAGGTCGGGGAAACGGTGAGCCCAGGCCAGGACGGCATATTGCACCACAAATTCGATGTCCGCGATACCGCCCGCGTCCTGCTTGAGATCGAATTCACCCTCGCCCGAGCGGGACAGCTGAGCGCGCATGCGCTCACGCATCTCGCGCACTTCCTTGCGCAGGACGTCCGGGTCGCGCTCCCGGCAAAGCACTTCGTGGCGCACCGCCTGAAACGCCTGCGCTACCGCGGGATCACCGGCCACCACGCGCGCCCGCACCAGGGCCTGGTGTTCCCAGGTCCATGCGTGGCTGCGCTGATATTCGGCAAAGGCCGTCAGGCTATTGACCAGCAGGCCTGAGGCGCCGCTCGGGCGCAGGCGCGTGTCCACCTCGTACAGAACGCCCGACGGGGTGCGCGCACTGAGCACGTGAATCACACGCTGGGCGAGCCGCACGTAGAAGACCGCGTTGGCGATCGGCCGCTCGCCGGCCGTGCACGCCGCCGGCTCGCCGACGTGCAGGAACACCAGATCCAGGTCAGAGCCGTAACCCAGCTCGATGCCGCCCAGCTTGCCGTAACCGACGATGGCGAAGCCCGAACCCGATCCGGGCGCTACCGGCTCGCCATGGCGCGCTGCAAGATGGCGCCAGGCCAGGTCGAGTCCCGCGCCCAAGGTGGTTTCCGCCAGTTCGGTCAGATGATCGCTCACCACCATGAGCGGTACGGCCTCGGCCACGTCAGCCGCCGCCACACGCAGCAGGTTTACCTGCTTGAACTGGCGCAGCGCCTCCAGGTGCTGTTCCTCGTCGAGCGGATCGAGCCTGGCCAGGCGCGTCGCGAGTTCCTCACGCAGCGCATCGCGGCGCGGCGGATGATAGAGCGTACGGGGGTCGAGGAGTTCGTCGAGCAGCACCGGATGGCGGGTGAGCAGGCCGGCAATCCACGGGCTCGCCGAGCACAGCTGCACCAACTGCGACAGGGCCATGGGGTTTTCCACCAGCAGTGCCAGATAGGCGGTGCGCCGGGCGATGGCCTCGATGAGTTGCAGCACGTACTGCAAGGTGCGGTCCGGGTCGCGCCGCTTGCCCACCGCCGCGATGAGCAACGGCATCAGCCGGTCGAGGCGCTGGTGTCCGCGGTTGCTCAGGGCACGCAGGGCGTGGGCATCGCGCAGGGCGGCCAGTAACCGCAGCACCTCCTCGGGGTCGTTGTAACCGCGGTTTTCCAGCACGGCCACCGCCTGCGGCGCGTCGGCGGTGCCGGCCCACACCGCGGCGAGGTCCTCGCCGCCCTGGGCGGCTGCCTGGCTCTGCGGCGCTGCGAACACCTGCTCGAAATGCTGGTGCACGCGCCGCATGCGTTCGCCGAGTGCCGCGGCGAAGGAGCCCCAGTCGGAAAAGCCCATGGCCAAGGCGAGCCGCGCTTTGCCTTCCTCGCACTCCGGCAGCGCATGGCGCTGCTCGTCGGCCACCATCTGGATGCGGTTTTCCGCGTTGCGGAGGAAGACGTAGGCCTCCTCCAGTTCGTCCACCACGTAACCGGGCAACAGCTGGCGCTCGCGGACCAGCTCAAGCACCCGCAGGATCGACCGCTGTTGCAGGGCGGGATCGCGCCCGCCGCGGATGAGCTGGAAGGCCTGGCCGATGAATTCCACTTCGCGAATGCCGCCCGGCCCGAGCTTCACGTTGGCCTCCATGCCCTTGCGGCGCACCTCCTGCTCGATGAGGGCCTTCATCTCGCGCAGGGATTCGAAGGCGCCGTAATCGACGTAGCGCCGGAACATGAACGGCCGCAGGGTGGCGAGCAGGCGTTCGCCGGCGGCAATATCACCGGCCACGGGTCGCGCCTTGATGAGGGCATAACGCTCCCATTCGCGGCCGTGCACCTGGTAGTACTCCTCCATGGCATCGAAGCTCACCGCCAAGGCGCTGGCCTCGCCGAACGGGCGCAGGCGCATGTCCACGCGATAGACGAAGCCGTCGGCGGTGGTGCGATCGAGCGCATTGATGAGCCGCTGCCCGAGGCGCACGAAGAATTCCTGGTGGCTCAACGAGCGTCGCCCGCCCTGGGTTTCGCCGTCTTCCGGGTAACAGAAGATCAGGTCCACGTCGGAGGAGAAATTCAGCTCGCCGCCGCCGAGCTTGCCCATGCCGAGCACGACGAGGCGCTGAGGACTGCCCTTGGTGTCAAAGGGCGTGCCCCACAGGACGGTGTGGTCGCGGTGAAGCCAGTCGAGCGCACCGTCGATGCATACGTCGGCGAGCGTGGAGAGATCGTCCAACGTTTCCAGCAGGCCGGCGCGGCCCGCCAGGTCGCGCCAGGCGATGCGCACCATTTCGCGGCGGCGGAAATGGCGCAGTACCTGAAGCAATTCATTCTCGCTGGCGACCGTTGCCAGTTGCACTGCCAGCGCCGCGGCAAAGCGCGCGTGATCGTGGCTGCGCTCCAGGTCGCCGCTGGCGATCAACCCCGGGAGCAGATCGGGCTGGCGGGCGCAAGCCTCGGTGACAAAGTGGCTGAGCGCAAACACGCGCACCGCCTCGCCGCCCCACGCCTCCGGTACCTGCGCCCCGCATTCCACCACGCGTTGCCAATGGCGTTCGGTGCTGTCACGAAGCACCGCGGGAAGGGCAGCGAGTTCGGCGGAAACAAGGGACTGTTCGTTCATGGGCATACCTGGATCTGGCTGGAGACCATTGTAACCACTTGAGTGCCCATGGACCGTTCAGCACCGTCCGGCCGCAAGGTGCGCGAGCGGACACAGCAGGATGAAGCAAAAGCCATTAACCACGGAACTTATCTTGATCCCCTCTCCCCAGCCCTCTCCCGAAGGGCTGTCTCTTAGTCACATTTTTTTGAGAGGGAACAGGAACTTCGGTGAAAACGGATGATCGGATCGCGCATTTGGGAGAGGAAGATGCGCGATGCCAAGGGTGACAAATGCTGAGAACTGGGCC
>JALOAT010000051.1 GCA_023228645.1 Gammaproteobacteria bacterium | reverse complement strand
GGTCGCCTCCGAGCCGGACATCGCCAAGGTGCCGGTGATGATCGACTCCTCCAAGTGGGAGATCATCGAGGCGGGCCTCAAGTGCATCCAGGGCAAGGGCATCGTCAATTCCATTTCGCTCAAAGAGGGCGAGGCGCCCTTCATCGAGCAGGCGAGAAAGCTGCGCAAGTACGGCGCCGCCGTGGTGGTGATGGCCTTCGACGAACAGGGTCAGGCCGACACCCTGGCGCGCAAGCAGGCGATCTGCGCGCGCAGCTACCGCCTCCTCACCGAGCAGGTGGGCTTCCCTGCGGAAGACATCATCTTCGACCCCAACATCTTCGCCATCGCCACCGGCATCGAGCAGCACAACAACTACGCCGTGGATTTCATCGAGGCCACGCGCTGGATCAAGCAGCAGCTGCCGCACGCGCTGATCTCGGGCGGTGTGTCCAACGTGTCGTTCTCCTTCCGCGGCAACAACCCGGTGCGCGAAGCCATCCACGCGGTGTTCCTGTATCACGCCATCCGCGCGGGCATGGACATGGGCATCGTCAACGCGGGCCAACTCGCGGTGTACGACGAGCTGCCGGCGGAATTACGCGAGCGCGTGGAAGATGTGGTGCTCAATCGCCGCGCGGACGCCACCGAGCGACTGCTGGAGATCGCCGACCAATACAAGGGCGACGGCGCCGCCGTGGAGAAGCAGACCGAGGAATGGCGCAGCTGGCCTGTGGCCAAGCGTCTGGAACACGCCCTGGTGAAGGGCATCGACACCTACGTGGAGCAGGACACCGAAGACGCGCGCCAGCATTTCGCGCGTCCCATCCAGGTGATCGAAGGCCCGCTCATGGACGGCATGAACACCGTGGGCGATCTGTTCGGCGCCGGCAAGATGTTCCTGCCCCAGGTGGTGAAGTCCGCGCGGGTGATGAAAAAGGCCGTGGCCTATCTCATCCCCTTCATCGAGGCCGAGAAGGCCGAGGGTGCGCGCGCCGCGGGCCGCATCCTCATGGCCACGGTGAAGGGCGACGTGCACGACATCGGCAAGAACATCGTCGGCGTGGTGTTGCAATGCAACAACTTCGAGGTGATCGACCTGGGCGTGATGGTGCCCGCCGCCACCATCCTCGAAGAGGCGAAGAAGCACGACGTGGACATCATCGGCCTGTCCGGCCTCATCACGCCGTCCCTGGAAGAGATGGCGCACGTGGCGAAGGAGATGCAGCGCCTCGGTTTCACCAAACCACTGCTCATCGGCGGCGCCACCACCAGCCGTGCGCACACCGCGGTGAAGATCGCCCCGAACTATGCAGGCCCGGTGGTGTGGGTGAAGGACGCCAGCCGCGCCGTGGGCGTGGCGCAGAGCCTGATTTCCGACACCGGCCGTGACGAGTACGTGGCGCGCGTCCATGCCGAGCACGAGGAGACCCGTGCGGCGTATGCCGGGCGCGAGGCGAAGGCCCGCTACGTGAACCTCGAACAGGCACGCGCCAACAGGCGCGTGCTCGATTGGGCCGCGTCCAAACCGATGCAGCCAAAGCTGCTCAAGGCCCTGTTCGAGGCCCCGGTTGCGGCGATGCAGCAGGCCACCGCGCGTGCAGTGGGCGACGATGTCGAATTCGCCTCCGCGCCCTGCATGGCCGCCGAGTTCGCCCATTTGGACGCGGCGCCCAGCGCGGCGCGCAAGCACCTGCTGTCCGCCGCCGTTCCGGCCTCGCGGCCGGGTGAATGGGGCACCACCGAGGTGGAGGTGGAGACGCTTGGTCAAGGTGCAGTGGTGACGCTGCGCCACATCCCGCTCGCGATCATCACGCGCTACATCGACTGGACACCCTTCTTCATCGCCTGGGAGATGAAGGGCAGCTATCCGAAGATCCTGGACGACGCAGAAAAGGGCGAGGAGGCGCGCAAGCTGTTTGCAGACGGCCAGGCCATGCTCCAGCGCATCATTGCCGAGAACTGGCTCGATACGTCTGCCGTGGTCGGCCTGCTGCCTGCTAATGCCCACGGCGACGACGTGCGCGTGAACGGCCGTGCCTTCCACTTCCTGCGCCAGCAGACCGAGCAGCCCGACGGCAAGCCCAATCTTTCGCTGGCGGATTTCATCGCGCCCGTCGAGAGCGGCAAGTGCGATTACCTGGGCGCCTTCGCCTGCACTGCGGGCATTGGCATCGATGCGCGCGTGCGCGCCTTCGAACAGCAGCACGACGATTATTCCGCCATCATGCTCAAGGCCCTGGCTGATCGCCTTGCCGAGGCGCTGGCGGAGTGGCTGCACGAACGCGTGCGTAAGGATCTGTGGGGTTATGCGCGCGACGAGCGCCTCGGCAACGACGCCCTCATCGATGAGCGTTACGCGGGCATCCGCCCGGCCGCCGGTTACCCCTCCTGCCCTGATCACACCGAGAAAGACACGATCTGGTCGCTGCTCGACGTGGAACGCCGTACCGGCATCGCACTCACCGAAAGCAAGGCCATGGCGCCCACCGCGGCGGTGAGCGGCTGGTATTTCAGTCATCCGGAGAGCCGCTATTTCGCCGTCGGCAAGATCACCCGCGACCAGGTGGAAGACTACGCCGCGCGCAAGGGCATGAGCGTGGAAGAGGCGGAGCACTGGCTGGCGCCGAACCTCGGGTATACGCCTTAGGCGAGATTGAAAACACATTCAACGCAGAGGCGCAGAGACACAGAGGACACAGAAAAAGTGAACAGCGGGGAACGGTTGAAACCTATTCGCCCTCTGTGTTTCTCTGCGTCTCTGTGCCTCCGTGTTGGTCTTTTCTCAGTCGATAAGCCGCGCTCGGTGACTTCGCATGTGGGATGAGCGCTACGCCACGGACGATTACGTCTACGGCACTGAACCCAATGGCTTTCTCGCTGCCAACGTGGCGCGGCTGCCGCGCGGCGACGTGCTGTGTCTGGCCGAAGGCGAGGGGCGCAATGCGGTTTGGCTGGCACGGCAGGGCTTTCGCGTCACGGCGGTGGATGCATCGGCGGTCGGCCTCGCCAAGGCGCAGCGCCTCGCCGAGAAAAACCAGGTCCATGTCGAGACGGTCCATGCGGACCTGGCGCACTACGACCTGGGCTCCGCACGCTGGGACGCCATCGTCTCTATCTTCTGCCACTTGCCGCCGCCGCTGCGTGCGCGGGTGCACGCCTCCATCGCCGAGGCATTGAAACCCGGCGGCGTGTTTCTGCTCGAGGCCTACACCCCCGCGCAACTGCGTCACGGCACCGGCGGCCCTCCCGTTCCTGACCTGATGATGACCCTCGACGGACTACGCAGTGAATTGCCTGGGTTGTCCTTTCAATACGGCATCGAGTTGGAGCGCGACATCCACGAGGGGCGATTCCATCACGGCCGCGGCGCCGTGGTGCAGGTGATCGCCACGCGTCTGCCGCAAGCGCAAGACCGCGCACGCTGAAGACTTCAAGGGAGCGCGGCGGGGAATCGCGACTGAGCCTGTTACTGGGTACTCGCCACTGTGTGGGCACTCGCCGCGCTTGATGCTAAACCCACAGGAGGATCGTCCTTGAGGCGGAGGCCCGCATGGCCCGTGCCACGCTTGCACTGTTCCTTGCCTGTCTTCTCACCCCCGGCATGCTGTTCGCCCAGGATCCCGCCGCGGTCACCGCCATCGACCAGGCCTTCCTCCGGCTCGATACCAACAAGGACGGTGTGATCAGCCGTGGTGAGGCCGACGATTCGGTGATCCTCAGCAGTTATTTCTCCGATGCCGACACGGACGCCGACAACGCCATCGACCGCGTGGAGTTCGGCGCCTTCCAGGCCTTCATCAGCGGCACGCCGGGCGGCGGCGGCTTGGTGGGCGCGCCCGCCACACCGGAGTCGGCCCCGAGCGCAACGGGGGACGGCACCACCGGTGCGCCCGCCGGCACCGCGCCGCCGGCCATGGGCAGCCCTGGCGTGGCGCCGCCCACCACCGTTGCACCCGGGGCTCTCCAACCGTTTGCGACCCCGGGACAGACTCCGTCACCCTTCCCGACACCGGGCCAGGCACCGCCGCCGTTTACAGGCACTGCGCCGGGTACTGCGCCGGGCACGGGTGCGCCCGCCCTCGGCACGCCCGGTGCGACCCCGCCCACGACCAGCGCCCCGGGCGCCACACCGCCGACCACCAGTGCGCCCGGTGCGACCCCGCCCACCACCAGCAGCCCCGGCGGCACGCCGCCCACCACCAGCGGTCCGGGCGGCGCCCCGCGTACCTTCAGCGCACCGGGCAGCACGCCGCCCACCACCAGCAGCCCGGGGACCGCCTCGCCCTGAGCCGTTTCGTGGCGGCAGCGGCCGGTGCTATGGTGCGGGCTCGTCTCCACCACGGCCGCACCCATGGACCTGAACCACGTGAAAGCACAGCTGCGCGCCTTCGCCGAAGAGCGCGACTGGGATCAATTCCACAACCCCAAGAACCTGGTGATGGCACTCGCCGGGGAGTGCGGTGAGCTGCTGGCGCTGTTCCAGTGGTTGACGCCCGAACAGGCCGCCGAGATCGCACAGGACGCGGCGAAGTTTCGCGCCGTCGAGGACGAGGTGGCGGACGTGTTCATCTATCTGGTGCGCCTCGCCGATAAACTGGGTGTGGATCTGGAGCGGATCGTCGCGCGCAAGATGGCGCAGAACGCGGCTAAATATCCAGTCGCCAAGGCGCGCGGCAATTGCCGCAAGTACACGGAATTGCAGGACGAGTGATAGAGCTATCGCGCCATGACCCCGTTGAGATGAACGGCGCCGACTGACGGGTATACCCCCGCGCTCGTATACCCCGGTGGTTGCACCTGTTAAAAAAGTGCAGAGGCCCTCACAGAAAATGCGAGACGTATCACCGATCCTATGACCTGGGGGAGTTCCTATGCACAAGCGCTTTCAGGTGATATTCACGGGTGATTGCATGGCCGGCATGGAATCCCCGGCCGTCATCAGCAATCTCGTGCTGGACGTCGGGATATCCGAGCAGAAGGCGCGTGAGTTGCTGCGCCTGAAACGTGTCGTGCTCAAGCGCTTCGCCCTGCTTAGCGACGCGCAGAAGATGATCTCCAAGCTCGAGCGTGCCGGCCTTGTGTGCACTGTCGAGGAGATTGTGAGCACGCCGGTGACCGAGGAAACCGCCAGCGGCGGCGAGAGTATCCTGGTGAGCTTCCTGACCCGTTTAAGTTCCAAGAAAAAGTAAGCCTCTTTGCGGACGCCGGCGCTCAACGCTGGGTTCGTTTCCTAATTTTTCCCTTCCTTGTGCGAACTGTCGCGCAGATGCGCAAAAATACGCTGCCTTTCGCCTGCCCGTGGGGAACGTGCCCCCAGCTATCCACTCCAAAGCTGGCGAACGTTGCCCGCGCGTGGGGCCTGCGCCTTTTCCGAGGAAGCTCACCATGTCGTTTTTTGACAAGGCACATACGGTTGCCGATCCCCAATACAACCGCTGGTTGATCCCGCCCGCGGCCCTTGCAGTCCATCTGTGCATCGGCCAGGCCTATGCGCTCAGCGTGTTCAATCTGCCCATGTCCCGGCTCATCGGCATCGATGCCCCGGCCGCCGGCGACTGGGGCCTGACCACCACCGTGTGGATCTTCAACATCGCGTTTTTCTTCCTGGGCGTTTCGGCCGCGATTTTCGGCAAGTGGGTGGAACAGGCCGGGCCCCGCAAGGCCATGTTCGTCGCGGCGCTGTGCTTTGGCGGCGGCTTTCTGGTGTCGGCGCTGGGCGTTTACCTGCACACCATCTGGCTGGTTTATCTCGGCTATGGTGCGCTCGGCGGCATCGGACTCGGCATCGGCTACATCTCGCCGGTCTCCACGCTCATGAAATGGTTCCCTGACCGCCCGGGCATGGCCACGGGGCTTGCCATCATGGGTTTCGGCGGCGGCGCAATGATCGGCTCGCCGCTCGCCGTCGGCCTCATGGATTTCTACGCCAGCCCTGCGTCGGTGGGCGTGTGGGAGACCATGCTCAGCATGGGCATCATCTATTTCTGCATGATGATGTTCGGCGTCTGGAACATCCGTGTGCCTGCGCCGGGCTGGCAGCCGGCCCGCTGGCAGGCTGCGGCGCCGGCCGCGCCGCCGGCCGCGCCATCGGCCGGCATGGACGCCAATACGGCCATCCGCACCCGTCCGTTCTGGATGGTGTGGCTGGTGCTGTGCACCAACGTAACCGCGGGCATCGGCATCCTGGCCCAGGCCTCGCCGATGATCCAGGAGATGTTCACCGGCCAGATCACCGCGGCGGCGGCGGCCGGTTTCGTCGGCCTGCTCAGCCTGTTCAACCTGCTCGGGCGCTTCTTCTGGTCGTCCCTGTCCGACAAGCTCGGCCGCAAGTGGACGTACACCGTGTTCTTCGTGCTCGGTGCCACGCTGTACGCCGCCATCCCCAGCCTGGGCGGATTGTCCTCGCCCGTGCTGTTCGTGTTGGCGGCCATCGTGATCGTGAGCATGTATGGCGGCGGTTTCGCCACCGTGCCCGCCTATCTGCGCGATCTGTTCGGCATGAAGCAAGTGGGCGCCATTCATGGCCGCCTGCTGACGGCGTGGTCCACGGCCGCCATCCTGGGGCCGAGCCTGGTGACCTATCTGCGTGAGTACCAGATCAGCGCCGGCGTCGCGCCGGCCGATGCCTATTCCACGACCATGTACATCATGGCGGGCATCCTGTTCGTGGGGCTCACGGCCAACCTGCTGGTCAACAAGTCCTTCGAGCTGGCACTCAAACCGCAAACGGAGAACGCATGAATCCGACTGTAAACCCGCGCCCCTGGACGCGTTTGTTGCTCGCCTGGCTGGTGGTGGGCATTCCCCTCGCATGGGGTATCTGGCAGGTCATGGTGAAGTCGCTGGTGCTGTTCGGCATGGGCTAGGACACCGATCCGCTCTGCGAAGACGCCGAGACCGCCAAGGCAGACTCGTCACCTTGGCGGTCTCGGCGTCACGGCCAGTATGCATAGGTTCTTGATCCCCTCTCCCCAGCCCTCGGCAACCGCTCCTGCGTTGCTCTCGACCGCCGGCTCCCGGCGCGGTCTACCTCCTCCATCCATGGAGTCGTACCTCGCGCATCCATGCGCTCGTCTCCCGGAGGGAGAGGGGGTAAGAAGGGCTGACTACAACGGCGAAAATGTGACCAAGAGACAGCCCTCAGGGAGAGGGGATCAGCATTTCGGGGGCCGAGAGCGCAATCGAGACTAGGCGTCCGAGTTGGAGCCCTGGGAGAGGACGTTGCTGCGCCTTGCCGATCCTTCTGTAGGAATCACACCCTGTGGGGCGGTTTACCACCAAGGCCTGTCGGGCGGCCGCTGGGAGCGAGGTTCAATTGGCCCGAGAACGCGCCCCGCGCAAGAGGGGGCGAAGGCTTCGCGATTTCTGCCCGTGGATAAGCTTGCAGCGCGGCCAGGTCGCCGTCACCACATCAGGTCATCGGGAACCTGGTACTTGGCGTAGGGGTCGTCCGCCTCCGGCGTGTCGGTGGCGACTTCATCGGGCGTGGTGACGATGCAGGCGGCATCGCGCTCGCGGATTTTCTCCGCGATGGCCACGGGCACGATGTTGTACTGCCCGCGCAGCTTCACAATGGCGGCGCTGCCGTCCACCAGCTGGCGGTGCACGTTCGGGTTGACGTACAGGCGCCGGACCTTGCTGCCGTCGATGAAGTTGTAGGCCAGCTCGCCGTCGCCCTTGGGCAGGCGGTTGGCGTCGATGAGTTCCTTGATCTGCGCCATGCGGGCCTTGCGCTCGGCCTCTTCCTGACGCTGCTTGTTGAGCTGGCGATCGCGTTCGGCCTTCTCGGCCTGGGCCTTCTGCGCCTGGGCGCGTTGCGCCTCGGCCTGATCGCTGCCGCGCTTCTTTTCCTGACGTTTCGCCTGCTGGGTCTGGCGTACACGCTTCTCGTCCACCAGGCCCAGTTTCAACAGCTGTTCTTGCAAGGAATTACCCACGAACTCTCTCCGCCGGTCGTGCGACTGGGTCGGTAGTTTAGCCGAAGGGGCACGGGGCTGCGCAGCACGGAACGTGCCTGCCCGCGGGCGGTCTCAGATGCGTCGGTGCCGCGCGCGTGAAATAATCCCCGTCCCTCCCGCCTACGCCGCACCACCGGAATCTCCCATGCCCAAAGAAACGTTCATCGCAGGCAAAGACGCCCCCCTGGAGTCGTCCATCGCCCGCATGCAGGCGCGGCTCCAGGCGCTCGGATTCCAGGTGGAGGCACGCTCCTGGCTCAACCCGCTCGACGGCGTGTGGTCGGTGCATATCCGCGAGCGCGACTGCCCCTTGCTGTTCACCAACGGCAAGGGTGCCTCGCGCGATGCGGCCCTGGCCAGCGCGCTCGGCGAGTTCTTCGAGCGCCTCAGCACCAATTACTTCTGGACCCATTACTATCTCGGCGAGGCCAACGCGCGCGGCGACTTCACCCATTTCCCGCAGGAACGCTGGTTTGCGCTCGGCGACGACGAGGCCTGGCCCGCGGGTCTGCTCACGCCGGAACTGCGCCGCTTCTACGACCCGGATGGCAGCGTCGAGGCCGCGGCCCTGGTGGATCTCAACTCAGGCAATGCCGAGCGCGGCGTCTGCGCCGTGCCCTATGCGCGGCTGCGCGATGGCGAGCGGGTGTGGTTCCCGGTGAACGTCATCGGCAATCTTTACGTGAGCAACGGCATGTCCGCCGGCAACACCCCGGCCGAGGCGCGTACCCAGGCGTTGTCGGAGATCGTCGAACGCCACGTGAAATTCCGCATCATCGGCGAGGGCCTGTGCCTGCCCGAGGTGCCGGACGCGGTGCTCGCCCGCTTCCCGCGCCTTCGCGCCGGGGTGCAGGCGCTGCGTGCGGCGGGTTTCGGCGTGCTGGTGCGCGACGCCTCCCTGGGCGGCCACTACCCGGTGATGAACGTGACCCTGCTCCATCCGGACGACCAGGGCTGCTTCGCCAGCTTCGGCGCCCACCCGCGCTTCGAGGTGGCGCTCGAGCGTGCGCTCACCGAACTCTTGCAGGGTCGTGCCCTCGACGCCCTCGGCGGCTTCCCGGCGCCCGCCTTCGAGCTGGACGAGGTCGCCCACCCGCAGAACCTCGAGATGCATTTCGTCGATTCCAGCGGCCTGGTCGCCTGGCGATTCCTCGGCGACACGCCGGACTTCCCGTTCAGCGACTGGGATTTCGCCGGCACCACGGAACAGGAATGCGCCTGGCTGGTGGAGCGCATCCACGCGGCGGGCCACGACATCTACGTGAGCGAGCACGCCGACCTCGGCGTGTACGCCTGCCGGATGCTCGTGCCGGGCCTGTCGGAGATCTACCCGGTGGACGATCTGCAGTGGGAAAACAACAGCATCGGCAATCACCTGCGCGAAGCGGTGCTGAACCTGCCGGACCTGGACGACGAGGAGTGTGCCGAGTTGCTCGAAGAGCTGGCGGCCCTCGGCCTGGACGACGCCCGTCCGGTGGCCGCGCTCATTGGCCTGGCGGCCGATGCGGGGTCCG
Source organism: Gammaproteobacteria bacterium (assembly GCA_023228645.1). Taxonomy (GTDB): domain Bacteria; phylum Pseudomonadota; class Gammaproteobacteria; order Thiohalomonadales; family Thiohalomonadaceae; genus JALOAT01. Next base: position 19,255 of record JALOAT010000051.1, on the reverse strand, counting down.
CCTGGGCCGGGCTGCGCGTGGGCGAACTGAAGACCCTGCTGGCGCTCGCCATCGGCGACCAGGACGCGGTGCGCGAGGGCTGCGACTGGCTGCGGCATTTCGACCAGCTCGACCCGGCCCGCCGCCGCCTGTACCTGTGCATCGACAGCCTGCTGCGCCTGGACGCGCCGGCGGCCTACGCCCAGGCGCTCGGTCGACTCTACGGGGATGAGGCGCTCGCCAAGGCGCAGGCGATGCTCGCCGGCGAGCTGCGCTTCCCGGGCCTGCATGCCCCGGGCCTCGGCTTGGCCGGCTGCGACCTGCACCAGCGCCTGCTGCAGGCCTACGCCAAGCGCCATGGCCGCGCCGCCCGGGCCTGACGGCCTCGCGCCGTTTGCTATGAATGAAGTGTTGTCGCGCCTGGGGAGCCCGGGGTCATGGATGCGCCCGTGCCATTGCCACCGCTGCGGGAGTTTGCCCGCCTGACGCGGGAATTGCGCTTTGCCAACCGGTTCTTCCTGAGCCCGGGGCCGGCGGCGCTGGTGGAGTGGGTGGTCAGCTATGCCCTGCGCCACAAGCGCCGCATGTTCGCGGCGGGCAGGCGCCTGTACCGGGCGCGCAAGCACGAGCTGCATCAGGAGCGGCCGTATTCACGCCGCGAAATCGGCGCGCCGCCGCCCATGCTCTCGGGACAGGGGCGCATCAATCCGGTGGGCGTGCCGTATCTGTACCTGGCCAGCGACGCGCAGACCGCCGTGGCCGAGGCGCGGCCGTGGATCGGCTGCAAGGTCACCGTGGGCGAGTTCCGCATGGTGCACGCGGTGGAGGTGGTGAACCTGTCGCGGCGACGCTTCCTGCGCCCGGTGCGCGCCGGCCGCGATGAGGAGGAGGCGTGGAAGCGGTTGATCTCGTCGCTGTTTTCCACACCTTTCGACCCGCGCGACGACACCGCCTACGTGCCCACCCAATACCTTGCTGAACGGCTCAAGCGCGAAGGCTTCGGCGGCATCCTGTATGACTCCGCGTTGCGCGGCGAGGGCTACAACGTGGCGCTGTTCACCCCCGAGACGGCGCGGGCCACGCGTTGCTCCGTGGTGACGGTGCGCGCCATCGGCTATCGCATTCACCGTACCGCCTGAGGCGATCTTCTCTATACTGCGCGCCTTTCCCGTCAACCCCGGAAACCAATCATGAGTGACACGCTGACGGACAGCGAGGCCCTGGCTGCGGCCATCATGTCGGCCGACCGACGCTACGAATATTGTGTCGAGGAGATCGCCGTGCGCGGCGAGGTGTGGAGCCTGAAGAGCGACGAAGGCTGGGTGGTGATGACCACCCAGGAAGGCGAGGAGTGCCTGCCCGTGTGGCCGCGTCGCGAGTTCGCTGCGCAGTGGGCCGACGGCGACTGGGCCGACTGCACCCCGGAGGCGATTCCGCTCGCCGTGTGGATGGAGCGCTGGACGCCGGGCCTGGAACAGGACGGCACCTTGCTGGCCGTGTTTCCCCACAGCGACGAGGAAGGCACGGTGGTCACGCCGGGCGAATTTTTCGATGCCCTGAACAAGGCGCTGCCCTAGCCGCTCCGGCGCCCCGTCCTGTGCCGACACCGGGCGGGGCGGAAACAAGAGAAAAGATCTCAACGCAAAGGCGCGAAGGGCGCAAAGGACGCAAAAGGCATTCTCGTGGAAAGAGAACGCGGCTCGCTGAACGAATCTCATGACGCGTGTGGGTGGTGATGAACACGCGCACCAACCGATGCGGCGATCATGAACGAATCAACTTCGCGTCCTTTGCGCCCTTCGCGCCTTTGCGTTGAGCTTTTTTCTTCCCGTGCGGAGGGCGGCGTCGACGTAGCGGTGGTCGGCGGGGGGCCGGCGGGGTTGATGGCGGCGGAGGTGTTGAGCGCGGCCGGGATCGCCGTCGATGTGTTCGATGCCATGCCGTCAGTGGGGCGCAAGTTCCTGCTTGCCGGCAAGGGCGGCATGAACATCACCCATTCGGAGGCCTTTGAAGATTTTCTCGCGCGTTACGGCGCGCGGCGTGCACAGCTCGAGCCCGTGCTGCGCGCCTTCGACCCCGCTGCGCTGCGCGCCTGGGTGCACGGTCTCGGCATCGAAACCTTCGTGGGCAGCTCCGGGCGGGTGTTTCCCACCGACATGAAGGCCGCGCCGTTGTTGCGTGCCTGGTTGCACCGCCTGCGCGCCCACGGCGTGCGTTTTCACCCGCGCCATCGCTGGTGCGGCTGGGACGGTGCGGCGTTGCGCTTCACCACGCCCGAGGGCGAGCGGCGCGTGGCGGCCCGTGCGGTGATCCTCGCGCTCGGCGGCGGCAGCTGGCCGCAGCTCGGCTCGGACGGCAGTTGGACCGCGCTGCTCGCAGCACACGGTGTCCCCATCGCGCCCCTGCGGCCGGCCAACTGCGGCTTCGATGTGGCGTGGAGCGCGACCTTCGCCGAACGGTTTGCCGGCGAACCCGTCAAGCCGGTAGTGGCGACGGTGACTACCGCCGGTGTGCCCCAGTCCCGCCAGGGTGAATTCACCATCACGGCCGGCGGTGTGGAAGGCAGTCTGATCTACGCACTGTCTGCGTCCCTGCGTGATGCCATCGAACGCGCCGGTCACGCGTTACTCACCCTGGATCTCGCACCGGGAAAGCGTCTGCCACGACTCACCGAGGCGCTGTCACGGCCGCGGGGTCGCGATTCCCTGGCCAACCACCTGCGCAAGCGTGCCGGCCTCACCGGCGTGAAGGCGGGGCTGCTGCGCGAAACACTGCCCGCGGAAATCTTCAGCCAACCTGCGCGCCTCGCGGCAGCTATCAAGTCGCTGCCGGTCACACTGGTCGCACCCCGCCCCCTCGCCGAAGCGATTTCCAGCGCCGGGGGCGTGCGTTTCGATGCCCTCGATGAACACCTCATGCTCCGCACCCGGCCGGGCGTGTTCTGCGCCGGCGAAATGCTCGACTGGGAGGCGCCCACGGGAGGCTATCTGCTGACGGCCTGTCTCGCCACAGGGCGCGCGGCCGGCTTCGGCGCGCTGGCCTGGTGCGCCCTGGCCGGGCGTTGAGGGACGCCCGAAAGCAAATCTTTTGTGGGCGCCCGGCCTGGGCGATTCTCTTCACCCACGAGCGGGTCCTGCACCATAGGTGCGTCTACTCATCGCGCGCTTTGTTCCGCGCGGTTGTTCCGTCACTGAACGCTCGTAGGCAACGGCCTCAGTGTGTGCCGGTGCGCAATTGTCCCGTGTCAAAATCACCGACGCGCGTAGCGCTCCAGCGCCCGAGCGCATTGGTGTCATTGCCGGCAAACACCCAGCCCTCGATGCGATCACCGTCGATGCGTCCGGTGAGGCGCCGCGTTGCGCCGTTGCCGTCGTCCAGGTTCAGCGTGAGCTGCCGGCCCTGCACTTCCGCGCCTTCGACCACCGTATGTATCCCGCCCAACACCACCATGCCGGCCACGTCCTGGAACTGTTGCTCCAACGCCATGCTGAACTCCTCGGCGCCGGCCGGTTGCTCAATGGTGGCGATCCACTGGCCGGCGGCCTGGGCCGGAACGATCCACAGGAACACGTCCGCACCGTCCACCGTGGCCGTGGCATCGGGCTTCCAGGGGCCCATGTCGAAGGCGTGCGAGACGATGCGCGTGCCGGGCCGCAACTGGTTCAGCAGGCGCGGACGGATCTCCTCATTGACGGAGCCGAGCAGGTACAGGGTCACCACCGTCGCGGGCTTGATGTCGGCCTCGAACAGATCACCCTGAACAAAGCGCACCTGTGACTCCACGCCGGCCGCGTCGGCGTTCTCACGCGCCTCGGCGATGCGCGCCGGATCGATGTCGATCCCCACGCCCTGCGCGCCGTAGCGTTCCGCAGCCGTGATCACGATGCGGCCGTCGCCGGAGCCGAGGTCGTAGACGAGGTCCTGCGGCCCAACCTTGGCGAGCCGCAGCATGGCGTCGACCACGTTCTCCGGCGTCGGCACGTAGGGGACGTCCAGATCGCCCGGCTGTGCCGCGGACGGCGGCGCGGCCATCGCCCACACCAGCACCGCGGGCGCCAAGGTCTTGCACAACGCATTCATGGCCATGCTTCACCTCCTTTGAGATGAACGTTATGCGGCGCGTCGTGTGCGCCACAGGGCGACCGGCAATCCCGAGGCGGCGATGAGCACCCCAAACAACGCGCCCCATCCGGAATAGGCCAGGCTCGCGTACAGCATGTAGCCACAGGCTGCGGCAAACAGCAGCGGCGTGGCAGGATACCCGGGCACGCGAAACGGCCGCACCCGCGTCGGATCGCGACGCCGCAACACCACGAGCGCCAACGTGGTGAGCAGGAAGAACGACCAGAACACCGGCGACACATAGCTCACCATGGCCTCGAAGCCCGAGCGGCTCGCCGCACCGGCGATGACCAGCAGCAAGGCGACCGTGCCCTGCACCAGCAGCGCGCGCGTGGGCGCGTGGGTGCGCGCGGACCAATGACCGAGGAACGCAAAGGTCGGGAAGTCGCGCGCCAGGGCATAGTTGGTGCGCGCCCCCGTGAAGATGGTGACGTTGATGGACGACAGCACCGCAATGACGATGAGCAGGCTGCTGAGCCGGGCGCCGTCCTGCCCGAGGCTGCGGCGCACGAGTTCCGCGGTGACGGCGTCCGATTGCGCCATGGGCGTCACGCCGAGCACCTTGAGATAGGCCAGGTTGATGAGCAGATACATCACCGTGACGAGCGCCAGCGAAGCCAGCAACACCCGACCCATGTTGCGTTGCACGTTGCGCAGTTCAGCGGACACATAGGCCGCCTCGTTCCAGCCGCCGTAGGTGAGCAGCACGAACACCATGGCGAGTCCAAACGTACCGCCTTGCGGAGGCGGCAGCGGCGCCGCCGCGGGCGCCGCCGGCGCAAGCAGGCCCGCGACGATGATCGCCACGAGGCCGCCCACGGTGACGAGCGTGAGCACGTTCTGCATCGCGGTGCTGGAGCGCAGCCCGGCCAGGTTCAGCGCGGTGAGCAGCACCACGCCGCCACCGGCCACCGCAGCCGTGGCGCGGGCATCGAGCGGCACGATGGCGGCCACGTAATCCGCCATCACGAAGGCGAGCAGGGCGATGGAGCCGGTCTGCAGGATCAGCATGCGCGACCAGGCAAACACGAAACTCACCGTCTTGCCATAGGCGCGTTGCAGAAAGTGGTACTCGCCGCCCGCGTGGGGAAAGGCCGCGGCCAGCTCGGCATAACACAACGCCCCGAGCACCGAGACGACACCGCCCAACAGCCACGACAGCAGGATGGCTGATGCGCTGCCCAGATTCGCCGCGACCTCCGCGGGGGCCCTGAAGATCCCGGCCCCCACCACCAGGCCGATCACCATGGCCATCCCGTCAATGGCGCGCAACGCCGGGCGGGGGGCGGCCTCGCGTGATTTCAATGGCGCTTCCCGATCGGGCTCTCCCTTGAATCTAGCCCGGCCCGGCAGCGGCACGCTTGCATCGCGCGGTTTCGCCATATCCTGCCACCAAATCCATGAGCCGCGGTGATTGCAGGCGTGCTGCGGCCCGCGCTTGGCACCGCCGCCGTGCTCGGCTAGCATCGAACGCGTCCCCTAACGAAGGTTGCTGCCATGGATGCGCGACTCGGGCCTGTCTTGTGCGCGAGCCTGCTCGCCGCCGCCCCCGCCTGCGCCGCCGACTACCTGCCGTGGCGGGTAACGGATTCCGCTATCGAGGAGCCGCTGGGCGGCCTGCGCGGCGACGCCGCGCGCGGCCGTGAGCTGGTCATCGCCCGTGACAAGGGCAATTGCCTGGCCTGCCACCACCTGCCCATCCCCGAACAGCCGAGCCACGGCACCATCGGCCCGCCCCTCATGGGCGTAGGCGCGCGCCTCAGCGCGGGGCAATTGCGCCTGCGCGTGGTGGACGAGAAACAGCTCAATCCGGCCACCATCATGCCGGCCTTCTATCTGCACCCGGAGGCGCTTTACCGGCCCCGGCCCGATGCGGCAACCACCATTCTCACCGCGCAGGAACTGGAGGACGTGGTGGCCTACCTGACGACCCTGAAATGACGCGGTACTTGCACCTTTCCGCCTTCATGGCGGCGTTGCTGTTTGCGACGGCGGCGGGCGCCGTGGAACCGCGCTCCGGCTACGACTTCCTGCCGCCGGAATTCCAGGCCATGCAGGACGATCCCTTCGAAAACCCGGGCATGTTCACCGTGGACCTGGGCCGCGAGCTGTTCAACGCGCCGGGTGACGACGGCACCTCGTGCGCCACCTGCCACGGTGCCGACGGCGAGCAACTCCGCCCGGCGCGCATCGCCCGCTATCCCGTGTTCAGCCCGAAGCTCAACGGCCCGGTCACCCTGCAGAAACAGATCGACCTATGCCGCGAAGAGCGCATGAACGAATTTCCGCTCACCTACGACGACCCGTCGCTGGTGGCGCTCGAAACCTTCGTCCGCCACCGCGCCCGCGGCGAACCGGTGAAGGTGGACGTGAGCGGGCCCATGCAGCCCTACTACAAGGAAGGCGAGCGCCTGTTTCGCACCCGCATCGGCCAATTGCAGATGGCCTGCAGCCACTGCCACGAGCAATACACCGGCGCCATGCTGCGCGACCAATTGCTCAACCAGGCGCAGACCAACGCCTTCCCCACCCACCGCCTGCTCACCCAGGACATCAGCAGCCTGCACCGCAAACTGCGCGACTGCTTCGCCACCTTGCGGGCCATGCCGTTCCAGCCCGGCTCCGAGGAGTACATCAACCTCGAGGTGTACATGAACGCACGCGGCAATGGGCTGCCCATTGAGACGCCGGGGATCCGGAGGTGACGGCCAAGGCCGCGCGCATATACCGAAACAGTGGGCACGGGCACGCGGGCGATCGGTTGGCGCCGGCCTGCATGCTGTCGCCGCCAAAGCACCGAGTTCTACACAAGGAGATAGTGAAGTCATGCGGCCGTTCGTACTTATCACTGCTGTAGTCCTGATACTGGTTGGCCCGGTTGTTGCCTGGGTCGTGTTGCACAACGATCTGGTCGATCGCGAGGAGCGCGTGCTGAAAGACTGGGCGCAGGTACAAAGCAACTTCCAAAGACGCGCCGACCTGATCCCGCGCCTGGTCGAGTCCTTGTCACGCTATCTGCAACACGAACGGGAAACCCTGTCCGCCGTAACCGGACAGCGCAGTGCAGCGATGTCATCCCTGGAGGCGGCATTGCGCGAGCTGGAAACGGCGCGCCGCGAGGCCGGAGCGGTCATGGAAAACCACGCCGCCCAGGTGCCCGCCACCGACGCAGAACTCGCAGCCATCAACGCGGCCCAGGGGCGTCTTCACAGTGATCTCACGCGCGTCATCGCACTCGCGGAGAACTACCCGAATCTGCAGGCGAGCGATCAGTTCCTGGCCCTGCAGGCCCAACTGGAGGGAACCGAGAATCGCATCAATGTGGCACGGATGCGCTTCAACGAAGCCGTCCAGGATTACAACCGCGCCCTGCGCACCCTGCCGTCGAGCCTCGTTGCACGCGAGGAAGGGCTGGAGCGCAAGGCCTACTTCCAGGCCGACAGCGGTACGGCGCAGGCGAGGGAGCTCGGGTTCGATGACTAAGGGACTTTGGCTTACGGCCCTCGCCGTCCTCGCCACGGCCGCGGCTGGCTACCTGTACATAGCGGAAAAGGCCGACGTGCGCGTGGTGGACGAGGCTGCGTTGATGACGGAGCGTCAACACGCACGACTCGATGATTACCTCCGACTTCTTCTGCGCGACCATGACATCGATTATCGGGTGATCACTACCCGAAACAACGAAGACATCAATGAATACGCATGGCGCGCCTTCGAAGCATCGAAAGTCGGCGGTGCAAGCACCGCCGGCCGCGGTTTGCTCCTGGTGATCAACGCCGAGCAGAACCGCGTGCGCATGGAAGTCGGCCCCGGCCTCGAAGGCGTGTATCCCGATGCCTTCGTTGCCTACCTGGAGCAGCGGCAGATGACGCCGTTCTTTGCCGCCGGAAGGGTGGCAGACGGCATCCTGGCCACGAGCGAGATGATCATCACCCGGGCACAGAACGCCCGGGCCAACGCGGGTTTCGGTGACGAGGCATGGGCGGCGGCCTCGACGGGAGCTGGAGCTACCGCTGGCGCACGCCTCCACGCCGGTCGCGACGAAAGCTTCCGCGCAGGCCCCGAGGTTGCCGCCGAAGCCACACCGCAAGGGACGCTGAGCGCCTATTTCACGGCACTGGCCAACCGCAACGGCAGTCCGGCGTTGGATATCTACACGCCGGAAGCCCGCGCCTACCTCGCGCAGCAAGTGCTCACCGCAGCGCAGATGGACAACACCGTGCGCGCATTCCGTGATTGCACCGCCGAACCCGCGCGCCTAAGCGCGGACGGCGGCCTCGCGGTCATCCGCTACCCGCTGGCGCAGCGCCAGTGTTCGCCCTGGTTCCTGCGACGGGGCGACGACGGACTGTGGCGGCTCGACCTCGTCACCATGGCGTACGTCATCCGCTTCGGGCGCAACAATGCCTGGCGCTTCTACACCAAGCGCCACCCCTATCATTACGCCTTTCGCGACCTGGCCTTCGACAGCTACGGCCATCCGCAACCCGTGCGCTGGGGCGTGGGATTTGGCAATCGCCGGGAAGGCGTCGTGGTGAACGAAATCGATGAAGGATCGGCCGCCGAACGCCTGGGCATGCGCGTGGGCGACGTGCTGCGTTCATGGAACGGCGAAGCGATTCGTGACCATCGCCACCTGAACTGGATGATGGGCCGGACCGACCCGGGCGCCGAAATCACCCTCGACCTGGATCGTGTGGGCAAGAAAATGACCGTGACTGGAACGGCGCCCCCAAGGGTGGAGTAGAGCCGCCTCGGGTGAATAGGGCTGAGTGACACGTGGCAATCGAAGGGTTGGTATCCAGATGACCGGTTCTGATCTCGCAAATGGCTATGAGTAAACTGGCCCCGGAACTCGGGCGGGAGGCGTGGACACGGGTGAGTTTTCAACGCTCTCTTCCATGACGGACCTCAAGACGTTCGTTACAGCATCGGCGGGGCATGTTGCAGCGGAGGCGGCACGGCTTGGGTGATGGTGTTACGGATTTGGCGTGACCCTTCCGCCCTGCTGAGTAACGCTGGACGGGGACACTTTCCTCTTGCCAGCAAGAGCAAAGAAGTGACACAGCTGCTCTGAAGAAGGCAAAGCCAAGACCCCGTAGCCTGGCGCAAAGACAGTTGGCGTACGCTAGGCTGTCGCGCATGGCCTTACCGTATTTCAGCAACTAACCAAAGCGAGGACATCGATGGGTGGTTGGGGTTGTCCGCACGAGATCGACGGCAAGTGCCAACGAGTGAACAATATTCCGTGCGATCCGGGAATGAAGGGATGCGTGCTGTTCGGGCGTTTCGTCTTCAGCAACGAGGCGAAGAACCGCCCCGGCGGACCGCAGCGGCGCAAGCACGAGCCGGAGCCAAAGAAATAGGCAGGGGAGAAAACGCGGACCGTGTGGAGTCCGGGCGAAGTCTACTCATGTTGCTTTTCCGATGAGTGCCCGCCGCAAGCCGGGGTACATCTCCTGGCGCACCAGCGCTGTGCCGAGCCAACTGAGCACCGCATGAGGAGACGTGTATGACCCCTGACGACTTGGAAATGCTTCTGCGATTGTTTGCCGCGCTGCTCGCGGGGGCATTGATCGGGTATGAGCGGTCCTACCATGGGCGGCCCGCGGGCTTTCGTACCCATGCCCTGGTCTGCACCGCGTCCAGTCTGTTGATGCTGGTCACCGTCTACGAAGCGCACTGGGTCCGTGGCGCGGTCGAGTCCATTCGGCTCGATCCCACGCGCATGGCGCAAGGCATCATGACCGGCATAGGTTTTCTGGGTGCCGGCGTGATCATGAAGGAAGGGCTGTCGGTTCGGGGGCTCACGACAGCGGCATCCATCTGGATAACGGCGGCCATCGGCATTCTCGCGGGAATCGGCTTCTATTTCCCTCTCGTCATGTCGGTTGCGCTCACCCTGGTCATGTTGTCGGTGTTTCGCTGGATCGAATCGCGCATGCCGGCACAGGCGTACTACCACTTCGAGATCCGCTTCAAGCCCGGTTCCGAGATCACGGAAAGCTCACTGCGGACCCTGATCGAGAACCATGGGTTCAGCATTGCCAACCTTAGCTACCGCCTCGACGGAGAAGAGCGGGTTCGCCGGCATGGGATGGTGCTTCGCTCTAGCGATTGCAAGAGCGTATCGCGACTGGCGGAGACGCTCCACGCCGACGGCTCTGTGTACGAGTACTGCATCACGCCGACGGGAGACTGATAGAGTGGATCACTTGATTCTTGGGCCGAGCGTGGGCGGAAAGTATCACGGTATTCAAATGCGCGCCGACACCACCTATCGCTTATTCGCGATACGCAAAGACCTCGATATGAATGTCGCGCGTCTCGTTCAGCTGCCCCACGAGCGCCAGCGGCCCATATATCAGCCATTTACGAAGACGAGGAGCTGCGGCCTGAGGCAACTGTTAAGAAATACTTAATAGTTCAAAGCGAGGGCGGTCGGCGGGTCAAGCGCCTCGTCGACCACTACAACCTGGAGATGATCCTCGCCGTCGGCTACCGCGTGCGCTCCACCCGCGGCACCCAGCTTCGCCAGTGGGCGCTACCAAGCCAACACCGTTACCGATCGACTCGTGCTCTCCTCCGTTTACCTCGGCATGCGCATCGCCCGCGGAGGAGGCTTGCACGTCACCACTGAGGACCTTCGTCAGGCGCGAATATCGCTGCGAGAAGCCCATGCTTTTTGACCGACTAAAGGAGAGATTCGCGGGGGCCCCTCAGGGACAGAGCTATTTCTCAGCGCTGATTTAAACCAGAAAATAAATCTGTCCCCTTTAGCTACCCTTTAGCTAATTCGGCGGAGGAGCCTCACTTATAAACCACCTGCGCCTTAACATCTGCCATCACCTTTTTCGCAAACGCCTGATACGCCTTCGTCGACTCCGGTGAGCACACGTTGCCTTTGGTGCGGTCCTCGAACACTCGCTTTACGGTGAGTGTGTTGCCCTTGAGCTGGTAGCGGGCGCTGTAGGAGAGCGCGGCATCAGCGATGGTGAGGTCGTCGGGGATGGCGAGGATCTTTATGTCGTCGGGGAATTCATACACGTATTCTTCGGTGGAGCTGCCGCTGGAGCACGCGATTTCCGTGCTCTCGACAGGCTCCACGGCAGCGTAGGCGAAGCGCATGATGGGAGCGTCGCTGAAGATGACCGGCTCAATGTGGAACCCACCGGCGCCGGGGCGCTGCACGAAATTCTTGCGGTCGAATTGGACCTTGTAGGCATAGTCGGCGCGCAGTTCGGTCGCGTCGGCCAGTTCAATGGCGCCGCTGCCGATCCAACCCTGACGCCGAAACCAGTTCTCGACCACTTTCTCTTCGTCTTCCTTGGAGAGCCTGCGCTTCCATGACCGCGTGTCGAGGGAAAACATGCCTTTCTGTGATACTTCGGCTTGGCCGCTCGCGGAGCCGTCGGCAAGCAGCTTGATCACGGTCTTCATGTGCTGCTGGTTGTCGCCGATGGCCGTGGCGGGCGTGCGCGTGCCGTCGCGGTGGCCTTCGACCCACAGCACGGGTTTGTCCGCCACCCGGAACGGGAGCATGCCGAAGGGAACGGTCGCCGCGGTGGAGTCCACGTAGACATCGAAATCAGGTATGTAATTGATGACGTGGTTCACGTGGGAGACCACCGGGATCTTAGGAAGCTTGTACGCGCTGCCCGCGTTTACCAAAGCCTGGATGCTCTCAATACCTTTGGCGGCGAGCAGAGCTTGCAACAGGGTCGAGTGGTCTTTGCAATCGCCCATTCGGTTGTCGAGGATGAAATCCGTGTCGTGCGGCACCACTGCGCCTACGCCGATGCAGTTGCCCGCGTAGGTGATGTGGGTGGCGACCCAGTCGTACAGCGCCCTGGCCTGATCACGCGGCGTGGTCTTACCGGCGGTAATTTCGTCCGCGAGGTTTTGGATTCGATCCGTAATGGCCGACTTGGGCGTGGCACGAGCGCCATAGGCTTCGGTGATCTCGGCGTAGGAGCGGAACGTTGAAAACGCGTAGCCGGGGTCCTTCTCCTTGTCGTACACCGAGAAGTCGCGGCGCTCACTCTTGATGGGATTGGGGTTGGCGTAGGTCCATTCGATGATCTTGCGGCCGTTCTTCTCCGTGACGCGCTCGTTCATCTGCCGCGCCTCGTACTGCGCCCATAGGGTATTCGGGTAATCCACGCGGATACGCACGTCGTCAAAGGCGTAGACGCGGGGGAATGTCGCGTACTCGGAAAACTGGCGAGGGAACATGGGCTCGGTCTGCACGATCTTGTACGCGAGCACCAGGGTGTCGCCCACGGCCACGTCGGGGAATACGACGGTCAGCGTCGTGTAATCCGAGAACACCGGCGCGTCCTCGTCGCGGCCCTTGTTCACTTTTACCTGAAAATTGTTCTTGGGAACGTCGATGCGGCGGCCATCGCCTTTGCGGGTGAAGGCCTCTATGACGTCGGCTTTCTGGATGCTGGTGCTGTAGCTAATGGAGGTCTCTTTTGCCTCCTCGACGGCGCGCTCTTTCAACACCTTCTTCTCCCAGCGGTAGGTCTCTTCGTGGGAGCTATCGTCGTTCAGGCGGTAATCGATCTGGTAATGCGTGTAGCGGATGGGGATGTCGGGGGAAGAATCGGCGGCCACGGGACCGGTGGTGAGCAGGAACAGTACGGCGAGAATGCGTGTGGTCACTTTTTTTCTCCCTGTGAACGTCATGGGTCCGCTCGGCATGAGTGGGCAATCGCGGCACCGAGACGTGCCGGGTTCGAACGGATCCGCCCCCGGACCTGCCGTTGTCCCTGGCCGGAGACTAACCTAATCACATGTCCTGCTAGACCTGCAAGCCGAGCACGGAGCACCGCTGTCACCCGAGACCGGAGTCTTGTTTGTTGCCCAGGCAAGAGGAACGACTTGGCCCGTTGATTCCATAGCGTTAAACGCAGGTGAACGTGACGGGCCTACCGACCTTCCCGATGACTGGGGTATAGTGACCTCCCTTCTCTCGGCAGCTTCTTCGGCAATACAAGGACTTGCGCCCTTGGCCTCCTCCCAGCTCAACCTCGACATCTTCTCGCAACCCGGCCTCGCGTCGCCACGGGTCGCGGCTGCCGTGGAGGCGCTGGCAAGTCAAAGTGGCATCGAGGCGCGCGGGGCGATCTTCACCCGCGCCGAGGTGGTGGAGTTCATCCTGGACCTCGCCGGCTACACCGCAGACCGGCCGCTCCATCGGATGCGCTTTCTCGAGCCCTCCTTCGGTGGCGGCGAGTTTCTCCTCGCCGCGGTGCGCCGCCTTCTTGCCGCATGGCGCGCGTCCGATGCGCAGCCGGCTGTCGACCAACTCAGCAACGCCGTGAGCGCCGTCGAACTCCATCGCGACACCTTCGCCGCCACCCGCGACGCGCTCCTCCAACTGCTGAAGCAGGAAGGCATCGCCCCCCGCGCCGCCGCGACCCTCGCCGATCGCTGGCTGGTACGGGATGACTTCCTGCTCGTGCCCCTCGAAGGCGCCTTCGACGTGATCGCCGGCAACCCGCCCTATGTGCGCCAGGAGCTGATCCCCGCGCCCCTGCTGGCCGAATACCGCAGCCGTTACCCGACCCTCTACGACCGGGCCGATCTCTACGTTCCCTTCATCGAACGCTCCCTGTCGCTGCTCGCCGACAAGGGCAACCTCGGTTTCATCTGCGCCGACCGCTGGATGAAAAACCGCTACGGCGGCCCGCTCCGGGAACTCGTCGCCAGCCGCTTCCACCTCAAGGTCTACGTGGACATGGTGGACACCCCGGCCTTCCACAGCGACGTAATCGCCTATCCGGCCATCACCGTCATCAGCCGCGAAGCGACGGGCACCACCCGCATCGCCCACCGCCCGCCCATCGACGCCGCCGCGCTCACCGCACTGGCAAAGGAGCTGACGGCGGAGGCGTTGCCCGAAAACGGCAAGGTGCGCGAACTCGCCTGCGTGGCCCAGGGCGACGAACCCTGGCTGCTCGAATCATCGGACCAGATGGCCCTCATCCGCCGCCTGGAGCAGGCCTACCCCACCCTGGAAGAGGCCGGCTGCAAGGTTGGCATCGGCGTCGCGACCGGCGCCGACAAGGCCTTCATCGGCGACTTCGAGGCCCTCGACGTGGAACCGGATCGCAAGCTCCCCCTTGCCACCACGCGCGACATCCAGAGCGGCGAAGTCCACTGGCGCGGCCAGGGCGTGATCAACCCCTTCGCCGACGAAGGCGGGCTGGTCGATCTCAACGCCTACCCCCGACTGCGCCGCTACCTGGAAGCGCGCAAAGAGGTCATCGCCGCCCGCCACTGCGCGCAGAAATCGCCGGCCGGCTGGTATCGCACCATCGACCGCATCTTCCCGGCCCTCACCCAAAAACCGAAGCTCCTGATCCCCGACATCAAGGGCGCGGCCCACATTGTCTACGAGCCCGGCGAACTCTACCCGCACCACAACCTCTACTACGTGACCTCCGAGACCTGGGACCTGCGCGCCTTGCAGGCGGTGCTCCTCTCCGAAGTCACCCGCCTCTTCATGGCGACCTACTCCACCAAAATGCGCGGCGGCTACCTGCGCTTCCAGGCCCAATACCTGCGCCGCCTGCGCATCCCCGTGTGGCGCGACGTGCCCGAGCCCCTGCGCGCGGAACTGATCGAAGCCGCCACCAAGCGCGACATCGCCGCCTGCAACCGCGCCACCTTCCGGCTGTACGGGCTGACGCAGGAAGAACAATCGGCCCTCGGAGGCAATGGAGAGTAGATGGCCCTGGATCTGGTGAATTACGAGCGCAAGGCCCGCGAAGCCGTGCAGGCCTTCTGGGGCAACCGCGAAGCGGCGCGAAAGAAGCAGATCGAATCAGGCAAGGCCGACCAAGGCGAGCGGGCCGGCGTCACCGCCGGTAAGAACATGGATGGATTCATCGCCTTGGTGTGCGACATCGTCCGCGCCAACGGCCTCGCCCACGCCGACATCCACCAGAAACGCGCCCTGCTGACCCTGCCCGGCTACTTCCGCCCGACCAAGCTGTGGGATCTGCTGGTCATCCACAAGGGCCAACTCATCGCCGCCATCGAAATGAAGAGCCAGGTCGGCCCCTCGTTCGGCAACAACTTCAACAACCGCACCGAAGAGGCCATCGGCACGGCCCACGACCTCTGGACCGCCTACCGCGAAGGCGCCTTCGGCCAGCAGCCCCGCCCCTTCGTGGGTTGGCTGATGCACGTGGAAGACGCCCCGAAGTCCCGCCGCCCCGTCACCGACAACTCGCCCCACTTCCCCGTGCTCCCGGAGTTCAAGGGCGCCTGTTACCTGGAACGCTACGACCTGCTGTGCAAGAAGCTGGTGCAGGAACAGCTCTACACCACGGCGTCAGTCATTGCCTCGACCCGGGAGGCGGTGGACACGGGGAAGTATTCGGCGCTTTCGCCCATGACGGACCTCAAGACGTTTGTTACGGCGCTGGCGGGGCATGTGGCGGCGGAGGCGGCGCGGCTTGGGTGAGGATGTTACGAAGTTAGACCTGACGCTCGCCCTCTCTGGGCAACTGTTAAGAGGTACTTAATAGTTCAAAGCGAGCCCGGTCGACGAGTTAGGCGCCACAGGATGCTTCGAAGATAGAATTGACCCTCACGTATACATCTATAAGGGAAAGACAAGAATGGACGAGGCGATCGTTGTCTTCTCTCGAAAAGGGATTTTTCAGACCAAAATCGCCGCGCGTGACGTTCGCAGCCGGGAACATGCGCGCAAGCTGTGGCCCCTGGTGTCACCCGGCGCGTCACGACAGATGGTGACATGGGTCAGCCCCTCCTTTGAAAGCGGGAAGTTGCGTCGGCGATCCCATTTCCGGGTGCTTCCTGCCCAGCCCTCCTTAAACCTTAAAGCACACTTCGACGATGAAGAAGCTAGCCGGTGGCATGCTGTGCAGGAAAGTCCCGAGCACCGCCGGGCAAAAGAACTTGTCGCTGCCGAACTCTCCCGACGCCTGAATGCCGGGCTTGCCATGCCGTGGGCGTTCAAGGATGCGGATGCGTCAGACTATCCACTGGAAGGCAACCTGTTGCTCGGCGCCGATCGGGTAGCAACCGAGCATCCCCTGGAGACGCCATTCGGCAGCAAGTTCCGGCTCGACGTTGCCGTGCTCGGCCCGCCGGTCCAGGTGGAGCCGATGGTGCTGGGCGGGGTTGAAATCGAACTCGGCCATGCCTTTGATGGGCGCAAGGCATTGATCGGAAAGTCGCTCGGGTTCCCGCTCGTTTCCATAGACATCACCGAGATGACGCTGGCCGAACTCACGCCGGAGTGGGCACAGCAGGTATTGACCTCGACCACGCGGAGCCACGAGCAAGGGCGTCGGCAGACCTACATCTATCTCCACGACCTGCTGTACCCCCTGTACGCGCAATTGCCGGCATTTCTGGACGACGAGCAGCGGCATCAGTTTCTTGTCTTTGCCGACGATGAGACCCTGAACAAGCTGGTGCGCTGGATGAACCTGCTCGCCGAAAAGCTGGACTACCCGAAGAATGCGGTCGCAGTTGCCTTGGTCAATGGCAAGAACGAACAGTCGCGCAAGATGCTGGAACGCGCGGGACAGGTCGTTGGGCCCGACTGGAGTGAATTCAACGATCAGCGATGCCTACGGCTGACCCTTCCGCGCCCCAAAGGCCCGGCAGATCTCCAGGCCCATCGCTTCCATATGACGATGGCGCGCATCCTGCTGTCGCACACAGATTCGCTCGTTGGCTACAAGTATTGCAACGGCGTGGACAACAACCACCCCGAAGAAGATGTTTGGGTTGCGCATCGCTGGATCGCCGATCTGAAAACCCATACCCGGCACCGCGTGTTGCCGAAGCGGCTGGCCGAACCAATCAACAGGTTGATCGCGGTGGTTTCGGACCTGCATCGCAATCACGCAGCAACCAGCCAAGAGGCGTGACCCTCATGCCGGAAATCATCCTGTGGGCGGGAGCTAGGGACCAGACTCGCCGAACTGGCGGCGGGGGTCAGGTTGAGCCCATTACTTTCGCGGAATCCCCTAGCTAACGAGTAGGTCGCGCAAGAAAGGGAACTCCTCCGCAGCAAATCGCCTCAATAGCCGCTCGGAGTCCCTGTTGAGTCTCTCGATCGTGGCTGCCGAGACACAGGTAGTAGTTGAAGCCCTCGTGCTTCGCAAGGACAATCCACTCGCCAGTCAAACGCGATTCGCTAGCGCGTCTAGTCCAATTGTTGTTCACGGTGCTTCTCGGGAGCGCCGCTACAGCTAATGCGTATACTGTCCCCGGAATTCGCTGCGCACTCCTGGAAACCTGCCGCCCGCGCTTAGCTTGGCTTCATATAGCGAGCAAGATGCGGTCGCCGGACGCTTACGGTCATGCGCGTTCTGCGAATTGTTTTCGAAAGGGGTTGTGCTACAAGGCGAGACCTGACCCTGGTCATGCGCATTTACGTCGAGTTGCGCGAACACCACAGGCTTCTTGCTCCTATCGGGTGGGACACTGGTTCAGCGAGAGGAGGTTGTTGTTCCAGACGCCATCGGCGTAGGTGCGCAAGTAGGGGGCCTTGCCCGCTTCCCGGACCACACCGATGTCAGAGCGCTTGCCGGTGATCGGGTCCCGGACAAAGAAGGTGTTCGATTTCGCCTCGATGCTGGCAATCACCTGTTCCCGGGTCCAACGCCAAGCAGGCGGATTCCCCAAGTGCGTAATGTGCTCGTGTGGGCTCTGGGGATGAGGTTTGGTAATGCAGGTAACTTGTACGTCAGGCATGTGTTTGTTCCTTTCCGGCTTGCAACCGAAGCAGTTGTTATTTACGATGTGACGATTCCGTCTACCTCCCGGCGTAAAGAAAAGCCCGGGCAGGGCCTAATCGAAACCGTCACATCGAACTATACGGACGCGTCATGAACGAGTCAAGCTCTCCTTCAGCGGTCTTTCCAGACCGCCTGCGTTGCGCGCGGGAGTACCGGGGATTAACACAAGGGGAACTGGCTACCAGAGCCGGTCTCCAGCCTTCAGCCGTATCCCACTTCGAAACAGGTGCCCGGAAACCTTCGTTTGATAACCTCCGCATTCTTGCGGACACGTTAGATGTCACTACCGATTATCTGCTCGGTCGAGTCAACGATTTCAAGAAGTTAGCTGGGACAGATACACTCCATCGCAATTACGACCAGCTCAATGGTGAGGACCGGAAGTTCGCTGATGCCCTCATTACACACCTTGCTGCGAAGGCCACTTTGAAGGAGCCAGACAAGTAATGAGTGGTGACCCCTACACGTATGGAGCGCGTGAGGCGGAGAAGCTCCTGAAGGAGCTTGGAATATCAACGTTGCCAGTTGACCCCTTCGCCATTGCCGGCCGGAAGGGGATCACGGTGGTGGCTAAGCCTGCTGAACATGCCGGTGTCTCGGGCATGTTGATTAGGGTAGGCAATGAGTTCGCTATCGCGTATGCGACTCACATCGACAATGAGCCCTTCCAACGCTTTACCGTCGGACACGAGCTCGGACACTACTTCTTGCCGGGGCACGTTGAAGCCGTTCTCGACGCTAGCGGGGTACACCAGTCACGGGCGGGATATTCGTCAAAAAACCAATTTGAAATGGAGGCCGATGGTTTTGCTGCGGGCCTCTTAATGCCTAGAAACCTGTTTTTTCCTGCACTCGTTGCGGCAGGGAAGGGTTTCGCTGCAATTGAGAAACTGGCGTCTACCTGCGGGGCATCCCTTCATGCCACTGCAATTCGGTACGCTCAATGTACTCGTGACCCGGTGGCGATTGTCGTTAGTGCGGAGAACCGCATTGAACACTGCTTCATGTCGAAATCTCTCCGGGACATTGGGGGCATTGACTGGCTCAGAAAGCGTGAAGCTGTGCCACGTGACACTCCGACATTTCAATTCAGTGCTGAAGTAGAGAACGTGCGGCGTGGTGCCCGCGTAGAGGCTTCAAGCAACCTGCAAGCCTGGTTTGGAGGCCGGCACGACGTTGAAATCAGCGAAGACGTGGTCGGGCTCGGGCGTTATGGAAAGACCCTTACGGTGCTTTGTAAGCGGTCGATAAACCGCACCCTAGCAAGCTAACCGCCAGCGGTGATCTCAATCGACAGGTTGTACGGCAGCAGCGCCTCGAGTTGTTCCGCTGTAGTGGCCGTAGGCAGCTCTTTGAAAAGA
>JALOAT010000050.1 GCA_023228645.1 Gammaproteobacteria bacterium | reverse complement strand
ATCTGGTCCTCGAATTGCGCTTCCAATCCCCTGTCGTGCATAAGCCTTCTTTATCTTTCCGTGTTGGAGGCAAAGTCTGTAAGGTAGACCACTGCCATCCTATTACAAGCGGAGAAACCCCTAACTAACTCAGGGGTTTCACCTCCACCGACCAGGCGGTACCCGGCGCGGCGGCGGGTTCGTGCTCGTAGCCGTGCACCCGCCGGCCCTCGCTGGCGAGACCGCGCGCGTAGTAACGCTTCGCAGCCGCCACGAATTCATCGGATACGCCTTCCGGCAACGCGTCGGGGGTGAGCACCTCCGCGTGCAGCTCGTCCACCTGAGGCCGATCCAGATGCACGATCTCCACCACCACCGGATCATGGGCGCGACCGCCGCTGACGAAGCGCGCCAGCACCCGGCCGAAGTTCGCCCCGAGCTCCTGCCGTAAACGCAGGTTCGCGTCGTAAAAGGTGACCTTCACCGATCCGGGTCCCGGGCCGGGATGGTGCAGCCCAGACGTTTCATGGCGATGACATCCAGCACGCTCATGCCCGGCACCTTTTCCAATTCATCGATGTGGCGGAACGGCCGGAAACGCATGATGGTGCGGGCCGTTACCGGGCCCAGGTCGCACACCTGCTGCATTTCGTCCGCGCTTGCGCGATTCAGGTCTACGTTGGTCGACATGGCTGGCACCTCTTTATGCTCATAGCCTCGTCCATCACGGCCGATCCGTACACGCCGCGGAACGTGAAACTCGCTCGGTCCGGGCGTGACGCGGCCACGGGTCCGGCATGGACACAGCGTTGCCGTGTTCGTTAAATCGCCTGCCCAAAGGCGACCCACAAGGCGGGAAGGATCCCGTAAGCTCCGCTACGCGGCTTCTTCATCTGAAATCGACATTTCCGTGATGCGAGACGCAGGGCGTCCGTTAGGCGAAGGACGTTATGGGTGGTAAGCGACTTATCAGTCTTCGTCAGCCCGGTTTCCACTTTCCCGCTTGGGCGCTGCCCTGCATCGACCGCTGCGGCGCCACCGCGCCTTCCCGGTTCGCCTGCACGGGCGAGGTAAATATCTAGAAAACAAAGACTTCCCGCTTCCAACCGGCGTGCCACCGGGCACGCCACAGTGCCTGGCCAGGGGTCGATGGCTTGGCGTGTAATTTGCAGCACGGAGGTGATTTCTAGCGCCGTATTTATCACTACTTCGATTTGAGCCAGGGGGCGGAGGCGAACGGATGACCAGTCACGATCACTTCGAATTGCTTGAGCAGCGGTTGGGTATCAGCCGCCGTGATTTCCTCAAGTTCTGTACCGGCGTCGCCGCGACCATGGGCCTGTCCACCTCCGAGGCCATGGCCATGGCCGAAGCGGTCGCCACGCCCCGCAAGCGCCCCGTGGTGATCTGGCTGCACGGCCAGGAATGCACCGGCCCCACCGAATCGTTGCTGCGCGGCCAGCATCCCTCCCTGGAGCGCCTGATCCTGGAGATGATCTCGCTGGATTACCACCAGACCCTGGATGCCGGCGCGGGTCATGACGTAGAGGCGGCGAAGGACGCCTCCATCGCCGCCAACAAGGGCCAGTACCTGCTGGTGGTGGAGGGTTCCGTCCCCACCAAGGACGGCGGCATCTACTGCAAGATCGCCGGCAAGACCATGCTCGAGCACACCCGCGAGGCGGCTGAGCACGCGGCGGCCATCATCGCCTTTGGTTCCTGCGCCTCCTGGGGCGGCGTGCAGTCCGTCGGCCCCAACCCCACCGAGGCCAAGGGCGTCGGGGCGATACTGGCGGGCAAGACCGTGGTGAACCTGCCGGGTTGCCCGCCCAACCCCTACAACTTTCTCGCCACGGTGATGCACTTCCTCACCTTCGGCACCCTGCCCGAGCTGGACGGCGAAGGCCGCCCGAAGTTCGCCTACGGCCGTCTGGTGCACGAGAACTGCGAGCGCCGCCCGCACTTCGACGCCGGCCGCTTCGCCAAGGAGTTCGGCGATGAGGGTCACCGCAAGGGCTGGTGTCTGTACAAGCTCGGCTGCAAGGGTCCCGAGACCTATGCCAATTGTCCGGCGGTGGAGTTCAACGACATCGGCGGCGGCACCTGGCCGGTGGGCGTTGGCCATCCCTGCTTCGGCTGCGCGCAGGAGGGCGTGGGTTTTGCCAAGCCGCTGTTCAGCCTGGCCGAGGTCAAGACCCATACGCCGCCCAACGCCTTCCCGTTCATCGACGACCGCGAAGGTGTCTCGGGCATGACCGCGGGCGCGGCGGCGGTGGCCGGTGCGGCCATCGGCGCGGTGGTGGGCGCGAGCGCGGTGGCCGCCTCGAAGCTCGGCAAATCCGAGGACGAAGCGAAGAACAGCGACAGCCGCGATTGAGGGGACTGCCATGAAGCGTCGAGATTTCCTCAAGGCCGCGGCCGGCGCCTCCGCGTTATGCGGAATGGGCGTCGCCGAAGCACGGCCCAACCTGGAGCCGGCACCGCAGGCCGTGGGCATGCTGTTCGACTCCACCCTGTGCGTCGGCTGCAAGGCCTGCGTCGCCGCCTGTAAGGAGACCAACGGCATGCCGCCGGTGGCCGACGGTGACATCGATTACTACGACTCCGCCCGCGACCTCTCGGGCGACACCCTGAATGTCATCAAGGTGTACCGCGACGGCAGCGGCGCCACCAAGGACGCGGTGACGAACGGCTTTGCCTTCGAGAAGCGCAGCTGCATGCACTGCGTGGACCCGGGCTGCGTCTCGGTGTGTCCGGTGACGGCCATGCGCCGCGACCCGGTCACGGGCATCGTCACCCATCACCCCGATGCCTGCATCGGCTGCCGCAACTGCATGGTGGGCTGCCCGTACAACGTGCCGCAGTACCAGTACGACAAGACCTTCGGCCAGATCGCCAAGTGCCAGATGTGCAACCAGGCGGGCGTGGAGCGCATCAGCAAGGGTGGCATGACCGCCTGCGCCGAGGCTTGCCCCACCGGCGCCACGCTGTTCGGCTCACGCGAGGCGCTGCTCGCCGAGGCCAAGCGCCGCCTGGCGCTGAAGCCCGGTGAGATCTACGCCTACCCGCTCGGCGACGTGCGCAATCCCTACCGTCGCCACGAAAAGGCGGCGCCCGCCTACATGCCGCACGTGTGGGGCGAGCGCGAGGCCGGTGGCACCAACGTGCTGCACATCGCGGCCATTCCCTTCGACAAGCTCGGCATGCCGCCGCTCGGCGAACGCTCCGCGGCGTCGGTGGCCGAAGGCGTGCAGCATGCGCTCTACAGCTATTTCGCGTTGCCCGCCATCGCGCTCGCCGGACTCACCTACGTGGTCAGGCGCAACACCGACAAGAACGACGGAGGTGAGTCATGAGTGCCTATCGGCCGTTGGGCGGACGCATCCTCACGCCCACCGTGATCGGCCTCGCCGCGCTGGCCGCCCTCGGGTTCTTCTTCCTCGCCATCCGCTTCATCAGCGGCATGGGCGCGGTGACCAACCTGAACGGCGGTTACGCCTGGGGCATCTGGGTGGTGTACGACGTAGTGGTGGGCACGGCCTTCGCGTGCGGCGGCTACGCACTCGCCATCGCCGTCTACGTGCTCAACAAGGGCCAGTATCACCCGCTGGTGCGGCCCGCGTTGCTGGCGAGCCTGCTCGGTTATGCCTTGGGCGGTTTCGGCGCGTTCTTCGACATGGGCCGCTGGTGGCAGTTCTACAACATCCTGTTGCCCTGGCACTGGAACTTCAACTCGGTGATGCTGGAGGTGGGCCTGTGCGTCATGGCCTACATCGTGGTGCTGGCCATCGAGTTCTCGCCAGCGTTCCTTGAGCGCCTCGGCCTGCGCGACATCCAGCGCAAGCTGAACAAGCTGCTGTTCCTGTTCATCGCCATCGGCGTGCTGCTGCCCACCATGCATCAGTCGTCCCTGGGCTCGCTGCTCATCGCCATGGGCCACAAGGTCCATCCGCTGTGGCAGGCCATGGAACTGATGCCGCTGCTGGCCATCGTCACCGCCGTCACCATGGGCTTCTCCATCGTGTTGTTCGAAGGCTCCATGGTCACGGCG
Source organism: Gammaproteobacteria bacterium (assembly GCA_023228645.1). Taxonomy (GTDB): domain Bacteria; phylum Pseudomonadota; class Gammaproteobacteria; order Thiohalomonadales; family Thiohalomonadaceae; genus JALOAT01. Next base: position 24,725 of record JALOAT010000050.1, on the reverse strand, counting down.
GGCTTTAAACGTCCTTCCGAAACCCATCTGCTGTCGGGCCTGTCGCGGGCCATCACCGGCCTCATCGTGGTGTACCTGGTGATCCGTTTCGGCGAACTGCTGGTGCGCGGCAAACTGGGTCTCGTATTCGCCTTCGATTTCGCCGCCCTGATGTTCTGGATCGAGACCGCGCTGTTCCTGGTGCCGCTGGTGGTGCTGTCCTCGCCGGCGAAACGCGACAGCGGCCGCGCGCTCCTCATCGCCGCGGTATCCATGTTGTTTGCAGGCGCGCTGTGGCGCTTCAACGCCTATCTCATCACCTTCAATCCGGGGCCGGGCTACAGCTACTTCCCATCGGTGCCCGAGATCATGGTGACGGTGGGCATCGTGGCCTTCGAAGTGCTGGTCTACATCGTGCTCGTGCGCCTGCTGCCGGTGCTGCACGACACCCGGCACGCCTGATAAAGAATTGCCAGAGGAGAGAGCGACGTGACGACGCGTATTACGGTGGATCCGGTAACCCGCATCGAAGGCCATCTGCGCATCGATGTGGAAGTGGACAACGGCAAGGTGACCAAGGCCTGGTCGTCGGGCCAGATGTGGCGCGGCATCGAGAAGATCCTGGTGGGCCGCGACCCGCGTGAGGCCTGGCTGTTTACCCAACGCTTCTGCGGAGTTTGCACCACCACCCACGCCATCACTTCCGTGCGCGCGGTGGAGAACGCCCTGGGCATGGAAGTACCGGTGAATGCGCAACTGGTGCGCAACATCATCCAGACGGCGCACACCATCCAGGACCACATGGTGCATTTCTATCACCTCTCGGCGTTGGACTGGGTCGATGTGGTGTCCGCGCTCAAGGCCGACCCGAAGAAGGCCGCCCAGCTGGCCGAGAGCCTGTCCGATTGGCACCTGAACGGTCCGCACGAGATGAAGGCGGTGCAGGATCGCCTGAAGACCTTCGTGAGCAGCGGTCAGCTCGGCCCCTTCGCGACCGGCTATTGGGGCCACCCGGCCATGAAGCTGCCGCCCGAGGTGAACCTCATGGCGGTGGCCCATTACCTCCAGGCGCTGGAGGTGCAGAACTACGCCAACAAGATCGTCGCCGTGCTCGGCGGCAAGTCGCCGCACATCCAGAACCTCGCCGTGGGCGGCATCAGCAACGCCATCAACATGAACAGCCAGTCGGTGCTGAACATGGAGCGGCTGATGATGATCAAGGGCTGGATGGACAAGCTTGAACACTTCGTAAAGTCGGTTTACCTGACCGACGTGCCCGCCATCGGCGCCTTCTATCTGGACTGGGCCGGTTACGGCAAGGGGATCACCAACTACCTGGCCGTGCCCGACTGCCCGCAGGACACCAAGGGCACCGTGTTCGACCTGCCCGGCGGCTACATCGAGAATGGCGACCTCAGCACCTTCAAACCTATCCTCACCCATGGCGATGCGTACTTCCGCGACGGCGTGGCGGAGAGCTCCAAGCACGCCTGGTATCACGGCGACCAGCCGCTGCATCCGTACGACGGCGAGGGCGAGCCCAACTACACGGATTTCCAGGACGACGGCAAGTACTCCTGGGTCAAGGCGCCCACGTTCTACGGCAAGCGCGCCCAGGTGGGGCCGCTGGCCCATGTGCTGGTGCTGGTGGCCGCGGGCCACGAGGGCGCCAAGCGCTACCTCGATCAGGCCATGGGCACCCTGCGCGCCGTGTCCAAGAACCCCAACATCCCGCTCGATGCGCTGCATTCCACCATCGGCCGCCATGCCGCACGCTCCGTACGCGCCAGCATGATGCTCGATACGCTCAAGCAACAGTGGCAGAAGCTCATCGACAACATCGCCACGGGCGATACCGAGATCTTCAATCCGCCGGTATTCCCCAAGGGCGAGGTGCGCGGCTTCGGCTTCCACGAGGCGCCCCGTGGTGCACTGTCGCACTGGGTGGTCATCGAGGACGGGAAGATCAAGAATTACCAGGCGGTAGTGCCCAGCACCTGGAACTCCGGCCCGCGCGACCAGAACGACGAGATCGGCCCCTACGAGGCGTCGCTCATGGACAATCCGGTGGCGGACCCGAAGAAACCCCTGGAAGTGCTGCGCACCGTGCACTCATTCGATCCCTGCATCGCCTGCGCCATCCACATGGTGGACACGGAGCGGCAGGAAATCGTCAAGGTCAAGGCGCTGTGAAGCCGAGGAAAACCACCATGCGCATAATGAACAAGAAAACCGTTGCCCGCGCCGCCGCACTGGCGTTGCTCACCGGCCCCACGCTGGCCTTCGCCCACACCGGTCATTACGACGGTGGCGGGCTGGTGCAGGGTGTGATGCATCCGCTGGGCGGCCTCGACCACCTGCTCGCCATGGTGGCCGTGGGCTTGTGGGCCGCTTACGCGGGCGGCCGTGCGCTGTGGGCGCTGCCGGCGGCCTTCGTCGGCATGATGTTGGCCGGGGCCATGCTCGGCTTCGCCGGCATCGCCCTGCCGTTCATGGAGCCGCTGATCCTCGCCTCGGTGATGGTGCTGGGCCTGCTGGTTGCCTTCAACGTACGCATGCCGCTGGTGCCGGGCATGGCGCTCATTGCGCTGTTCGGCGTTTTCCACGGTCAGGCCCATGCCCTCGAGATGTCTGCGGGTGCGGGCGCGCTCGCCTATGCCGCGGGCTTCGCCAGCGTCACGGCGCTGCTGCACGCCGGCGGCATCGCCCTCGGCCAGTGGCTGCTCGCGGGTCGCGGTGCGCGGTTCATCGGTTTCGGCATGGCCTCCGCGGGCCTGTTCATGGCCGTGGCCTGAGCTGGGGAGGGTTGATCTCGCCAAGGCGCGAAGATCGCCAAGGTAGAGTGGAACGCTCGGCCTGGCCCCCTCGCCTCCAGGAGACGACTGCATGGATGCAGGAGGTAGGCAATGCATGGAGCGAATTGCCGAAGGACAGGATGAGGGGATCAATAAACCAACAGCCGCATCTGAATTGATCCCCTCTCCCCAGCCCTCTCCCGGAGGGAGAGGGAGTGTGCGCGCAAGATGTGACCAAGAGACAGCCCGGAGGGAGAGGGGGTGAAGGGCTGGCTACAACGGCGAAATGTGGCTAAGAGACAGCCCTCCGGGAGAGGGGACCTACATCTTCAACATTGGCGATCTTCGCGCCTTGGCGAGATCCAACTAATCGTCAACGAGGAAAAAATCACCGTGTCGCGCATTCTGGTGCTCGGTCTGGGCAACATCCTGATGCAGGACGAAGGCGTGGGCGTGCGCGTGGCGGAGCTGCTGGAGAGCCGCTACGAACTGCCGCCCGGGGTGGACGTGATCGACGGTGGCACCGCCGGCACCGAGCTGTTCGAGCCCATGCGCGGCAAGGAACGGCTCATCGTCACTGATTGCGTCAACACCGGCGCCGCACCGGGGACCCTGGTGCGCCTCGCCGACGAACAGGTGCCGGCCTTCTTCCAGACCAAGATTTCCAATCACCAACTGGGCCTGTCCGACCTGCTCGGCTTGCTCGCCGTCAGCGGTGAGGCACCGAAACACGTGACCATCATCGGCATGGTGCCCTACGACCTGAACAACACCCTTGGGCTCAGCGAGGCCACCCTGCAGAAGGTGGAGGCCATGCTGCAGATGGTGATCGACGAGCTGGCCCTGGCCGGCGTCAGCCTCACGCCGCGCGAGTGCCCGCTGCCCTGCTTCTGGGAAAGCAAGACCCGGGAGGGTGATCCCCTGTGTGCATAGGCGTTCCGGTGCAGGTGATCGAAAGTCAGGGCTTCTACGCCCGCTGCCGCGGCCGCAACGGCGAGGAGTGGGTCAACCTCATGCTGGTCGGCCCGCAGCCGGCGGGCACCTGGCTGCTGAACTTTCTCGGCTCGGCCCGTGAGGTGATGAGCGAGGAGGACGCGCTCCACGCCAACCGCGCCTTCGAGGCCCTGGATGCGGTGATGGCCGGCGAAACGGACCTCGACCTCGACCATTATTTCCCCGGGCTACGGCGCTGTCCATCCCGCGATATCCCATTCAGAAATATCACTCTGCGATGCGTTTCGCCTGGGGCGAACGCGCTGCCCACCGCTGCGCGATCGCCGCCCAGTGCGCCCACTGGAAACCTACTTTGCAAAAATCGTCTATTAGTGGAAATCCCTAAGTCAATTTGTGGGCTCATGTATAGACCCGGCGGGGATGAAAACGGCAGGATCATGGCCCAGTTTGCATAAAGGCCGGCAGCCAGGCTGCCAGCGGGTGCGAACGCCGTTTCTGGCATATCCATTGCTAATTTCCGCGGACCGGCAGGGAGCGTGAATGGAGCAGGTGCAGCGGTGACGATCCAGAAAGTGTGCTTGATCGAGGGATTGGAAAGCGCTTTTCGCGCCATTGAGGCGGAGCGTATGGCCGGGTTGCCCATCCTCAACCGCGCCCTGCTCGTGGAGGCGGTCGGTTTCCGACTGTGGCGCGCGCACTGTGTCGGCGTGCTCATCACCCCCTGGTTCATGAATCTCCTCGTGCTGCCACCCGAGGGCGACAGCTTCCACGACCTGGCGCCGGGCAGCCGGCACAGTTTCGATTTCCCCGCCGGGCCCTGTGAACTGACCCTGGGCGAGGAGCCGGGGATCGGCCGGTTTCTCAGTGAATCCCTGTTTTCGCCCATGGCGGCCTTCGCCAGCCAGGCACAGGCCGTGGCCAAGGCGGAGGGCATCATGCTGCGGCTCATGACGCCGCGTCCGAAGCCGGAAACCCAACCCGAGCCACCGTCACAACCGATCCGGCGTGCGCTGCTGCGCGGCCTGTTCGCTCCTGGGCGCGGCCAATGAATCCCGCCGCACGCTCCCCGCTGGAAGGCTGTCTGGATATCGAGCTGGCCTGCCGGGGCGAGCGGGTGGAGCGCGTGGTCATCCAGTCGGCTCGGCCGCTGCTCGCCAGCCGCCTCCTGGAAAACGTCGCCCCCGACGAGGCCCTCAGGCGCATCCCACGGGTGTTCAGCATCTGCGCCACGGCACAGTGCGAGGCCGCACTGCGCGCCTGCGAACAGGCCCTGGGCCTGACGCCCTCACCGGCGCAGCGGCGCGCGCGCGACATGCTGGTGTGGATGGAGACGGCCCGTGAACACCTGCTGCGCATCCTGCTCGACTGGCCCGGCTTCCTCGACGAGCCCGGGCCGGGCGAGCGCCTGCCGCAGGTGATGAGACTGCTGCCGGACCTGCGCCGCGCGCTGTTCGGTGAGGCGCAGCCGTTCCGGCTCGACGGCCGCCCGGCCATCGATCTCGCCGCCCTGACCGGCGCCATCGACGCCCTGCGCAGTCTGACGGCCCAGGTGCTCGGCAGTGGCGGTGACCTCTCTTCACCGCTGCGCTCGCGCACCGCGTTTGACGCCTGGCTGGCGCGCGGGGACGCGCTGCCGGCCCGCCTGCTGCACCGCGTGCGTGAACTTGGCTGGCAGGGACTCGGTGGCACGCACGAGGCGTGGCTGCCCGCCCTGGACGCCGAGGTCCTGCGGGCCCGCCTGGCGATGCCAGGCGCCGACGCCTTCGTGGCTGCGCCCGACTGGCAGGGCACCCATTGTGAAACCACCGCTTTGGAGCGCCAGCGTCGGCAGCCGCTGGTGGCCGACCTGCTCGCCAACGAGGGCAACGGCCTGCTGACGCGCCTGGTGGCGCGCCTGGTGGAACTGGAAGACATCCCGAAACGGCTGGAACGGGATCGGCTGGCCCTGGAATGGGACGAAGCCTGTGGGGACAGTGCCGCACCTGTTGCAGGCGGCAACGGCCTGGCCCAGGTGGAGGCGGCACGGGGGCGTTTAATCCACTACGTGGAGATCGCCCGCGGTGCGGTGCGGCGTTTTCGCATCCTGGCCCCCACCGAATGGAATTTTCACCCGGCCGGCGTGGCCGCCCAGGGCCTGTTGACACTGTGCGGCGACGACGAGGCCGTGCTGCGGCGCCAGGCGGCGCTGTGGATCAACGCCGTCGATCCTTGCGTGGGTTTCCACCTGCGGAGGACCGTGCATGCATGAGATGTCGCTGTGCGAGGGCGTGCTGCAGGTCATTGGGGACCAGGCCAAGGCCCAGGACTTTCACCGCGTGAAGACCGTGTGGCTGGAGATTGGCGAACTGGCGGGCGTCGACCCGGAAGCCATGCGCTTCGGCTTCGATGTGGTCATGCAAGGCTCGCTGGCCGACGGCGCTGCGCTGGAGATCATCCACCTGCCCGGACGCGCCTGGTGCCTGCCATGCGGGAAAGAGGTGCATGTGAGGCAACGCTTCGAGCCCTGCCCGTTGTGTGGCGGTTATCAATTGCAGGTGACCGGCGGTGACGAATTGCGGGTCAAGGAACTGGAGGTTGAATAGCCGGTGTGAGGTGGACCGTCCCTTCTTCCGGCTCATCCTGGAGATGCGGCGAGAGGGGGAAAGACGTGAGGCGGTGTCGGAGAGCGCAGGTGCTGGCTTGAATGTTCCCTTCTCCCTCAGGGAGAGGGGATTAAATTCCGGAGCTTTGGATCTCTCCAGCCCTCTCCCAGAGAAGCGGCGGGCTTCCGGCCAGGAGAGTCGGCATCCAATGGAATATCAGAATACGGAGAAACGCTATGTGTAACGTGTGCGGTTGCGGCGAAGGCGAAGTGCACATCGAAGGCGATGGGCACGGGCATCATCACCACCATCATCATCATGATCATGCCCACGGTCATGCGCACGATCACGACCACCATCATCACGACGCCGGCACCCACGATTACGGCCAGGGCCCGGCCCGCGCCCATGCGCCGGGGCTCAGCCAGGCGCGCATGGTGCAGATCGAGACCGACATCCTCGCCAAGAACAACGCCTATGCCGCCGCCAACCGACGCCGGTTCGCCGAGCACGGCATCCTGGCGCTGAACCTGGTGTCGAGCCCCGGCTCGGGCAAGACCAGCTTGCTCACGCGCACCATCGAGGCCTTGAAAGAGGAGTTCCCGCTGGCGGTGATCGAGGGCGATCAGCAGACCGCCAACGATGCCGAGCGCATCCGCCAAACCGGCGTGCCGGCGCTGCAGATCAACACCGGCAAGGGCTGCCATCTGGATGCGCACATGGTCGGCCATGCCGTGGACCATCTGAAGCCGCAGGACGGCAGCGTGCTGTTCATCGAGAACGTGGGCAACCTGGTGTGTCCCGCCGCCTTCGACCTGGGCGAGGCGCACAAGGTGGTGATCCTGTCGGTGACCGAGGGTGAGGACAAGCCCATCAAGTATCCCGACATGTTCCACGCCGCCGATCTCATGATCCTCAACAAGATCGATCTGCTGCCCTATCTGCAGTTCGATGTGGAGAAGTGCATCGAATACGCGCGGCGCGTAAATCCCTCCATCCGCGTGCTGCAGCTCTCGGCCACCCGCGGCGAGGGCATGGCGCTGTGGCAACAGTGGATCCGCGCCACCCGTCAGGTGGCGCTGGTGGGGCATTCCGCGGGGGAGGCACCCTGACATGTGCCTTGCGATTCCCGCGCGTGTGGTGACGGTCGACCGGGATGGCGGCACCGCCGTGGTCAGCCTCGGCGGTGTGAAGAAAGAGGTCTCCACTGCCCTGTTGGAAGACGTGGCGGTGGATGACTACGTGCTCATCCACGTCGGCTTTGCCTTGCACAAGATCGACCCGGTGGAGGCAGAGCGCACCCTCGCGCTGTTCGCCCAGGCGGGACTGGTGGGCGGCCCATGAAGTACATCGACGAGTTCCGCCAACACGACCTGGCCCGCACCCTGGCCGATGCCATCGCGCGCGAGGCGCAGGGCGATCGCAGCTACCATCTGATGGAATTCTGCGGCGGCCACACCCACGCCATTTTCCGCTACGGCGTGCAGGACCTGATGCCCGCGAACGTCACCTTCGTCCACGGGCCGGGCTGTCCGGTATGCGTGCTGCCCGTGGGCCGCATCGACCAGGCCATGCGCCTGGTGGAGCAGCACGACCACGTGATCCTCTGTACTTACGGCGACCTGCTGCGCGTCCCGGCCAGCGGGCGCAAGAGCCTGCTCAAGGCCAAGGCCGCCGGCGCGGACGTGCGCATGGTGTACTCCACCACCGATGCGTTGAAGATCGCCCGCGACAACCCGGAGCGCGAGGTGGTGTTCTTCGCCATCGGTTTCGAGACCACCACGCCGCCGTCGGCGGTGGCGGTCAAGCAGGCCCATGCGGAGGGCCTGAAGAACTTCTCCATCTTCTCCAATCACCTGCTGACCCCCGCGGCGATCCAGAACATCCTCGAGTCGCCCGAGGTGCGCGAACTGGGCAGCGTGCGCATCGACGGTTTCTTCGGCCCGTCCCACGTCAGCTCCATCATCGGCACCCAGCCCTACGAGTTCTTCGCCGAGGAATTCCAGCGTCCGGTGGTGATCGCCGGTTTCGAGCCGCTCGACGTCATGCAGTCGGCGCTGATGCTCATCCGGCAGATCAACGCGGGCCGGCACGAGGTGGAGAACGAGTACACCCGCGTGGTGACCCGCGAAGGCAATGTGAAGGCCAAGGCGCTGGTGGCGGAGGTGTTCGAGCTGCGGCGCAGCTTCGAGTGGCGCGGGCTCGGCACCGTCCCCTACAGCGCGTTCAAGGTCAAGGAGGCCTACGCGGGGTTCGACTGCGAGCGGCGCTTCGACATGCCGGCCGTCGCGGCGGCCGACAACAAAGGCTGCGAGTGCCCGGCCATCCTGCGCGGCGCCAAACGGCCCACCGACTGCAAGCTGTTCGCCACGGTCTGCACCCCGGACAATCCGTTGGGTTCCTGCATGGTCTCGTCCGAGGGCGCCTGTGCGGCCTACTGGAGCTATGGCCGCTTCCGCGGCGCGGCAGCAAATCATGACGCGAGGCGCAGCAGGACATGAGCGCGAAACTGAAACCCCTTCACCGTCTCGACCTGCGCAACGGCTGCGTGGACATGAGCCATGGCAGCGGCGGGCGCGCCGCCTCGCAACTCATCGAGGAGCTGTTCGTGCGGCATTTCGACAACGAACTGCTGGGCCAGCGCAACGACCAGGCGGCCTTCGACGTGGGCGCCGGGCGCATGGTGATGAGCGTGGATGCCCATGTCATTTCGCCTATCTTCTTTCCGGGCGGCGACATCGGTTCGCTGGCGGTGCACGGCACGGTCAACGACGTGGCCATGTCGGGCGCGCGGCCGCTGTATCTTTCGGCGGCCTTCATCCTCGAAGAAGGCTATCCGCTCGCCGATCTGGATCGCATCGTCGCCAGCATGGCGCGCGCGGCGCGCGAGGCCGGGGTGGCCATCGTCACCGGCGACACCAAGGTGGTGGAGCGCGGCAAGGGCGACGGCGTGTTCATCACCACCACCGGTGTGGGCATCGTGCCCGAGGGCATACACATCTCCGGCGATCGGGCGCGCCCGGGCGATGCGATCCTGGTGAGCGGCACGCTCGGTGACCATGGCGTCGCCATCATGTCCAGCCGCGAAAACCTCCAGTTCGAGACCACTATCCAGTCCGACTCGGCGCCGCTCAACACACTGGTGGCGGACATGGTGGCCGCGGTGCCGGACATCCACTGCATGCGCGATCCCACGCGCGGCGGCCTGGCCTCCACCCTGAACGAACTGGCACAGCAGTCGGGCGTGGGCATGATGCTGCGCGAGAGCGCCATCCCCATCCGCGAGGAGGTGGCCGCCGCCTGCGAACTGCTCGGCCTCGACCCGCTGTACCTGGCCAACGAGGGCAAGCTCATCGCCATCTGTCCGCAGGGCAAGGCCGAGCGCCTGCTGGACACCATGCGTGCGCACCCGCTGGGCGCGAACAGCGCCATCATCGGCCAGGTGATCGAAGACTCCTACGCCCTGGTGCAGATGGAAACCCGCTTCGGCGGCAGCCGTGTGGTCGATTGGCTGGCGGGCGATCCCTTGCCGCGGATTTGCTGAGGAAAGAGACTCAACAGCCCAACGCAGAGGCGCAGAGACGCAGAGATCGCAGAGGAAATGAAAATGAAGTCGGGGCTCATTCTTTCACCCGGAACACTCCCGTTCTCTGTGTTCTCTGCGTCTCTGTGCCTCTGTGTTGAATTTCTTCTTGTAGCAGGAGCGGGAACTTGAAAATTCTCTTCCTCACCCACGCCTTCAACAGCCTGAGCCAGCGCCTCTACGTGGAGCTGGTCGGGCGCGGCCACGAGGTGAGCGTGGAGTTCGACATCAACGACCAGGTGAGCACCGAGGCAGTGGCGCTGTTCGCGCCCGACTTGGTCATCGCCCCCTTTCTCAAGCGCGCCATCCCCGAGGCGATCTGGCGCAGGCATTGCTGCATGGTCGTGCATCCCGGCATCCCCGGCGACCGCGGACCCTCGGCGCTGGACTGGGCCATTCTCGGGCGCGAAACGCACTGGGGCGTGACGGTGTTGCAGGCCAACGCGGAGATGGACGGCGGCGACATCTGGGCGGCGGCGGAATTTCCCATGCGCGAGGCCACCAAAGCGAGCCTCTATCGCCATGAGGTGACCGAGGCGGCGGTGGCGGCGGTGCGCGAAGCCGTCGAGCGTTTCGCCGGTGGCGCGTGGCGGCCACAGCCTTCGGCCAGCTATCCCGCACGCCGTCTTGGTGACTGGCGCCCGCTCATGCGCCAGGCGGATCGCCGCATCGATTGGCAAAGGGACAGCACGGCCGACGTGCTGCGCAAGATCCGCAGCGCCGACGGTGCGCCCGGACTCCTCGATCACCTGTTCGGCCGCGACTGTTATCTGTACGACGCCCATCCGGCGCCGGGCCTGCGCGGCGCGCCGGGTGCGGTGCTCGCCCGCTCCGGTCCGGCGCTGTGTCGCGCCACCGTCGACGGCGCCGTGTGGATCGGCCACCTGCGCGACAAGGCGCACGCGCACCCCTTCAAACTGCCGGCGACGCTGCTGCTGCACGAGGAACTGGCGTCGTTGCCGGAGATCGCCCTGGACACCGCGGATGGCTACCGGGAGATCCGTTACGAGGCGATCGGCGGCGTCGGCTATCTCCATTTCCAGTTCTACAACGGCGCCATGAGCAGCGAGCAATGCGAGCGGCTGTTGCGCGCCTACCGCGCGGCTTGCCGCAGCGACTGCCACGTGCTGGTGCTGGCGGGCGGGTCCGACTACTGGTCCAACGGCATGCACCTGAACATCATCGAGGCGGCCGACAGCCCCAGCGACGCGTCGTGGCGCAACATCAACGCCATCGATGACCTGGCCGAGGCCATCATCACCAACGAGCGGCAGCTGACGGTGGCGGCGTTGCGCGGCAACGCCGGGGCAGGCGGCGTGTTCCTGGCGCGGGCGGCGGACCAGGTGTGGGCGCGCCGCGGCGTCGTGCTGAACCCGCACTACAAGGACATGGGCAACCTGTACGGCTCCGAGTACTGGAGCTATCTGCTGCCGCGCTACGCCGGGGAGGACAACGCCCGGCGCATCAGCCAGGCGCGCTTACCCATGGGCGTCGACGAGGCGCGAGAGCTCGGCCTGGTGGACGAGATTCTCGACGCCGACGTGCGGCGCTTCGACGCCGAGGTGCGCGCGCATGCCGAAGGGCTGGCGCTGCCGGATCGGTTCGGGCCGCTGCGGGCGGAGAAGATCGCACGACGCCGCCGCGATGAAACCGAAAAACCACTGCGGCTGTACCGCGCACAGGAACTGGAGCGCATGCGCGTGAATTTCTACGGTTTCGACTCCAGCTACCACGTGGCCCGATACAACTTCGTCTACAAAGTGCCGAAGTCGCGTACACCGTTGACCATCGCGGCCCATCGCCGCCGAGGGAATGCGAGGAGCATGCATGAGTGAACTGCCCACCGTTCTGGTCGTCGACGACGAGGTGCGCAGCCTCGAATCCCTGGTGCGCATCCTCGAGGACGACTTCGAAGTCCTGACCGCGAGCAACGCCCTGGAGGCCGAGGCCATCCTCGCCCGCGAGTGGGCGCAGGTGATTTTGTGTGACCAGCGCATGCCCGGTATGTCCGGGGTCGAGTTCCTCAAGCAGGTGCGCGAGAAGTGGCCCGATGTGGTCCGCATGGTGATCTCCGGTTACACCGACTCCGACGACATCATCAGCGCCGTCAACGATGCGGGCATCTACCAGTACATCACCAAGCCCTGGCACCCGGACAGCCTGACGCTGACCCTGCGCAACGCCGTACACCTGGCGGAATTGCAGCGCCAGAACGAGCTGTTGTCCGTGGAACTGAAACGCGTGCCGCAGCCGCTGGAGGAAGGGCTGGCCGCCAAGCGTGAGGCCTTGCGCGAACGCTACCATCACGACGACGGCATCGTGCGCGCGTCCACCAGTTGCATGAACGCGGTGTGCGACCACGTGGCGCGCGTGGCGCCGTACGACGTCTCGGTGCTGCTCATGGGCGAATCGGGTACCGGCAAGGAACTCATCGCCCGCGCGCTGCATTACAACAGCCTGCGCTGGCACAAGCCCTTCGTGGTGGAAAACTGCGCGGCCCTGCCCGACGACCTGCTGGAGAGCGAACTGTTCGGCTACAAGCGTGGCGCCTTCACCGGCGCCGTCGAGGACCGCATCGGCCTGTTCGAGCGGGCCAACGGCGGCACCGTGTTCCTGGACGAGATCGGCGAGGTCTCGCCGGCCTTCCAGGTCAAACTGCTGCGCGTGTTGCAGGAGGGCGAGATCCGCCCCTTGGGCAGCGGCCGCACCCGCCAGGTGGACGTGCGCGTGGTAGCCGCCACCAACAAGAACCTCGAACTTGAAGTGCGCGAAGGACGCTTTCGCGAAGACCTCTACTACCGACTCGCCGCCGTGACGGTGCAGTTGCCATCACTGCGCGAGCGTCTCGACGACATTCCCATCCTGGCGAAGGCCCTGCTGCAAGACGCCATGAAAAACCTGGGCAAGCGCGTGCGCGGCTTCACCGACGAGGCGCTCGCCTGCATGTGTGCCTACCACTGGCCGGGCAACGTGCGCGAATTGCAAAACGAGATCCGCCACATGCTGGTCATGGCCGATGGGGAGCTCCTGGGCGCCGAGCTGCTGTCCCGCCGCGTCCTGCATGCCGCTCCCGAAGAGGACGACGATCTCCTGGGCCTGCTCGCGGACAGGGGCGGCAGCCTCAAGGACCGCATCGAGGACCTGGAGGCGCGCATCCTCAAGGAGACCCTCATCCGCCACCGCTGGAACAAGAGCCGCGCGGCCCAGGAGCTCGGGCTGTCCCGGGTAGGTCTGCGCAGCAAGCTGGAGCGCTACGGAATAGAGCCGGTGGGCACGGGCGGTGCGGCGGTGGAACTGGCGGCCCTCGGCCCGGACGCGTGAACCCATGAGCGGCGAGACGACACCGAGTCTCATCGACAAGGCGGGCGTGGCCGGCCAGGTGTCGCTCAGTGCGTCCACGGAAAGCGCCTGGATCGAGGTGATCCAGAAGATGGACGAGGTGTATGCCGATCTGGTGCGCTACCAGATCGCCCTCGAGGCCAAGAATGCGGCGTTGGAAGAGGCGCAACAGTTCATCCGCAGCGTGCTGTCGGCCATGACGGACGTGCTGATTGTGTGCGACAAACGCGGACGCATCGAACAGGTGAACGCCGCCCTGGAACGACTCACCGGTCACGCGGCCGAGGCCGTGATGCAGCAGCGCGTTGAAGCCCTGTTCATGCCGGAGTCGCGGCCCCTGGCGGAGAAGTTCCCGGAAAAACTGGCCACCGGTGGACTGGTGGACTGCGAGGTGAGTCTCTGCGGCGCAAACGGCGAGGCGGTGCCGCTCGCCATGAATTGCAGTGCTCGCTACGACCACGAGGGCAGGCTCATGGGCATGGTGCTGATCGGCCGGCCGGTGGGTGAGCTGCGCCGCGCCTACGATGAATTGAACAGCGCGCATCAGCAATTGCAGAAGACCCAGCAGCACCTCATCCACTCGGAAAAAATGGCCTCGCTGGGCCGCCTGGTCGCTGGCGTCGCCCATGAGTTGAACAACCCCATCAGTTTCGTCTACGGCAATGCCCATGCGCTGAAACGCTATGGCGAGGGCATCACCCGCTATATCACCGCCATCGATGCGGGCACCGCGCCAGACGCACTGCGTGAGCTCCGTGCGGAGCTGAAGATCGATCGCATTCTGCGTGACCTCACCCCACTCATCGCGGGCACCATGGAAGGCGCGGAACGGGTAAGCGATATCGTCCAGGAGCTGCGTCGCTACTCGGCAAGCCGCCAGGAGGCGGCGCGCGCCTATGACGTGGTGGAGGTCATCCACAAGGCGCTCAGCTGGGTGTTCAAGGTGGAGCGCCGCACACCGCAGCTGGACCTGGACCTGCCGGACACCTTGATGGTCGAGGGCCACCCGGGGCACGTGCATCAGATCCTCGTGAACCTGGTGCAGAACGCCATGGACGTGATGGAAGACCTGGGCGAGCAGCGCCTGTCCATCGCCTGCCATGTGGAGGCGGATGTCGTCACCATCAGCGTGCGCGACTACGGACCCGGCATCCCCGCCGAGGCGCTCAACCAGGTATTTGATCCCTTCTACAGCAGCAAGCCCGTGGGCAAGGGTACGGGGCTCGGGCTGTATGTCAGCTACGGCATGGCCACGGACCTCGGCGGCGAGCTGACGGCCATCAACCATCCGGACGGCGGCGCCTTGTTCACCCTCAGGTTGCCCCGTGAGGGAGGTCTGCATGAGCGCGCATGAACACCGTCTCAACCTGCTGTGGCTGCAATCGGGCGGCTGTGGCGGTTGTTCCATGTCACTGCTCGGCGCCGAAGCGCCGTCGCTCCTGACCGCCCTGGATGGCGCCGGCATCGAAGTGCTGTGGCACCCGGCGCTCAGTGCGGAGAACGGTACCGATGTGCTCGATCGGTTCGAGCGCATCCTGCGGGGCGAGCTCGTCCTCGACATCCTCTGCCTGGAGGGCGCCGTGATGCGCGGCCCCGGCGGCAGCGGCCTGTTTCATGTACTCGCCGGCACCGGCCGGCCCATGGCGGCATGGCTGGAGGCGCTCGCTCCGCGCGCGCGTCACGTGCTGGCGGTGGGCAGTTGTGCCGCCTTCGGCGGCATCAGCTCCGGCGGCGGCAATCCCACCGAGGCCTGCGGCCTGCAATACGAAGGCGACGAGCCCGGCGGGCTGCTCGGCGAGGCGTTCCACAGCCGTAGCGGGCTGCCGGTGGTGAACGTCGCCGGCTGTCCGGTGCATCCCAACTGGGTCCTCGAAACCCTCGCCCAGCTCAGCCTGGACGGACTCGATGCCACGGCACTCGATCCGCTCAACCGGCCGCGCAGCTACACCGATCACCTGGTCCATCATGGTTGCCCGCGCAACGAGTTTTACGAGTACAAGGCAAGCGCCGAACACATGTCGGAACTGGGCTGCATGATGGAGCACCTGGGCTGCATGGGCACCCAGGCCCACGCCGACTGCAACACGCGGTTGTGGAACGGCGAGGGCTCCTGCCTGCGGGGCGGTTTTGCATGCATCAACTGCACCCGGCCCGGCTTCGAGGAGCCGGGCCACGTGTTCGGCCTGACGCGCAAGATCGCCGGCATCCCCGTGGGCCTGCCCACCGATATGCCCAAGGCCTGGTACGTCGCCCTGGGTTCGCTGGCCAAGGCGGCCACGCCGCCGCGTCTGAAGCAAAACGCCGTGGCCGATCACATCGTGGTGCCACCCAAGACCGGGGACAAGACATGAGCCGTCGCGTGGTCGGACCATTCAATCGTGTGGAGGGTGACCTGGAGATCACCCTCGACGTGGAAGGGGCCAAGGTGCGCGAGGCGCGGGTATCCGCGCCGCTCTACCGCGGCTTCGAACAGATGCTGGTGGGGCGCGACCCGAGTGACGCACTGGTGTATACACCGCGCATCTGCGGCATCTGTTCGGTGGCGCAATCGGTCGCCAGCGCGCGCGCTCTCGGCATGCTGATGGGCATCGCCGCGCCGGACAACGGCCGTCTCGCCACCAACCTGGTGCTGGCCAATGAGAACGTCGCTGACCACCTGACCCATTTCTATCTGTTCTTCATGCCCGACTTCACGGACTCCATTTATGCGCATGCACCGTGGCATGCCGCGGCCGCCGCCCGCTTTGCGGCGGTGAAGGGCGCGGCGACGCGCGCGGTGTTGCCGGCACGGGCCGAGTTCCTTCGGCTCATGGGGCTGCTCGCCGGCAAGTGGCCGCACTCGCTGGCCATCCAGCCGGGTGGCACCACACGCGCCGTGGCGGCCCAGGAGCGCGTACGTCTGCTGGCGCTGTTGCACGGCTTCCGCGGGTTTCTCGAAGCCACGCTGTTCGGCGCCGAGTTGGAGATGGTGAGTGAGCTGGACAGCGACGCCGCGCTCATGGCGTGGTTCGCCGCAGGCGATCCGCTGCGCAGTGACTTCACGCACTTCCTGCACATCGCCGAGGCGCTGCAACTGGCGCGCCTTGGGCAGGGCCGCGGGCGCTTCATGAGCTACGGCGCCTATGACGAGCACGACGGCCCGCTGTTCCAGGGTGGCGTTTGGCAGGACGGCGTTCACAGCGCCGTTCCTGTCGAAGCCATCGCCGAAGACCTGAGCCACAGCTGGCTCGAATACCGCAGCACGCCGCGCCACCCCTGCGACGGCGTGACCGTGCCGGCCGTGCCCGATGGCCACGGCTACAGCTGGTGCAAGGCGCCGCGGCTGGGCGGTCAGGTGGTCGAGGTGGGCGCACTCGCCCGGCAGATGGTGGACGGCCACCCGCTGGTGCGCGACCTGGTGGCACGCGGCGGCGCCAACGTGCGCAGCCGGGTCATCGCGCGTGCGTTGGAGATCGCCCGCGTGGTGATCGCCATGGAGCGCTGGGCGAAGGAACTCCGGCCGGGCGAGCCGTTCTGTCACCACGGTGAGTTGCCCGACATCGCGCAAGGCGCCGGACTGGTCGAGGCCGCGCGCGGCAGCCTCGGCCACTGGCTCAGTGTGCGCAACGGGCGCATTCACAACTACCAGATCATTGCCCCCACCACCTGGAATTTCTCGCCGCGTGATGCCGATGGCGTGCCCGGTGCGTTGGAGCAGGCGTTGGTGGGGACGCCCGTGCATGAGGGGGAAAGCAATCCGATCACGGTGCAGCACGTGGTGCGTTCCTTTGACCCGTGCATGGCCTGTACGGTCCATTGATGAGCGCAGTCGAGGGCATCCGCGGCGAAGCGCTACGTGTGCGCGGCACGGTGCAGGGCGTGGGCTTCCGCCCCGCGGTGTGGCGCCTGGCGCAGGCGTGCGGCCTGCGCGGCAGCGTGCGCAACGACGCACAGGGGGTGCTCATCGAGGCCTGGGGTACGGGCGCCGCGCTCGAAGGCTTCATCGCGCGGCTGCGGGTGGAGGCCCCGCCGCTTGCGCGCATCGAAACCATTGACCGCACAGCCCTCGACGGCGCGATGCCCGAGGAAGGTTTTCGCATCGTCGCCAGCGGTGAGGGCGCGGTGGGCACGGCTGTCGCAGCCGACGCCGCTACCTGCCCCGAGTGCCTGGCCGAGGTGCTCGACCCGGCCAACCGTCGTCACCGCTACGCCTTCACCAACTGCACCCACTGCGGACCGCGGCTGTCCATCGTCCGCGCCATCCCCTACGACCGCGCCAACACCTGCATGGCGGCCTTCGCACTGTGTCCCGCCTGTGAGGGCGAATACGGCAATCCCGCCGACCGGCGCTTCCACGCGCAACCGAATGCCTGCCCCGTGTGCGGGCCGCGCCTGTGGCTGGAAGACAGGGACGGGACACTGGACGTAGCCGACCCGCTCGACACCACCGCCAGCCTGCTGCGCGAGGGGCGCATTGTGGCCATCAAGGGCATCGGCGGATTTCACCTGGCCTGCGATGCCGGAAACGAAGCGGCGGTTGCTGAACTGCGCCGGCGCAAGCTGCGCTATCACAAGGCCTTCGCCCTCATGGCGCGCGACCTGGCCATGGTGCGTCGCCACGCGTTGCTCGACGCGGCCGAAGAGGAACTGCTGCGCGCGCGCAGTGCGCCCATCGTGATCCTCGACGCCGCCGGCGAACCGCTCGCACCCTCGCTCGCGCCTGGCCAGGGCACCCTCGGCTTCATGCTCCCGTACACGCCGCTGCACCACCTGCTCATGGCGGCACTGCCACGGCCCATGGTGCTCACCTCGGGCAATCGCAGTGACGAGCCGCAGGCCATCGACAACCAGGAGGCACGCGATCGCCTGGCGGACATCGCCGATTACTGGCTCATGCACGACCGCGCCATCGTCAACCGTCTGGATGACTCCGTGGCGCGGGTGATGGACGGCGCGCCGCGGTTGTTGCGCCGCGCACGCGGCTACGCACCGGCGCCGCTTTCGTTGCACCCGGCGTTCGCGGCGGCGCCGCCGGTACTGGCCATGGGCGCCGACCTCAAGAACAGCTTCTGCCTGCTGCAACAGGGCCGCGCCATGATCTCCCAGCACATGGGCGATCTGGAAAACGCCGCCGCCTGGCGCGACTACTACCACAACCAGGAGCTTTATCGCGCCCTGTTCGAACACCGTCCGGCGACCATTTCCGTGGACCTGCACCCGGGCTACGCCTCTACCCGCCTCGGCCATGAATGGGCGACGGACGCGGACGTAACACTGGAGGAGGTGCAGCATCATCACGCCCACATCGCCGCGTGCATGGCCGAGCACGGCCTCGCACCCGGCGCGCGAGTGCTCGGTGTGGCCCTCGACGGCCTCGGCCTCGGCGAGCATGGCGAGATCTGGGGTGGCGAATTTCTGCTGGCCGATTACCGCGGCTTCACACGCCTTGCGCGCTTTTCGCCGGTGGCCATGCCCGGCGGCAACCGCGCCAGCGTGGAACCCTGGCGCAACGCCGTCGCCCATTTGCATCAGGCGTTCGGCTGGGACGCGACCGCCGTACGTTTTCCGCACCTGCCGCTGCTGCAATTCGCCGCACCGGCGCGTACCGCACCGTTGCTGCAGATGATCGACCAGGGCATCAACTCCCCGCGCGCATCGAGTTGTGGACGCCTGTTCGATGCCGTGGCCGCGACCCTCGGCATCTGCATGGCACGCGTGAGCCATGAGGGCCAGGCCGCCATAGAACTGGAGATGCTGGCGCAGCAGGCCTTCGCGAAGACGCACGCTGCGGCTTATCCGGTGAACGAAATGCAGTGCGACGGCCTGCTCACCCTGGACTGGCGTGCGCTATGGGAATCGCTGCTGCACGACCTGGCCGCCGGTGTCGAGCACGCGGTGATCGCCGCGCGTTTTCATCACGGCCTGGCCGCCGCGATTGCCGCACTCGCTGCGCGGCTCGCGGCAGACAACCGCGTGGAGACCCTGGCCCTGGGCGGCGGTGTGTTCCAGAACCGCCTCCTGTTCGAGGCCGTGGCGCAGCGCTGCCGCGCGGCAGGATTGCAAGTGCTTGCGCCGCGTCAGGTACCGATCAACGACGCTGGCGTCTCCCTCGGGCAGGCGGTGATCGCCGCGGCCCGCGGCCTCGGCCAGTGAGCCTCAAGTCGACGCGCGTACCTCCAGCTTGTTCTGCTCGGCGAAGCGCAACATGTAGTCGTAAAGCGACCGATTCCGCTCCGCCAGTGCCGGCGAGATCCACACCGCGGGCACACCCTCGCGCCTGACGATCTTGACCAAGGGATTGCAGGGCAGTTGCTTCGACGGCCCGCAGTAATCGCAATCGATGGTGGTCACTGCGGCGAGGCGCTGGGCCCAATCACTGGGACGAAAAATCTTGCCGTCGGTAGTGATCCCGAGGATCACCAGCGGTGAGGAAGGAACAGACCGAACCGGCTCGCCTTTTTGGGGCCGGGGCTTGGCGTCGAGCAATAGCTGAGAGGGCATTTTTCGTATCACTCTGGAAAGTGGAAGCAACGTTTGCACCGCACTCACCGCGGAATCGGTAGCGGCACGCAGGCCACCGAAGGGATCTGTCAAGGCCATGCGCCAACCGACCGCGAAAAACAGGCACCTGAGCATCGGTGCCATCGCGCTGCGAAAGAGAGTCGCCTGCAGGCGACGGCGGGGCTCAGCGTGTGTTGCAATCGCCGTTCCAGGGGAACTGTTCCGGACCAGAGACACCTGACCAACGCTCGCCAAGACGCGGAGAACGCCAAGGCCTGGAATGGATGCAGGAGGTAGGCAATGCATGGAGCGAATTGCCGAAGGACAGGATGAGGGGGTCAATAAACCAACAACCGCACCTGAATTGATCGCCTCTCCCCAGCCCTCGGCAACCGTTCCCTACGTTGCTCTCGACCGCTTGCTCCCGGCACGGTCTACCTCCCCCATCCATGGGGTCGTACCTCGCGCATCCATGCGCTCGTCTCCCGGAGAGAGGGGGCAAGAAGGGCGCGCCGAGACAAGCGCGGCCCAGGGTGAATGGCCACTGGCCACTCAAGTGGCACGGAGCAATGCCTCGATATCGGCGCCGACGATGGCCTCCAGGTTGCGGGTGATCTTCGCCGCGTCCCAGTCCCACCACGCCAGGTCGAGCAACGCGGCCACGGTCTGCTCGGGGAAGCGCCGGCGCAACACCGCGGCCGGATTGCCGCCAACCACGGTGTACGGCGGCACGTCGCGGGTCACCACGGCACCTGCCGCGACGATGGCACCGTGACCGATGTGTACACCGGGCATGATCAGCGCTGCATAACCGATCCATACATCGTTGCCGATGACGGTATCGCCTTTGTACGGCAGCTGCTCCGGGGCGGGCGTGGCCCGTTCCCAGCCGTTGCCGAAGATGTTGAAGCGATAGGTCGAGAAGCCGTCCAGTTTGTGATTGGCCCCGTTCATGATGAAGCGCACACCGCGGGCAATGGCGCAGAACTTGCCGATGATGAGTTTGTCGCCCATAAACGGGTAGTGATAGAGGACGTTGCGCTCGAAGTCTTCCGGCGCGTCCGGATCGTCGTAGTAGGTGTATTCGCCAATGACGATGTTGGGGTTCGTCACGGTATTGCGGATGAAGCACACTTGCGGAAATCCCGCCATGGGGTGCGCGTTCGAGGGATCGGGTCCGTGCATCGTCGTCATCCTGGTTGATTTTCCCACCTGGCGCATAGCACCTTTCCTGCCCGCCCGCGCTCGTGCAAGATCGGCGCTCACACTGTTCTCGCATCGCCATGAAAATTCCGGTCCATTATGCCGCCGACCTGGATCGGCTTGAAACCTGGGTGAAGTATCGCAACGGCTTGTGCCGTGATTGCCGCGCCAGCTGCTGCACCCTGCCCGCCGAAGTGCGCATGGGCGATCTGGTGCGGCTCGGCCTGGTGGATGAGTTCGAGGCCGAGGGGCCGGCGAAGGACGTCGCGCGGCGGCTGGTCAAGGCCGGCATCGTCGAGCGCTACAACCATCGCAGCGAGCTGTTCACCCTGGCACGGATGTCCAACAACGATTGCGTGTTGCTGGACGGCCGTACGCGTCGCTGCACCGTCTATGAAAAGCGCCCGGATACCTGTCGCAATCACCCGCAGGTGGGGCCGCGGCCCGGCTACTGCGCCTACGCCCCCAAGCCGGGCTGAGGGCCGCGATCTGGCCGCGGCGCCATGTCTTGCCCATACTTCGGCCTCGACCATTGACTGGAGCAGTGGCTGCATGCGCATGAGCGTTAGAACACCTTGGGTGGTCCTGTGCGTGCTCGGCGCCTGCCTGCCGTTGCCGGGCACCGCCCAGGACGGGACCATCGACAGCAGTGCCGGCCCGTTGCGCGTCGAGACCGTGGCCGACGGCCTCGAACATCCCTGGGGTCTCGAATTTCTCCCGGACGGGCGCATGCTCGTGACGGAGCGGCCCGGCCGTCTGCGCCTCGTCACGGCTGAAGGCGATGTGGGTGCACCGCTGGCCGGCGTGCCCACGGTGTTCGCCGAAGGCCAGGGCGGCTTGCTGGACGTGGCGCTGGATCCGGCGTTTGCGAAAAACCGCCTCGTCTACATCTCTTATGCCGAGCCGGGTGAGGGTGGCGCCTCCACCGCTGTGGCGCGTGGGCGCCTGGAGGACAGTGCGCTGCGCGACGTGCAGGTGATTTTCCGGCAGACGCCGAAGCTGGGCGGCGGCAATCACTTCGGTTCGCGCCTCGCCTTTGCCCCGGACGGCAATCTGTTCGTCACCACGGGCGAGCGCTTCAAGTTCGAGCCGGCGCAAGACTTGTCCAATACCCTCGGCAAGATCCTCCGCATCCGCCCGGACGGCAGCATTCCGGCCGACAACCCCTTCGTAAACCGGCGCGATGTGGCCCCGGCCATCTTCTCCTATGGACACCGCAATGTGCAGGCCGCCGCCATCCACCCGCAGACCGGCGCGCTGTGGGCCATCGAGCACGGCCCGCGCGGGGGTGATGAGCTGAATATCGTCGAGGCGGGCCGCAACTACGGTTGGCCGCTGGTGAGCTGGGGCCGGCACTACAACCTGCGCGACATTCCCGATCCGGACACACGGCCGGACCTCGCGCAGTCCATCTACCAGTGGACACCGGTCATCGCGCCGTCGGGCATGACCTTCTACACGGGCCGGCTGTTCCCGACGTGGCAGGGCGACATCCTGGTGGGCGGGCTGGTGGCGAAGGCCGTCGTGCGGCTGAAACAGGATGGCAAGAGCGCGGAGGAAGTGGAACGGATCGAATTGAACGCGCGCATTCGCGACGTGGTGCAAGGCCCGGATGGCGCCATCTACGCGCTCACCGATGAAGACAACGGCGCTATCCTGCGCCTCGCCCCCGAGGCCCGCGCGGCGCCTTGAATCTCTCCGGCGCAGGAATGACCGCCGGGAGTCGCCGCGGCGCCGTAATGCGCAACTGCTTGTTCACGCTGTAGACGCCGAACACCACCTCGATGGCGTCTTCATCCACCTGAAACTCGTCGGCAAGAAACTGCACCATGTGCGCGGTGGCACGGCCGCGCACCGGTTTTTCGGCCACGTGGATCTCCAGCTGTTCGCCGATCACACCGCCGATGCGCGTCTGCGCCGCACGCGGGCGCCCGAGGACGTTGAGCACAAGGGTGTCGTCTTCCCAATGGCAGAACGGCATTCAGGCGCCCTTGCGACGCATCGCGCCCATTGCGTCCGCGTCTTGCAGCACTGACGCCTGCGCGACCGAACCGGCGAGCAGGGCGTGCATGTCCCGCCCGCTGGGTTCCTGGTATACGTTCAGCCCGAATTCCGGAACCATGGCGAGGACGTGATCGAAGATATCCGCCTGGATGCCCTCGTAATTCACCCAGCCGATATCAGCGGAGAAGACGTAGATTTCGATGGGCAGCCCCTGGGGCGTCGGTTGCAGCTGACGCACCAGCAGCGTCATGCCCTGGTGGACTTTGGGGTGTTGACGCAGGTAATTGATGATATAGGCGCGCAGGGTGCCCACATTGGTGAGCCGCCGGGCGTTGGCAATGAGGCGACCATCGCTGCTGTGCTTGTGGTTGTGTTCTTCCAGTTCCTTCTTCTTCGCGTCCATGTAGTCGTGCAACAGGGCAAAGCGGCTGAAACGTTCGATCTCTTCTTCCGTCAGGAACCGGATGCTCGACATGTCCACATTGAACGCGCGCTTGATGCGCCGCCCTCCGGCTTCCCACATGCCTCGCCAATTCTTGAAGGCATTGTCGAGAAACTTGTGGGTGGGGATGACCGTGATGGTCTTGTCCCAGTTGCACACCCGGATGGCGTGCAGGGAAATATCCACCACGTCACCGTCGGCGCCGAATTGCGGCATTTCGATCCAGTCGCCGAGCTGGATGAGATTGTTGGTGGTGAGCTGGATGCCTGCCACCAGCGACAACAGCGTGTCGCGGAACACCAGCAGGATGATGGCCATGGCCGCGCCGAGGCCGCTCACGAACAGCCACGGTGACTGCCCGATGAGCACCGCGATCATCACGATCACGGCAAATAAATGGGCGATGATGTTGAGGATCTGCAGATAACTGTTGATGGGGCGGTTTCGCGCCATCGGATAGCTGGTGTAGATGGCGTTGGTGGCCTTGAGTGCGGCCGAAAATGCGCGCACCACCACGATTGCAATGATCGCCAGCGTAACGCGCCCCAGGAATTCGCTGACTGCGGCAGGCAGCGCAGGCACGATGCGCAGCCCCTGGTAAAACGCCAGCGGCGGCACGATCCAGGCCGCGCGCCGGAAAAAGCCGGCGCTCATCAACTTGGCTGCCCAGTTCGATTGGCTGAGCTGAACGAACCGATGCACCAGGCCGACAACGTAGTGCCGCGCCAGCGGGAACAGGCCAAGGGAAACGCCCATGACCAGGACGAGTACCGTCAGGCCGACGAGCCCGGGGTAGTCGGCCGTGGCAGGGAAGTGGCGGGCGATGAGGTCGAGAATGGCTTGGCCGGTCTGGATGTCCTGGTTCATGACGGCAACGGCTCACGGGCTGAGGCCCGATGATAGGACAAAACGTCAAGGCGATGGCCGGGCACAACCCTCATACCGAGCGCACGTATGCACAGGGCGGCCGATAACGACGAGGGATGCAGCTGCCTCTGATTTATCCGGGGGCGGCCTATCGAGTGATTTCAACCGCTGGAGAGTGGCGAGGGAGGGGCGACGGGCGCCATTCCGTCACCTCGACCCGGGGGCTGGTTCAGTTTTTGGGCGGGACGTAGCCTTCGGGCTGGGTGCTGCCGGCGCCGAAGAAGAACTTCTGCATCTCGCCCTCCAGCATCTCGCGGTGCTTGGGGTTGATGGGGCTGAGGCGGTATTCGTTGATGAGCATGGTCTGCTGGCGCAGCCACATGCCCCACGCCTCCTTGGAGACGTTTTCGAAGATGCGCTTGCCGAGTTCGCCGGGATAGGGCTGGCGCTCCAGGCCTTCGGCCTCTTTACCCAGCTTCACGCAATGCACCATTCGG
>JALOAT010000100.1 GCA_023228645.1 Gammaproteobacteria bacterium | reverse complement strand
AAAGGAGAAGCCAAAAACCTACAAAACCACCTATAGGAATTTAGACACGGTGTCGCTGAACAACGAATAGCAAAAAGCCCCAACATTTTTACATGTTAGGGCTTTTTTCTATTCGTCATGATGTTAGGCGATGTTGTTTTTAAATGGTAGTATCTCATAAACTGTGTAAGTTGAAAAGTTATTCTGGAATTTTTTGAGTTCCTTCAAAAAACTCAAAAAAATTACGGAAATAACTTTTTTGATTACTTTTAAACATTATACAGTTATGACAAAAAAAGAAGAATTATTAAACGACAAGGAATTTTTAAAATCCTTTAAGAACGGGGCAGACCTGACCTCTTTCTTTAAAGACCTGCACAAACGAGCTGTTGAACACATGCTTGAAGCGGAACTCGATGCTCATCTTGACAACGAGAAGCACGATAAAAGCCTTAACGGTAATTATCGCAATGGACATACTGAGAAGAAGATAAAAACATCATTCGGTGAGGACCTCATTAAGGTTCCCAGAGACAGAGAGAGTAGTTTCGAACCGGCTTTGGTTCCTAAGAGACACAATATTATCGAAGGATTGGAAAACATCATTATCTCTTTCTATGCCAAAGGAATGAGTGTGAGTGACATTGAAGAACAAATCAAGGAACTTTATGATTTTGATGTATCAACTTCCACGATATCCCGGATTACTGATGCGGTTACAAATCAGGCAATTAATTGGCAGAACAGGCCTTTGGAAGATCTTTATCTGATTGTTTGGATGGATGGTATTGTTTTTAAGGTTCGTGAGAACTCAAAGGTAGTTAATAAAACGATATATCTGGCAGTAGGACTCAACAGAGAGGGCAAAAAGGAAGTATTGGGTATGTGGCTTGGAAAGAATGAAAGCTCTGCCTTTTGGATGAGTGTTTTGACCGATATGAAGGCTCGTGGCGTGGAGGACATACTTATTACAGCTACTGATAATCTTAATGGTTTTACAAACACCATTAGGAGCGTTTTTCCTGAATCTCAGACACAGATTTGTGTGGTTCATCAGATTAGGAACTCATGTAAATATGTCGTTTGGAAAGACCGTAAGGAGTTCACAGCCGATATGAAGCTGATTTATGCTGCACCGACCAAACAGGCAGCTGAACTGGCTCTGGATGAATTTGAACAGAAATGGAACTCAAAATACGGATATGCCATTAAATCCTGGAGAGAAAACTGGGATGAACTGACCGTGTTTTTTGACTTCCCTCTGGAGATCCGTAAAATCATTTATACCACAAACTTAATTGAAAATCTGAACGGAAAAATCAGAAAATACACGAAAAACAAGATGTCTTTTCCTACAGATGAAGCGGTATTAAAATCAGTGTATCTGGCTATTAGAGAGGCAACTAAAAAATGGACGATGCCAATTAGAAACTGGGGCGTGATACTTAACCAATTTAGTCTTATATTTGAACAAAGGCTCAGATTATAAATCCAAGCCTTGATTTTTCAACTTACACACTTCGTGGGATAGTGTCTTTTAAATAAATATTTCAGGCCTATATTTTTGTATTTTTAATGAAATTTCGTTTATAATTTCGATACTTTGTTCTATAAATTCATTGTTAACCTCAATTAGGGAACTTATTTCATCTATATTACCTTCATCAAAAAATGGTTCGTCAATTTCTTTTATTTTTACATTGATTTTCCGGTCTGACTTTTCTAAAAGTTGATTGTAGCTACGACCTTTTCCGTGTTTTAAAGCATTGACAATTAATTGCAATTCTATAAATTTTTCGAACAATTCATTTTCACTATTTTCTTTTAAAATGCTTTTAGCTTCTTCAAATCCATTTTTACAATCTAATCTTTCTTGAAGTAAAGCTTCGTAATAAGAAAAAACTCCAATAAAGAAAAATGATTTTTGTAAACTTATCATTTGTAAGTTTTTTACTTGAATTGTTGATCCATTTGTTTCTAATTCTTTAAGTATTTTATTTTCGATTTCTTCAAGAATATTTTGCAAAAAAGTACTACTTCGTAAGATCAATTCAGAGAAACTATGCATATTCAGATTTAAGTTTTAGACATTCTATTTTTTGGAAAGTCTTTAGTACAATATCGCCTAACGCTTTGGCAGCTTTACGAAGTTTGTCTGTGTTGCGCCTGCGGCAGACGAATTTTGCGAAACTGCCAGTTGTACGATAGTTTTTGTTTCACAATTTACAAAAACTTGTAGTTTTATATCCAAAATTATAGTTTTTATCGATTTTTTTATTTTGCAAAACAATGCTTTGCGAAGTTATAAAAACGATATACGGTAAATTTTAAAAATCTAAAAAAAATATAGAGCTAAACTAAAGATAAAATCCCAGTCCTTGACTTTGTCATTTTTTTTCGTTAGCTTAGACAAACTTTATGCAAGTATTTGCACTGAAAGTAAAACTTTCTACAAAGTACTCTTTGAAAGTTTGACAGCGAAAGTCATACTTCCTTTTCGCTTTAACTCGATTTTTTTTTATCATTTAAATGCATTAATTTCCGTAAGAAAAAACCAAACGTTTGGAATAAAATTTTGTACAACGTTTTGCATATTGCCGTTCGGGCGGGATTTTCAGCAGAAAATTCCGTGCGAGCGACAATGTTTAAATTTACAAATAAATTTCAAACGGAAGCATTTCGCCCGCCTGACGGCAATATGTTTGTTGTAGGACGTTTTCGTAATCCTTTTATGATACGGAATATTATATAACCAACTGCTATCAGGTTTAGTACGTTCCAAATTTCAAATCCGATATAATAAAATTTTTCGGTTAAAGTCATACTTTCCAAGCTCCAAAACGCGCCTTTGCTTTCGTTGTAAAAATCTTCATAATTCATTAGCATCAAGCCAAAGAAAACATACACGGATATATCTAATATGATAATACCAATTGCAATTAAAATATTCTTTAATGTTAGCATTTTTTTCATTTTATCCGTCCCAAACTGAGTAATTGAGTACTATATTATTTTTGAATTTAATTGTCAAACTACCGGTATTAATACCACGTTTTGAATAACCTAAGTAATATCTAAATACATTTTTGGTGCTGGATTCTCCTGGTTCTCCTAATAATTCCAAAATTTCATCTTTGGTCATTCCTTTAAGTTCGTAATTATTCCTTAAACTATTCATCATATCCCACCGCAATGACCATTCGGTTTCCGATTCAGTCCAATTTTTCCACCTTTCAGAATCAAATTTTTCGTGAGTGATTTTTCCTTTTAGTGAAAAACCAATCAGAAATATTATTCCAATTATTAAAACTCCATATCGAAATATTTTTTTCATTCTTTTGGTTTTAATGTCCTACAACGCTTTGGCAGCTTTACGAAGTTTGGGGATTAGTTTACCCAAAAGTATAAATTTAAGACTAAGTTTACAAATACAAAACCATCATAATTTTAAACCTTAAAGCCCAAATTTCGCAAAACCACTGTTGGTTGCAGTTAATTTATTAAATCTCTTTTTTTCATTTCAAAATAACAGTCAGCAGTAGCTTTAATATCGGCATCTGCATTATGAGCATTGTCAAAACCTTTATTAAATAAAAAATAATGTAATTCTTCTAGTTTTGGCCATTTGTAACCGTATGGACCATTAATTTTACAGATATTTGTTGATGCTTGCATTGTGCACATTTTTTTTATTTTAGATAAAGGATTGGAATTTTGTAATCTAAAGAATTCAGCACCTAAGATTTTTTCGTCAAAATCCATATTGTGCGCAATCAACAGATTTGCTTTTTCAAGTTTGATTTTAAACTTTTCTAAAACTAATTCTAAATTTTCTCCTTCTACATATGCTTTTTCAGTGGTAATGCCATGAATTCTTGAAGCTTCTATTGGAATTACAAAGTTATCTGGCTTGATGATTGAACAATTTGATTCAATTAAATTTCCAGATTCATCGTAAAGACGCCAAGCTAATTGTACTAATCTTGGCCAGTTATTTGTTGCTGAAGCAGGCGCTTTCCAATCTAAAGGTACACCTGTGGTTTCAGTATCAAAAAATAAAATTTGATTTTTAGTTGCGAACAAAGAATTGTTTTTTGCTATCTCTTCTTCGGCATCTTCAAATCCTAATTCTAAACTTTTTTTAATATCATTAGTATACTTATTTATGTCTCCTATGTTTTTATAGCATATCCCTCTGTAATAATAAAAGTCAGTAAATCCTAATTCAATACATTTCGAAAAAAAATCTACTGCTTTAGAAAATTCTTTTCTTTCAAAGTATAGAAATGCTAAACCTTGGTAGCCAATCATTAAATTGGGGTCGAGCTCAATTGATTTTTTATAACAGAATATAATATCATCTAGATATTTAATTTGATCTATTAATTCTAGAGTTTTTGCTTTTTCAGTATACCAATGAGCTTGTGGTTCAAGCTCTATAATTTTATTAATTGTTTTTAATTCATTTTCAAAATCTTCATTTTCGTTATATAAAAAAAATAAAAGTCTATAAGCTTCAATTTTATTTTGATTTATTTTAATGCAATTTTCAAAATCTTCTATTGCCGATTTTATATTTCTCAAAGAATTGTTTACTCTACCTCTAGTAAAATATAGTTCTGCAATATTATCTTTTTCTGAACTACTTCCTTTTAAACTATTTATTACAATATCAAAATCACTTAATGCATTTTTATATTCCTTTAAGTTTGCATATGCAAATCCCCTAATTTTATGCGCTAGAATAAAATCCAACCATGGATTTTCTTGCATAGCTTTTGTCATAAATTCGACAGTTTTTATATAATCACGATTTTTAAAAGCTTCTATTCCTTTATTGTAAGAGAAAGCGTTAATATTTAAATTCATAGTTCTGTTTTTTTTTAATTGCAACCAACGCTTTGGCAGCTTTACGAAGTTTGTCTGTGTTGCGCCTGCGGCAGACGAATTTTGCAAAACTGCCAGTTGTACGATAGTTTTTGTTTCACAATTTACAAAAACTTGTAGTTTTATATCCAAAAT
>JALOAT010000099.1 GCA_023228645.1 Gammaproteobacteria bacterium | reverse complement strand
GTCTTGTTCGCTGCTCCTTCAACTCCGCCACGGATGCAAGACTCGATACGGGTGGGTGGCTAGCCCTTTCCCGACGGGGACTTTCACCCCGCTAGATACGCCGAGCTTTGCTCGGCGCGATAACGTTCCGCTTGAGCGGCGGCTCGCCTTGGAGCGCAGCGGAAGGGTGAGCCGTCGGCCTCGAAGCGGGTGTTAGCCATTACGGTCTCTACCAAGCTCATTCTTCAGACTATCGATGGCCAGCTTGGCTTCAGCTGAATTTGTTTCAATATTCTGAAGCTTCGTGACTATCACATTCAGTACTACAAAAAACTGTCCTATTGCGACGCTGCAGAATATGAATATAAAGAAGAACAATATCATTAGTGGGTGCTGCCCCTTTTCTGCGCTCACTATTAAGAAAAACACCCAAACCGCAAAAATACCCCCTAAGACAGTCAAAACCCAGCCGACATGAGAAACCAACTTCACCGCAAATGGATTACTGCTTTCCATGACCTAAGGTCTCCTTGTAATGAGATTGTTTGTGGCTAACTATTAATTGAACGTCCGATCTACCAATATCGCCGCCCTTGCCTGTGTTCGGCGGCGATTTCTTCCCGTGGCGTCAAGATGTTACGCGCGTTTCGCGGTTCCGGAAATATACTGCGATTTCGCCATTCAACGTAGATGAATGGCGAATCGCCGCATCAACGCTTATCGAGACGTGCATGGGTCCACGGGTTTACCGGCCAGAACAGCGGCTTGCACGCGGCTGACAGGGGCGGAAGGCGGGAGAATGCCGCAAGCCCAGCACACCTTGGCGAAGTAGGCTGCCTGCCCGGAGTGTACGCCCAGTGTGTGTCGCGTTGCGTAACGTCGAAAATGAAAAAGGGCCACTCACGTGACCCTTACTTGGCGTTCGCATTGCTCATCACAGCAACTAAGCGTGGCGGGAACGGCTGCCGCCGGGCTATCTCACTCCACCGTCACAGACTTCGCCAAATTGCGCGGCTGATCCACGTCGGTGCCCTTGAGCACGGCCACGTGGTAGGCCAGCAACTGCAAGGGCACGGTGTACACGATGGGCGTCTGGAAGGTCTGCACGTGTTCGGGCATGTGCATGACTTCCACTTCCGGTGAGGGTTCGATGCCGGCCTTGGGGTCGGCGAAGACGTAGAGCTTGCCGCCGCGGGCCTTCACTTCCTGGAGGTTGGACTTGAGCTTTTCCAGCAGCTCGTTGTTGGGCGCGATGGTGATGACGGGCATGTCGGCGTCCACCAGGGCCAGGGGGCCGTGCTTGAGTTCACCGGCGGCGTAGGCCTCGGCGTGGATGTAGGAGATCTCCTTGAGCTTGAGCGCGCCTTCCATGGCCACCGGCCAGGCGGCGCCGCGGCCGAGGAACAGGGCGTGCTGCTTGGTCTTGAAGTGCTGGGCCCATTCGCGGATCTGTGGTTCCAGCTTGAGGGTGTGCTCGATCATCTCGGGCACGTGCACCAGCTGCGCCATCAGGTCGGTCTCGCGCTCGGGGTCCATGCCGTTGTGGCGGGCGAGGATGAGGGCGAGCAGGCCGAGGGCGGTGAGCTGGGTAGTAAAGGCCTTGGTGGAGGCCACGCCGATCTCGGGGCCGGCGCGGGTCATGAGGCTCAGGTCGGCCTCGCGCACCAGGCTCGATGCCGGCACGTTGCAGATGGCCAGGGTCGCGAGATAACCGAGGCGCTTGGCCTCGCGCAGGGCCGCCAGGGTGTCGGCGGTCTCGCCGGACTGGGAGATGGCGATGAACAGCGTACCGGCTGGCACCACCGGCTGACGGTAGCGGTATTCCGAGGCGATCTCCACGGTGGTGGGGAGCCGGGCGTACTGCTCCATGTAATAACGAGCCACCATGCCGGCGTGCCAACTGGTGCCGCAGGCGACGATGTGCACAGAACGGATCTGCGGCAGCAGCTCGGCGGCCTTGGGGCCGAGCACGGCGTCGAGGGCGCGGCCACCGGCGAAACGCTCGGTCAGGGTGTCGGCGACGGCGCGCGGTTGCTCGTAGATCTCCTTCTGCATGTAGTGGGCGTACTGGCCCAGTTCCACGTCGTCGGCGGAGAGCTCGGATTCGTGCAGGGGACGCTCCACGCGATGGCCGGTGCTGTCGAAAATGGCGATGGCGCCGGTGCGCAACTCCGCCACATCACCTTCTTCCAGGAAGCGGAAGGCGCGGGTGACGGGCAGCAGGGCCTGCACGTCGGAGGCGACGTACGACTCGCCCTCGCCCTCGCCGACCACCACCGGGCAGCCCTGACGGGCGACGATGAGCCGGTCGGGCTCGCTGCAGCACATGACCACGATGGCATAGGCGCCGTGCAGGCGCTGAACGATGCTTTGCACGGCCGCGAGCAGGTCGTCGCCGGCCTTGATGCGGTCGTGGATGAGGTGGGCGATGACTTCCGAGTCGGTATCGGAATGGAATGCGTAGCCGGCGGCCTTGAGCTCGGTGCGTAGCGCCTCGTGGTTTTCGATGATGCCGTTGTGGACGAGCGCAATGCCCTCTTCGGAAAAGTGCGGGTGGGCGTTGCGCTCGGAGACTCCGCCATGGGTGGCCCAGCGGGTGTGGGCGATACCGCGCTGTCCCGTGAGGGGCTGCACCTCGATAGCCTCGGCAAGCAGTTTGACCTTGCCGACGGTGCGGCGGCGATCCAGGTGACCGTCGCCGTTGAGCACCGCCACGCCGGCCGAGTCATAGCCCCGGTATTCGAGACGGCGCAGACCTTCCACCAAAATGGGGACCACGTCCCGCTGCGCGATGGCACCAACGATTCCACACATGATCAGGTTCTCAGTTGTTCAGCAGTGTCGTTCTTGGTTAGGGGTTGGACGCGGAGGGCGCGGAGGCGCGGAGGACGCGGAGAATATGAAGGGTGTTAATTTGCGGAACTGCGTGACACGTCACCTAACGGCAATCGAGCACCTACCCCTTGATCCTTCCCCTCCGCGCCTCCGCGCCCTCCGCGTTTCGTCCTAGCCCTTGGCCACTAACCCGCAGCTTTGGGTTTCTTCACCGGGCGCTTCCAGCCGGCGATGCTCTTTTGCGGCGCGCGGCTCAGGGTCAAATCGCCTGCGGGTGCGTCGCGGGTAACCGTGGAGCCTGCACCGATGGTGGCGTCGGCGCCGATCTCCACCGGCGCGACCAGTTGGCTGTCCGAGCCGATGAAGGCGCGGTCGCCGATGACGGTGCGGTGTTTGTTGGCGCCGTCGTAGTTGCAGGTGATGGTGCCCGCGCCCACATTCACGTCGCGGCCCATGACGGTGTCACCGACGTAACTCAGGTGGTTGACCTTGGAGCCCTCGCCCACCTGGGCGTTCTTCAGCTCGACGAAGTTGCCCACGTGCGCGTGGCCGGCGAGCACGGTGCCCGGGCGCAGCCGTGCGAACGGACCGATACGGCAGTCGGGACCGACGAGGGCCTCTTCGAGCACGCTCATGGGGCGCAGCTGGGTGCCGGCGCCCAGTTCCACGTCGCGCAGGCAGCAGTGGGCGCCCACTGTCACGCGGTCGCCCAGCTTCACGTGACCTTCGATCACCACACCCACGTCGATGGTCACGTCGCAGCCACATTCCAGTGTGCCGCGCAGGTCGAATCGGGCGGGGTCCAGCAGGGTGACGCCCTCGCGCATGAGGCGCTCGGCCTGGCGGCGTTGGTAGACCCGTTCGAGGTGGGCGAGCTGGAGCTTGTCATTCACGCCGAGCACGTCGTCCTCGTCCTGTGCACAGTGGGCGACCACCGGCAGGTTTTCCGCCACGGCCATGGCCACCACGTCGGTGAGGTAATACTCGCCCTGGGCGTTGCTGTTCTTCAGTGCGGCCAGCCAGGCGCGCAGCCGGTGGGCCGGGGCGGCGAGGATGCCGGTATTGCCTTCGCGGATGCCGCGTTGGGCATCGCTGGCGTCCTTCTCTTCCACGATGCCGAGCACCGCGCCCTGTTCGTTGCGCAGGATGCGGCCGTAACCCTTGGGATTGGCCAGCTCCACGGTGAGGATGGCGAGCGCGCCGGTGGTTGCGGCGGCCACCAGCGGTTGGAGCAGGTCCGTCGGGACCAGCGGCACGTCGCCGTACAGCACCAGCACCACGGCGGCGTCATCGACCCCCGGCATGGCCTGCATGACGGCATGACCGGTACCAAGGCGCTCGGCCTGCTCCACCCACAAGACGTTCGCATCGGGAAACCGTGTAAGTACCCGCTCGCCACCGTGGCCGTACACCACATGGGTGCGCGCGGGGCACAGCGCCCCGGCGGTGGCAATGACATGGCCGAGCAACGGGCGTCCGGCCAAGGGATGGAGGACCTTGGGCAGGTCGGATTTCATGCGGGTTCCCTGACCCGCGGCAAGCACGACGATTTCCAGGCGTGCGGTCATGAT
Source organism: Gammaproteobacteria bacterium (assembly GCA_023228645.1). Taxonomy (GTDB): domain Bacteria; phylum Pseudomonadota; class Gammaproteobacteria; order Thiohalomonadales; family Thiohalomonadaceae; genus JALOAT01. The sequence goes on along the minus strand of JALOAT010000099.1, from coordinate 815 downwards.
TCCACTCTAAATCGGTTCGGGGCACCCCATGTCCCCGAGGCGCCCACAGGATAGCTTTGTCCCTTCCGGCAAACCACCGGATCAGGCACATACGAAAAAGGGGCAGCGGAATCCACTGCCCCTTTTCCGGTACAACCTGACTGCCGAACTCAGCGGCGGGCGCCGCTCGTGCGCTGGCGCAGACGCTGGAGGGTCTGCAGCTGCGCAATGGCCTCGGCCAGTTCCGCCTGGGCACGCGCGTAGTCCATGTCGCTCTTGCGGTCCTTGAGGGCCTGCTCGGCGCGGCTCTTCGCCTCGAGCGCGGCGGCCTCGTCCACGTCCTTTGCACGCAGCGCGGTGTCGGCAAGCACGGTTACGTGGTGCGGCTGCACTTCGAGCATGCCGCCGGACACGTAGTAGTACTCCTCTTCACCGCCCTGCTTCACGACGCGGACTTCGCCCGGGTTGAGCTGGGTCAGCAGCGGACTGTGGCGCGGCATGATGCCGACCTCGCCCAGCACCGCGGGGGCGAACAGCGCCTCCGCCGTGCCGGAGAAGATCTGCTTCTCCGCACTCACGATGTCCACGTGGATCGTCATAGCCATGGCTTACCCCCTGGCGCCGATTACAGGCGCTTGGCCTTCTCGACCGCCTCGTCGATGGAGCCGACCATGTAGAACGCCTGCTCGGGCAGGTGGTCGAACTCGCCGTCCACGATGCCCTTGAAGCCGCGGATGGTGTCCTTCAGGGAGACGTACTTGCCGGGCGAACCGGTGAACACCTCGGCCACGAAGAACGGCTGCGACAGGAAGCGCTGGATCTTACGGGCGCGGGAC
>JALOAT010000098.1 GCA_023228645.1 Gammaproteobacteria bacterium | reverse complement strand
ATTTCAAAGTGAGTTATAGGCTCTGCATCATCAAAATTTAGATAAACTACAGCTTTATCATCAAACACAAACACCGAGTTAATAAAGTAGTTTACAGCTTTAGCTTTGTATAAGTTGTTTTCATCCTTGCGGATAACATCATCGATCCATTTCTCAAGGAATTTTTTATCATATAGTTTTGTATCTTCTAATATCTTAAGCTTTACAATTTCACGATCAAGCTCATGAATCTCATCTCCTAATGCCTGGGCTTTTTTATTAAGTTCTTGCCGGAGAATGCCGGTTGCATCACTAAAGGAATCTGTAATCTTATTTAAACGCTCTGTGAGAGCCTTTTTTTCTTTTTCTAGCTCTTTTATTTGGCTGTTATCTCTAGCTTCTTTAAACTTGCTTAAAAGGTCATTTACAATAAATCTTTTTCGCACCGGTTCATTAAGATAATTTAAAGCTTCGTTAACAGCTATATCTTCTATCAATTCCTTACGTACACTTTGCTTTTTACATCCAGGAGTATTACAAACATAATAACGATATTTCTTACCGTTTCTTGATCTACCAGATACTCCGGTCATATTTTCGCCGCAATATCCACAAAATAGTTTACCGGTTAAGATATATTTTCGGTCCACATTATAGTTAGGTGACATTTTTACTTTCTCCTTTTTAAATAATCTTTCTCTTTGAACCAGATTAAAGAGTTCTTTTGTAATAATTGGCGGATACATATTAGTCATAATCTCATCCGTGAATGGATTTATATATTCACCTATGTATTTTCGACAATCTAATAGTGTATAAATAGTCTTAAACTTAAATTCTTTACCAAAATATTTTATTTTTGACCTATTTAATTCTTCTGCTATAGCTTGTGGTGTTTCTCCGGAGGCATAACTTTCAAAAATCATCTTCACAATCTTTGCATCATCTTCTTTTACCTGGTATTTCTTATCGATTACCTGGTAGCCAAATTGCGTCCATCCTCCAATACTTAAACCTTTAGCTAAAGACTCTTCCATACCTCTTTTTGTTTTCTGAGCTAAATCTCTGCTATAAAACTCTGCGGCGGTATCTAAAATTCCCTCCAGGAATAAATCCGCCGGCCGATCAGTAATCTCTGGCTCAGTTGCAGATAACAACTTAACTCCGTTCATCTTAAGCGTGTATTTATTATTTATAGCATCTCTGCGATTGCGTGCAAAGCGATCATATTGATAGACAATAATTACATCAAATAATCCGTTTTCTGAATCTCTTATCATTTGCCTAAATTGAGGCCGGCGGTCTGTCATGCCACTTGCAGCACGATCGATGTAGGTATGAACTAGCTTGTAATTATTATCTTCAGCATATTTATTACAAACACGAACTTGAGCATCAATAGACTGCTCGTTTTGTTTAGCCGAAGAGAACCTAGCATAAATAACTGCGGTTTTCATTATTCATCATCCTCTTTAGATTTGGCCATTAGTAATAAATCAATATAATCCATAAGAAGTTTTTTTTGTTGAGCATCTAACATTTTAAACTTACTTAAAAATAGATTTTCCTTATATTTTTCTGTATCTTTGATTTTAACTATTTTAAGTTCATAGATTAAACTCACAATATCAATTTCTAAATACGCACAAACTTTTTTAATAGAGTCAATACTCGAGTTTTTAATTCCTCTTTTAAACATGCTATTAATAGTCTGATAGTTTAAACCTGATAAACTTGCAAACTTATGCAAATTTCCAAATTGGAGCTTGATTTCATTTAATAATAAATCAGTCATTATTTTATACTTGTTTTCTTCCTGCATAATGCCTCCTTTCATCTAGTTATATTTACGCTTTAATAATATAACAATGCATACGAATATACAAGGTTTTACACAAATAATTATGATTTAGCATATATTTTTGCTTGACTTACTCTTCAATAGCATATATCATATATATTGAGGGTATAAAATATGCAAATGCATAGGAGGAGGAATGAATGATTTACAGAATTTTAAAAGCTGAAATGGCATTAAAAGGAGTAAATGTTAAAGACATTGCCGAACTTTTAAACTTAACGGCAGTTTCTATTTACTCAAAATTTGCAGGTCGCCAAACAATCACTTTAGATGAAGCAATAAAAATCCGTGCTTATTTAAAAACTGATAAAGACTTAGATGAATTATTTGAAAAGAGTCTTTAAACAATGACCAAACCTGTAGCAATTAAGAGAAGAAAACGACTTAAAAACAGAGAAAAATTTGTTTTAGGTAGATTTACTAACTTAATGCTAACGGACTTACTCATCGAATCAAGGAGGAATAAACGATGAAATTCAATAAATACGATCTAACTTATGGGCCATCACCTTGTTTTGATTGTCCGGAAAGAGAACTTGGATGTCATGGTAGGTGTCGTAATTACAAGCTATACAAAAAAAGAATTAGAAATACAAAAGAGAAAATAAAAAAAGAAAAGGAGGGTTTATATGCAAATTAAAAAAGTTCTTTTTGTTACTTTATTCGCCGCTAGCTTGTTAGTTAGCTGCAATCCTAACGATACCGGAGTTTTAACTAAAGCGGATGTCCTAGAAAAAGCTAGTAATTTTGGTGCTTTACTAATAAACGGTACAAACGGAATAGCTTACGCAGATCGAAATCAAACTATTAAGTTATCAGGCCGGCAATATTTAATTGGTGCTCGAATACTAACACTTGAAAACATCCTCTTAGAAAAAGACGGTGAAGAAACAGATGTTGAGGTTACCGTTTCTTTTAGTGTTGACAAAAACTCTTCTTCTTTATGGAAAATTACTGAACAAAAACCTGATGAATATCATGTTCGTTTAACTCCTACTTATCCTAAAAAAAATGAAGAGGATTATCACTCAATTATTACAGCTACTTTAAAACTCATGGATGACGAAGAATTACAAGTTTCATGGAACGTTGTTCTTCGTGCTCCGAAAGCATAAAAACAAAGGAGGGATTATTTTATGAAGAAATTACACGAAAGACGAGCCGATGCCTTACTCGATTATTTATCTGCATTACCAGATGATCATTGGGCCAGTGAAGAAGAGATAATTGCAGCACTACCAGAGTACTTTATTTCTAAGCCAAGACCTAATGCAACATCACTAGACGGTAACATTTATGCCGCTATGAATCTCATCAATAAAAGGGGTGGTGTTATTGTTGTAAATAATAACAGAAGAGCATACAAACTTGCAACTAAGGAAGATGCAGAAGCTTTTAAAAAAAAATACATCGATAAAGGAATTAGGGCCTTTGTACGAGCGGCAAACATCGGTAACATCGCAAAGAAACATAACACTTTTGACTTAATTACTGAGTCGTTTCACAAAATATTTTCTGATCAAGATGAAGAACAATAAAATACTAGGCGTTCGGCCAACGAGATTCTAGCTTAAATAGGTATAATGCACCGACAAAAGAGTAATAATTTTCGCCGACAAAATCACAAAACACGTTTCAAAAGTGGACGCTTAAAACAAACAAAAAAGGAGCAAGCATGACTAAATTAAAACTATCTGGAGGCGACATTGTCCTCTTAAAAAACGGAAAAATCGTTAAGATTGCAGACATGAAACCGACTCACATCATGGTCGCTTTTGATGAATGGTATCCAATAAGCGATGTCGTTCAAATTATCACAAATGAAGAGATAAGAAAAGAGAAAGGAAATAAGGGGGTTTAAGGGGTTTATGGTTAGAGATAAGTTGAGAGTAGTATTCGTTCAAAATATTCTTATTTATAATATTTCTCACTCATCCTCCTCCTCCTCCTATCCTTATTCTTTCATTCGTAATTACTCATTACAGAATAATTGTTATTGCTATTACTTAAGTTGCTAAGGGGGAGGGAAAGGGAATGATTGGAACATTACAAAAAAAATTAATAAATTGCAAATTCATTACTAATAACAATATTGATCATGTAGCTAGATTTAAAATAAATACTTACTTAAAAGAATTGTTAGATAAACATGATGTTGATGATGTATTTAACGCTGTTGCTACATTCACTAATTACTTTAGTAGGCGGTCCGGCGGCGAAATTCAAAACAAAGAAGCTTACTTTAAAAAAATTGTAAACAACGCACTTATAAATAAAACACTACCAGATGTTACTTTTAAAACCGAACCTCATCCGTCACCGGCCGGCGAACTAAAAATCAATAGCGACCTAATGTTACGAGCTAAAGAAATTTTTGTTGATTATGACGGCAACAACAGAAATGAAATTTTTGAATTAAGGAAGCTGTGGGAACCTAAATGTTCGAAATGTAAAAGTGTAATGGAATTTTGGAAATTCACTGAAGAGTTCGAAATAGGGCATCCTCCAGCATCTATTTTTAAATGTCCTAACTGTGTAAATTTTTATCACGTTGAAGTAAGTAGAAAACAAGAAGTTAACGGAGTAATAAGGCCAAAGACGGTGACCTGGGCTTATGGTGAGGATCCAGAAGAATGGAGCGATGAGGTTTTAGCTAAAATATTAGCATCTATTTTTGGAGAGAAACAATAATGGCTAAGGCCGGCGGCTTCTGGATTAAGTGGCTTAACGAGAACAAGTATTCAAGCTGTAGTTTTAACAAAGACGGTAATTTGTATTTTGTCGAAAGACTTAAAGTTCAGCGAGGTATGGGTAATCAGCTAGCGGATGAAATATTAATTGTTGGAATGAACAAAAAGCAAGTACTAGCATTTCTTAAAAGAAATAATGCGGTAATTGTATATAGAGATATTGCTCCGGAAGAAAGCCAAATCAAAATTACAAAATAATTAAAAAAGGAGGGTGTGGAATGAGTAACAACGAAGATAATGTTAATATCGCGGAAAAAATACGCCGTAATTTCTTTCAATTAGACCTCCGATATACCGAAGCGGAAACACAAATGTTGATCGCGGAAGAAGATTTTAAAAAGTTTCATAAATTAGGGGGTGTTAATAATCAAAAGAGAGCGCAAAAAGCCAACATCAAAGTAAGGGTATTAAAAGTCTACATGGTTAATATCCAAGCAATCAAAGAAGCCTCGATAAATAAGTTGTCTTTGATATTAGATACTTATAATCAAATATTAGAGGTTTTAGATCCAACGCACTATGGCATTGTTGACGAATACGATTATGAGGAAGAGGAAGAACAAGAGTTCTTAGAAGATATCGAGGAAGAATTATGAGTAAGCGCTTAATTTATACCGACGAAGAAAGCA
>JALOAT010000049.1 GCA_023228645.1 Gammaproteobacteria bacterium | reverse complement strand
ACGGGCACCACTTCAATTACTACTACATTGGCTAATAGTGGAGTATCAGCTGGAACATATAAGTCAGTAACAGTTGATGTCAAAGGCCGAGTGACTGCTGGTACGAACCCGACCACATTGGCAGGTTATGGTATTACTGATGCTATTAGTACAGCACAGTTTACGCCATATGTTACGCCAATAACTACAGTCACAGCTACAACATATGATTTGGTCATATCTGATGTTTATATTCGAGCATCAAATGCATCACCGCAAACAGTAACTATTCCGCCTAATGCAACGGTAGCTTTCCCGGTAGGTTATCAGATTTCAGTAATTCAAGTAGGCGCCGGTCAAGTATCTATATCGCCAGGAAGCGGTGTTACAGTTAACTATCCAGAGTCATTAGCTATAAGAAAGCAATTTGGTGCGGTTACTTTAACCAAAGTTGGCACTAATGAATGGGATTTGATTGGTGATACTACTTTAGCCTAACAGGCTTATGAAGTTGGGAATGGTGCAGAAGGTACTGTGAAGCTTGATCCAGTATATCTAGCGACACTTTTAGTAACTCTAATTTCATCTAATGCTCCATACCAACCGGTTAAACCACGACCTGATGCATAAATCCACATCGGTTGAGTTGATTGATACGTAGTACCAGATATGGTAGCACTATTAACTACCGACCCATTTAAGTAAGATCGAACTACGTCACTGCCATCTCGCGTGAGTGCGACGTGGGCCCAAGTACCAGTTAAGCTGCTTTTATTAATTCCAGTGTTAAGTGAACTACCACCAGTACCAAACCCTAAATTGAACGTAAGAATTCCAGATGAATTGCATTGTAGTTCATAACCAAAATTTGATGTGTTATCTGATCGGTTACTGATCATATAACCATTATTGCTTATAGAAACAGCATTGATCCAAAACTCAAAGGTAAATGGCCCAGAAAATGACCATACTGATTGATCTGATGGAAATATTCTATAATAATAATTGCCAGAGGTTTTGTTCAAATAATATGAATATGGAGTATCTGCTGGTGACGTATTTTGAACTGTAATTGCCGAATTTGATCGGGCGACTGATGCAGTATTTCCTGAAGCATCGATATCTGCATTCAATACTGATCCACTATCAAAATTAGCCAATAAGATTACACTGTTCCAATATGGATCACCGCCTGATCCGACTTGTGCTGAAGCGGTGGAACCAACTAAACCAGGCAATAATGGCATTAATTATATTTCCTTTTTGAATAATCAAGCTATTTATTTTGATAAAATTTACTGGTGACAAAGTTTTCAAAGCAGCCTGACTTATCTAAAAGAAAAAATAAATATCAATGAAATATATTTCTTTAGGGTAAAATCAATATGGTAGTATTGGGCAGAGGCATTACTGGCTTACCGTTATCAAGCGGAAGTTTGTTGGTTGGCGTAGGTAATATCGTTGATGAGTTGCCTATTGGCTCACCAGGTCAAGTATTAACAATAGTAGATAATCCAAATTCTGCTGAAGCTGATTATGTTCAGTGGCAAACTCCGACTGCTTCTGGAACTGGTGATGTCACTAATGGTGAGAGTTTAATCGGCTCTGGAGCCGCAGTATTTTCAGCGAAATCTGGAACGGTTCTTCAATTCAGAAGGATTAGTTCTGGTAGCTCTAATGTTACCGTTACTGAAAATTTAAATGACATAACAATTGCAGTTGCAGATGCTCCTGTTACAAGTGTCAATACACAAACGGGTGCAGTATCATTAGGAATAACAGATCTTGATGATGTTACTGGAACGCCAACAATAGATCAAGTTTTAACTTGGAATGGTACTTCTTGGGCACCAGCAACAGTTCAAGCTGGCGGTACTGGTGAAGCTAATGACGGTGCTAATTTAGGCACTGGTCTTGGTGTCTATGCTGGCAAATCTGGACAAACATTACAATTTAATACCTTAAAAGCTGGTAGTGGTATTAGTATTACCCAAACTGGTAATGAGCTTACTATAACCAATACTGACCCAGGTAGTGCTGGCGGCGGCGGTGGTTTAACTAGTGTTGGCCTAGCATCACCAAATTCAACGTTAACTATTGCAAATTCACCTCTTATTGCTAACGGAACATTAAATGTTGACTTAGCCTCAATATCTGGTGTTGCTGGCACTTATGCTCGACCGACAGACTTGATTGTCGATGCTTATGGTCGTATTACTGCGGTAACCGCAGGTGCAGCAATAAATTATAACAAATTTAATACCTTTAATGGTAATACTGGAACTGCTACCGCTACCACTGATAGTGGAATTTTCACTTTTAGTGGTACTGATGTTGTAACATCAATTTCTGGAACAACAATGACCTTTGCTTTAGGCAACGTGAGTGGCCTAACTCCAGGATCCTACACAAATGCTTCCATTACTGTAGATGCTAAGGGTAGAATTACATTAGCATCAAATGGCACATTGCCAAGCACATACGGATCTGTTGTGACTGACTCAGGTACAGCAACTTCTGGGTCATCATCAGCAGCACTAACTCTTAACGGTATAAATGGCATCACTACTTCAGTAGTGACTGGCAGTGTTAAAATTAGTCTTGCAACCTCTGGTGTTACTGCTGGATCATACGGCGCAGCAACTGGTACTGCGGCCCAAATTACAGTTGATTCATATGGTAGAATAACCTCAGCCTCAAGTAAATCTGTACTTCAAACGGTATCGAATGATCTTAATCCAGCATTAGGTGGAAATTTAAACATTGGCGCATATGAAATTAACACAAGCGTTGTTAATGGTAATATTGTATTACGTCCAAATGGAACTGGATCAGTTAGTGTAGCAAATGCTAAAATAATAAATCTAGCGTCACCAACTGTTGGTAGTGACGCTGCTACAAAAGCATATGTTGATGCTGCAATTATTGGCGGCACAGCGACCTTAGATGGTTTAACTGATGTCACTATTTCAACACCAACTAATGGGCAAACGCTTGTTTATAATGACGTCACTAGTCAATGGGAAAATTCAACTGGTGTTGCATCGTTGGGTGATTTAACTGACGTTGATTTAACAAATATTGGTACTGGAAAATACCTTCAATATAATGGTACTATTTGGGAACCAGCAGACCTTGTTATTGGCACGTTAAGCCTTGATGATTTAGCTGATGTTGATACTACGACAACTAACGATGGTGATATATTAACTTGGAATGCTGGATCTTCACAGTGGGTTAGTGGTGCTCCTGCATTTTTAACCGAAGTAACTATTAGTGATGATGATACTAATACAGCAACATCAGTTTCAGGCGTATTCAAGGTTCTCGGCGGCCCTGGTATTTCAACTGTCGCCACACTGGATCAAATTACTATTACTAATGAATATAATACATTAGAATCGTTGACAAACGTTGTATTAAACGGAGCACCAAGCGTCAACGATGTACTGGCTTGGACTGGAATGGAATGGTCACAATATACTATTCCGGATTATGCTTTATTGTCTATAACTGAAATTGTTGCTGATGATACTAATACTATTACTGCTGCATCAAACGCACAAAGTATTGCTATTACGGGAATTAATGGCGTATCCACTTCCGCTTCTGGTTCTACTTTGACCATTTCGGTTGAAAAGGCTCTTGGTGACCTGTCTAATGTCGATGTTGGGTCAGCAATTGATGGTAATGTGTTGGTTTACAGTGACTCACTTTCCACTTGGGTATCCGGAAATGTAACTGGCGCATTGAATAATTTAACTGACGTTAATGTGTCATCAATTGCTGATGGATTTATTTTAGTTTATGACAGTGGTTCGAGTAATTGGGTTTCTGTTGCACCATCTGCGATAGATCAAAATATATTTGCTTCTATAGCCGCCGATTCAGGTGACGGTCCATTAGTACCAAGTACGCCATCATCATCAATTAGTATTTTGGGTGTATCTGGTTCTGGAATTTATACTGAAATTGATAATACAAATAGTATTTTGTATGTTGGTCAAAATATGGCCATCAATGATTTGTCAGATGTTGAAGTGCTGTCCACTCCATCAACTGGTGCAGTTTTAGCTTGGGACGGAACCCAATGGGCGCCAAGTACCGTCAATGCTAATAGTTTAGCTGGTCTGTCTGATGTTAATTTAACCTCGGTAGCTGCGGATAACTTCCTTCGATATTCAGGAAGTGAATGGGTTAATTCCATAATCAATACTGTTGGTACGATTAACGGTAATACTGGTTCAGTGGCCATTGATACATACCAATCAACAATATCAATTGTCGGTGGTGTTGGTGTTACAACTGTTGGTACTAGTGGCACTCTTACTATTAATGCTAGTTTGGCATTGTCAGATTTAACAGATGTTACTGCTACATCACCATCCACTGGTGATACTCTTTATTGGGATGGTCTTGGATGGTCGACAACTTCTGCATCAAGTTTTGCTTTAATAAGTGATCCTAACCCAATTTTGGGTGCTGATTTAAATACGAATGGTAATAATATCATATCAAACCCGGATGAAAATATCGTTCTTGAACCATATGGATCTGGTGAGATTGAATTGTCGGCTGTTATTATTGGTCAAGCTGTTGAATTTACAAAATCATTAGCGGAGTTACCATATGTAATGTTGTCGTATGACACATCATACAAATATATGGCAATTGATTACTATTATTCACAGGCTATAATATACAAAGACCCTGTTGATGTATCCACAACAGGAAGCGATATAACACTTGACAATACTACTACCACGTTGGATGATATTACTTTAACTGACGGTATGAGAGTGTTGGTTAAGGATCAGACGGATACTACTGAAAATGGTATCTATGTAGTTTCAACTTCCGGTTCTTGGACCAGATCAGACGATGCCAATGATGCTGGTGAATTAACAAATGGTATGGCGGTCACTGTTAATATTGGAACATTGAATGCAGGAACTAATTGGATGATTACATCACCGTCAGGGTCTGTTGATATTGGTGTTGATAATATAGTATGGTCAACTGTAACTCTTTCATCGAACATTAGAATTGGTACATTGTTGGTATTGAATGACGGTACGGCGACATCAATATCTGATACGGGTACAGAATTAGGCGCGCCTGATGTAACATTTACTGCGGCAATGAATGGTACGGATGTTGAAATTACTATCAGTTCACCAGTTAATTCATACGTCAAATTTACTACAAGAAAAATGAGCGTATAAGGTAAGGTAATAAGCAATGGCAAATAAATTTATTGTAAAAAGTCCGATTAAAGCGCCAGGTTTGGAAATTGGTAATTATGAATTTCCTTCATCGGCTGGGTTGGAAAATCAAATACTGTCTGTTGATAGTGTTGGTAATTTAGTATTCATTGACAATTCGGCTGCCGTTGAGGCGGACGAAACTACCATTACAGCGACTGGCGGAACAGGTACACAATTGGCAGTTTCTGGCGGATTAGATAACCAGTTACTTGTTGGATCAACTGGCAATGACGCTTCTTGGGGTTACGTTAGTGCATTATATGATTCAAGTGGGAATTTAGTATTCTACTATGGTGGAGTTGCATTAAACGCCGCTGGTAAAGTTATTGCTTCGGTTGCTGATCCGTCAAATGCTCAAGATGCTGCGACTAAAAATTATGTTGATACTCAAGTATTGACAAAAATTGGCACTGTTAGTGAAGACCTGACCCCACAATTAGGTGGCGACTTAGATCTAAATGGACACTCAATTGACGCAGCAACTGGCGATAATATCCAATTTAATTTGGACGCTGGCAAGTCAATTTTATTTGGTGACTATAACATAGTCCCATCATTTACTGTTACTGCTGTTGAAGTGACCCCAGCAACAGAATATTCATTTACATTTTCATATTTGGATATTTTTACATCAACATACATTGATTATATTTTTAAATCGGATGATGGATGGAAAATGGGCACCCTTTTCGTATTAAATAACGGCACAGCAACATCAATAACAGATATGGGTACTGAGCTTGACACACCAAGTATAGATTTTACTGCTACACTTAATGGTGGTAATGTGGATATTGTTGGTACTAATCTAGCTTCCACAGCCCCGCAAGATTTAATCGTCACATTGAGACAAATGAGTTAAGGATTATATAATGGCTAACCAACTTATCATTAAAGGTTCGATGAAAATCACAAACGAAGTGGTATCAAGCAACGTTCAAAACTCGGCCTATACATTGCCAACGAGTCTTGGCACAGAGGGTCAGGTGTTGAAGGTTGTTGGTGGCGTTTTAGCTTGGTCAGATACTGGTACTGACAACGATGGTATTGTTGGTCCATTGACTTATACTTACCAATCAGTAACTCCGGTTACTATTTTTACAGCACCGGCTGGGGTGATGATTGCAGATGTTACTGTTGAAGTAGTAACACCTTTCGATGACTCATCTGCTACGCTGATCGTGGGTGATTCAGTAAATAGTGATGTATTGTTGACGGCTGATGAAACGGATCTAGCTGCCAGCGCAGGACAAGTTTTCAGTGTACAGCCATCATATGTATATGATACTGAAACTAAAGTAGTCCTAAATATTAATGCCGGAAGTTCGACCTCCGGCTCGTTTAAGATAACTTTGTCGTATATCCAGTAAGGAGATTATATAAATGGCAGCAATTAATAACTTTAGCTTGGTCGGTATCGGCTCAAGCGTTAAACTTGGCAAAGGCGGTATCGTACTTGCCCAATCCGGCGGCAAGCTCACGGTTATACCGCAGCGCTTGCTACAGAAACATATGTTACTACACAAGGCTTTTTGACAGATGCAACTGCGGCATCCGCAGGCTATTTGAAGCAAAGCGATATTGATTCTCTCAACTACATTGATTCATCAGAACTTACAACTACTTTGGCAGACTATACTACAACTTCTGGTTTGTCAGGCTATTTGACCGGTCTTGGTGATCCGTTTATTGTCGAATCAGCATTGACTACTGCTTTGGCAGCCTATACTACAACTGCTGAATTAACTACATATGGTATCACTGACGGCGGCTCACTTGATACTGACGTCGATGCATTGGGTTATTTGAAATCTGCAGATTTGTCAGGCTACCTCCAAACAACTGATATTAATTCGACAGTACAAGCTTACGATGCTGATCTTGATGCTATTGCTGCATTGGCTGGTACAAGTGGTATTTTGACAAAGACCGCAGCTAACACTTGGTCACTTGATACGAATACATATTTGACCACTGGTGATGCAGCCTCGACATATTTGAGTCAAGATGCTGCTGCTTCAACTTATGCTCCGAAGGACAACCCAACATTCACCGGTGCTGTTACTGTGCCAACACCAAATAATGCTACCGACGCTGCCAACAAGGGATATGTTGATGGTATTGCTGCTGGTTTGAGTTTCAAACAATCAGTACGAGTTGCTACTACCACTGCAATTGCATTCAATGTTATACAAGATGGATCAACTATTGATGGCGTTACGGTTGCTACTGGTGATCGCGTGTTGGTTAAATCTCAAAATGTTCCTTCTCAAAACGGTATCTACGTAGTCCAAGCTACAGATGATATGATTCGTGCGGACGATTTGGCCACCGGCGCAACTGGCGTCGCTGGTACTTTCGTATTCGTTGAAGAAGGTGCCACATATGCTGATACTGGATGGGTAATTACTACGGACAATCCAATTACGGTTGGTACGAATGATATGACTTGGACTCAGTATTCGTCAACTGGTACTGTTTCGCTCACTGGCAGTTCTGACATTAGTGTTGGATCGAATCCATCTTATTCACTTTCGTTGATCGACACTTCTGTTAATGCTGGTTCATATGGATCTGCAAGTTCTGTTGCTACTTTCACAGTTGATGCGAAGGGTCGACTAACCGGTGCGTCTACAACCGCAATTGCTATTGATTGGTCAGCAATCACTTCAGGGACACCAACCACATTATCTGGTTATGGTATTGCGGATGCGCAACCACTTGATGCAGATCTTACTGCAATTGCTGGATTGGTGGGAACAAGTGGTATCCTTATTAAAACTGCTGCAGATACTTGGTCACTTGATACGAATACATATTTGACCACTGGTGATGCGGCCTCGACATATCAACCACTTGATGGTGATCTTACAGCAATTGCCGCCTTGAGTGCTGATGGTTTGTTGAGAAAGACTTCTGGTACTTGGGGGATTGACGCATCAACTTACCTTACTGCGGTTTCTGATGATAACACACCATCTCTCGCTGCCGATCTTGATGCAGATAGTCATAAGATTATCAATGTTACAGATCCTACCTCGGCCCAAGACGCCGCCACCAAGGCATATGTTGACACTCAAGTTGCTACAATTTCCGCTGGATCGACAATTACTGCAAAGGCTGCATTTGCATACAATAGTTCATCACCAGTAACATTGGTTTCTGGTATGGTATCTGGTGCAACAGTTACTCGCTTGGTTGTTAAGGTTACTACCGTATTTGGTGGTACACCAGTATTCTCAGTGACACAAAATAGTGACAATTATGTAGTCGACGCTGACGTTGATCTTGAAACTGTTGGTACTTACATTGTAGATTTTTACGGTGATACCTCAGGTGCTGGTGATATGGAAATTAACATTTCCGGCGCAACCGGCACTGGTGCTGGTACAGTATTCGTAGAATATATCAATCCTGTAGCTTAATAACTTTAATTTAAAGGTCCCTGGTTCTAATAAATATTATTGAAATCAGGGACCTTGAATTATGGGAATTAATCCAAATCAAATTAGTATAACGGATATTACTGGCCTCGCCGCAACGGAAGGGTCAGTAATTCTGTCTAAAAATAATGGAGACCATACTTGGTCATCAAACTCCACTGGATCATTGAAATTGCCAGCAGGAACTACAGCTCAACGGAATACTGCTGGCCAGAATGGTTATTTACGCTTTAATACTGACACTAAAGGGCTTGAAGTTTATTCAGAAGCTACGTTAGAATGGAAGGGCGTTGGCCAATTGGCACTTGATGGCACCCTAAGCGCACCAGGTATTTCATTTAGTAATGAAAAGACTACAGGTTTTTATAGACCAAATCCAAATCAATTAGCATTAGTAATTTCAAATGCCCAGCGCCATCTTTGGACCACTACTGGTGAAACTGTAACTGGCAACTTGACTGTTACTGGATCAATTTCAGCAGCATCGATATCATTTGTTGGTGCGAATGCTGCCTTAGCAGCCCAGCCAACACAAACATTAACTTTGAATAATGCAGCGACTAATGTTGCCGTCGGAGGCGGCTTAACTTATTCGGCTTCTGCAACCAGCGGTATGTTGGTTGATTATATATTAAAACGCGGCACTAATTTCAGAGTTGGTACTCTAACTGTTGCGAATAGCACCACAACTGCTAACATTGCAGAAAGAGCTACTGCTCAAACTGTAGACATAGGAGTCACATTTGGTGTAAATGTGTCAAGTGGTAATGTTATTGTAACATACACAACTACCAATACTGGTGTAAATATAACTGGTAAATTTAGTATTAGGAAATGGGATAGCTTCTGATGGCAGATTATAATAGAGTATTTAAAAATGGTGCTTTGGTTGATAAATTAGCCATTGGTGAACAAGGTGTGGCCCATACAAACTATGCCACTATTGAATATGATAAACTTAATGACGTTCTTAATATTAATGCCAACTTGAACGTTTATGGTAATTTAACCCAGCTGGCTGTTCACGAAGTACAAGTTGAAGATAAAGTCATTACATTAAATAAAATGGCCAATGGTCAAACTAATCCAGACCAGTCTGGTATTGAAGTTGCTCGAGCTGGCAATTATGCTACTTTAAGATATGTGGAAGCAACACAAGCCTGGACTGCTACTTGGTCAGACGGAACGCCAATGCGAGTCAAAACTAGCTTTGTTCCGACGGCTGGTGATGATTTGACAAATAAAACATATGTTGATAATGCTATAGCAGGAACTGCTGGATCATTAACATTAGCTGGCTCTTTAGGCGACGTTGTCATTAGTAGCCCATCTGAAGGCCAGATACTAAAATATGTTAGTGGAAAATGGCGTAACTCAACCTCGACTGGTGTTACTAGTATAGCAGTTAACTCTCCAGGATCATCGATTTCAGTTTCCGGATCGCCAATTACTACATCAGGTACTATATCTTTAGATTTGCCAACACAGTCGATAACTGCTGGAACTTATCGAAATTCAATTGTAACAGTTAACTCCAAAGGAATTATTACAAATATTAGCGATAATAGTATGTTCCAAACATTTAGAGTTAATGCTACTTCTGGTGGTTCATCTAATAATACAACAGCGGTTCCTGTTGTTTGGAATGATTATTTGATACTTACTGCTGGTCAAGGTCTAGATTTGAGTGGATATGATCCAGATTCAGGCCCCGGTGCTGGTATAACTTTTTCAATCAGAAATTCTGGCGTTGCTCCTGGATCATATTCTAGTGCAAATATTACTGTTGATGCTACCGGTCGAATCACTTCAGCTTCAAATGGGTCAGCTGGCTTATCAATAAACGTACCGAGTGGTACAGATATATCTAACAAGTCAAGCATTAGTATGACCAGCTCGGGTGGCACTATTGCTATTAATGGTACATCGGCAACAAACATTAATTATGATTTGCCAGTAAGGCACGGTGGCGGCACGAATCAATATGCCACATATTCAGTAAATCAGCACGGTATTATTACTGGTATATCACCATTTACGCCACCGGGCGCTTTTGGTAGAGTTACAGCCAACAGTGGTTATGTTGATGCTGGCTTTACTCCGGATACCTTACAAGTTATTGGTAAACCAGGTAGTGGTGTGACTACTGAAATGAGTGGACATACTCTTTACATTAATTCATCAGGTGCTTTCCAGTCTGCACCAACATTTTCTGGTAACGGATACGCCCGATTCAATGGTGATTTAATGATACAATGGGGAAGATATCAGTCTGGAAGCGGCGGCATCAAAACAGTATATTGGAACACCTCTTGGCCAAATGCAGTCTTAAGCGTGGCTATTGGTAGTACAATGAACCCAAACAATGACTCTGTTGATGACGTTGCTGGTGTTTATTATGTAGCTTCTTCATATTGGCAGCTTAGAACCCGAGGAAATCTTGGGATTTATTGGATAGCAGTTGGATTTTAAAAATGATATATTTACATTACAACGAAGAAACTGGAAAGTTTATGGGGTGGTATGATGATGAGTTTCATAATGATATTCCATCGCCAACAGTAGAAGTGACCAAAGCAGAGTATCTTTCTTATAACGAAATGATCCATACTAAAGACCTTATTCCATATGTGAATGAAGGTAAGGTTACGTTCAAGCCTGCTGAAATATACCAAGATTGGTTCTCAATCAGAATTGCAAGAAATGGCCTATTGAATGGCACTGATTGGACGCAGTTGTCTGACGTTCCAGATGATTTGAAAGTCAAGTATGCAAATTATCGTAAAGCATTGCGTGATATGCCACAAACGTATGAAAACCCAGAAGATGTTGTTTGGCCTAAACTTAGTGATTATGGGATAAGCGAATGAAACTGAAACATTTTGTAAAGATTAACACTAAAGAAATGAATAAAGAATCCAGAGCTTTATTCTATTCAGTCGTGGCTGATATGTTACCAGATATTATTGCAGTAATTAAAACTACTAATGATGACGGTGAGCCAACAAAAACTAAAATGTTTCATAAAGTGTTAGATGGCGAACATTGGTATATCATTCCTTTAAAGGAATGTCCTACAGAACACCAAATGGATGACCTGGCTAATAAACTATCTAAAACATTACATATGGGTAATTTTATCCTTGAATCAAGCTTAATTGAAAACAAAGATTTATTTGACAATTACGTCTCAAATGATGATTATTCCTCGTTAGCTGAGCAATTTGCTAAAGTTCTTCACGAAGATTGGCTGAACGAACGCCGCCAAAATGGATGGCGCTATGGTGAAATGAGAAATGATGAAGACAAAACTCACCCATTGATCAAAGAATGGTCACAATTAGATGAATCTGAAAGAGACATCAAACCTAAAGTTATTAAAGACCTGATTAAGGTACTCCAAGATAACGGATTTAAAATCACTAAAAAATAAATTTCATTGACTAAAAATCGCAATGGTGTTATTCTGAGCCTAAGAAAGGTAGGAATATGGCATTTTGTATTGAGTGTGATGATGAGTATTCGGACAAGAGATTAGCTCTTGGATACGATACTTGTTTGGAATGTGGTCGAAAAGAAGCAATTCAGGAAGCCCGGAGAAAAGCTAAGCGTGTGACAGTTGCTTATAATAAGGGCGGATATCAATATATGTCTGATGATACTATCAAAAATGATTTAGCCGTAATGGGAAGAAAAGTATAATGCTTCGAGCAACAAAATATATTCAAAAATTAAAACAAACCTCAGGTAGTAATGAAAAGAAAGTCATTCTACGCAAAGCGGCTGTTGAAGGATGCTTTGAACTGTTTGAAGCTTTTAAGTTAGCATATGATTCACGTCGAGTTTTTGGTATTAAAAAACTCCCTTTGATTGATGAAGCTGGATTTACTGATCAAGAACTTCAAGAGGACGGCAAGTTTTCTTGGATCGATTTCTGCCAATTGGCTGAAAAATTAGCTAGTCGAGAATTGACTGGAAACGCTGCTAGAGATGCAGTTATGGAAGCTGCTGAAAAGTCTTGTATTGTTGATTGGAACTCATTTTATCGTAA
This sequence comes from Gammaproteobacteria bacterium, assembly GCA_023228645.1. GTDB lineage: Bacteria > Pseudomonadota > Gammaproteobacteria > Thiohalomonadales > Thiohalomonadaceae > JALOAT01. The sequence goes on along the minus strand of JALOAT010000049.1, from coordinate 17,747 downwards.
TATCTTGGCTAAAGATATGCGTTGCGGGGTCACTGAAACTACCGTAAATAAAGTGCTAATTGAAGTCGGTGGTGATTGTTTAAAGTATCTAATTCCTGTTTGGTCAGTTCAATTAGCTGATGACTCTAAAAAGCATCCAAAGAAGATGAAGGGCAAGAAGGCAATTGATCCAAAACTTGATGGGATTCGTATTACCGCCATTTTGGATAAGGATAACGATACTGTTGAACTTTATACTCGTAATGGTATCAGGAATGAAAATTTTCCTCATATTGAAAAATATCTAAAAGAATTTCTATCACAATCACCACTATCACTTATGATTGATGGGGAAATGGTTTCTGCAACTTTTCAGGAATTGATGACCCAAGCTAATAGAAAATATGACGTAGATACAAGCGCTGCGTATTATGCTATGTTTGATATTGTTCCTATGGGAGAATTTTTTAACGGCAAGTCTATTATGGGACTTAGAGATCGGCACGAAATATTAGCTGATCTTGAACCAACTTTCACTCAAATTAGTAACGGAGCACTTTCAGTAGTCAGCAAATTATATGTGGATCTTGACACTGATGAAGGTGTTGAGAAAATGACTGAATTTTATAATGAAATGGTTGCTCTTGGTTATGAAGGAATTATGGTCAAGGACGTTGATGCTGTTTATGAATGTAAGCGGTCACAGTCTTGGCTAAAATGGAAGCCAAGTGAATCAGCCGATCTTCAAATTATCGACATTGAACCTGGTAAAGAAGGTAAGAAACGTGACGGCGTTATGGGCAACTTGGTAGTTTCGGGCGAATTTGATGGTAAGCCTATCAAATCAAACGTTGGTACTGGTTTTACTGATGAGATGCTGAAGGATTTTTGGGATCGGCGTGGCGAGCTTATTGGTGAGATTGTTGAAATTGAATTTGATATGATTACTAAGAATAAGGATGGTGATACTTGGTCACTCCGTTTTCCTCGATTTAAACGATTCCGTTCTTTAGGGCAGGGTAAAATCTAATGCTTTCAAAATTTTATCACGTAGATTTGGATCACCTTGATGCAACGTTTGATAAAATTCGAAAAGAAATCGAGCTCTTGAATTTGGCAAGAGACACTATAGCGATGTTTGAAAATCTGACTAAAAAATTAGGAAACACAAGAATAGATTTTGACATTTTTGAATAAAATACTGTATATTTTGTCTATAACATAAATGGAGATAATAATGACTCTAAATATTTCTGACACTCAAAAGACTAAGGTCAAGAGTATCATTAACGCCGGCATTGACACTTTGGAAGAAATTGAAACCTTAAAGGGTTCCTTGAAGGATGCTGTGAAGAATTTGGCTGAAGAACTTCAAGTTAAACCAGCCGAAATCAATGAAGCCATCAAGCTTGGTTATAAGCAACAAAAAGAAGATGCTATTCAGGCTCGTGAAGAGAAGCAATCAACTGTTGATCAATTGCTTCACGCTGCTGGCATTATTTAATGGGGTAATTCCCCATTAAATGTCTACAAGAAACTAATGTAAATACATTGCGTTGGTTATGCGCTTAAAATAACCGTGACAAAGAAAGCCTAATATCCAGGCAAAAGTGGAGATAATAATAATATGACTTATGTCGATGCGATTAAAATCGCAGATACCCTACACGTCGTTGAAAGAATTAATGGTCAACGAATTTTCAAAAAAACACCAGCATTATATCGCTTTTACGCAAAGAGTAAAAAGGGTTCTTTTGATTCAATGTATGGTGATAAATTAATCAAATACGAATCAAATAATTATAAAGAATTCCAAAAAGAGCGCCAATCAGTATCTGAATATAACTTATTTGAAGATGACTATGACGCGATTACACGACATTTAGAAGAAAATTACTTAGGTTGTGAAGCACCAAATCTAAACATTGGATTCCTCGATATTGAGGTGGACTTTGATCCAAAGCGTGGTTTTAGTTCACCAGAAGATCCTCACGGCAAAATTACTGCAATAACTGTTTACCAGAATTGGACTGGTAAACTATTAACATACGTCATTGGTCCACCGACATTGACTTTTATGGAAGCAAAAAAGATCACTGATCAATTTGAGGATACTATTCTTTGTAAAACAGAAGATGAACTTTTTGATCACTTTTTTACTGCGATTGAAGATGCTGACGTTTTAACTGGGTGGAACTCAACTACATTCGATATTCCATACATTATTAAGCGAATTGAATTTGTTTCTAAGAAAGAAAAAACTAAACGTTTTTGTCTTTGGAACCAATATCCAAGCGAACGTCGATTTGAAATGTATGGTAAGACTCAACTAACATATGAATTAGTCGGTCGAATACATTTAGATTATTTGGATCTGTATAAAAAATACACCTATAATGAGCTTCACAGTTATTCCTTGGATAACGTGGGCGAAGTTGAGGTTAAAGAACGTAAAACGGCTTATGAAGGTTCGTTAGATCAACTTTACAAAAAAGATTTCAAAACGTTTGTTGAATATAACAGACAGGACGTTATGCTTATTGTAAAAATTGACGCCAAGAACCAATATATTGATCTTTCAAATCAATTGGCTCACGAAAACACTGTTTTGATCACAAAAACGTCAGGTTCTGTGGCGCTTATTGAGCAAGCAATTAATATTGAAGTTCATAGTAAGGGCTTGGTCGCTCCAAGAAAGAAGGGCCGAAAAGAAGGCGAATCTGGTGAATCAGTTGCTGGTGCTTATGTTGCAGATCCAAGAGTAGGTATGCACCAATGGATTGGGTCAGTTGATATTAACTCACTGTATCCGTCAGCGATTCGAGCCCTAAATATCAGTCCTGAAACCATTATTGGTCAATTCCAACTTCCCCTTACTGAACAGTTCATTAGGAATTATATTGCATCAAATAAAAATGCGACATTGTCTGATGCTTGGGGTGAATTATTCAATGTGATTGAATTTGAAGAAGTGATGGAATGCACTACAACAATTTTGACAGTTGAATTGGAAAACGGTCAAACGATAACACAGTCTGCCCGTGAATGGTATGAAACAATATTTGCTCCTGATTCAGGAATGTGTATATCAGCTAACGGTACATTGTTTAGAACTGATAGTGATGGTATCATACCGGGGCTATTAGCTCGATGGTATGCTGAGCGTAAGCAACTTCAAGCTGAAATGAAGAAATGGATCAAAGAGATGGATAAGGCTCGCGATCGTAAAGCTTCAAAGGAAGAGTTAGCTGAAATCCAGGAAAAGATTGCATTCTATGACAAGCGTCAGTTGATTAAGAAGATTCTTCTAAATTCACTATATGGTGCTCTTTTGAATCAATATTGCCGATATTATGATCAGAGAATGGGTCAAAGTACAACGTTGACTGGGCGTAATATTACTCGCCATATGATGAGTAAAATTAATGAATATATTGCTGGTGATTATAACCACAACGGTCCGGCAATTGTTTATGGTGATACTGACTCTTGTTATTTTAGCGCATATCCTGTGCTTAAAGATCATTATGAATGGAATAAGGAAACTGTTGCTGAGCTTTATGACAATATTGCAGATTTGGTGAACGAAAGTTTCCCAGAATTTATGAGGTTCAGGTTTAATACCAGCTTAGAAAGAGGAGCAATTATTGCTGCTGGCCGGGAAATTTTGGCTGAACGTGGTATGTATCTTAAGAAGAAGAGATATGCAGCTCTATGCTATGATATTGACGGTAAGCGTGTTGATATTGATGGTAAGCCTGGTAAGTTGAAGGCACTTGGTATTGAAATCAAGAGATCAGATACCCCAAAGGTCATTCAAAATTTCTTAACTGAGGTTTTGATGAAGGTCCTGGATGGTACGGATGATGAAGAAATTTATGAATTCGTTGACAATTTCCGAATGGAATTTAGAGAATGGCCAGGTTGGAAGAAGGGATCACCAAAAGGTGCAAATGGTATTACTGGATATGTGGCAAGAGAAGAACAAACTGGCAAAGTTAATATGCCTGGCCACGTTCGAGCTGCGATGAATTGGAATAATATGAAGAAGCGGTTTGACGATCATTATAGTAATGAAATCACTGATGGTATGAAAGTTATGGTTTGTAAACTAATGGACAACCCATTAGGATTAACGAGTATTGCATATCCTGTGGATCAAACTCATCTTCCTGACTGGTTCCAAGATCTTCCGTTTGACCATAAAGCAATGGAAGAGGCTCTCTTGGACAAGAAGTTATCCAATATTTTTGGTGTTCTTGGGTATAACTTTAGTGCTACTAAAGCATCTAAAGAAACGTTTGAAGATTTATTTTCGTTTGACTGATAATAATATTGATTTAATTGGTCTAAGTGTGTTAATAATAGATAAGAATTAATGGAGAAAATTAATGCGTGATATTTTAAGAGATTTGGTAAAGATTGTTAGGGCTGCTGACATCGGTACCGTAAAGATTACTGGTGAGGAAGGTAAGGTTACTTTCCAAGGCGTTGATGATGGTCGAACCATTATCCTTAAGGGCAACGTGTTGGCAGAAGATGAAAGCTTTGATGGTGTAAGCGGCATTGGTAATTTGGACCGTCTTGCGTCAATATTGAACTTGTATCAAGATCCAGCAGACGTTGTGACTGTTGCTCGTAAAGCACGTAAGGTACGTATTGAAAAGAAAGATGCTGATGGTAATCCAATTTTGGATTCTGCTGGAACTCCTGAGTTTGAAGAAACTGAAGAAGATGCAATTGAGAAATTTGTATTCAGTAAAGCTAAGCCATTTAAGATGGAAAACAATTTCCGAGTTATTGCTCGTAATTTGATCCCACAACAGTTTTCACCAAAAGCAGTTGATTATGCAGTGGAATTCACGCCAACTGCGGCTGCGATTGAATATTTGGACAAGATGGTATCTGTATCAAATGGTGATGTGTTCTCAGTCAAGATTCAAGAAGGATCAAATGGTAATGACAGTTTGTTCATTAACTTGGGTGAAGTTGGAAACGAATCAACTATCGAATTCCACCAAGACGTTTCAGGTTTATTAAAAAATACTTGGTCCTGGGACATTAATCAGGTTAATAAATTGCTTAAATTGGCATCAAATGCTACACTAAGCATTGGATTTAGTGATCGTGGTATGTTAAAAATTACCATTGAAACTGGTATTGCACAGTACGAATTTACTATCCCACCACGCCAACAATAATAAAAGGATAAAGACACGTGGCCGATAGACTGGACATTTCTGATTTATTAAAAAATAAAAAAGGCCCTAATGCTACAGAGTATTTGACGGGTAACCAAGATGCGGCTATCTTCCTGCCAAGCATTAGCAGCTTTTATACAAAAAGTTTGAGTAAGAAAAACCTCAGGGATGGTAATATCCCTGTGGGTTTGAATTCATTTGACGACTTTGACTTCCTAAATGCTAATACTAATGTTTTTTGGTATCCTTGGGCATTGTATTCAGCAGGACACGCTGAGTTGGATATTAAAAAAGGCCAGGATAAAGAACGTGTATTCCACTCTAGAGATCGAACAGCTACATTGATTGTTGGCGACTCTGGTGGATACCAGTTGAGTACTGGTGTTTTGAAAGGCAAGCTATCAACTGGTGCTATTGATGATTTAACCATTGATACGAAAGGTCTTCGTCATAAGATTATGAAGTGGTTGGAGCATAGTGCTGATTATAGTATGATCTTGGATATTCCAACGACCTCAATCACTAATACAAAATCCATCATTTTCAAGAAAAACTTTAATGCTCTTCCTGAAAATACCGTTGCTTTGAACTCACTTATTGCCAATATTAACAATGATTCGTCATTGGATGATAAGCAAAAAACATCAAAGATAAATGATGTTAAAAAACTGATTGAATCCAATCCAGGTGTTTGTTTTTATGATGATATGGGTAAGAAAGACAACCCAATATTAAAACAAACTTATGGTCAATACATTACTGCGAATTTTAAATTGCCAAATAGTGGTGTAATGTTTGATGACTGTTTGGAACATACTAAATGGAATTGTGAATATTTCATCAAGCACCGAACTGTTGGTGAAACTAAATTCCTTAATGTTCTACAAGGTCGAAACATAATGGTATTTGATAATCAGATGCAACTTGATTATGAATACTATACTGATGACCAGGGTAATGAAACAAAGCGCCTAAAGCAAGGCGAAGGCGATATTTGGTGGGAAGCTGTCAAGAAATTCAATGATCCAAACGCCCTCGATTTTGAAGGGAATCCTATTGGAGATCGAGCATTTGAAGGATGGGCTATCCCAGGCAACTTGAAGTTTGACTTTCAGATGTTAATGAAGCGTTTAAAAATAATGTATGATGAAGGATTTTTGACGACTCAATCCCAAGGTGGCAAGCTTCGCGATGATGTTCCATTGTTAATGCATTTTCTTGGTATTAGTAGAATTAATGCTGGATTGCTTTACACTACTATTCAACAAGAGATACGAAAAGAAATCAATCCTAATTTTATTGTTACTTATGATGCTGCTTCACCATTTCTTTGCACTGCTAAAGGTAAAGGATATAGTAACTTCATAGTTAACAATCAAAAAATGGCATTTAGAATGGATGTGATGCCAGACAAGAATGCTAAGGAACTTAGTAGGATGTTTTCACATTTGTCAGAAAACAGAAGTGGTGAGTTGTGGGAAAATTTCACTTTCCAATATATTGGTGACAAACAAACCTATTCAACCCACGATGATACCACATTGGGTAAAATGATCACAGTAGGTGATGTTTGCTATCGTGACGGTAAACCTACTAAAAAGAAAAAAGAAGAAACTGAAGAACAGTTTAAAGCTCGCCTTGATGCAGGAAATTACAAAGAGCAGTCACTTTGGGATGAAATGGGCTATTCAGCAATTATGAATATGAATGTTGAACAGCACATTAAAGGAATTCAAACCGGATTAAAGTATTACACTGATCCAAATCCTGAAGTTGCTAAGACTAATTTGCCAATGAAAATGATTGAAGGTAAAGCTGCTATTGAAGAAATTATTCGCAGCAAGTTTGATCCAAAAGTAATGGCTGACAATATGGAAGCTCTTAACAATGTTCTTGGTATGACGCCTGCAGAAGTCAATTCAGTTGAATCGTCACAATATATTGATGAAGATGAAGATGAGTTATATAATGTAGTTGAAGATAATGAAGTTGAAGATGAAAATCAAGACACTGAACCATCAGTGATTCAGGAAATCAGCTTTGATGATTTATTTGATGAAGGATAATAGCGTGATAGTTACAAAAAGAACAATATTTGTTACCTTCCAGAAGGAAGGTATTCACAAGTATCCAGGTGCAGATACTGACCCAAAATTGGCAACTGGTGATTGGGACGATGTAAGCTTTTTAGGAGTTCCTCATCGTCATATTTTCCACTTTAGGGTGGAAATTGATGTCGTGCATAACGACCGGGATATTGAATTTATACAATTCAAGCGCTGGTTGGAGCGTTTGTATTCAATGGAAACTTTGCAGCTTGATTATAAAAGCTGCGAAATGATTGCAGAGGACCTTGCGGGTGAAATTTCACAAAAATACCCAAACCGGGCATTTAACATTACGGTTTCGGAAGACGGAGAAAACGGCGCAACCCTTTTCTTCCAACCAGTCATACAAGGAAAATAAAATGGCAAATACTTGCTGGATTGTTGAGCTCGAGCCAATAGATGCTCGATATACTAAACAATGGTACACTGAAATACCAAACCAATTAGAATACTATAAAGATCTGATTGGTAGTAATTTTAATATTGCTACTGTTGGCACGAATGGTATTCAAGGAAATGATAAAGTCTCAACTGGTGCTTTTTTGGATTTCTTTCACACAAATGCTTATAAATCATCACAGATTGAACGGATTGCTAAATTGTTCCAGGAAGGATATATTAAATCCGGTGATCGATTCCTCGTAACAGATTTGTGGCATTTTGGTATCACGGCTCTGCGCTATATGGCAGAGCTGTCAGGGATCAAGATTGAAATTTACTCAATCTGCCACGCCGGTGCGTATGACCCGTCAGACATACTTGGTATGAAAATGGGCAAAGATTGGTCACATAATCAAGAACGTGCTTGGTTTTATGCTTGTGATGCAGTTTATGTTGCATCAGACTTTAATCGTAATTTATTTTTGAAAAATCTAAATATACCTGAAGAGCATCATCATAGAGTAGTCACAGTTGGATTGCCAATGAATTATTTGGAGAATTTAGCATATCGCAAAAGCCTTCCAAAGGAAAATGTTGTTTTATTCACTCATCGATTGAATGAAGACAAAATACCAGAGATTTTTAGAGATTTAAGAGATCATTTACCATCAGATATTCGTGGCGTAATGACCCAGGAAGAAAATCTAAATAAAGATGAGTATTACGATTTGCTTAGTAGGTCAAAGGTAACATTTAGCTGTTCTCTTCACGAGAATTTTGGCATTGGAATGATGGAAAGCGTTTTGTGTGGTGCTATACCACTTGTACCAAACCGCGCCTGTTATCCAGAATTCCATTTGCCACAAAATGTATATCCAAGCGAATGGACTACAAGCTTTGATGCATACTTGCCACATAGAGATAAATTGGTTGATATTATAGTTGATTACGTCAGAAATTATGATGTTCATATGGAAGATTATGATCAAAGATTTGAAATTATAAAAAACGCAATCAATCCAGTTGATATGTATAACAGATTAGTTGGATGAAATAAATTGATTTTTCATCCAACTAAATGTAAAATTAAAAAATAATAAGTCAAACTTATCGCATAAGCGGGCAAGAGACAAGAAATATTGAGATATATTTTTAGAATCTTGCTTTTTAAATAGGAAAGCAAAATAAAAATGACAAATAATAACGATTGCTGCGGATCAACCCCACTCCCAATTTCCAAACAGATTAGACAACGTATTGTTGAAGCAGGCGGCGAGTTTGTTTCAAATAAAAACATTTCAGAGTATATCAATACTGGTGAAATGGATCTTCTTCAAGATGAACTAACTGCAAAATTCCAAGAAGTTTTGGAAACTTTGGTTATTGACACAGAAAACGATCACAATACCCAAGATACTGCTCGCAGAGTTGCTAAAATGTTCTTGCGTGAAACATTTGGTGGTAGATATGTTCCAGCACCAAAGATTACAGCATTTCCAAACATTGGATATGAGAATGTTTATACTGCTGGACCAATTAGTATTCGCAGCACTTGCGCACACCATTTCCAGAATATTGTTGGACGTTGTTGGGTAGGAATCTTCCCTGAAGAAAAGGTTATTGGACTATCCAAGTTTAATCGATTGGTTCATTGGATTGCTGAACGTCCACAGATTCAAGAAGAAATGACTACTCAAATTGCTGACGAATTGGAAAAGTTTGCTGAAACGCCAAACGTTGCTGTTGTTTTGAAGGCAGAACATCACTGTATGACACATCGTGGTGTCCGTGAACACGAGTCAGATATGACTACTGCTATTATGCGTGGTAAATTCCGTGACGACGCGGCCCTTAAGGATGAATTCTACAAGCTTTTGGCTGGTATGAAAGGTTATAACTCGTGACAACAAAAGTTTACTACTCTTGGTCAGATTTTGGCCAGGATATTACTAAACTGGAGTCAATGCTTAATTCCGACGACTATGATGTAGTCGTCGGGATCGCCCGCGGCGGCCTAGTACCTGCTGTTGAACTCAGTCATCATTTAGGACTTCCTTTAGTTTGTTTAAATTGGCAAACTCGTGATGGCCAGCCTCCGGAAGAACTTCCGATAGATGTCGCAAAAGCAATTTATAAAAAGAGAGTGCTTTTTGTAGATGATATATGTGATAGTGGTGAAACTTTGCATCAAATATACGATGCTTTAGCTGATCAGTCGGCTCGATTTTTATTAACCGCTACGTCTGTTTGTCTCCATTTTAACAGTGGTGAAACATTGTTCAAACCAGATTTTTATGCAGTTGAGATAAACAAGGCAATTGATCCAATTTGGCTTGTTTATCCGTGGGAAAAAGAATAGTGGACGAATATCAGAAAGAGCTTGATAAATTAATAGATCGATTGGATAGTGTTACATATGACAATCTTGCATTAGAACGTGATATCAATACTGGCGAAAGAATCGAAGATTATTTGCTTGAAAAGGCGACTCAAATTGCTGATGCAAAAACGGAGTTGTTTTGGATAGCGTGTGGTATGGCCCACGTTCTCAGTGGCCTGCGCGAACATACTGAAAAATTTATTCAAGCAAGCACTGATCCGCAGATAAAAGAACTATGGGCAACAATTGAAACAGCTATGGCAATGGTGAAATAATATGATGTCAGATGAAGATTTTATAAAAACTCTAAATGAGTTGGAACGAGCAGCTAACAATATTAAGAATGAATTACGATCATATAATTTCAACGATTATATTGAGTCTGATCATAGTCTTAAAAATGTTAAGGCTAAGGCAAAGGTTCTTTATGATATGGTTGGCGCTATGGCTAATAATAGAATAGCGATGATGGGACTAGCCCACGATGCTATTGAACATCGGCGACAGCTAATCAAACAGATTGGCGAAAATCCACACGTAAAAGAAAACTGGGAAACAATAATGATGGCATTAATGATGCTCTCATAAAAAGAAATTGAAACGTATGTCACTATTTGTTATAGTGAAAACTTGTTCGAGGAAAAATTATGTTAGAATGGTTTATTGGGTGGATTACAGGGAGAATTGCTGATTATGGCTTCAATAATCTTTCTGAATGGATTAGAAATCAAATTTCAACTGATTATCGCCGTTGGTCAAATATGGAAAAAATTAAATATTTTCTAGGTAAAGAAGTTGTAGGCAAAAATTTAGGTCAAGTAATTGATGAAGATATAGCTAAATTATTAAAAATTAATTATGCCGATGTTGTAAAATGCTTGAATATTCTACATAATTATGGATGGATAAATTATCATAAGACATTATCATCAGGACCATTTTCGTTATCAGTAAAAATAGAAATTTTTACAACGGATTTTCCATTCAAAAAATTTGATAAGATGGATATGGAAAGATCAATTCAGTCTATTAAGAATGAATTAGTAAAATCACCAAGTAAATCGTTATTAGTATCTGAAATATCGTCTAATATTGGACAATCAAGATATATAACAATTGGTGCATTGGTTATTATGGAACGCGACGGTCAAATTTTTCGTAGCAAAGAATGTGGGTTGCTTGATTTTAAATTTTGTTTGATTTGAGATATATGTATCATATAGTTTATAAAACGATAAATCAATTAAATGGTATGTTTTATATTGGTAAACATTCTACAGAAAATATTAATGATTTATATTTAGGATCTGGCACTCGAATAACTCGTGCTATTAAAAAATATGGCAAACAAAATTTCACTAAAGAAATTTTGTTTGTATTCGAAACTGAAAATGATGCATTGCTGGCAGAGTCGAAACTAATTTCAGATTTAAAGATACCAAATCCGCAGTGCTATAATGTTTGTCCCGTTGGATCTGGCCAAAAACAAAAAGGCATACCTCTTTCGGAAAAAACTCGGCAAAAGATAATTGATAATAATGGTATGCGTGGAAAAACTCATACTGATGAAGCCAGAGCAAAAATATCTGCAACCCATAAAGGTAAGTCAAATTGGCATAAAGGTAAGAACCGTTCAGAAGAAACTAGACAGAAAATTTCTAATGCCCGGACTGGAATGAAATTTACCGATCAACACCGAGCAAATATTGCTCTTGGTGGAATGGGCGAAAAGAATTCAAATTACGGAAAATGCTGGATTACTAAAGACGGCATTAACAAGAAAATTACAAAAGAAGAAATTGATTTTTACATAGATTTAGGCTATAGTAAAGGTCGATATTTTAAAAAAGGAAGTTATAAACGTGTTCGGTAAAAATTCCATAGTTGGTCAGAAGTTCTTCAATGGCCGAGACGATTTGATGGTGGTAAGTCGATTTATGACATTACAAGGCGAGGGGCCATATCGTGGATATCCTGCTTTTTTCGTCAGACTTGCTAAGTGCAATCTTGCTTGTAGCTTTTGTGATACTTATTTTGATAATGGTGATTGGTTTACTGTTGATGAATTGATGAAAGAAGTAAATTCTGCAATTGTAGATCACTTTGGTGGTTTTGTTCCTCCTTATATGGCTGGTGAAAAGAAAGAAGCAGTATTTGTGCTTTCTGGCGGCGAACCAATGTTGCAGAAGAACATTAAGCAATTACTTGATGCTGTAAATAAGGAATTTAGATATTCTCAAATTGAAAGTAATGGTACGGTTTTCACAGAAATCCCAGAAGAGACTTGCTTGGTAGTGAGCCCAAAATGTCTTGAAAAGAGTGGTGCCCCAGTTAGATACTTAACGCCAAGGGCTGAAACATTAGAACGAGCTAATTGTTTAAAATTTGTTATGTCTGCTGATAAAGATTCGCCATATTCTTCAATACCAGAATGGGCTTTTGAGTGGAGAGATAAAACTGGTAGGCAGATTTTCGTAAGCCCGATGAATATCTATAATAAATTTCCTCGTAAATTTGATGAGGAATATTCTACTGATAATATCAAGATTGGTGAACGATCAAATGTTGATGAAGTTATTTCCTTTTGGGAAGAAGGGTTGTTGGATATGAAGTCCAATCAGATCAATCACGAATATACTGCCAATTATTGTGTAAATAATGGTCTAACGTACAATCTTCAGCAACACCTCTACGCCGGATTGGCATAATGGAGAAATAACATATGGCTACATATCAATCAAAGCCTAACTTGACTAAGGTAGTGAAATCTACTGTTGATTTGTTGACAATAATTGAAGCCGTTGGCCTCGATGAAAATTCGACATTTTTTGAACACGAGTTGCGGTTTGGCATCTTAGCTGACCAAGATCAGTATGATAAGATTCCTGAACATTTAAAAAAACATTTCAAAAAGGTAGCAGATTAAAATGGCTAAAAGAAAAAGATGGATTCCGTTCGGATGGCTGCCAGGTCATTGGGGACTTGAGGGTAAGGTTCGTGATCAAGCCCGTATTGCGTATGAATACGATGGTACAGATAGAGAGATTAAACTTTTAGAACTTGAAGAACCAACAAAAGAACGTAAGAAAACCATTTTGAATTTGAAAGCTTCCTCTGGAATGATTGATGATCACGAATTCCAGATGGCAATGATTGACATAGAAACATCTGATGACCCAACTGCTAATCAGTTGGCAAAATTGAAGTTAGATTACGATCAAGGCAAGATATCAATTCATCAATATGAGCTTAAAAAAGCTGAATTTGAATATGGTGAAACTTCCACAGAATATAAACTCGCCGTGTTAAAGCAGCAAGTCACTTTGGGAGAAATATCAAATTTTGAATATGAAAAGAAGGTGGCCACAGTTTTAGAACAGCCTTGGATTAAAGTAGTATCTAGTTCGTATGAACCGGAAGATGGCATTGATGGATTTTCCTTTGAACTTGACTATAATCATCTTTTCGTGCAATACTTGAAACAAAATGGCTATACTGGTTTGGTTGATGACGAGATTGTTGAAGAATGGTTCAATGATGTAAGTAAGACAGAAATGGCTAACGAAATTGAAGCAGATTATACTATTCCTAAAACTACAATTGTTAAGGAAGCTGCTAAAACCCAAGATGGTAAAGAAGTTAAGAAATTTTCTTAAAGGAATGAAACTTGAAATATTTAATAATTGATACAAATCACCTATTGTATAGAGCTCGATTCTCAATGAGCGGTGACGTAGTAACCCAAACTGGACTTGCAATGCACGTCATATTAAATTCTATTAAAAAGATTTGGAATCAACATCAGGCTGATCACGTTGTTTTTTGTATGGATGGACGATCTTGGCGTAAAGATGTCTATGAACCTTATAAGAAAAATCGAGTCAGTGCAAAAAATTTAAAGCCGGCTAAAGAAATTGAGGCTGATGAATTCTTTTTTTCAAGTATGAATGAATTTGTCACATTTTTGGATGAAAGAACGAACTGCACAGTTCTACATCAGAAATTCAGTGAGGCTGATGACCTGGCTGCCAGATTTATAGCGCTCCATCCAGAAGATGAGCATATTGTTGTCACTAGTGATATGGACTATGTGCAGCTTCTGGCGCCAAATGTTAAAATGTATGATGCTATGAATGGATTTACTATATCACCATTAAAGATTGTAAATGATAAAGGCCAGGCGGTCGACTTTACATTAAAAAATGATGGTAAGATCAAATATGGCAAGCCTAATCCAGACTTTATTCCTGACAATGATTGGATTGAGAAAGCGAAGTTCTTAAAAATAGTCCGTGGTGATATGAGTGACAATATTTCATCAGTTTTGCCGAAAGTTCGACAAACACGGCTTGACAAGGTTTTTGAAGATAGAATTAATAGAGGATATGAATGGAATAATTTCATTTTAGAATCCTGGGTAGATGGTTTCGGTGAATCATATAAAGTTAAAGATCTTTATGAAAGAAACATAATGTTAGTTGATTTAACTCAGCAACCTCAGGAAATTAGAGAGGCTATGGATCTATATATTGCGACGGTTTTATCACAACCTAAAGAGCGGAAAAATATTGGATTTCATTTTATGAAATTTGCTTCAAGGCACGAGTTGAATAAGGTTTTAGAAAACAACAATCAATATATTCCATTCCTTTCATCCCCATATTTGAAGAATCCTGTTGACACTGATTGATTGACTTGTTACACTGCTGACGAATTATAAAGGATTTTTACAGTGATAAATTATTTGGATATTACTAATGAGGTGGCCCAGTTCGCTGGAGCACTCGTTGTGGGTGATATCCACGGTAATTGGCCTGAATTTGAAATTGTCCTACACCAAGCCCGAGAGGAAAATTTATTTCTGATCAGTCTAGGCGATGTTATGGATTATGGTTTGGACAATGTTAAATGTTTTCGTGAATTAAATGCATTGATTCTCAATGGGCAAGCTAGAATGTTAATTGGCAATCACGAATTTAAATTGTTTAAATATATTAACCAATCCAGAGAACAGAATGTTAGAGTCCGCCGTCAGGGAGGAATATTGACTACTATTCAGGATATGGAAAAGTTGGAACCAAATGATTTGGTTTCTTTTGAAGATGAATTTATTAATACATATGATAATTCTTGTTTTATTATGAGTTGTGGTAACTATTTTTTTGCTCACGGGGCAATTGATCCTAAATTTTGGGATCAATATCAATTTGCAAAAGCGACACGATCAATGTCAATGTTTGGACAAGTTGATATGAAAGCAACGCCAAGAGAAGATGGATATCCAACTCGTAGGTATGATTGGGTCGATTATATACCAGTAGAAAAAACTGTTATTGTCGGCCACGATATCAGAAATAAAGCATATCCTCACTACCAAAATGGTAGAAAAGGCGGAAAGGCTATATTTTTAGACACTGGATCAAGTAAAGGAGGTCAACTAAGCGCAATGAAGTTGACCTTCTAGATCAATAAATATTGAAAAGGAAAGTTAACAATGTCAGATGCGACTTTAGTTCTAAATGCCGATGGTAACCCAGTTAGTGTTATTCCGTTGAGCACAACACATTGGAAAGAAGCTATTCGTGTGATTTACCTAGATCGCGCAGTCGTTGTTGAATCCTATGATACTTGGGTTATTCGATCACCATCTGTTCAATTGAGAATGCCGTCAATCATTATGTTGAAGGAATTCCAGCAGCATAGCGGTAAGATTGAATTTTCTAAGGAAAATATCTTCTTAAGGGACAATTATGTCTGCCAATACTGTGGTAATAAGTTTCGACCAGTTGAACTGACATTTGAGCACGTAACTCCACGTAGCTTAGGTGGTAAGACGAATTGGGAAAACATCTCAAGCGCGTGTTTGCCTTGCAATCAAGCAAAGGGTGATAGCACTAAGATCAAGCCAATGAAACAGCCGTGGAGACCGTCATATTGGGAACTTGCAAGTAATGCGAGAAAGAACCCAATCACTGTTGCACACGAGTCGTGGATTCCATACTTGAATTGGGATGGTCCAGTTACCATTGATCCAAATAATAAGTCAAATTTAATTGAAGGCGATCTAAGAAAAATTTTAGATAGATTTTAAAATTAAATTTGACTTATTAAATCCCACTATGTTAAATTTAGAAACAATTAAACCTTGCATTTTTTCTTGAAAGGAATATAAAATGGCAAAAAAGAAAGTTGAAGCTGAAACTGTTGTTGAAACACCAGCTGTTGAAGATAAGAGTGTTAATTTGTCAGTAGCTGATTTGGCTGCTGCTGTCCAAATTATCGATTTTGCTGCTGCTCGCGGCGCATTTACTGGTGAAAATATCACTAAGGTTGGCCAGGTTCGTGACCGTATTGCGGAAGTTGTTAAGGCCATCGCACCAGCTGAAGAAGCTGCTGAAGCTACGGAAGAAGGCGCCGAATAAGCCAACTAACTTAACTCGATGAGAGGAAAATAATATGGATTTATATAGATCAGGCAAAATGTTGAAGCACGTAGGTGTTTCATCTGGACGTAAAGTCATCGTGTTGATGCCAGATCCATCAGATCTTAATTATGTATTTGTTATTGAAGCTGAGCGTCTACCACATTCTCTTGAAGAAGTGGTAGTTCGCGAAGTTGAAACTAATATCGCACAATCTAAAGTGTGGTTTTCACAACATCTACACGGTTTAGAATATGATGGTGTGAATATGATACGATTCTTGTTCAATACACCAGCGGCGATTACTCGCGCTGCTGTAAGTCAAGTATTGATGGTACCAAAACCAAATACACAATTGCCACTATCGCAAGTTTACACTATGATGTTGGAAAATACACCTGAATTGGCTCAAGCTTATACTGCTTGGAAAGATTCAGGACAAGCATTTGAAGCGCCACAGATGGAAGCTGCAAATGAGCCAAATTTTACAGTTTCAAATCACAATGATGCAGTTGATGCCAGTGAGAACAATAAAGCGATCGCTCGCAACTTATTAGCTCAGGCGCAAATGCTTCAAGCTGATGCTGATGCTAAGTTTAAGGAAGCTTATAAGTACGATCCTACACTTAATCCAGAACTCGCTGAAGGAACATCAGCTTGGACTGATGATGCTACTGGTAAGTCGTACAAAACTGAAGCTGCCTTGAAAGCTGCAATTTCTCGTAGAGAAAATGCTAAGGTGAAGTGAATAGAAGCGGCTTCGGCCGCTTCTATTTTCTAATGGAGGCAAAATTGACTTTTAATGCTGACACGGAAGAATCATTCTTAGTATCACACGGACGTTACCTACAGCAAGGTAATAATTTACAAAATGTAGTAGAAGATTTAAAAAATCAAGGAAAACGTTTTACAATTATGGAACGTGATGGCGCTACGCCATATCTAGATAGATTCTACTATATGAATCTTCGACCATTCGCTCGAATAACTATCCACAATTTAATCAGATCTGACCTTGATGGATTTCACGATCATCCTTGGTCGTGGCAAACCTATATATTAAAAGGCGGATATTGGGAACATAAACCAGAAGGTACCTTTTGGAGAGGCCCAGGATATCATACTAGCAGATCAGCAACTGATTTGCATTGGTTAGAACTTGATCCAAAAGTCCCTGATGTTTGGACCTTATTTTTGATGGGACCAAAACAGAAAGACTGGAATTTTATGTGTGGTGGAAAACTTATTCCTCATCAGGAATATTTAAATTTGAGAC
>JALOAT010000048.1 GCA_023228645.1 Gammaproteobacteria bacterium | reverse complement strand
TGACCCGGCCGAAGGTCAGCCCGATGTCTTCTACAGGAGATTGTCATGTCGGAAACAGCCCGCTTGATCCTCGGCGAGACCGAGGTCGAGTTGCCGGTCCTGGTCGGCGTTGAAGGCGAGCGCGCCATCGATGTCCGCCAGTTGCGCGACCGCTCGGGGCTCATCACCTTCGATCCGGGCTACGGAAACACCGGGAGCTGCAAGAGCGCCGTCACCTTCATCGACGGCGAGCGCGGCATCCTGCGTTACCGGGGCATCCCCATCGAGCAGTTCGAAAAGAATCCCAACTTCGTCGAAGTGGCCTGGCTGCTCATCTTCGGCGAACTGCCGACCCGCGCCCAGTATGCCCAGTTCAGCGCCGAGCTCACCCAGAACGCCAACGTGGACGAGGGCATGAAGCACCATTTCCAGGGCTTCCCGCGCTCGGCGCCGCCCATGGCCATGCTCTCGGCCATGATCAACACCCTGTCCTGCTTCCATCCGGAATTCTTCGAACTGGACGACCCGAGCCGCTTCGAGCAGGCCGCGGCGCGCCTCATCAGCAAGGTGCGCACCCTGGCGGCCTACGCCAGCCGCAGTTCCCAGGGCCTGCCCTACATCTACCCGGACCCATCGCTGCCCTATGTGGTGAACTTCCTGCACATGATGTTCTCCGAGCCCTACAAGCAGCACATCTGCTCGGACGCGGCGCGCGACGCCCTCAACCTGCTGCTCATCCTGCACGCCGACCACGAACAGAATTGCAGTACCTCCACGGTGCGCATGGTCGGCTCCAGCCGCGCCAACCTGTTCGCCTCCTGCGCCGCCGGCGTATGCGCGCTGTGGGGGCCGCTGCACGGCGGCGCGAACGTGAAGGTGATCGAGATGCTGGAGGCCATCCACGCCGGGCAGCTCACCGCCGAGGAATACGTGCGCCTGGCCAAGGACAAGTCCAGCCCCATCCGGCTCATGGGCTTCGGCCATCGTGTGTATAAAAACTTCGATCCGCGCGCCAAGCTTCTCAAGCGCGCCTGCGAGCGGCTGTTCGCCGAGCAGGGCGTGTCCGATCCGCTGCTCGACATCGCCCGCAAACTGGAGGAGATCGCCCTCAGCGATCCGTACTTCGTCGAGCGCCAGCTCTATCCCAACGTAGACTTCTACAGCGGCCTGATCCTGCGCGCCACCGGCATCCCCACGGACATGTTCACGGTGATCTTCGCCATCGGCCGCCTGCCGGGCTGGATCGCCCACTGGCACGAGCAGAGCATGGACCCGAGCAAGCGCATCGATCGCCCGCGGCAGATCTACGTGGGCGAGCCCGAGCGCCGCTACGTGCCCATGGCCGAGCGCGGCTGACAGACCTTCCGAAAGCCTTTCGTGGACCAAGTTATCGCTCAGCGCCTACGTGACCGCCGCGGCGCAAAGAAGGTCGCGACGTCTTTTTGAAACGGGTCTTATCTGGGCTGCGAAGGTTCAGGAGTTGCTTCGATATGCGTAAAACCCTTTTCGTCCTCGTGCTGCTGTTCAGCATTCCCGCCGCGGCGGAACGTCCATCGGGTGCGGCCGTGGCCACGGCCCACCCCCTCGCCTCCGAGGCCGGACTGCGCATCCTCGCCGCGGGCGGCAATGCCTTCGATGCGGCGGTGGCGGTGAGTGCCGCCCTGGCGGTGGTCGAGCCGCAAAGCTCGGGGCTCGGCGGCGGCGGATTCTGGCTCATCCATCGCGCCGGGGATGGCTTCGAGACCATGATCGACGGGCGCGAGCGTGCCCCCTCTGCCGCACGGGCCGACATGTACCTGGATGACAAGGGTGAGGTGATCCCCGGCCGGTCCATGGACGGGCCGCTCGCCGCGGGCATTCCCGGCACACCGGCGGCGCTGGTACATTTGGCGCAGAACTACGGACGATTCCCTCTCGCGGAGTCGCTGGCGCCGGCCATCGGCTACGCCCGCGAGGGCTTCCCTGTCACGCCGCTCTACCAGCGCCTGGCGCGCTTTCGCCTGGACGCCCTCAAGACCTCGCCAGCCGCCGCGCGCATTTTCCTGCGGGACGGCGCGGTGCCGGAGCTCGGCCACACCATTCGCCAACCGGATCTGGCGCGCACCCTGGAGGCGCTGGCGCGGCACGGCGCCGAGGGCTTTTATCGCGGGCCCGTGGCGAAGCGGTTGGTCACGGCGGTGCGCGAGGCGGGCGGCATCTGGACCCTCGACGACCTGGCCGATTACCGCGTGGTGGAACGGCCGCCGCTCAGGGGCCGCTACGGCGGGTTCACCGTGACGGCGGCGGCGCCGCCGTCCTCCGGCGGCGTGGCGCTCATCACCATGCTCAACATCCTGGAGGACTACGACCTTGCGGCGCTCCCGCCGGCCCGTCGCAGCCATGTGATCATCGAGGCCATGCGTCGCGCTTATCGGGATCGCGCCCAACACCTCGGCGATCCCGACCACGTGGAGGTACCGACGCGGCAGCTCATCGACAAGGCCCATGCCGCCCGCCTGCGCGCCGACATCGCGCTGGATCGCGCCACCCCTTCCACGCCGCGCACGGACGCACAGGAACCGGAAGGGACGGACACCACGCATTTTTCCATCCTGGACGGCGACGGCAATTACGTGGCCGCCACCCTCAGCATCAACTACCCGTTCGGCTCGGGCTTCGTGGCGGAAGGCACCGGGGTACTGCTCAACGACGAAATGGACGATTTCTCCGCCAAGCCCGGGGCGGCCAATGCCTACGGCCTGGTCGGCAACGACGCCAATGCCATCGCGCCCGGCAAGCGCATGCTCTCCAGCATGTCGCCCACCTTCGTCACTGGGCCGGACCGCGTGGCGGTGCTGGGCACCCCCGGCGGCAGCCGCATCATCACCATGGTGTTGCTCGGCATTTTGGAGATGGCCGACGGGAAAGACCCGCAGGCATGGGTCGCCCGGCCGCGCTTCCACCACCAGTATCTGCCGGACAAGGTCTTCGCCGAACCCGATGCCTTCGATGAAGGGGTTGCCGCGGAATTGCGGCGGCTCGGCCACACCCTGGAGGTCACGTCGCAGCCCTGGGGCAACATGCAGGCGCTGCTGTGGGACAGGAAAACCGGCCGCGTATCCGCCGCCAGCGATCCGCGCGGCGAGGGCATGAGTTTTCCGGGCGCCGCGGGCATGCCGGTCCTCCAGCAAGTGCCCGCGCTGAACGCCGCGCCGTAAACGCGCCCCACCGCCGCCTGTGTTGTCTCTTAGTCACCTGAATGGATCCCCTCTCCCCAGCCCTCGGCAACCGCTCCTGCGTTGCTCTACCTCGCGCATCCATGCGCTCGTCTCCCAGAGGGCCCGGAGGGAGAGGGCGTGTGCGGGGAAGATGTGACCAAGAGACAGCCCAGGATGGCCGAGAAAATCGCGAGCGGAAGCTCGCTCCCACAGCTGAACATCCGAACCCCAGATCCCTCCGCGACCTCCGCGCCTCCGCGTCCTCCGCGTTGAACCGTGTCTCAGGGCGAGCTGGTCTCCACGCCGAAGGTCACGCGCTCGTCCTCTGCGAGGCTGTCCAGGCTCAGGTCGCGGGTCTCGTGGGACAGCCACAGGGCGACGAAGGTGAGCAGCCCAAGGAAGGACAGGTAAAACCCCACATAACCGACGCCGAAGTCCTTGGCCAGCCACACGGCCGCGAAGGGCGTGAGTGCGGCGCCGAGAATGGACGACACGTTGTACGCAATACCCGAACCGCTGTAGCGCACGTTGGTGGGAAAGAGCTCGGGCAGGATGGCCGACATGGGACCGAAGGTGAGCCCCATGAGCGTCATGCCCACGCACAGAAACAGCAGCATCAGGCCGAGGTTGGCGTGCTCGCCCGTGCCCATGTTTTCGGGTGAAAGGAACAGGCTGAAGCTGAAGCCGAACACGATGATGGCGGCGGTGATCACCAGCAGGAAGCTGCGCCGTCCGTACTTGTCCGCCAGCCGTCCGGCCACAGGGATGGTGCCGGCGAAGAACAATACGGCGACGAGCTGGAGCACGAGGAAATCGCGGTAGCTGATGCCGAGAAAGCCCAGCTCCGTCTTGCCGATGGCGTAGGACAGGATCCAGGTGGTCATCAGGTAGAACACGCCGTAAGTGGCCACCATGATGAAGGTGCCAAGCACCAGTTCCTTGAGGTTGTTGCGAAACACCTCGGCCAGCGGCACCTTGAGCTTTTCGCCGCGCGCCACGGCGCGCGCAAACACCGGCGTCTCTTCCAGTTTGAAGCGTACGTACAGACCCACGGCCACCATGGCGATGGAGGCCAGGAACGGAATGCGCCAGCCCCACACCAGGAAGTCGTGGTCGAGGCTCGCCACGGACGAGTTGTAGTCGAACCCACTGGTCAGCAGCAGGAACGACCCGTTCGCCAGGATGAAGCCGAACGGCGCGCCCAACTGCGGCCACATGGCCGCCCAGGCGCGCTTGCCCTTCTCGGCGTATTCCGTCGCCAGCAACGCGGCGCCCGACCACTCCCCGCCCAGGCCGAGGCCTTGGCAAAAACGCAGGATGGTCAGCATGAGCGGCGCCCACAGGCCGATCTGCATCACCGTGGGCAGCAGGCCGATGAAGAAGGTGGCGATGCCCATGGTGAGCAGCGAGCCGATGAGCGTGGCCTTACGCCCGAGGCGGTCGCCGAAATGACCGAACAGCATGGAACCCACGGGACGCGCGATGAAGGCCACCGCAAAGGTCGCCATGGAGGCCAGCAGTTCCGTGCCGGTCGCCGACTTGGGAAAGAACAGCAGCGGAAATACCGAGACCGCCGCCGTGGCGTAGATGTAGAAATCGAAGAACTCGATGGTGGTGCCGACCATGCTGGCCACGATGACGCGGCTGCGCGGCACCGCACGGGGATCAGCGGATTCGGTGATGGCGGAAGACAAGCGTGGCACCTCGCGTGAATGGTTCCCATGTCTCGTGAAAGGTGTTGGGCTACACCCTTGGCACGAAGTAGCGGGATTGTAACAGGCGGGGCCCGGCGCGGAACCGCCGTGAAACGGTCATCGCGCGGCGAAGGTGCCGCGCTCAGCCGGCTTGTCGCCCTCGCGCGGGAGAGGAGCCTTGCTATGGGCGGCGCGCTTGTTCAGGTCTTGAAGCGACCCACCAGCCCCTGGAGATGCCCGGCCCGCTCCGCCACCCCGGCGAAGCCCCGGCCCGTCGCCCGCACGCGCCGCCCCGATGGCGGCATTGAGGGCCAGCAGGTTGAGCTGTTCCGCGATGCCGTGGATCACTCGCGCTCAGGCGACTTCGCGCATGTCCGCACTTCCGGCAGCAGCCCGGCACGCAAGGTGTCGTACTCGCGGCCGCGAATCTGTTCGATGCAGGCGTTGACCATCTCGGGGGGGTACCCAGTTGGCGTAGCACATAGCGGCCAACCACGATGATGACGGCGACCGCCACTACGGCGCGAAGCAGGGACATGGCCACTTCACCCCACATGTTGCCGTCCTTGGCGCCGAAGGCGGCCAGGAGGATGAGAATGGGGACCACCGCGAGATCCTGGAACAGCAGCACGGCGAAGCTGGCGCGGCCGTGCGCGGCGCCGATCTCGCCGCGCTCGTTCAGCAACTGCATGACCATCGCCGTGGAGGAGAGCGCGAAGCACAGACCGATGATGATGGATGCCTCGAGGGTATTGTCCCAGGCGAAGGCCACCGCGCCGACCAGCATGGTGGTCACCAACACCTGCGCCGTGCCCAGGCCGAAAATCAAGCCACTGAAGGCCTTGAGGCGATCGAACGACAACTCCAGGCCGACGGGGGCAGTCTCGCGAGCCGCAGGAGTCGAGCACGGGAACAACTACGATCGGCTGCTGCGCGACGTGAGATCGCCTGCGACATTCAGCGGGCGCGCAAGGCGTCCGCCTGATCCTTCGCGCGCTGGTTCATCAACCATTGCACCTCGCGCGCCTCTTCGAGGGTCCGCTGGATACGCCCAGGCGAATAGGCTTCGCCCACGACCGCGGGGGCGACCGGGACAGTGACCGGGTCCGCGGGCGCCGGGCGGATGCCTTCGACCAGATTCGCGCCCGGGTCGACGCTGACGGCCTCGAAGGGCACACCGCCGGCAGGCGGGTGACTGTCAAACTGCCACTCCCCGTCGGCGCCCCGCCATTTGTAGATGGTCACCGGCGTGGCCGGGGGGACGTCGCCGCCTGTCGCCGGCATGCGAATGTCTGGCAGCGTTGGCCAGTCGATCCGCCGATAATCGAGCAGCGGCCGACCGTCCTTCAGCGGCAGCACGAAAGGCACGGCTGCGGCGAGGATCAAGACGCCCAACAACAGGGGGCCAAGCGCGCGTCGCATCATTCTGTCCTGTTTTTTCACGCGGTATACCGGTTCATGCAGCGGCCCTCACCAGAGTGTCGACTTGCGCACCCTGCAACAGGTCCGACGCCGATTGAAAGAATGAACGACGAACGGTCTACTGGGAAGCGATATCGCCCACGCGCAGGTCGTGACTGCCGCCGCCGTCCTTGATGCGCACCACCGCCTGTTGCGGGCTCACCGACTCGACGGTGACCGTGGCAAACGGGTGCGCGCCGATGCGCCGGTCCATGGCATCGCTGAACTCGGGCCGATGCACGGTGAACTGGTCGCCGATGCCGATGCCGCTTTCCGAGCCCTCATCCAGCACGGCCTGACCGTGGCGGGTTGCCACCACGCGGGCTGCGAACGGCTGGCAGCCCAACGTCCGGCCGATGTCTGCGCTGGCGCGGTGCACCAGCTGTTGCACGGCCGGCGCGACCGCCTCGCGTACGCTCCACGGCGTGTTGTTTATCTCCCGCGACAGCGGCTGTGCATCGCGATAGACCCAGTGGGACAGCAGGTTGCCGCCCAGGGCATCGTAGACGAACAGGCGGGCATCGAGATGCAGCATGGGCGCCCCACCCGGAAGCAAACGCGCCAGGCCGGTGCTGCCGGTGATCTCCATGCGATCGATCACCCCGGCGACGACAAACTGTACGCCTTCGTCAGCGCCGAGCTGCGCCACCGCGTTGGTGCCGTCATGGCCGGCACTGTCCGGCGCCCGCTCCAGGTCCACGAACACCCGGGTGGCGCTACGATCGACGCCGATGAATCGGCCGTCGTGCTCCAGTCGCATCAACACTTCGCGGGGAATCGCCCGGGCCAAGCGCAGGAATTCCGCGTCCTGCGGACGCCGCAACGGGATCTCCGCCATCGCCACGGTCTTGCGCAGCCCGAGCCGTTGACAATTGCCATCCTCGCGCGGCGCAACGCGCATACGCACGTGCATGATGCCGCCCTGCTGCCACTCGTCGACGACGGCCGCGCCCGACACGTCCAGCTGACTCTCCACGCGCAGGTTGTCCCAGGGGCGTCCGTCACTGCCCATGGTGCTGAAGGACTGAACGCGGAAATCCCCGCCCAACGAGGCGGTGCGCAGCGCATCCTGGATGGCGTGCCGGCGGGCCGCCGACAGCGACAGGTCGCCGACGGCCGCGCGGCCCTCGACGAACATCTCCGCCCCGACGCTGTTCGCATTCGCGCAAAGCAACACCACCAGCAGCCGGCGCCCGAGCGTTGCTGCCCACATGCCGCGCGCCCGCGCCACTAGGGCGTCACGTAATAGACGGTGCGTGGCGTAGGGAAGCACGCCGCCTCACCCTGCGTGATCGCATCAAGCGCAACCTCCGCGCTTGTGCACGTCCTGTCCCAACGTGAGCTTTGCACGTAAGGCGCGTTGCAAGTGGCCACCGTAGGACGCTGTGCACAGGCGTAAAAACCGGGAATCAACGTGAGCTCGACGGTGGTCTGAAAGGTCTCGGAATCGGTAGGGGTGACGCTCACGACCTTGGCACCACGGATAAAAGTGTTCAGGTAGGTGTAGAAGATGTCATTGCGCATGGCCATGGCACCGATGGTGCTCTGGCCATTCAACTCGAGCCCATGCACCTGTTCCACCAGATTGCGGATGGCATCGAGCTTGGAGGCGCGCATCGCCAACAGGCGCTGCTGCGGCGGAGAAAGCGTCGGGTCCTTGTTCACCGTGCCATACCCGACAGCCCGAACGGTCGTGGTCGTCACTTCCGACTGCACGATTACACGGGTGCAACCCATCAGCGCGGCGGCAACCAAGAGCGGCCCCCATACGCGGAGCAGTGTTCCGGTCTTTTTCATTGTTATCTTCGATTCGTTTTCGTGGCAGTGCTGCTAATCGACAGTGGGAATACGCATCTTTAACGATCCGTGTGTGAATGAAACCCCACGCGCCAGGTTTAAGGAATTCCCTCAACGCAGAGCGCTCCCAACAGGGGGATCGGTGAATCGCGAATTTGTGTGTCACTTCCTCTGCGCATGTCAGGCAGGCGCTACGCTTTTCGCGTCTCCTACCCATGGGCTGGAGCAATTTCTTTTTCTCCCAACTGCCCTTCAAGCAGCTTGATTCCCTGCGCGTGGCGCGTGTGCTACGGGTCGACCGCGGCAGGTACCGCGTGATCACCGTCGACGAGGAACTCACGGCCACCGTGGCCGGGCGGCTTCGTCATGAAGGCGCCGAGCACTATCCGACCGTGGGTGACTGGGTGGTATAGGAAGCCGACGCGCCGCTCATCGTCCGCTGCCTGGACCGTCGCACGCTTGTGGTGCGGCGTCAGGCCGGCGGCATCGAGACCCAGGCAATCGCCGCCAATGTCGATGTCATGCTCGTGGTGAGTGGCCTCGATGCGCAGTTCAATGTGCACCGCATCGAACGCTATCTGGTCATCGCCGCCCAGGCGGACATAACGCCCGTCGTGCTGTTGACCAAGGCCGATCTGGCGGAAGACAGCGCCGCCGCGGTAGCGCGGTGAAGGCCAGGGTTTCCGCCGCCACCGAGGTGTTTGCAGTGGATGCGCTACACGATCCGCTGTCCGAGTGCCTGGCACTGTGGCTCGGTGCCGGAACGACGCTTGTGGTAGTCGGCTCCTCCGGCGCCGGCAAGTCGACGGTGGTGAACAATCTGCTGGGCAATGATCGGCAGGCCACTCAAGCGACGGGCAACGACGCCAAGGGCCGGCATACCACCACCAACCGCTCGCTGTTTCCGTTGCCAGGCGGGGCGTGCATCATCGACGTTCCCGGGATGCGGGAGGTGGGACTCGCGGCGGAAGGCGGCGTAATCCGCCAGTTCGGCTCCGTTGCCGAACTGGCGCACCACTGCCGCTTCGCAGATTGCACCCACCGGGAAGAACCGGGGTGTGCCGTGCGCAGTGCGGTCGAGCACGGCGAATTGGAGCCGGACCTATGGGCCCACTACCTGAAACTCCAATCCGAGGAACGCCATCACGTGGCCGAGCATGAACGCCGGCGACGCGAACGCATCTTCGGCAGGCAGGTGCGCGCAGCGTTAACGACCAAGCGAGGTGATCACAAATGAGTGGAGCCTCGTTCCTGGGCGGCTGCCCGGTTGAGACAATCGAGAATGGCCCGGCGAAGGTGCTCCACGGCAACCGGCTTGCGCAGCACCTGAATGCCCCGGCTCGATGCCTCGCGCAGGGTCTCCGCCGTGGCATCGCCTGTGAGCAGCAAGGCCGCCACGTTCCGCCCGGCGCGCTGCCGCACGGCCTCGATGACGTCGATACCGGTCACGTTTCCCAGCCGATAATCCGCGATGACCAGCATGGGGGCGGCGTGCTCGTCCCATTCGGCCATGGACGCGGCAAGGTCCGCGGCGACCCTCACTGCGTATCCCCATTGGCCGATCACCATGGCCAGCCCTTCGCGGATGTCCACCTCGTCATCCACGACCAGGATACGGCCCCCTTGGCACCATCCGCGCAAGGCCCGCTGAGGGCTTCGCGATGACGGAAGTTCACCACCATCGGCCACGGGGACCCCCACGCCGAAACAGCTACCCCGCCCCACCACCGAACACACCGTCACGGGGTGTTCCAGCAGTTCCGCCAGGCGTCTCACGATGGACAAGCCAAGCCCGAGCCCATCGCGCCTGTCGCGAGCGGAGTTTCCGAGTTGCCGGAACTCTTCGAAGACGCGCTCGGTATCGCCTTCGGCGATGCCGGTACCGGTGTCCAGCACCTGAATCCAGGCGCGCCCCGGCTTTCGCCGCACACCGATAAGAACGCGCCCCGCGGGCGTATATTTGATGGCGTTGGAGATCAGGTTACGGAGGATCCTCGCCAACAACTCCCGGTCGGACCAGACGTAGATACTGCACCTTACGCACCGCAACGTGACGTCGCGCGCATCGGCTATGGGGCGATGTTCGTCCAACAGCTCCTGCACCAGCATGTCGAGGCGGAATCTCGCCAGCCTTGGTTTGACCACGCCCGCGTCCAGTTTGGAGATGTCGAGCAGGGCATCCACTATCCTGCTCAACCCGGCCATGGCCTCCTGGGTCCTGTCGGCCAGCGCGAGCGCGGCCGGCGGCAGATCCTGTGAGCGCAGCATGTACATCAGCAGATTGACGGCCTGGATGGGTTGGCGCAGATCGTGGCTGGCGGTGGCCAGGAAGCGTGTCTTGTCCCGGCTCGCCCGTTCCGCCATTTCCTGTCGCCTGCGGCTTGAGATGTCCCGAAAACTGCCCAGGTAAAGATGACTGTCGGCATACGGGATGCGGGTCACGGCTATCTCCACCGGCACCTGTCGCCCGTTCCCGGCGGACACCGCATGCTCGCAAAGCGAAAGATCGGTGTGGTTCGAGCCCTCCAGCACCCGCGGATACAAGACACCAAGGTCCAACCGGAGCAGTTCCCGTTTTGAATAGCCGAACAGCTCAATGGCACGTCGGTTGACGTCGATGATCTTGCCCTGTGCATCGGCGACCACGATGGCGTCGCCCGCATGTTCCATCAAGGCGCGGTACCGGTGTTCGGAGTCGAGCAGCGTCTGCTCCGCCGCCTTTCTGGCACTGATGTCTTCGACCATTCCCACGATGGTCACCATTGCCCCGCTCTCATCACGCACGGCGGTTGCCGTCACTTGAACCCACACGATGCGATCGTCTTTGCGGCGCAGGCGTTTCTCCAGGGCGTACTCGTCCCGTTCGCCGGTTTCCAACGCCCGGTGCAGTGCCAGGTTGTATTCCAGTTCCCGGCCCGACGGTGTCAGGTCGACCACGGAAAGACTGGTCAGTTCCGCTGCGCTGTAGCCAACGATCTCACAGAACCTGCGGTTGACCTTGGTAAAGCGCTTGCTGGGATAATCGAGTTCCACAATGCCGACGGCCGAGAGCTCGAAAATGGCGCGGTATTCCGCCTCGCTACGTTTCACCGCTTCCTCGGCAAGCCGTTGCTCGGTGATATCCCGGAACATGGCGAGCAGCCGTGGCTCGTTTCCCGCACTCTTCGCCGCCGGAACGATGATCACATCCCACCACTTCGGCGTTCCTTTCACCGTGTGCGAAAACCCGGTGAAGGTGCTGGTACCCCCGGCCGCGGCATTGGCAACGGCCGCATAGGCCGTCGTGCGATGGGGCTCCGGCCATGTCTCGCACCACGACGTGTTGAGGTGGGGCGTGATGTCGTCTATCTCGAGCAAGCGCTGGCCACCTGCACTCATGGAAAGCAGGCGGCCCTCCGTATCGAGAAGCTTGGTCCAATACTGATTGCCGCCGAGAATACGGTCGTTGAGCACCTCGTCCGTCAGGCTGTCAGGCTCTGCCTGATCACGCGCACGGGTATCCAGGGTGCATCCCAGGTAACCGACCAAGTGGCCGTCGGCGCTGCGCAGCGGAGTGACGCGATCGTGCACCCAATCGAAGGTACCGTCGGTGCGGTACAGCCTGTACTCCACGCTTGGCGGGCGAGATCCTGCCTCGGCGTTGCCATGGGCGAGAATGAGGGCATGTCGGTCGTCGGGGTGGACATAGCCGAGCCAGCCATCGCCCAGGCTCTGCTCCGGCGAGCACCCGGTGAACGCGAGCCATGCGGCATTCACATACCGACGCTTTCCCCCGGGCTCACAAAGCCATGTCATCACCGGCATGGCATCAAGACCATCGATGAAACTGAGCTCTTGCCAGGGCTCGCTGCAACCGATCTTCATGTTCGTTGTTGAGTGATAGCAGTCCGTTGTCGTGCGCGACGATATCACATGGTCAGTACCCCGTGCCCTCTGTTACGGAAACATCGGGGGCACGTCATTTAATCAGCATCAACTGATAATCTTGTGAACCGATTTTCGGCGAACGCGTACTGGAACACACGCATCGCGTCAGTGTTTCATATCGTGCGGCAGTAGAATTCGCGAAAACCCTTCATGGACCGCCACATGGATCGATCAACCATTCTGACCTTCCCGGCAACACTCGGTTTCCCTCGCCATGCCGCGCTGTTTGCGCGGCTCGGGCTGCAGGAAATCGCCGTCGACTCGCTGCGCCGCGCCATTGCTGCGATCAAGCGCACGCCGCCAGACTTCATCCTTGCGGAGTTCGTTTATGCCTGGGGGAACAATTACGCCAGTTGCCATATCAGCAACCTGGATTCCCTGCTCGCCAGCCTGCCCAAATACGCTCCGCGGGCCCGGGTGATCATCCTGGCACAGCCAGGCGAGATGGAATATGCACAGCGGCTTGGTGAGGTCTACCCGCTCCATGGCATCGCCCCGCTGTCCGTAGCGGAGCACGATCTCGAACTCCTGCTACTTAACGAATAGCCGGCTCAGAATTTCGTGGGACTGACACGCTCAAGAAGAGGAGAAGGATAAACACAGAGGCGCAGAGACACAGAGAGCACAGAGAGACCAGGGGTAAGTGCGACCAGACCCTTCCACACAGCCGTCTCTGTGTCTTCTGTGTCTCTGCGCTTCTGTGTTGGGCCGTTCTCTTCGGCTCTGTGGCCACTCACAAGGTAAGTATTCCGCCGATGATCACCGCATTGGCCAGGTCCACGAGGAATCCGCACACCAGCGGCACCACGATGAACGCGTGATGCGCCGCGCCGAAGCGTTGCGTGACCGCGCTCATGTTGACCACCGCGGTTGCGGTCGAGCCCAGGGAGATGCCGCTGAAGCCCGCTGACACCACGGCCGCTTCATAGTCGCCGCCCATGCCGCGGAAGACCACGACGGCCGCGTAGACAATCGCGAGCAGGATCTGCACCACCAGGGCGGCAATGACGAAGGTGAACACCCCCTCCAACGACCAGAGCTGCATGCCCATGAGCGCCATGGTGAGGAACATTCCGAGGGTGATGTCCGAGATCAGCGCCAAGCCTTTCAGGGTGCCCGGCCACGTCTCGATGACGTCACGGCCCGTCAGCAACGGCAGGTTGCGAATCAGAATGCCCGCCATCAAACAGCTGACGAAGGTCGGGAGGGTGATCGGTGCGTCTTTGAAAAGCTGATCCATGGCGAGGCCGAGGATGAGCGTACAGTTGAGCAGGAACAGGGCGCGCAGCACATAGAAATAATTGAAGCGCGTGGAACGCTCGTCCATGGTGCCGACGGCCAGGCGGAAATCACCCGACGGGGTGATCTGGTGGCGCCGCAACAGCCATGCCGCCGTAGGTCCGCCTATGATGCAGGCCGCGAACAGGCCGACGGTATTGGCGGCGATGCCCAGCTCCGCGGCGTTGAGCACGCTGTGCTGTTCCGCGAAGATGGGCGACCACGCCATGGTGGTGCCGATGCCACCGGTAAGCGATACCGAGCCCACCAGCAACCCGGTCTTCGGATCCAGCCCAAACGCGTCCGCAACGGCCATTCCCGTCAGGTTCTGCAGCACGATGAAGGTACTGGCGAGTAGACCCAGAACGACTAATGGACGTCCCCCTTTGACCAAGGTGCGTACTTCGGCCCTCAGGCCGATGGCTGCGAAGAAATACAGCAACAACGTATCCCGGGAATCGAGCGAGAATTCCACGCGAAAATCCAGCGCATAGTAGGCAACCGCCACGACCGCCGCACTCAAGGCGCCGCCCAACAGGGGTTCGGGAATCGAGTAGCGGCGGAGCAGTTCATAACGCTGCGTAAGGAATTTCCCCATGAGCAGCAGCATGATCGCGATCGTGGAGGACCAGAGGGCGTCTACTTGAATGGTCAGCAAGGCTCTGCGCTTTCCTGTCATCGGTGTCCCGCACCATTGCGAGCACCGTTAAAAAGCCCGGTATTGTGCCAGCTTGCGTGTGGAATTGAACCCTACCCTCACGCTTGACGGTGTTTTCGGTAGGTTTCCTGCGGCTCTCCTCCGACCAGTCCCGTTGCCATACTCAGGCCGAATGTTTTGCGTTCCCCTGAACGTTCGCGTCATTATCCCCTTCACGTCCGGACTACCGCAGGCCGGTTACCACTGGTTTTGTGTGCGTTTTGGCCGAGCTTGCTTGCACATCGCATGCTGTTAGGCGTGCATGCCGCGAACGCCTTTCATTAAGAGGAAGCGTGAATGCATTTCGTCTTAAACCCCGGCATACGCCTGCTGAACAGACTGCGGTATCCGCACAAGTTCTTGCTCATCGGCATCGTTTTTCTCGTCCCGCTGGTGGTCATGGGTTATTTCCTCGTGGACGAGGTCAGTCAACGGATCCGCTTCATGGAACAGCAGCGGCTCGGCATCGAATACATTGCCGGGTTGCGTCAGCCCATCGCGGACATTCAGCAACACCGCGGCATGAGCTCCGGGTTTCACAATGGCGACGAAAGCTTCCGTGCACGCATGCAGCAGCGGCAGGCCGCCATCGATGCTCAGTTCGCGGCGTTGCGTGCAACCGATGAACGCCTGCGCCAGGCATTGAAGACCGGCGACAAGCTGGCGTCACTGCAACGGGCCTGGGACGGGCTCAAGCAGGAGGTCTACGGCTACACCGCGCCGCAGAGCTTTGAGCGCCACACCGCGCTCATCGAGGGTCTGCGCGACTTCATCACTCACCTCGCCGAGACATCCAACCTGATCCTCGATCCGGAGCTGGGCAGCTATTACATGATGGAGCTGATGGTGCAACGGTTGCCGGCGCTCACCGAAGGGATGGGACAGTCCCGCGCCATCGCGGCCGGCATCGCTGCACACGGCAGCTTCAAACCACAATCGTGGGCACAACTCGCGATACGGGTGGACCGCGTTCGTGAAGCCAATAAGGACTTGTCGCATAACCTCGCCGCCATCGTGCGCGACGACCCGCACCTGCGCGCTCGCCTCGATCAGCCCGGTTTGCAGGCGTCAAACACCATCGATGGCTATCTCGACTTGCTCAACGGCATGATGGCCCAAGAAGAGGTCTCGACCACTGCGGTCGAAATATTCGACCGCAGTACACGCGCCATCGACGCGGTGTTCGCATTTTTCGATGTGATCGTCCCGACGCTGGACGAGGTGCTGCAACAGCGCATGGCCGACTACGAAACCATCAAGCGCCTCGCGCTGAGCGTGATTCTCGCAGTGCTTGTCGCTCTCGCTTACCTATTTACCTGTTTCTACCGCGCCGTCATGGGCTCCATCGCCGAGCTGAAAGACGGCATCCACCGCATCGCGGACGGCGATCTCACCGTGCAAATCGTCATGCACACGCGGGATGAGATCCGTTTCATCGCCGATCAGGTGAATGCAATGAGCGTTCGCTTCCGGCAGCTTGTCAGCAAGGTGTTGCGTTCCACGGATCATGTCGCAACGGCCGCGGAAGAGCTTTCCGCCGTCAGCGAGCAAACCAATCAGGGCATCACCGAGCAGTTGTCACAGACCGATCAGGTCGCAACAGCGATCAATGAAATGAGCGCGACCGTGCAGGATGTCGCGCGCAGCGCGGCGTCTACCTCCGACGCCACGCGCGAAGCTCAGCAGGAAACCCACACGGCCCACGACGTGGTGCAGGACACCGTGCGCACCATCAATGTGCTGGCGCAGGACATCCGCGGGGCGGCCCACTCGGTCCGCCAACTGGGTGCCGACAGTGATGAGATCGGCAAGGTGCTCGATGTGATTCGCGCCGTCGCCGAGCAGACCAACCTGCTCGCCCTGAATGCCGCCATCGAGGCGGCTCGCGCCGGCGAGCAGGGCCGCGGCTTTGCCGTGGTTGCCGATGAGGTGCGTACCCTGGCCGGCCGTACGCAGCGATCGACGCAGGAGATCCAGGCGATGATCGAAAAGCTGCAGAGCGGCGCACGCAAGGCCGTCGACGCCATGGAAACCAGCGAGAAGCGCACCGAAGAAGGCGTCTCCATGGCGGCCCGCGCGGGAAAGGCACTCGACTCAATCACCCGTTCGGTGACAACCATCGCCGACATGAGTGCGCAGATCGCCAGTGCCGCCGAGGAACAAACCGTCGTGGCGGAAGAAATCAACCGAAACGTGGTCCAGATCGCCCAGGTGTCGGATCAAAACGCGGCGGCCTCCACTCAGACCGCGTCATCCAGCACCGAACTGGCCCGTCTCGCCGAAGAACTCAAAGGCATGGTCGCCGTCTTCCGCTTGTAGCGAAGCGGACGCAGAAGGGAGGATTCGCTCGAATCCTCGGGAGGAGGATTCCATCTCCACCAGCCGCCGACCGGAGCGACGATCAGGAAAACCAGCGTAAGAACGCCGCAGCGGTAAGCGCAATCGCTGCCAGGGCCGCCTGGATACGCCAGGCGCGGCGGCGTCCGGCTTCCGCCCACGTAGCGAATGTCCGCAGGTAGAAGACGCCCAGTCCAACCCCGAAGAAGGCCGCCGCGATCTCCATTCCCAAGGCGATGCGCGCCAGCACCGTGATCTCGGGGAACCGTCCGTAGAAGTAGAAGCTGACCGCACCCAGGCCCGCGCCCGTGAGTGCCTGGAGTGCCCACGCGCCGGTTTGGAGCCGGGCAAGCCCCCGCGTATCGCCAAGGTGGCCCGGCCACAGTGCAGCCAGGGCGGCACCGAGCACCAGTGCCGCCCCCAAATTGTGCAGCACCTGAACCAACGCGTAGGCGAGATTTTCTGCAATCACTGCACCGTTGCCTTGACACAGTCCTCCACGCCGATCGGCACATGCCCGCGGTTCACCACCTTGACGCAGATGTCATGCGTTCCCGGTGGCAGCGTCTCGAGCGTATGACGCCCCTGAAGTTCTCGCAAAATCGCGACCTCGTCATCGTTCACATAGAGATGCACGTGATTGCCACGAGGACCGGGTTGCACTTCGTATACCAGCTGGTGCTGCTCCATTGCATCAAGCATTGCCCCTTCCTCCGGGGCATCGATGCGTACGAACGCGTCCTGTGCCAGGGAAGGCGCCAACCACGCGATAAGCACAACCAGCAGCATCCCTTCTTTCGAAAGCCGTTCCATAAATCCCTCCGTGCAGTTTACGGCCATGAACACGCAGGCGAGCCCGCCCCGCCTGCGCTCTCCCACTCCCGACTCCGGATACCCCTCTGGAACCGCGCTTGTTAATGAGGGTGTTGCTTCAGGAGATCCCGACTTTCCTTGAGCAACGATTCGGATTGGGTTTCCGCAGGGACCGCCGCCGGCACGGGCGGCTTGCTTCCTGTACACACGGTTGATTGCCTGCACGATGCCAAACACGACCAGGCCGATGAGCAGGAAGTTAATGAGCGCTGTGAGAAACGCGCCGTAACCGAACACCAATGCCATCCCTTTGGCCGCCTCATAGCTCGTGCCGCGGGGCACGCTGCCCTTCAACACGAGATACAAATCGGAGAAGTTTCGATCGCCCAGTCGCCCAAGTGCCTGGGTCATCAGATCGTGCACGATGGAATCAACAATCCCGGTAAACGCGGCACCAATAATCACCACCACTGCGAGGTCTACGACGTTTCCGCGGGCGATGAACGCATAAAATTCCTTGAGCATGGCCGGTTCTCCGGCGTCCTTCGCCGTCCCCAAGCATAGCCGCAAGCCGCCGTGGGCCAAACGCGTCACCCCAAGCACTATATTTTTAGCGGAAACGTTTCGGGAAGATAACAGCCATGAAGCCACGCCACTTCCGACAACCGCGCGGGATTTGAGCGGGCTCTGGCTCAGGAAATGACCCATGCGAACCGTTACGAACGCCGCTTCGCGCTGGCAATGCTCGACATCGACCATTTCAAACAGGTGAATGACAGGTTCGGTCACGAGGCAGGCGATCGCGTTCTACGAGACCTCTGCGGTATCGTCCAGCGTAACCTGCGAGAGGTCGATCAGTTTTTCCGCTACGGCGGCGAGGAATTCATTGTCCTGATGTCGGAAACGGATCGCGACGGCGCCCATCGTCTTGCCGAGCGGATTCGGCAGGCGGTCAAGACCGAACCTGACGAGGTGGGCGGCGTTACCGTGAGCATCGGAGTTACTCCAATACGCAAAGCGCGAGACGCGCGACGCCGTCATCAATCGACTGGATTCCGCGCTTTACGCGGCCAAGTCTGCGGGACGCAATCGGGTTTCCCTGTCCTGAACCGCGACGCGCGCCCAAACGGCATGCCTCGGCAACCCTCTCAGGCGACTCGGGCTCTCCTATGCTTTCGTGGACGCCATGAAATCCGGGCGGAGGCCGCCCGTGGGGAAAAGGGGGCACAAGAGCGCCATGGACGTTCGTTCCCGGTCGCGAAATGCATCGCCCGAATACGCCCTCAGCGTTATCGATGCCAGTCTCGATCCCTTCGTCGCCATCAGCCCGGACGGCAAGATCACCGACGTCAACGGGGCGATGGTCCGCATCACCGGCGTATCCCGTGACGATCTCGTAGGGACCGTGTTTGCCGACTACTTCACCGAACCGGACAAGGCGCGGGCCTGCTACCAGCAGGTATTTGCACAAGGGTTCATTACCGATTGTCCACTGACCATCCGTCATCTCGACGGTCACCTTGCCGAGGTGCTCTACAAGGCCTCGGTCTACAAGGACGCGCGAGGCCATGTGCTCGGGGCCATCGCCGTAGCGCATGACGTGACGGCCATGAAGCAGGCCTCCGAATATGCTCGCGGCCTTATCGAGGCGAGCCTCGACCCCTTCCTGACTATCAGCCCCGAGGGCAAGATCAGCGACGTCAACGAGGCGACAGTACGCGTCACCGGCGTGCCCCGCGACCAGCTCATCGGCAGCGACTTCTCCGGCTACTTTACGGAACCTGAAAAGGCGCGTGCCGCTTACGAGCAGGTCTTTGCCAAAGGCCTCGTCACCGACTACCCGCTCACCATCCGCCACCGGGACGGGCGACTGCTTGGTGTCCTCTGCAACGTGTCGCTCTACCGGGATATCAGCGGGAAGGTGCTCGGCGCCTTCGTGGCGGCACGCGATGTGACGGCGCATCGCGGAGCCGCTCAGTACGCCCGCAGCCTCATCGAGGCCAGCCTCGACCCCTTCGTGACCATCAGCCCCGCCGGCAAGATCACCGATGTCAACGAAGCCACGGTGCGGGTCACCGGCGTACCGCGCGAGCAGCTCATCGGCACCGACTTCTCCGAGTATTTCACCGAGCCGGAGAAGGCGCGCAGCGGCTATCAGCAGGTGTTCGCCAAGGGCTTCGTCACCGATTACCCGCTCACCATTCGCCACCGGGACGGCCGCCTCACCGACGTGCTCTACAACGCCTCGGTCTACAAGGATGCCACCGGCGACGTGGCAGGCGTCTTTGCGGCGGCGCGTGACGTCACCGAATCGAAGCGAGTCATGCATGAGTTCACCGAGACCAAAAACTTCCTCGACAATATCCTGCAGAGTTCCACCAAGTACTCACTCATCGGCAAGGACCTGAACCACAAGATTCTCTCCTGGAACGAAGGTGCGCGTCGCAACTACGGCTACGAGGCCCACGAGATCCTCGGCAGCGACTCCGCCGTCCTGCACATCCCCGAGGATGTGGAATCCGGCGCCGTCGAACGCCTGCTCAACACCGCCTACGAAAAAGGCATTGCCGAGGGCGAGTTCATCCGCAAACGCAAGGACGGCTCACGCTTCCCCGCGAGCGTGGTGGTGACCCGCCGCGACGACACGGAGGGACACCCCATCGGCTTCTTGCTGATGAGCAATGACATCTCTGACAAACGTCGCGTCGAAGAGCAACTCCGTGTCGCCTCCCAGTATTCCCGCAGTCTCATCGAGGCGAGCCTCGACCCCTTTGTGACCATCAGCCTCGAAGGCAAGATTTCCGACGTGAACGAGGCGACGGTGCAGGTGACCGGCCATACGCGTGAGGAACTCATCGGGACCGACTTCTCCAACTACTTCACCGAGCCCGACAAGGCGCGCGCCGGCTACCAACAGGTCTTCGCCCGGGGCTTCGTCATGGACTACCCGCTCACCATCCGCCATCGCGACGGCCACCTCACGGAGGTGCTCTACAACGCGTCGGTCTACAAGGATGTCCATGGCAAGGTGGGCGGGGTATTCGCCGCGGCCCGCGCCGTGACCGCGCTGCGCCAGGCCTCCCAATACGCGCGCAGCCTCATCGAGGCCAGCCTCGACCCCTTCGTGACCATCAGTCTCGAAGGCAAAGTCACCGACGTGAACGAGGCGACCGTACGGGCGACCGGCCGTACGCGTGAGGATCTCGTCGGGACCGACTTTTCCGACTACTTCACCGAGCCTGACAAGGCGCGTGCTGGTTATCAGCAGGTGTTCGCCAAAGGGTACGTCACGGACTACCCACTCACCATCCGCCATCGCGACGGCCACCTCACGGAGGTGCTCTACAACGCCTCGGTCTACAAGGATGCCCATGGCAAGGTGACCGGGGTTTTCGCTGCGGCCCGTGACGTGACGGCGCTCCGCCAAGCCTCCCAGTACGCCCGCAGCCTCATCGAGGCCAGCCTCGATCCTTTTGTCACCATCAGCACCGACGGCAAGATCACCGACGTGAACGAGGCGACCATCCGGGTCACCGGCGTCCCCCGCGACCAGCTCATCGGCACGGACTTCTCGACCTACTTCACCGAGCCTGACAAGGCGCGCGCCGGCTACCAGCAGGCCTTCTCCAGTGGCTTCATTACCGACTACCCACTGACTATCCGCCACCGCGACGGACGCCTCACCCACGTCGTCTACAACGCTACCATCTACAGGGACGTGAATGGAAAGGTTCTCGGGGTCTTTGCCGCAGCCCGCGACGTAACGGCACAGCGCAGGGCCGAGGCCGAAGTGGCCGAGCAGCGCATGAAGGAAATGGACCGGCTTGCCGATCTCGAGCGGTTCCGCAAGCTCACGGTGGGTCGCGAGTTGAAAATGATCGAACTCAAGAAGCAGATCGAGGAATTGAAGCAGCAGCTCCCGGACCCGGAGACGCGGCCGTGATGCCCGGACCGCAGACGAACGACACCCGCGGGCCGGAGAGTGCGCGCGACGACTACCAGCGGGCCTTGCTCAACATCCTGGAAGATCTCCAGCGGGAGAGTGAATGGCTTTGGAAGGTCGACAAGGCCATGCTCAACATGTTCGAGGATGCGGCGGAGGAAGAGAAGGAGCTGGAAGCGATGCAGCGTGCGTCCTTCAATATACTCGAGGACGTCGCGCATGAGGCGCGCTCCACAGAATTGGCACATCGTGCGGTGCTCAACATCCTCGAAGACACGGCCGCCAATGAAAGGGAACTGGAGCTGACCCAAAGGGCCTTAATCAACGTCCTTGAGGATGTGGCGACCGAGCGCGCGGCTACCCAGGTCACGAACACCGCACTCGCCCACGAAATCGCGGAACGTGCGAGAGTGGAGGAGCAGCTGCGTCATACCAACCTCCGGCTGGTGAGTATCCTCGAATCGAGTCTCGATCCCATGCTGACCATCGGCCCCAACGGCCTGGTGGCGCAAGTGAACAGCATCACCGAGGTCTTCACGGGGAAGTCGCAGGGTGAGCTCGTCGGTTCGCCTGTGGACCAGATTTTCACTGACCCCGAAAAGGCGCACAAGGCTTTCGCAATTGCGTTCGCCGACGGGTATGTGCGCGATGTGCGGCTGGAGCTGCGACGCGCGGACGGAAAGGTTACGCCTGTGCTTTTCAACGCCGCGGTATATCGCGACGAACTGGGTGAAGTCGCGGGCGTCTTCGCGGCGGCGCGCGACATCTCCGCCCTGCAGCTAGCGGAGGACGAACTCCGCTCGCTCAACCGACAACTGGAGCAAGCCCTCGCCGAGTTGCGCGCGACCCAGCAGCAGGTGGTGCAGGCTGAAAAGCTCTCCGCCATCGGCACCATGGCGGCGGGCGTGGCCCACGAGCTGAACAATCCCATGATGGGTGTCATCAATTACCTGGCCAATGCTCGCCGCGTCGTCAAAGAACCGGAGGTCGCGCGCAGGCTTGAGAGGGCCGATCGGGAATTGCAGCGGATGCGTGCACTCCTGCATGGCCTGTTGGCGTTCGCGCGCCCCATCACGGAAGAGGCGAAGGAAACGGATGTCGTCGCCATCCTGGAGCGTGCCCTCGAACTGGTCGAACCTGATCTGAAGGTACGGGAGATCAGGCTCATTCGCCACTTCGATGTCGATCTGCCCAAGGTCGTCACCAAGGAAAACCACTTGCAACAGGCGTTCATCAACCTGCTGCTCAATGCCCGCGATGCGCTGGAGCACGCAGAGGACCGGACCCTGTGCGTCTCTGCCCACGAAGCAGGCGGATGGGTGCGCATCGAGGTCGCCGATTCCGGACCCGGCATCCCCCCCGAGTTGCAGCAAAGGATCTTCGACCCGTTCTTCACGACCAGGCCGCCTGGCAAGGGCACCGGGCTGGGTCTGTCCATCACCCGGATCATCGTCCAGGACGTGGGTGGGCGGCTTTCCCTAAAAAGTGCTCCCGGCAAAGGGGCACGGTTTACCGTGGCGCTGCCTGAACGGGGAGTAAAAGAAGCAAACGGGCTAGATTATTAGTGAGACCGGTGGATTGGTCGGCCGTGGACCATGGAGGCTCTGGTGAAGCGTATTCTTGTCATCGACGATGAACCGGGTGTTCGGGACGCGTTCAGCGACGCGCTCGACGACATGGCCCAGGTAGACACGGCGGCATCGGGTGAAGAGGGACTCGCCAAGGCGGACGAGGCGACGCCAGACCTGATTTTCCTTGATCTGAAAATGCCGGGAATCGACGGTGTGGAAACCCTGCGACGCCTGCAACAATCCGCTGCAGGCGTGCCCGTGTTTATCGTCACCGCGTTCCACAGGGAATTCATGGACCGGTTGCAAGAAGCCGCGCAGGCGGGACTGCTCTTCAACGTCCTGGACAAACCCCTCGACAGCGATCAAATTCGCGTCATCGCCCGCAGTGTCTTCGAAGGGCCACAAGCCTTTGAGCAATGACCCGTGACTGACCAACAAGGTTACGTGATTCGTATCTACGCCGCGAACAACTCCGCCGAGATGCAGGAGTTGATCAAGGTGCTGGTCGACACCCTCAAAGCCAAGTACCCCGCCGGGGGCAACATCGAATTAATTGATGTGCTGGAACACCCCGAGCGTGCCACTGAGGAAAATATCTTCGCGACGCCATCTGTGGTCAAGGAATTCCCCGAACCTGCCCGCCGCATCCTTGGCACCGTGAACGATCCGAAGGAGATCCTCCTGCTGCTCGGCCTCTTTGCAGCCTCGGAGCCATGAGTCAGGCAGCACGAACGAAACCGCTCCGTTCGGCAATGAAAACAGGGCGCCTTGAACGCCCTGTTTTCAGCCCTTCACGAGGCTCAATGAGCCGACCAGCTTCAACGTAAGGGCCGGTTCCAGCGAAATCGAACCAACCCCCGCGGGTATACAAAAACCGCCTATGCTTTTCGGTCATTGGAATTGTGCATAGACACCCAGACTGGACATGAAGACAAGGAACGTCTTTCTTACAGCGGCACTGGCGGCCATCACCCCTCCTGCCTTTGCAGAAAATCCCATGGTGACCAGGGGATGCTCGAACGTGGCCGATATCTCATCGCGACCAGCGGATGCAACGATTGCCATACGCTCGGTTACGCCGAAAATGCAGAAAACGTCCCTTCGAAAGAATGGCTGACGGGTGTTCCCGTGGGATTTCTGGGGCCGTGGGGCACCAGTTACCCCGCAAACCTTCGCCAGGTTGTCCAGGGCAAGGGGAACGGGGTCATACTTGGCGCGCAACAGCACGTGACGACCGCGGCCGAAGAGCGCGCTCTGCTAACGTCGCGACCTACGACAGGCGTGCCGTGGGCACTATTTGCAGTCGCTCTCCCGCACGTTGGTGCAAAGCGTCGGGGATCTGTTCCGCCGGTATGGGTGGGCTGAGCAAATATCCCTGCACGTAATCGCAGCGGGCCTGTTCGAGGAAGGCCAGTTGTGCCGGTGTTTCCACGCCTTCCGCTACAACGGCCAGGCCAAGGCTTCGGGCCATCGAGAGTATGGCGCGCACCAGCGAGGCGCTTCCCTCATCGTCCGGCAGATCGCGGATGAAGCTGTAGTCGATCTTCAGCTCACTGACCGGGAAGCGCTTCAGATAGCTGAGTGACGAATAGCCGGTGCCGAAATCGTCGACCGCGAGTTCGACGCCCAGCGCCCGGATCTCGTACAGCCAAGCAATGACCTCTTCGGTTCCCTCCAGCACCATGCCTTCGGTGATCTCCAGGACCAGCGCCTCGGGGGCGAGTCCGGTTTCGGAGAGAATGTCGCGGATGGTGCTCACCGGCAGGCCCAGTTGCCACTGCCGCGAGGAGAGATTGACCGCGAGGCGCAGCGCGGCAAATTCCGGCCGCTTGCGCCACTGGCTCACCTGTGCACAGGCGGTGCGCAACACCCACAGGCCGATGGGGGCGATGAGGCCGGAATCCTCGGCCAGAGGAATGAAACGGTCGGGGCGTACGGGCCCGAGCTCCGGATGGTTCCAGCGCAGGAGCACCTCCACGGAGGCCATTTCGCCAGTTTGCAGCGAGAAAATCGGCTGGTATTGGAGCGTAAACTGCTCCCGCTCCAGGGCACGGTGCAGCCCGCGCTCCAGTTCGATGCGGGCTTCGGTGCGGCGGTTCATTTCCTGGGTGAAGAACTGGAACTGGCTGCGGCCGCCCTCCTTGGCCTGATACATCGCCATGTCCGCATTGCGCAGCAGCGTGTTCGGGTCGGTGGAGTCCTCCGGGTAAAGCGTCACGCCGATGCTGGCGCCGATGAACAATTCGCGTCCCGCGAGATGGAACGGTTCGGACAATACCCGCACCACCTTCCCGGCCAGCGCCGCCACGGCAGGGACGTCTTTGACGTTTTCCAGGATGATCACGAATTCGTCGCCACCGAAACGTGCGACGGTGTCCGACTGGCGCACGCAAACCCGCAACCGTTCCGCCACCAGCCGCAGCATGTCATCGCCGACCGCGTGGCCCAGGCCGTCATTGATGCTCTTGAAGCGGTCCAAATCGATGAACAACAACGCCACCTTGGTTTCGTCGCGGTGCGCGAGGGCGATGGCCTGCGACAGGCGGTCGAACAGCAAGGCGCGATTGGGCAGACCGGTCAGGGCGTCGTAGTTGGCCTGACGGAGGATCTGCTCTTCATCGTGCTTGCGCTGGGTGATGTCGGAGAATACACCGATATATTCCTGGACATTGCCCCGCTCGTCGCGGATGGCCACCACCGAGAGCCATTCCGGAAAGATCGTGCCGTCCTTGCGCCGGTTCCAGATTTCACCCGACCAGTGGCCGGTGGTGTGCAGCGACTGCCACATGGTGCGGTAAAAGTCTGGCGTATTGCGGCCCGAGCCGAGCAGTTTCGGATCGCGGCCGACCACCTCCTCCTGGCTGTAGCCGGTGATGTGGGTGAAGGCCGGGTTCACCGTTTTGATGCGGTTTTGCGCGTCCGTGACGATGATGCCTTCGGTGGTGGTGGCGAACACCGTGGCGTGTAGTCGCAGCGTATCTTCGGCACGCTTGCGCTGTGTGATGTCTTCCTTGACGGCGACAAAATGCGTGACGCGTCCGTCGTCGTCGCGCAGGGGAGAAATGGACGCCGCTTCCCAGAACAGCACGCCGTCCTTGCGTTTGTTCAGGAACACCCCATGCCACTCACGGCCACCGGTGATGGTCGCCCACAGTTGGCGATAGTCCTCGGGACGCTTATCGCCGGACTTGAGCATGCGCGGATTACACCCGATGGCCTCGGTGGCGGCGTAGCCGGTGATCTCTTCGAACTTGGGGTTGACGTATTCGATGGTGCCATTGGTGTCGGTGACGATCACCGACACGGGGCTTTGTTCCAGCGCCCGGT
This sequence comes from Gammaproteobacteria bacterium, assembly GCA_023228645.1. Classification (GTDB taxonomy): domain Bacteria; phylum Pseudomonadota; class Gammaproteobacteria; order Thiohalomonadales; family Thiohalomonadaceae; genus JALOAT01. The sequence goes on along the minus strand of JALOAT010000048.1, from coordinate 4,725 downwards.
TGCGCTTGCGTAATTCCAACTCGCGGCGCTTGCTCTCCGTGATGTCCATGCGCACGCAGGCCATGCCGCCATCCGAGGTCGGATTGTCGCTCGCCAGATACCAGCGGCCGTCGGCCAGTTGCTGCACGTAACTGCGCGGCTCTCTGCACGGCATCTGAGGCTGATTGGCCTTGAGGGTGTCGCCGGGCAGCAGCATTCCCGAGATGGCGTTCTGCTTGCATATCTCATCGAGGCTCTGGCCTTCCGCGATGTGGCCTTTCAACCAGGGATAGAATTCCAGGTAACGGGAGTTGAACAGCACGAGGCGGCGGTCGGCATCGAACAGGGAAAAAGCATCCGACAGGCTTTCCACCGCATCGCGCAATTTACGCCATGCCTTATCGGTCTCCGCGCGTGCGCGGTCAAGCCGGCGCAGGGCGACGCCGAGCAGTGCAAACAGCATCACCGTTGCAGTAAGCAGAGAGAAGCTCACCTGCGCGGAACGGCGGTTACGTTCGCCATAGAACGCGGTGTAGGCGTCGTAGAGCGCCTTGAAGTAGGCCGGGCTGGGTTCCGCATTGTAGTCGTTACGCAACTGTGCAAGTTCCTCGACACGGTCGAGGTGAGCCTGCATGTGGAAGAGGATGCCGTTGATCGGTGCGTTGCGATCCCCACCCGCTTCCGCGAGTCGTGCAGCCTCCAACTCCTGGCGCAACCACGCAATGTCACTCTCGCCGGGGAAGAGGTTGGAAAGGTAAAGCCGGTTCAACAGATGGGCGAGGCGGTTACCCTGCGCCGGCTGCTGCTGGGCCAGTTCCTCGACCGCGGAAGGCAGGTAATGGAGTCCGTTGCGCAGCAAGGCCACATGGGACTTGATGCGCTCCAGATAGGCCAGCTTGCGCTGGATGCTTGCCACCGCATCGGCCAGGGCCTTCTCCACACCGTCACTGGTTTCACCCACGAAGCCACCGCCGGGCGCCATCATCGCGGCGGTCAGGGCGCGCATCTCATTGGCCGTCGCCACCAGGGTGTCGTAATGGGTGAGCTGGAACGAATTGACCCGCAACACGTCGCGATCCAGCTGAGTGTCCAGTTGACGCAGATGCAGCAGCTTTTCCATGCGCGCCCCGTGGGAGGCCGTATCCACCGAGCGGTTCTGGAAATACAGCACCACGACGCTGACCATGGCGACGATCAGCAGATAGGTGACGACGGTGTATCTGAGGTGGCGCTGGCTCATCGGTTCAGTCGCGTCAAGCGCGGGTGTGTGCCGACCAGACTTTCAAGAAAGGCGATGATGTCGCGGCGTTGCTCCGGCGGAATGGAACGTCCCAACTGGTACCTGGCCATGACGTCGATGGCCTCATCCAGGGTGGCGACGCTGCCATCATGAAAATACGGTGCGGTCAGTGTCGCCAGGCGCAGACTGGGTACCTTGAACACATAACGATCCTGTTCCGCGCCCGTGACGTTGTAGCGACCCAGGTCGGCCTTGGTGATGGCGCCGCGATCGGCGAAGTAATCGCCCAACGCCCCCATCTGCTGATACATGTTACCGCCCACCGCTGCTCCCTGGTGGCAAGATGCGCATCCGAAGTTCTTGAAAAGGAGGTAACCGCGTCGGGCCGCAGGCGTGAGTGCCTGCTCGTCGCCAAGCAGGTAACGATCGAAGGGCGAGCCGGTGGTGTTGAGAGTGCGCTCAAAGGTAGCGATGGCGTCGCGTACGTTCGCCGCGGTGAGGCCATCCGGGTAGGCCTGGGCAAACTGCGCCACCAGACCCTCGTCTGCCCGCAGCTTGCCCAACACCTGCTCCCAGGTAGTGGCCATTTCCACCGGGCTATGCAAGGGCTCGTCCACCTGGTCTTCCAGTGACGGCGCGCGGCCGTCCCAGAACTGCGCCAGATTGAGGGCGCTGTTGAACACCGTGGGGGAGTTGATGTCGCCCTTGGCGCCGCCCAGGCCATACGAAACCGGCCGGCCATCCGCCCCACCCAGGGCCAACACGTGACACGTTGCGCAACTGACGCTGTTGTCGGCGGACAGCCGCGGGTCGTGGAACAGGCGGTCACCAAGCTGGGCGCGCGCGTCCGAGGCATCAAGCGGCGCCGGGACGGGCGTAATCGGCTCGTTGGTCAGTGGCGCGCCGGCCACCGCAGACCCTGGCAGGACGATCAGGGCCAGCGCGCAGCAATATCCGCCAAAAGCGATTCCCGACAGCATTCGTCGGCATTTCATTCTCTTGTACCTTCCACCACTCGGAGACGCCCTGGATCTCCCGGCGCCCAATTTCGACCTATTATGGAACGGTTCGCACCCCCAAGTCGCCTGTGCGTAAGCCTTATTCGCGGCACTGCCCCATGGGATTCGGGCTGGCCTGTGCAGGTTGGCCGCCGGGCGCTGTGCCTCTTCGTTCCAGGCTCCTCTTGGCCAGACGTTTCATTGAAAAGAAAAAAGCCTGGAAAGTCGATTAACCACTGCCGCAAAGATGCGTCCCTTCTCCGCGAGGAGAACTCATGCACATACGCCATGCCAACATCGCCATGGCGGCACAGCACACGGCGATTGAAAGGTACGAGCGCCGCGAATCCCTGACCATCTGGCGCGGCGCGCGCCCCGTCGGGCAGCGGTGAACCTGTCGCAGCCGCCACTTCCCGCCCAGCCGCACAAACCCCATCGACGTGTACGCAAGGCGACAGGGGACCTGACGCGGTGCACCGCCTGGAATGCAATCTACTCAAACTGCTCGTCGAGCGCCTGACGGGCCGGCCAATCAGGCTGTTCTCCCCGGAAGCGCTATCGGATTCCCGTCGACCTGCCGAAGACATACCGCAACAGAAGGATCCGCTCGCCATCAACTTCGACGGCACCGCAGCCGAACTCACCCAATCAAAGTTTGCCTTCGACCTTGATGCCGACGGCCGTGAAGAACAGATCGCCTTCGTCGGCGCCGGCAGCGGCTTTCTCGCCCTGGACCATAATGGTGACGGCACTATCAACGACGGCAGCGAACTGTTCGGACCCACCAGTGGCGATGGCTACGCGGAGTTGGCCCGCTACGACAGCCATGGCAACGGGTGGATCGATGCAGCCGATCCTGTTTATCGACAGTTGCGGATCTGGAGCCGAAACGCGGCAGGCGACACGCACCTGGAGGGATTGGACCAGCGCAATGTCGGTGCCATTTACCTTGGCCAGATCGCCTCGCCCTTTATGTTGAAGGATGCCGACAACCAACTCCTGGGCGCCGTGCGCGCCACTGACCTTTACCTCCAGGAAAACGGCGCTGCCGGGACCGTCCAACAAATTGATTTAGTCGCTTGAACGCGGGACCTTTCCTACCTCATTCCTGTCGCCTTTTCCCTGGCATGTGAGTTCAAACACCCGCTTCCGGTTCGCGCTTGCACCTGCTGCCTCGAACGCGGCGAAGTGCGCTCCACCCACATCCCGGTTCAGCGAGACGGTACCGTAAGGAGTCAATTCTTGGGAAACGGACACCAGTCTCAGTTACCATTTCGCCGTTTTCGGGCGTGCCCCGCCAACGGCACCCTGTCCCTTCGAACACCACCCCTTGTACCTGGGTATACTGTCCCCGCAATCCCCAGGACGACATAAGTTACTTGGATTGGTGGGCTGAAAGTAGGCGTGAAAATCAACGATCACCATGAATCGTTATTTATCCAAGCTTGCTTAGCATCCACCACCGATTTGAACGCCCCCCCTTTGGAGACATGCCATGAAAATTACCGTGCCGGTAGAAGAATTCACGACCCCCGATCCGATCACCGTAACAGAAGACATGCCAATCGACGATCTACGGCGCCTGATGGAGAGGCATAGTGTCCGCCACCTCCCCGTCGTACGCGGTGGCGCCGTAACGGGTGTGATCAGCGATCGCGATGTGCGCCTGTTCTCCGGTTTGACCGCGGCGGAAAAACTCCAATTGCGGGCCGTCGACATCATGGCGGAAGATCCGCTGACCGTGAGTGCCAGCACGCCGCTGGACGAAGTGGCGTACGCCATGTCCAAAAACAAGGTCGGCAGTGTCATCGTCAATGATGAATCGGGGCAATTCCTGGGCATTTTCACTGCCACCGATGCCCTGAATGCGCTGATAGAGATCTTCCGCGGAGAAGGAGAAGAAGGGACGCACGCCTGAAAAATCAGGGACAGGCCACGGTTACGTTGCGATTGAGCAGCGAACCGTGCGCTGTCCCCTTTAGCTACTGAACGATGGCCGCCGGGATCTCCTCCATGGCCGGGAAGTAGCCCAGGCGCTGGAAGGCCTTGAGCAGCAACAGCAGCCCGAACCGCGGTTGGGCCTTGCGCGCGAGTGTGAACGCGAAGCCCAACTCCTCTGGCGTCGGCGTGTACAGCGCCTCAAGCTCTCGTGCCGAGAGGCTGCGTTTGAAGCGCGGATAGGCGGTACGCGGGGGAACGGGGTCAGGTCTTGCGCGGGGGAACGGGGTCAGGTCTTGCGTTTTGCCTCCGCCCCAACCCGCAAGGCAAAAGACAAGACCTGACCCCGCGCGTGCTCAGCCCCAGGCGCAGCGGTCCCAGGTGAGGCCGGTGCGCGTGTCGGTGATGGTGCCGTCGGCGTTGACCGTATAGGCGGCGTCCGGGTGGCTGCGCGTGATGCCGTGGGGACGGGGGAACGGGGTCAGGTCTTGCGTTTTGCCTCCGCCCCGACCCGCCCCAATTCGCAAGGCAAAAGGCAAGACCTGACCCCGTATCGTTGCATTCGGCCGA
>JALOAT010000097.1 GCA_023228645.1 Gammaproteobacteria bacterium | reverse complement strand
CTGCCTATCACCCACATCATGCACGGGCTTGCCAACTACGCGCATCGGCTTGGCCTTGCACCGAAAGGCCAACCCACGCGCGCCATCGCGCGCCTGTTCTGGAACAACCTGGCGAAAACCGGCCGCGTCAACGAGCTCAAGTTCTCGCTGGCCATGTACTTCAAGGACGGCTTCGTGCAGGGGATCAAGAACGCGCTCGCCATGCAGGGCATCGGCCTCGGTCTCATGAAGGCCAAGCGTCTGAACCCCATGGAGATGTTCGGCGGGCATGCCTGCAAGGACAAAGCCGGCTTCCAGAAAATGATCGCCAAGGCGCGCGAGATCGAAGACCGCCGCAAGGGCCTGGCCTGACAGGAGAACACGAATCCATGGCTAAGAAGCAATACGCGTTCTATCCCGGCTGCACCTCCCAGAAAGGCGCCACCGCATCCAACTACCTGACCTCCATCGAGGTCATGTGCGACAAGCTGGACATCCAGCTCAACGAGATCCCGGACTGGAACTGCTGCGGCACTTCCATCGGCTACGGCGAGGGCGGCGAGCTGCCGCGCCTGGCCATTTCCGCCCGCAACCTGGCGCTGGCCGAGCAACACCTGCCCGGCCAGGACATGGTCTCGGGCTGCCCGGCCTGCTGGCTTGCCAACCGCGAAACCGCCGAGCGGCTGCACGAAAACAGCAACCTGTTGGCCGAGACCAACGAGGCCCTGCGCGAAGCGGGTCTCAACCTCAAGAACGAAGTGCGCTCCCGCCATATGGTGGAAGTCCTCATTGAAGACATCGGCTTCGAGGCCATGAAGACGCCGGTGGTGAAGGAACTGGAAGGCATCAAGATGGCGGGCTACGTGGGCTGCCAGACCAACCGCCCCTTCGGCATCGCCGGCGAGTCCTTCGAGAACCCGCAGTACCTGGACAAGATGGTCGAACTGGTGGGCGCCGAGGCCGTGCCCTACGACCAGAAGGTCACCTGCTGCGGCGGCGCGCTCGCCTTCTCTGAACCGGACAAGGCCCAGAAGCAGATCCGCGACATCGTGGAATCCGCCTACGACCACGGTGCCGAGATGATCGTCACGCCCTGCCAGCTGTGTCAGGCCAACGTGGAGATCTATCAGAGCGAGATCAACAAGAAGCAGGGCACCAAGTTCAAGATGCCCGTCGTTTACTACTCTCAGCTAATGACGGTGGCTTACGGCGGCACCGCCAAGCAGGCCGGCCTGGACGGGCAGCTGATCCGGGCCGAGAAACTGGAAAAGATTGCCGGCAAGTAACAGGGGGAGTGCAGTCAGTCGTTTAAATGGCCAGACGCAACCGGCCATGTCCATGCTCATGAGGTGACCACCAAGCGGAGGATGTCATGGAACAAGCCGTCCAAAGAAACGCAGAAATCGTCGAAGAAACGATGCAGAAATCCGTCGAGGCCGTCGTGGACGCGGGCTACAAGGCGCTCGCTGCCAAGAAGGCACCGCCCGGCACCAGCTTCCACACACCGAGCACCTTCGCCACGGTGACCGCCCAGTCGCCGGCGCTGTGCGTCATGACCGACCTGCGCCAGGTATCGGTCGCGACCATCGGCCCCGACGCCACGCTCACCCAGGCCAACCAGGTGATGATCTCGCGCAGCGTGCGCCTGTTGTTGGTGGTGGAGCATGGGGATGAAGTGGTCGGTCTCATCACCGCCCGCGACACCCAGGGTGACCGGGTCATCAAGCTCATCGCCGAACGCGGCATCAAGTACGGTGATCTGCAGGTGCGAGACATGATGATCAAGCGCGAAGACATCGACCTCATCGACGTCTCCACGGTGCTGCGCTCCGAAGTGGGCCACATCGTCGCCACTCTGAAGGACTGGGGCCGCCAGCACGCGCTGGTCGGCCACACCGATCCCACGACCGGCGTCACCCGCATCCGTGGCATCTTCTCCGCCACCCAGATCGGCCGCCAGCTCGGCATCCCCATCCAGACCTTCGAGGTCGCCAAGACCTTTGCGGAAATCGAGGCGGCGTTGGTGAAGTAGCCAGACAACTCCAACGCAAAGGCGCGAAGGGCGCAAAGGACGCAAAGGGATTTCCTTTGTGGCCGTTGCGCCCTTCGTGTTCTTGGCGTCTTGGCGAGCGCTAGATCCTGGTGTTTCCCGATCCCGAGCGGCTGTTTAGCGCAGCACCAGGAACATCGCCGAGCCGCGGCGCTGGATGTTGAGCAGCAGGTCGTTGCCCTTGCCGGCCGCCTTGCGCAGGCCTGCCAGGTTTTCGACCGGCTGGCGGTTGACCGAGGTGATCACGTCGCCCGGGCGCAGGCCGGCGCGCCAGGCGGGCGTGACCGGGGCGACCTCGATGATGGCCACGCCCTTCAGCTTGCCGTAGTAGGGCATGCCCTCCACGATCTCGCCCACTACGGCGCCGGCGAGGCGTGGGTGAACCTTCTCGCCCTGGGCCACCACGGCCGGCGGCTCCTGCACCTCGGCGGTCAACACGCGGGGCTCACCGTTGCGGTTGATGCGGATCTCCACCTTCTGACCCACGCGCAGCAGCCCCACCACGTTGCGCATCTCCGCCGCGCTGCCGACCTCGCGGCCGTTGACCGACAGGATGACGTCGCCGCTGCGCAGGCCGGCCTTGTCCGCCGGCGAGCCCGGGGTGATTTCGGTGACCACCGCCCCGCGCTGGTCGGGGATCCCGAAGGCCGTGGCCAAATCGGGGGTGAGGTCCTGGGCGGCGGCGCCCAATTGGCCGCGCCGCACCTCGCCATGCTCAACGAGCTGGGTCATGACCTCGCGCGCCATGTTGATGGGGATGGCGAAGCCGATTCCCACGTTACCGCCGCTGCGGGACAGGATGGCGGTGTTGATGCCCACCAGCTCACCATGCAGGTTCACCAGCGCGCCGCCGGAGTTGCCCGGATTGATGGAGGCGTCGGTTTGGATGAAATCTTCATAGCCCTCGATGCCGAGCCCTGTGCGCCCGAGGGCGCTGACGATGCCGGAGGTGACGGTCTGGCCGAGGCCGAAGGGATTACCCACCGCTACCACGAAGTCGCCCACGCGCAGCGCGTCGGAATCGGCCAGTTGCAGGGCGGCGAGGCGCTCGGACGGGACCTTGATGACGGCCACGTCGGTCTCCGGGTCCGAGCCGACCAGCTCGGCGCGCAGGCTGCGGCCGTCGGCCAGGTTTACCGAGATCTCCACGGCGCGGTCGATCACGTGGTGATTGGTGAGGATGTAGCCCTGCCCGGCGTCCACGATGACACCGGAGCCCAGGCTCTGGGCGAAGCGCTCGCGCGGTTGCTGAGGTACATCGAAGAAATGCCGGAAGAACGGGTCCGAAAACAGCGGGTGCTGCTGTTGCGGCACCCGCGTACGGGTGAAAATGTTCACCACTGCGGGCACCGTGCGTTCCAGCATGGGCGCCAGCGTGGGCAGCGGCTGGCCCTGGCTGTCGAGAGCGGGGAGGGCGGCGTGGCTGCCGCCGGCGGCCAGGGCGAGGACGCCGGCCAGTGTGATGCTGCGAAACGGGTGCGTCATGGTGATCTCAATCTACGTGGATGGTGATGCGGCGCCGCGCGCCGCCGTTGAGCTTGGGCAGTTGCACGCGCAGCACGCCGCGCCGATAGGCTGCACGGGTGCGTGATTCGTCCACTTCCGCCGGCAGCGGAATGGCCCTTTCGAAGCGTCCGTAGGCGCTTTCCATCAGGAGGTAATGACCGCTGGTTTCTTCACGTTCCACGCGCTTTTCACCGCGCACCAGCAGCATCCGCCGATCGACCACGCTGATGTCGAAGTCGTCACCGTCCATGCCCGGCGCCTCCATGCGCACGATGACCTGATCCGGCTCCTCACGCACCTCCGCCGCGAGCAGACCCCAACGCGAACTGTGCAGCGCCACCTGATCCTCGGCGGACTGCACGTCGCGACGAATAGGCGAGAAGCGTGTCAGTGCCTGTGTGGTGCGCTCGCGCAGTTCCTGCCAGCCCTCACTGAGGTTTTCCAAGGCACGCTGCAGCCCGTCGCGAAGCTGATTCAGGGTCGTCATGGTGGTCTCCTTCATTGTTGTGGTGAGGGGAAACCCGGTCTTTTGAACCTCCAAGCCGGCGCGAGTTCCGTATCCCGAGCAGCGGATGCGTGATATGAACAGCACGCCACCCGCCTCACCCCAGGTGTGCGCGCGGGTTGAACGGCATGGCGTGCGCCATCTCGCGGTAGAGTTTGCGCTTGGCCTCAGTGTCCGCAGGCGGAGTGACCACTTGCAACATCAGGTACTGGTCGCCGGGTGGACTGCCGGGCAGGCCGCGTCTCTTGAGGCGCATCTTCTGCCCGTTGCGCGCCCCGGCCGGGATGCGTGCCTCCACCGTACCGCCGAGGGTGGGCACCGTCACCGTGGCGCCGAGCGCCGCCTCCCAGGGGGTGAGCGGCAGGTCAAGGAATACGTCGCGGCCTTCGACGCGGAACAACGGATGCGGGGCGAACTCCACCTCCAGGTAGAGGTCGCCGCGGCTGCCGCCCCCGGGGCCTTCGCTGCCCTGGCCCGGCAGGCGGATCTGCTGACCGGCGGTGATGCCGGCGGGGATGCGCACCTTGAGGGTGTGAGCACGGGTGACCACCCGTCCCGAGCGGTCGAACTCGGGGCGTTCCAGCTTCACCTGCTTGGCGGCGCCTTGGAAGGCCTCTTCCAGGGTGACCTGGATGCGTGCGTGGTGGTCTTCGCCGCGCAGGTGCATCCCGGGCCCTTGGCCGCTGCGAAAGCCGGCGCCGAAAGGGCTGCCATTGCCGAACAGGCTCTCGAAAAAATCGCTGAACGACGACGGCCCCCCACCGCGGAAGCCATTGCCCGAGAACTCGAAGCCCTGGTCCCAGCCCGGTGGCGGACGGAATTCCTGGCCGGACTGCCAGCTGCCCAGGCGGTCATAGGCAGCGCGTTTCTCCGGGTCCTGGAGCACCTCGTTGGCCTCGTTGACCTCTTTGAAGCGCTCCTCCGCGTTAGGCTCCTTGCTGACGTCCGGGTGGTATTTGCGCGCGAGCCGGCGGTAGGCCTTCTTGATCTCGTCCTGGGTGGCCGTGCGCTCGACGCCGAGGATTTTGTAATAGTCCTTGTATTCCATGAATGGACCTCAGGGCGGGGTGAACCCCGCCCTGTCACAGGCTTGCTCAGTGGGTCTGCACGCTGATCTTCCTCGGCTGCAGCTTCTCATGCTTGGGCACGCGGATTTCGAGCACGCCGTTGTGGGACTTGGCGGCGATATTCTCCACGTCCGCGGTGTCGGGCAGGGTGAAGCGGCGGAAGAAGCTGCCATAGGCGCGTTCGATGCGCTTGTAGCCGTCGCGCTGCTCCTGTTTGTGCACGTCACGCTCGCCCTTGATGACCAGCATACCGTTCTCCGTGTGCAC
>JALOAT010000047.1 GCA_023228645.1 Gammaproteobacteria bacterium | reverse complement strand
ATGCGGCACCGCTCATTCGCAGCGCCTTGGTCGTGTTCTTTCGCATGACTGTGCCTCACGATGGTGAAGGCCACAGTTTTCGGGATGCGTTGACGAGTGGGAAGGGTGCGGTTTATTGACCGCTTACTAACTATTTGGGATATTGAGGTTCGTTGGTTCGTCATAAGACGCTTTGCACCCATCAACATCGCTCGCGTGGAAATTGCGGCACTTTGCGGGGCGTACGGGATAAATGGAGCACCCGCCCTCAACCAGAAACGGACACCTTTGGTTTGTTGCAAGGTGCTCCACATGAGAAAGGTTCTTCGCCTCTTCCACATTATGGGTTGCTTGGTCGATAGCGTGCTGAAGTTGCTCTTGGCTGAAGTGCCTTCTTACAAACTCGTGGATAACCAGCACTTCTAAAGCCCTTGCTTCGACCTTGTAGTAGCAGCAATATGCGCAGCCATGTCGGCATGCGGGCTTCCGCCCCGCAGCCTGTATGGCCCCCTCAGAAGCCGCATCAAGCCTACGATAGAACCTCAGCAAGGACTCTTGCGGATTTGTCTTCGCAAAGTCCGCCACTGCCCTTTTGAACTCGTTTCTTGCGAAATGCGCCAGATTCTCTTCGTTCATGGGTATCTCGTCTAACGCTTCGCATCACCGGCAGCAAAAAGCACCGCGACGAGGAACGAGGAGCGGTGCTTTTTGCTGTCCGAGTGCATGCGATTGTTAGGAGCCATATGCGAAATAAAACACACTGAACAGCCACAACGCAAAGAATAGAAATGCAATAGGCTTCTCTGGAAAGGCATGACTTATGACGCGGGCTCCAATTATAGGAACGGCGACAACGCTCCACGCGACAAGCGCTGTAGGGGCTGCATAGAACCACGCTATCACGTAGAAAAAGATCACGAAGCCAGCATAAAACCCAGACACAACAAATGCCTCGTACACGAGACCATTCCCATCAGGGAGATCAAGTGCGCGCGCAAAACTGGTTTGCATCATTGAGTAAACTACGTTGGTGATTCCGGCATCTGTCAGTACATCCATAACTGGAAAAAGAAGCGAGCCTCCACCGAAGAATAGGAGCCATCGAGCGGTTTGTTTCAGAACCTCTTTATGCTTTAGCACCCAAAACAGAGAGCCTGCAAACAAACCAGATACCAGAAAGACGATGGAAAGCGCCAAGGCTAGTTGTTGGGAACGTAAACCAAGAATGCCAGCCAACAAGATTCCGACGAATGATGCGCCAGTTAGAAACCCAAAGAGTCTAAGCAGCAGCCGTATGGTTTCTGAAGGTTTCTTTTCTTTTAACTCTAGGAGTAGATTCAGAAATCCTTTTTCTAAACCCGCAACTAGGGTTTTAGCTCTTTCATGCTGTGCCAGCATCCCCCCCATAAAGTATGCCGAACCAAGCACATTGGCGATTATTGCTATTTCTTTCACGAAGCTCGTCTCTCCTTGCTCCTAACAGTGAATTAGGCCGCAGCAGCCTTTTCCGAGATAGACAGAATCTTTGTTCACCGTAATAGGCTGCGTCTGTCTAATACCATCGCATGCCTCCGGCAGAAGAGGCCGAATTGGGCTAAGCCCGTGTCTTGGCGCAGTATGAGACCAGTGGATGCAAGGAGTGGAAAGGCTGCGAAGCGAACGAGGAGGGACACGGTCCATGCGCGTCAATCCAGATGAAGACTTCGACGGAGTATATCGACTCCTAACATGATTGAGGAAGGGCGGGCCTGTCGGAAAATTCCCTAACCAAGTGGGGCGTGGCGGTTCAGCATCCGGAATAAACGCTCAAGGGGCATAGGTCCCACTCACCTGAAGGCTCTCTCGTGGCGGGCTCGGCATCAGCGGCGACGAGGTCGTGGTGGTCGGTGTGCGCCCCGCGTACCGCGGGTAGGTGTGGCCATCATTCTCGGGACTATGTTTACGTACGACGCGGTGATGTACGGGCAAGCCGAATACGGGATAGCAGCGAGCTTCCGCTCGTGACGATCCAACGCGACGTACGGCTATCGATGGCGTGTTACCCGTAGGAGCCCGGATGAAGCAACGCGGAATCCGGGTCTTGGTTCCAACGGCTTGTGGACTCCCGGATTCCGCTGCACTCCATCCGGCCACGAGGAACATACGGCGGCGCGAAGAGTCACAACCTCCGCTTCAGTCCCGCCTGGAGGATGATGGAGGCGGCGATCTCTTCCACGGACATGGTGGTGGTGTTCAGAAATCGCACGTGTTCCCGCGCGTAGATCTCCTCGACCGCCGCCACTTCCATCCTGCATTGGGTGAGCGTGGCGTAGCGGCTGTCGGGGCGGCGCTCGCTGCGGATCTGTTGCAGTCGCTCCGGGTCGATGGTCAGGCCGAACAGCTTGTCCCGATAGGGTTGAAGGGCGGTCGGCAGGCGTGAGGTTCCCAGGTCTTCTTCGGTGATCGGGTAGTTGGCGGCGTGGATGCCGTATTGCAGCGCCAGGTACAGCGAAGTGGGCGTCTTGCCGCAACGGGAGACGCCGGTGATGATGACATCGGCCATGGCATAGTTGCGCGTGGTGGCGCCGTCGTCGTTGTTCAGGGCGAAGTTGAGTGCGCCGATGCGCGCGGTGTAGGCATCGTAGCTGCCGATACCGTGGGAGCGGCCGGTCACGCGGGATGCGCCCACCCCGAGTTCCGCTTCGAGGGTCCCCGTGAAGGTATCGAAGAACTCGATCACCAGGCCGTTGCTGCGCGCCACGATGTCGCGCACTTCGCGATTGATCAATGTGGAGAACACCAGCGGCCGCATGCTGTCGCCCTGAGCGGCCAGGTTGATCCGCTCGACCGCCATCCTGGCCTTTTCGGGGTTGTCGACGAAGGGCAGGCGGGTCTTCTGAAAAAGAATCCCTTCGAACTGGGTCAAGAGGCTGCGGCCAAGGGTCTCGGCCGTGATGCCGGTGCCGTCGGAGACAAAAAATACGGAGCGCTTGCTGGAAACAGGAGTGTTGCCGTTCATAGCCGCAGTATCTCAGGAGGCGGAAGAGGCCGCAAATGAAGCAAAGCGGAAAGAAGAAAAGCAATTAACCACGGGGGACACGGGGAACACGGGGGGAAACCCATCAATGGTTAACCCTACCTGTAGGAGCGGCCTAAGGCCGCGATAGTCGTCGGAGACTGCACCATCGCGGCCTGAGGCCGCTCCCACAGAAAAATCATTTCCCCGTGTTCCCCGTGTCCCCCGTGGTTAATGCTTTTTTGCCTTTATGTCCGCACCCGTTCAGTGTGCACGTAGACACAAAAAGGAAGGGCGGCTTGCGCCGCCCTTCGGATTGTGTTGCTTAGACCGATTTGCCGGCCAGTTGCAGCCAGGTGTCGACCACGGTGTCGGGGTTCAGCGAGATGCTGCTGATGCCCTGTTCCATGAGCCACTGGGCGAGGTCCGGGTAGTCGGACGGGCCCTGGCCACAGATGCCCACGTACTTACCATGCTTGCGGCAGGCCGCGATGGCCATGCCCAGCATCTTCTTCACGGCGGGGTCGCGCTCGTCGAAGGAGCCGGCCACCAGGCCCGAGTCGCGGTCCAGGCCCAGGGTGAGCTGGGTCAGGTCGTTGGAGCCGATGGAGAAGCCGTCGAAGTATTCGAGGAACTCCTCGGCCAGCACGGCATTGGATGGCAGCTCGCACATCATGATGACGCGCAGGCCGTTCTCGCCGCGCTTCAGGCCGTTTTCAGCCAGCAGCTCGACCACCTGCTTGGCTTCCTTCAGCGTGCGGCAGAAGGGCACCATCACTTCCACGTTGGTGAGGCCCATCTCCTCGCGCACCTTGCGGATGGCGCGGCATTCCAGCTCGAAGCAGGGGCGGAACGCCTCGGAGATGTAGCGGGCCGTGCCGCGGAAGCCGAGCATCGGGTTCTCTTCATGGGGCTCGTAGTTGGGACCGGCCAGCAGATTGGCATACTCGTTGGACTTGAAGTCCGACAGGCGCACGATGACCGGGCCGGGCGCGAAGCTGGCTGCCAGGGTGCCGACGCCTTCCACCAGCTTCTCCACGTAGAAGCTCACCGGGTCGGCATAGCCGGCCATCTTGCAGCGGATGGCGTCCTGGACCTCCGGGGTCTGCTTGTCGAATTCGAGCAGGGCGCGGGGATGCACGCCGATCATGGTGTTGATGATGAACTCCAGGCGCGCCAGGCCGACGCCCGCGTTGGGGATGTTGGCGAACTGGAAGGCGCGAGTGGGGTTGCCCACGTTCATCATCACCTTCACGTCGAGCTTGGGCATTTCCTTGGCGTTGGTGCGCACCACGTCGAAGGCGAGCTTGCCTTCGTAGACGCGGCCGGTGTCGCCCTCGGCGCAGGACACGGTCACGTCCTGACCGTCGGTCAGGCGCTCGGTGGCATCGCCGCAGCCTACGACGGCGGGGATACCCATTTCACGCGCGATGATGGCCGCGTGACATGTACGGCCGCCGCGGTTGGTGACGATGGCCGAGGCGCGCTTCATGATCGGTTCCCAGTCCGGGTCGGTCATGTCGGTGACCAGCACGTCGCCGACCTGCACGCGTTCCATCTGACTGGGATCGGTGATGAGGCGCACCGGGCCGGCGCCCATGCGCTGACCGATGGCGCGGCCGGTGACCAGCACCTTGCCGGTTTCCTTGAGCTTGAAGCGATCGATGGTCTGGCCTTCGGTGCGGCTCTCCACCGTCTCCGGGCGGGCCTGCACGATGTAGAGCTGGCCGTCGTTACCGTCCATGGCCCATTCGATGTCCATGGGGCGGCCGTAGTGCTTCTCGATGATCATGGCCTGCCGCGCCAGGTCCTGTACCTGTTCGTCGGTGATGCAGAACTTCACGCGATCGGCCTCGGCCACGTCCACGGTCTGGATGGTGCGGCCGTGCGCCTTGTCGGCGCTGTAGATCATCTTGATGGCCTTCTCGCCGAGATGGCGGCGCAAGATGGCCGGCCGACCGGCGGCGATGTTGGTCTTGTAGACGTAGAACTCGTCCGGGTTCACCGCACCCTGCACCACGGTCTCGCCGAGGCCGTAGGAGCCGGTGATGAACACCGCATCACGGAACCCGGACTCGGTGTCGAGGGTGAACATCACGCCGCTCGCGCCGATGTCGCTGCGCACCATGCGCTGCACGCCGGCGGACAGGGCCACTTCGCTGTGCTCGAAGTTCTTGTGCACGCGATAAGCGATAGCGCGGTCGTTGTAGAGCGAGGCGAACACGTGGTGCACGGCCGTGAGCACGTTCTCCAGGCCGTGTACGTTCAGATAGGTCTCCTGCTGGCCGGCGAAGGATGCGTCCGGCAGGTCTTCCGCGGTGGCGGAGGAGCGCACCGCGAAAGCAACTTCAGCGCCGCTTTCCTGCTCAAGGCGGCGGTAGGCGCTGGTGATGGCCTGCTGCAGTTCTTCGGGGAACGGCGTCTCGATGATCCACTGGCGGATGGTGGCGCCGGCTTCCTTCAACGCGTTGATGTCATCGACATCCAGGCGCGCCAGCAGGCTATTGACGCGTTCGGCGAGCGAGTTGTGACGCAGAAACTCGCGGAATGCGAAGGCCGTGGTGGCGAAGCCGTTGGGCACACGCACGCCGGCCGACGAGAGACCACTGATCATCTCGCCGAGGGATGCATTCTTGCCACCGACGCGGTTTACGTCTTCCATGCCGAGTGAGTCAAACCAGATTACATACTCGCCCACGATGCACACCCCTTCTCGTCAGAAACTGTTTGGAAAATTAACAATAGAAATAGAACGGGACTTTATCCACGCCGGGTATCGCAACTGCCTTTGACACAGTTGCAGGACGAGCCACAACCCAGCCCTTCGCGTACCGGACCAAATTCCGGATGCCGCCGCGCAAACAGTTGTGCCGCGTGCTGCATGACCACCCAACCGAGCATGAGCAGGAAAAGCAGACCAATCGCAATCAGGTATTGCATGCTCAGCCCCCCAGACCCGCAAAACCCATGAATGAGAGCGACAACAGACCGGCGAGCATCAGGCTCAGTCCGGCGCCTTGCGCGATGCGCGGCACCGAGGACAGTTCGAGCTTTTCACGCAGGCCGGCCATCAGCACCAAGGCGAGCGTGAAACCCGCACCGGCACCCAGGCTGTAGGCCACGGCCTGAAGAAAATCGTATTCCTTGGCCGTTTGGAACAGGGCCACACCCAGCACCGCGCAGTTCGTGGTGATGAGCGGAAGATAGATGCCCAAGGCACGAAACAGCCCCGGGCTGAACTTCTTCATGGTCATTTCCACCAGCTGCACGGCCGAGGCGATCACCGCGATGTAGCTGATGAGCCGCAGGAACTCGATCTCGAACGAGGTCAGCAGCACGTTGAGGCCGAAGGCGCTGACAGAGCTGATGAGCATCACCAGCGTGGTGGCCGCACCCATGGAACTGGCCGTCTTGAGCTTGCCTGACACGCCCAGGAACGGGCAGATGCCCAGGAACATGGCGAGCACGAAATTGTTGATGATCGCCGCGTTGAGGAACACGAAGGTCAAGGATTCACCCTGCATGGACGGCGTCCTCCACAATGGCCTTGCGCGCCTTGCGTTCGCGCCACCAGGCAAACAGCAACAGCCAGGCGCCCAGCACGAAGAAGCCGCCCGGCGGCAGGATCATCACCAGCCAGGGCTGGAAACTGTCGCCGAAGACGGGTACGCCGAACAGGCTGCCCATGCCGAACAATTCACGCACGCTGCCTAGCATGAGCAGCGCGAGGGCGAAGCCGAGGCCCATACCGGCGGCATTCACCGCCGTAGACAGCACCGGGTTCTTGGACGCGTAGGACTCGGCGCGGCCGAGGATGATGCAGTTCACCACGATGAGCTGGATGAACGCGCCGAGTGCGGCATACACCACCGGACTCACGGCCTGGAGGATGTAATCCACCATGGTTACAAAGGTGGCGATGATTACGATGTAGGTGGCGATGCGCACCTGCTTCGGGATGAAGTGCCGCAGCATGGAAATGAGCACGTTCGAGCACACGAGTACGAACAGCGTGGACACGCCCATGGCCAGCGAGTTGGTCGCCGTGTTGGTGACCGCGAGCACCGGGCACATGCCGAGCAGGGCCACGAACACTGGATTTTCGCGCCAGATACCGCGCAGGAACGTGTCCATGGTGATGGGTTGGGTCAGTTCAGGACGCATCAGAGTTGACCCTCCGCTTTCAAGTGACGGTGTACGGCCGGGACCACGACCTGTGCGCTATCGCCGATGGCCTTGCCGGCGGCCTTGGAGGACACCGTCGCGCCGGAGATGGCATCGATCTGCCAGGGCTTCGTCTTGGTGCCGTGTTTGACCGTGACGATGGCATTGGCGAGCGCCGTACCTTCCGCATTCAGACGCGCATCGAGCGCTTCGAAATTGGCGAGGAACGCGGGATCGGTCTCCAACTTGTCACCGAAGCCCGGGGTTTCGCGGCTGTATACGATGCGGAAGCCCGTCACGCACTGGCATTCGGGCGAGTAGCCGTAGAGTAACCGCACGGTGTCGGCATAGCCTTGGGCAGCACCTTCGGCGGCGATGCCGATGAGCTCGCCATCCGCATCGTAGCCCGCGTAAAGGGCACGACCGCTGGCCCCGCTGTTCGGTGCATGCACGCCGTCCTGATTCACCACATAGCCGGTCAGGCGCGAGGCCCCGGGAATCACCTGGAACACCGCCTGCTCCAGCGCCAGCCGGCGCTGCTCGGTGATGGTGGGCAGGGTCCACTGATACACCACCACAATGAGCAGGCCCGAGATCAACGCCACCAGGCCCAGCACGCGAATGAGCGCAAAGCTGGAGGGCGTCCTGGGTTCGGCAAACACGATGGGTTGCTCGTTCATTGCCCGGCCTCCCGTTTGCGTGCGCCATAGATGCGAGGCTGGGTTATCGACTCGATGAGCGGTGAGAGCGCATTGCCGAGCAGGATGGCGTACATGACGCCTTCATTCAGGCCGCCGAAGTAACGGATGATGACCGTCAGCACGCCCATGAACAGGCCGTAGACCCACACACCCGCGGGGGTCACCGGCGAGGCCACCATGTCACTGGCCATGAATACGGCGCCGAGCATCAGGCCGCCGGAGAACAGCACAAACAGCGGCGTCGGATACTTGTCCCCATCCAGCAGGAAAAAGAATCCGGCGGTGATGAACGCGCCAAGCAGCATGGCTGCGGGAATGCGCCAATCCATCATCCGCCGGAGGGCTAAGTACAGGCCACAGAGGAGGATCAACAATGCGGACGTTTCACCGGCGGAACCACCGCCCATGCCAGAAAACAGGGTGGCGGTGTCCGTGACAATGCCTTCGAACTTCCACTGGCCCATGGGTGTAGCACCCGTGAACCCATCGAGGCCTTGGCCAGTGAGCCACTCGGTCAGAGAAGGCGGAATCTGCAGCGGGGGCGTGAGCGTGGTGGGAATGAATTCCACGAAACGGTTCGACAGGAACGCGGGCGTGAAGGTGGTGATGGCCACCGGGAACGCGGCCTGCACGAAGGCGCGGCCCACCAACGCGGGATTGAATACGTTAAAGCCGAGGCCGCCGAACAGCGCCTTGCCGAGGGCGATGGCCACGAAGCCGCCGACCGCACCCATCCAAAGCGGAAAACCGGGCGGCAAGGTGAGCGCAAGCAGGATGCCGGTGATAGCGGCGCTCCAGTCCGACAGGGTGCTGGAGCGATCGCCCATCCAGTTGAACAGCCGTTCGGTGGCGAGACACGCGGCGGTGACCGTGAGGATCAGCGCCAGCGCGCTGATGCCGAACTGCCACACCGAGAAGGCGCAGACGGGCAGCAGCGCGTACACCACATTGCGCATGATCTGCGCGACTGTGGTGGGCGACTTCACATGGGGTGAGGTGCGCAGTTCAATCCTGGGCGTCATGCGGCACGCTCCCGGTTGATGGCCTTGGCAATACGGAAGTACTGCACCAGCGGGATATTCGACGGGCACACGTAGCTGCAGCAGCCGCATTCGAAGCAGTCGTTAAGGTGGTATTTCTGCTGCATTTCGGTGTACAGACGTTTTGCCGCGAGGCGGCCCATTTGCGACGGGTTGAGTTTCACCGGGCAGGCGTCGAGGCAGCGGCCGCAACGGATGCACGGGTAGATGGTCTGTGCGGCGGGCGAACGTTCCCGCTCCGGCATCACCACGATACCCGTCACGCCCTTGGTCACCGGCACGTCGAGCGACGCCACAGTGTTACCCATCATGGGGCCGCCGAGGATGATGTGTGTCGCATCCCCTTCGTAACCCACGTATTCGAGGGCGAAGCGCAGGGGCGTACCGAGCGGGATCATGTAGTTGCCCGGCTTCTTGATGCCCGGGCCCGCGAGCGTGACGACGCGTTCGATGAGGCCCTGGCTCTGTGGCAACAGCATGCCGAGCTGGGCGAGGGTGCCCACGTTGTTGACGACCACGCCGATTTGATAGGGGAAGCCGCCCGACGGGACTTCCCGGTCGAGCAACACCTTCACCAGCAACTTTTCCGAACCCTGCGGGTACTTGGTCGTCACCGCCTGGACGGTGATGCTGCCGTCCGCCGGCAGCTTGCCCTTGATGGCCTCGACGGCATCCAGCTTGTTGTCTTCCACGCCGATGACGGCGCGCGAGGCGCCGCTCACGCGCATGGCGATACGAATGCCGCTCAGCAGTTCGTCGGTGTGTTCGAGCATCACGCGATGATCGGTGGTCAGGTACGGCTCGCACTCGCAGCCGTTCACGACCAGCGTATCGATCGGGAAATCCTTTGGGGGCTTCAGCTTGACGTGGGTGGGGAAGGCCGCACCGCCGAGACCGACCATGCCGCTGTCCTGCACCGCCTGGACGATGTCGTCCGGCGTCATGTTTTCGACGTCGCGGGGCGCGCCGTAGAGCACACGCTGTTCGGCGGCGGGATAGACGCGGATGACGATGGCCTCGGTCTTGGGGCCACGCGCCGTTGGCATGAGCTGGATCGACTCGACCACGCCCGTGGCGGGTGCGTGCATCGGCACAGACATGAATCCGTCGGCGCGGGCGATCGGCTCGCCGCGCACGACTTCCTGACCTACGCGCACGACCGGCACCGCCGGCGCACCGAAGTGCTGCGACAGCGGAATGATCATGCGCGGCGCGAACGGCATCCGCCGGATCGGCAGATGCGCGGTCTCTTCCTTGTGCTCCGGCGGATGGACGCCGTGCGCAAAGGTTTTTCGCTTGAACAGGTTGAGCAAGCCCATGAATCGTCACTCAGGAAAAAAGAACGTAGGGGCGGAGTGCACGCGCCACATGCCATGAAACCGCGGACACTTGGGCCCGCCCCTACGAAACATATGGAAACAACCCCATTCCATCAGGGCGTTCCATACCCAAACCGTTACAACCCTGTGGGAGCGGGCTTCCGCCTGCTACTCGGCACGAACCGGGCCCGCCCCCACACACAGATGGCTCCTAGTGAAACTTCTCAGCTCGCTTCTTCAACTTCTCCAGATCCGGCTCGGCAGGATTGAAGGGCGTGCCGGGATGGATGCATCCCGCCGTGCACTTCTCCGCTGCGCGGACCACATCCTTGAACGAACCACCCTTCGGGTTCACCACCACGGCCTTTTTCTGGTCGTTGTAGGCGAACACGGCGGGCGCGATCTTGATGCACTCGTCACAGGCCGTGCACTCGGGCGTGTCGATCCAGGCCGGCTCATAGTCCGCCGGGGCTGCGCCACCGGCACCCGCGCCATTGCTGCCCATCGGCGCGGCGAGGGCGGTGGCGAATTCGCCCACACCCTGACCGCCCGCGAGGGCGAGCAGACCGGCGGTGAGCTTCTGCGCCATTTCCTGGCGCGCCTGCTCGGCGATCTGGTCGGCGTTCACGGCGGCCTTGTCGAGACCAGCGATGGACTTCAGCAGACGCCAGAAGTCACGCCGTTCGATGGCGGAGTTCACCAGTTCCTGGCTCACCAGCACGCGGCCCAGACGCTGCTTCTGGTCGACCGTCCAGATGTACGGGAACTTGCCTTCGCGCTCGTCCTCGTCCAGGTCCAGGAACTCGTGCACGAGCACCATGTTCTCGTTCCAGGTATCCGCCGGCGCCCGCTTGAAGTGCTTGCGGAAGCGGCCCTCGGTCACGGCGAAGTCGGCGAACGTCATGGGCACGTCCAGCTTGGCCTTCTCACCCTTCTCGTTGATGTAGTCGAGGGTGTACATGGGCCAGTCGGTGTCCATGGACGGGTTGCCTTCCAGGTCCATGCACTCGCGCCAGGTATTGCCCTTGTCCGGGTTGAAGCGCAACAGCGGATAGGCGCGCCCCTCCATGGCCAGCTTGGTCTGGTCGAAGGCCTTGTCGTCGCCTACGCCGTGCTCGGGCTGACACACCGCGTACACGTTGAACAGCGCCGGACGACGGCTGTTCAGGCCCTCGATGAAGCTTTCGAGCAGGTGCGTCACGTTGCTCACACCGCCCTGCATCACGTAGCTGGTGCGGTGCGCCATGGCGATGAGCGACATCTCCTTGCGGATCTCGACCTTGCCCTTCCAGTGCTTGCCATAGGGCGCCATGTCGGCCACCTGGCCCAGGTAACCGGAGGTGCAGCTCTGGCCGCCAGTGTTCGAGTAGGCCTGCGTGTCCAGCACCATGACCTTCACCGGGATGCCGGACATCAGGGCACGGGACAGGTTCTGGAAGCCGATGTCGTACATGGCGCCGTCGCCGCCCACGGAAACCACCGGCGGGCACAGCAGCCATTCTTCATCGTTGAACTGCTTCCAGTCGAAATAGGTGAAGAAGTCCTTGTGTTTCTCGGCATTGTACTCGCCGGCCAGTTCCAACTCGGCCATGCGGATCGCCTTGAAGCCTTCGGCCATCTTCGCCATGTGGCCTTCGAACAGGCCCATGGCCATGGACGGCGAGTCCTGGAACAGGTGCGACGCCCACGGGAACGGGTAGGGGCTGAACGGGAAGGTGGAACCCCACACCGAGGTGCAGCCGGTGGAGTTGACGATGCCCATCTCGGCGCGGCCGCGGCCGGTGACGCCGTCGGTATAGCGCCACTTGAGATCCTTCAAGCGTGCCAGCAACTGGGTGGCCCACTTGAGCCATTCGGGGTCGAGCGCCTTGGCGTTACGGCCCTCGTCCAGCTTGGCGGTGAGGCGCGCCAGGGTCAGGTCGGCGTCCTCGTGCGCATCGACGACCTTGTTCACCGCCTCGGCATCGGAGAGATCCATGGTCTCGGCGAGCTTCAGGCGGATGTGGCGGTCCAGGCCGTTGATGAGCTGATCCAGCTTCGCGAGGTGCGCCTTCACGCGCGGCTGCATGAGCGCGGTCACCGTGCCGGTGAACAGGTGGAGTGCGGTCTTTTCGCCGCAGCCCAGGCAGGCGCCGTCGCCGCACACCATGGAGCCGTAGGAGCGCTTGTCGAGCAGCAGGGTTTCCAGGGCGCCGATGCGCTCGTCCAGGTCCTCGATGCGGATGTACTCGGGTGAGGTGGTCGGCAGGTCCAGCCACAGGCCCCACTCCTTGCGCAGGCGCTCGACGCTCTCGGGGGTTTGGGTGGCGATGGAGAGGGCGTCGTCGTCGCACACCGTCACGCACTCCATGCAGCCCTTGCAGGTGTACGGATTGACGGTGATGGAGAACAGTCCGCCGCTGCCCTTGGCCTGCTTTTCCTTGTTCAGGTAGTAGGGCTTGGTGACCGCGAACTTGAACTCGCCCAGTTCGTTCTTGAACCACTCGAACTCGGTGTTCAGGCGCTCCAGGGCCTCGCCGTCCACGTCGGTGTCGACGATGGTCTCGACGATGGCCTGGGCGAGCAGGGCGTGCACGTCGGCCTTTTCGCCGGCGGCGTCGAGCAGCGCGCGCAGCTTCTTTTCCAGCGTGCGCGTGGCGCGGCGCAGATAGCGGGTCGGATTGCCGGCGGTTTCGATGCGGCGGATGGCCGTCTCGAACACCTCGGTCATGGAGTTGACCAGGCCGGGAATGGCGCTGTCCGGGCAGACGGTGTAGCAGTCGCCGCAGGCGGTGCAATTGGCCGGGTTCCAGGTCGGATGCTCGAAACGCACCTGGGTCATGTCGCGGAACACGCCGGTGGCGGCAGGCATGAGCGACAGGCCGATGAACGGGTCCACCAGGTTGTCGCTGCCCTGACCGGAGATGTAGAAATTGCCGGTCTGCTCCCAGAAACGGTGCACGTCGGACAGGCTCATGCCGCTCTCGGGCGTGCGCTTGAGCATGACGGGCAGGTGCGATTCCTTGCGCAGCATGGCCGGGGTGAACTGAACCACGGTCTTGTCGGTGATTTCCGTCAGCTGGTCGAAGCCGCGGCGCACCACGCGCAGGTTGTCTTCCACCACGCGCGCGCCCTTGGAGCCGAACTTGGCTTCGAGCTGGTCCTTGATGGCCTTGAACAGCTTGGTCTCGTCGAGGTTCGCCTGCTGCATCACGCCCGAGGCCTTGAAGAAGGCGCCCTGGAAGGCAATGCCTTGCATGCGGAACTGCAACTCGGGATTGGACGCCTCTTCACGGGCGATCTTGAAGGCATCCACGTAGAACACGCGGATGTCGTTATTGACGATGAACTGCTGCGCGGTGATGGGGAACGAGCGCCATACCTCATCCGCGGTTTCCAGGTGCGACTGGATGATGAATACGCCGCCCTTCTTCAGGCCGGCCAGCGCATTGGAGTGCCCGAACACGTTGGGGTCGGGCGACAGCACCACGTCCACGAACTTGTATTCGGCATTGATGCGGATGGGCTCGGGGGCAGCCGACAGGTAATAGGTGGTCGGCTGGCCCTTCTTCTCGGAACCGTACTTGGGATTGGCCTTGATGTTGTAGTCGAGCAGTTCAAACAACGTCATGGCCAGATTCTTGCCGGTGGTCACCGCACCCCAGCCGCCCACCGAGTGCATGCGCACGGTGATGGCGCCCTTGGGCATGAGGTTCGGGTTCTCGCTGCCGTGCAGCGCCATGTCGCGCACCTGCGGGTAGGCTTCGAGCAGCTCCTGTTGGTAGATCTCCTGCTTGGGGGACTCGGGCTTTTCACGCACGAAATCCACGCCCAGGTAGAAGAACTTGCGGCGCTTGCCGTCGGGCAGCATGTTCTCCACGGCGGCGACGATGCCTTCCGGCTGCAGGTCGCGCGAACCGAGGCCGAAGGAGCCGGAGTAGATCACCGGGATGTCCTTGGCGTCATACACGGCGTAGTCGGCGTAGGGCAGTTCACCGCTGCCGGCGACGCCGTTCTCCACGCACTTGCTCACCGTGGCGCGGGTCTCGCGCGCCAGCGGCAGGTCTTCCGCCAGCGGCTGGTCGGTGCGCTCGAGCACGGCCACACCCTTCTTGCCCTTCAGCACCTGGCCGAGCACATCGCCCGGGAAGGGGCGGAACATGGTGAGGTTGACCACGCCCACCTTGAGCTTGCGCGTTTCGCGCAGGTAGTCGGCCACCGCCTCGGCGGTGCCCACCACGCTGCCCTGGCCGAGGATGACGTAATCCGCGTCTTCGGTCTTGTAGGTGCCGATGCGGCCGTAGCGGCGGCCGGTGAGCTGATAGAAGTCTTCCATCGCCTGGTCGGTGATGGACTTGATGTGGGCGAAGAAGTAGGGGCGCTGGGCGGCGACCGCCTGCATGTAGGCGTCCTGATTCTGCACCACGCCGGACACCATGGGGTTGTCCACATCCCAGATGGCCGGGATACGGCGGCGCTTCGGGCCGTAGATCAGGCGCTGCGCCGGCGTGGGCGTGTCGATGAGATCGTCCGGCTTGCCGAGGAATTCGGCGATGAGCGCACGCTCGGGCACCTGCATGGATTCGATCAGGTGCGTGGTCAGGAAGCCGTCCTGGGCGATGATGCCCGGGGTAAGCGCGAGCTCGGCGACCTTGTGGCTGATGATGTTCAGGTCGGCGGCTTCCTGGGCGCTCTTGGCCATCATCTGGAAGAAGCCGGTGTCGTCCACACTGTGGTAGTCGTCATGGCCGGCGTGCACGTTCAGCGTCGCCTTGGTGATGGCGCGGCAGCCGATATTGAGCACGTAGGTGAGGCGCTTGCCCACCGCCGAGTACAGCGACTCGTGCATGAAGGCCACGCCCTGGGCGGACGAGAAATTGGTGGCGCGCAGGCCGGTCATGGACAGGCCGGCGGTCACCGCCGCGGCGGCGTGCTCGGATTCCGGTTCGATGAAGATCAGCGGACGTTCGGAAACGTTGAGATGTCCCTTGGAAACCTCTTCCGCCCAGTATTCGCCCATATTGGTCGACGGCGTGATCGGGTAGGCACCGGCAGCATCGGACGACTCACGTTCGCACATGATGACAGCGGTATTGCCATCCATGGCACGGCGTTTGCCGGGATACTTGAACGTCTTGGCCTCTTTTTTCATCACCAATCACCTATCTCTCGCCGGCTCGCGCCGAGTCGGATTTTTAAAGGAAACAGTATTCCTGCCGCCACAGAGGCGGTACGTGTCAGGCGTCGCGGAATGTCAAACGCGCGGAAGCGGTTCGATGCGCTGCAGGGGTTCTTTGCGGGTGACGCGCCGGGCGTCGACACCCTTGACGGCACCCTTCTCGCGGTCGAACCAGACGATCGCGCCGGTAGGGCAGCGCTCGATGGCGACGCGGGAAGCGAGCTCGTTTTTGTCGTAGTCGATCACAGCGAGATTGTTGCGGATCTGGATCAGGCCCTCGGGTGCGTCGGCCGAGCAGCGGCCGCAGGCGGTGCACACCAGTTCACAATGGGCCTCGCCCTCGTCGGCCAGATCCTGGTTCTTGCAGGCGATCCACAACTGGTGGCTGACGGGCTGGAGGGAAAAGAGTTCTTTCGGACACACCTCGACGCAGTCGCCGCAGGCGGTGCAACGGTCCGCCGAGACCACCGGCAGGCCGTACTTGTTCATCTGAATGGCGGAGAAATCGCAAACCGTGGCGCAGTCGCCGAGACCGATGCAGCCCCAGGCGCATCCCTTGCCGCCGCCTGACACCAGGGAGGCGGCGCGGCAGGTCTGCAGGCCCTGGTAGCGGGCGCGGGTGTAGGCCACGTGGGAACCGCCGGCGCAGGCGAGACGGGCCACCTGCTTTTCCTCGCGCCCGGCATCGACGCCCAGGTAACCGGCAATCGCGTCAATCATTTCGGGCGAGTTCACGGTACACTTGCCCGGCGAGGTCTTGCCGGCGACGACCGCCTCGGCGAACGGGCGGCAGCCCGCGATGCCGCAGGCGCCGCAATTGGCCTTGGGCAGCATCTCCTCGACTTCGTCGATGCGGGGGTCTTCGTCCACATGGAGGCGGCGATTGGCCACGGCCAGGACGGACGCCAGGGCGACCCCGAGACCGGCCATGAATACGCCTGCGACAGCGATGTTAATCAACGAGTCCACGGACTTCGTAATCCCCCAGTTGCGGATTTCTGACCACGCCTATCGGAAACCCATGTGGGCGTGTGTGAACGAAGTCTATGTTCTGATGGATTATTTGACTCGATAATTATTTCAATCCTTAATATTGGGGAAATAAATACTCGTTCCATGGACAACGCCCCCAACCTCTACTACAAGCAGAATCGCCTGAAGCAACTGCGTGCCTTCTGCCACGCCGCGCGCCACGGCAGCATCTCGCTGGCCGCCGAATCGCTGTTCCTGAGTCAGCCATCCGTTTCCCTGCAAATTCAGGCACTTGAGCGCGAATTCGAGACCACGCTGTTCGAGCGCCGCGGGCCCAGCATCAAACTCACCCCCGAGGGCGAACTGCTCTATAAGCTGGCAGAACCCATGGTCGAGGGCATCGACAAGCTTCACGAAACCTTCGCCTCGCACCTGGGCCGGGTGGAGCAGGGTGTGCTGAATATCGCCGCCGGCGAGTCGACCATCCTCTATGTCCTTCCCGAGGTGATGAAGCGCTTCGCCCAGCAGCATCCCCATATTCGCGTCAAGCTGCACAACGTGACCGGCCGCGACGGCCTGGCCATGTTGCGCAAGGACGACGTGGACTGTGCGGTCGGCTCCATGCTCGAGGTGCCCGATGATCTGGAATACCGGCCGGTCGTGACCTACAAGCCGGCCCTCATCGTGCCCAAGGACCATCCGCTGGCCGATAAGAAGGACATCCGCCTGGAGGACATCAGCCCCTATGGGCTCATCCTGCCGCCGCGCCATTTGTCCACCTGGCGCATCGTCGACCTGGTGTTCCGGCAAAACGGCGTGAGTTATCAGGTGGCCCTGGAGGCGGGCGGCTGGGAGGTCATCAAGAAGTATGTGGAACTGGGGCTCGGCATCTCCATCGTCACCGACGTCTGCCTGACGGGGGAAGAACAGCTGGCGGCCATCCCCCTGGATCATTACTTCCCGCGCCGCAGTTACGGCCTGGTGCTACGGCAGGGCCGCTACCTGTCCCCGCAGGCCAAGCGCTTCATCGACATCATGGCTTCCGTCTACGCGCCGGAAGGTGACATGGACATGGCCCACGCACGCGGCTCCATCGCCTTTGATGCGTTGCCCGGCGAGGAGCTGGGTGAAGATCCGAATTCCTTCTAGCCAAAAAGGTCGCCGCTTGCGGCAGGATGTCCCAGGAGCCGCGCTGGTTCAGGAATGGCCTGCTAAGCTGTTGTGGCACATGGCCCCAAGGCGTGCTGGGACTCCTGCCTTTCTCCCGGACACAACACTAATGAAGATCGTGCTTTCGTCAAATCACACCGCCGAACAATTCGTCCGTTTCGCGCGGATCTGGAACGACGAGGTATTCGCCCGTGTGGAACTGGCGGGCGAATTATCCGAGGCCGACCTGGAACAACTGACGGCGCGGGCCATCGCCCTGAAGCCCGACGACTTCGCCGACGTGGTGCTGGAACTGATTGCCTCCAGCCCCGCGGCCACCGCCGACGTACTGCACCGAATCTACCGCCATGGCGACCAAGGCGCCCGCGAAGCCCTCTGCGAGCGCGAGGACCTGGATGCAGACCTGCGTGCGGCGTGTGCCCGGGCGATGCAGACGGCCTGACTCCACAGCCGACAAGGAGCCGCGGATTCATTCGGTTCCGCAATTTCCGACGCAAGCTGAATTTATCTTCCTGCCTTGGAATGGCCCCTGGCTTTCGCCGGGGTGACGATAGGTGTGGTGCCGGTCACGTTGACTGGGCTGGCGTTGCTTGAGGCATTACCGGCGGATTCGGAACGCGACCATTTGGAGCTCGAGTTGCAGCTGGCTCTTGGCTCATCGTTGCTGAACGTAAGAGGCTACGGCGCGATCCGAGGTGCAACATTCTGCGTTACGGCGAAAATCCATCGGCGGCGAGCCTTAGTTTCATGGCCTGGTCGCTCTGTTTCCTCGGCTATCCCGATCAGGCATTGGCCAAGGCGCAGGAGGCGGTTGCGTTTGCGCGTGCGCTCGCCGATCCGCCGACGCTCACGCTTACCTTTGCCTCCCTGTTGTACCGGCTGCGCCCGAGCCGGAACAGGCGCAGGCGGCTGCTCAGGAAGTATTGCAGGTTGCCGGCCGCCAGGAGTTGATGTTTTGGACGGCAAGCGGACTCGCGCTGCATGGCTGGAGCAGGGTGATGGCGGGCGACGAAAGCGGCGTCGCCGAGATCAATCGCAGCCTCGATGGCATGCGGCAGGCGATGGGCGGCGCGGGCGTTTCGTTTCTCGCCGTGCTGGCTGAGGCGCATGAACGACTGCGCCAGCCCGAAGCGGGGTTGGCCGTGGTCGCTGAGGCCCTGGCCATCGCCGATGCGATCGCCGACCGCTATTTCGAAGCAGACCTGCACCGCCTCAGTAAAGCATGGAACCCATGCAGTGACTGGAATTGAAGGCCTGTGCTGCCGGGCGCCGTCGCCAAACGTGCTCCGAACAGAATGCGCTAGGCTCACCCCAGCACGAGCCCGACGGAGAGCAGAAGCCCATGTGCCGCCATGGCTGCCCCAGTCAGCTTGATCGCGGGAAGAATGCGGGCAGGCGTCTCGCCATGGCGGAGCAGAATGGTTGCGGCGCGCAGGCTCAGCGGCAAGGTGAGCAGGCCAAGCAGGCTTGATGCGGGAAGCCGGTCAGTAAGGACGAACAGCGGTAACGCGCTGTAGGCCATACAGACCATCGCCAGGTAAACCCAACGTGCGCGGCGTACACCGAGACGAACCACCCAGTGGTGCTTGCCGACAATGGCATCGGCCTTCATGTCCGGAAATTCATTCACGTAGAGCAGGCACGCCACCAGGAGACCGTAGGAGGTGGAGGCGATGAGGGGAAGTGCACTGGCCTCGCCGCGCTGCACCATGTCACTACCGACGGTAATCAGACTGCCATAACTTACGGCAATGCAGAGTTCGCCGAGCCCCCGATGGTTGAGAGCGAGCGGGGGCGCCGAATAGCCCCAGCTGATGAGCAGGCCGGCAAGGCCCACCACGAGCAATGCCTCGCCGGCATACGGCAGGAGGATCACGCCGATCAGCATCGCTGCACTCAGCAAGATGGCCCCGTAGATGGCGGTTTGTCGTTCAGTGAGTACCCCGTTCTGGATGAAACGACTGCCGCCGGAGAACGGATACAGCCGATCGACGTTCTGCGCATCGGTGCCGTTGAGCGCATCGTAGTAGTCGTTGAGCACATTCGCGCCGGCGGCGACCAGCGCGGCGCCAATCACCGTGAGCAAAGCAGTGGGCAGGTGAACGGGCAATCCGTCCAGCGCGGCTGTCGAAAACCCGATGAAGCATGGCATCACCGTCGCGAGCAGGAATGCGGGGCGGGTGGCGGCAACGTACTTGGCCACAGGGCTATGGCCAAAGCGTTCCACTGTTGGTTCTGCAACCGCGACGTTTTGCACGTGGAAAATCCCAGTCAAGGAATGCATCGTTTGCCGGACACGAGAGACCCGGCCTTCTGGCCATGGTTTGCTCAGCTTTTTTGGAGGAGTCTGCCCCTCTCGCGAGCGGCACAGGATGCGCTGATCGTTCGCGCCCGTCTCTAGGAAAGTTCGGAAATCCCCTTAGGAAAAGTCCGATGCGATGACGCGTGAACCGCTGCCGCTGGAGTGTTTTCGCCGTGCCGCGAAGGTTCGGGTCGATCGTAGCCAATGAAACAGCGCCCGGGCAGAGCTCGAACGGCATTTTGAACCTTTTCTAAACTGCTTAGGAATTTTCTGGCCCATCGAATGGACATGTGCCGAGGTATGCTCATGCGTACCGTCGTCTGCGGCGGCGAAGTGGCGGTAAATCTCCCGCGGCTTGATCGAGAGCAAGAAGAATGCGGCTTGACTCCTGCTAGGATCCGCGCTTTGGCCGGGGTGCCCCCGCCGAACCGAAGAGCTTGTGTGAGGACAGTCGATGGGCCGCGTAGAACTGGTTTGCCCGGCGGGGAGCCTGCCTGCCTTGAAGGCGGCGGTGGATAACGGCGCCAATGCCGTGTACATGGGATTCCGCGACGCCACCAATGCGCGCAATTTTCCCGGGCTCAATTTCGACGAGAACAATGCCCGCCAGGGCATCGACTACGCACGCCGCAAGGGCGCCAAGGTGTTGCTGGCGCTCAACACCTTCCCGCAACCGCGGCGCTGGCGTGAATGGACCACGGCGGTGGATCGCGCCGCGGCCCTCGGCGTGGATGCTTTGATCCTCGCCGACGCCGGTCTGATGCACTATGCCTCCAAGACGCATCCGCAACTGCGCCTGCACCTCTCTGTTCAGGGCTCCAACACCAATTACGAGGCCCTGGAGTTCTATCGCGAACAGTTCGGCGTGCAGCGTGCCGTTCTGCCGCGTGTGCTGTCGCTGTCCCAGGTTCAACGTGTGGTGGAAAATACCCAGCTGGAAATCGAAACCTTCGCCTTCGGCAGCCTGTGCGTGATGGTGGAAGGCCGTTGCTACCTCTCGTCCTACGTGACGGGAGAATCGCCCAATACCTACGGCGCCTGCTCGCCCGCCCATGCCGTGGCCTGGGAAGAAAAGGGCCTGGCGCGCAACGTGCGCCTCAACGGGGTACTCATCGATTCCTATGGCGCCGGCGAACACGCGGGTTACCCGGTGGTTTGCAAAGGGCGCTACCGGGTCGAGGGCCGCGTCGACTACGCCATCGAAGAACCCACCAGCCTGTCGGTACTGGACGTACTTCCACAACTGGTGCGCATGGGCGTGAAGGCGCTCAAGGTGGAAGGACGCCAGCGCAGCCCGGCCTACGTGGCGCAGGTGACGCGTGTGCTGCGCGCCGCGCTGGACGCCTGCGAGGCAGATCCCGATGGGTTCAGCGTGCGTGGCGAATGGGCGGCACAGCTGGACAAGGTCGCCGAAGGCGCGACGCATACCTTGGGCGCGCTGGATCGCGGTTGGCAATGAATCTGCCGGAGCCGAATCACGGTTTCGAGCCCCGAGGAAAACCCTGCGCCGTTTGTGCAATGAGCAAAGCACACATTGCCGAAGGATAGGAGATTGATCCCCTCTCCCCAGCCCTCTCCCGGAGGGGGCAAGAAGTGAGCGGTGTCGGGAAGCACCGAGCGGATTCGAACGTTCCCTCTCCCCCCGGGAGAGGGCCAGGGAGAGGGGGTAAGATGCTTCGTGAGTCCTGGTTGAGAGAGGCTAGGGCGGTTGTCTCGGCTGGAGAACAATGAAATTCATGAAAATTTCGCTCGGTCCTCTTCTTTATTACTGGCCCAGGGAACGGGTGCTGTCGTTTTATGGTGACGCCGCCAACTGGCCCGTGGACATCGTGTACCTGGGAGAGGCGGTGTGTTCCAAGCGGCGCGCGCTGCGGCTGGAGGATTGGCTGGAGATCGCCGCGCAACTGAGGGCCGCCGGGAAGGAAGTGGTGCTGTCCACCCTTGCGCTGGTGGAGGCGGAATCCGAACTGATCACCCTACGGCGGATCGCCGGCAACGGCGACTACCTGGTGGAAGCCAACGAGATGGGTGCGGTGCGCCAGTGCGCGGGCCGTCCGTTCGTGGCCGGTCCGCACCTCAACGTCTATAACAGCGGGACGCTCGCCTGGCTCGCGGAACTGGGTGCCCGCCGCTGGGTCATGCCGGTGGAACTGTCACGGGACACGCTGTGCGATTTCCAGGCGCAGCGCCCCGCCGGGATGGAGACCGAAATATTCGCTTTCGGACGAATGCCGCTGGCCTTTTCCGCACGATGCTTTACTGCGCGCGCCTGCAATCTGCCCAAGGACGATTGCGAATGGCGTTGCGGCGATTATGCAGATGGCTTGATGGTCGAATCACAGGATGACAAGCCTTTCCTGGTCTTCAACGGCATTCAGACCCAGTCGGCGCAAACGGTGAACCTGATCGGGGAATTGCCCGGCATGGCGGAAGCGGGTGTGGATGTGGTAAGACTCTCGCCCCAGAGTGAGCACATGGCCGAGATCATTGCCGCGTTCCGTGCCGTCGTCGACGGCGCCGAACCGGCCGTGGCGGCGGCAGAGCGGACGGCGCGGCTCGGGGCCGGCGCGCCCTGCAACGGTTATTGGCTGGGCGGCGCCGGCATGGAATGGCGCGCCTGACATCATAGAGGCAAACAAATGGCAATTTTTGTTTCCATGGCAAAGGTCTCGCTGACGCTCCTGCCCGGCATCGCGCGGGGCATGCGTGTGCTCCCCGACAGCGTGCACAGCGAGGTGGTGGCGCGCATCACCAACCACCTGCTCAAGGGCCAGTGGATTCGCGAACAACTGGCGGATTTGCACGGCAAGCGTTTCGCGCTGCACCTCCGTGACACCGGCACCGAGTTGCGCTTCGAAGTGGCGGGCACCCGGCTGGTGAGGGCCGCCAGCGGCGGCCAGCCCGATGTCACCATCGAAGGCGACCTGCATGATTTCTGGCTGCTTGCCAGTCGTCGCGAGGACCCGGACACCTTGTTCTTCCATCGGCGCCTGGCGCTCAAGGGCGACGTGGCCACGGGTCTGTTGGTGAAAAACCTGCTGGATGCGATGGAATTCGATGCAGACGCGCATTTCCGTGCCGTGCTGGGTGAGCGGGCGGGGGCGGTGGTTTCCGGAGCGGTTTCCCGCCTGCGCAACATCTCCGGTGCCTTGCAGCGCCAGCCTTGAGCTGAATTGAACCACGGAGTCACGGAGCGAATCCCCTGTCACAACGCGGAGGGCGCGGAGGGCGCGGAGGTTTCAGAGAACACGGAGATGCCATTTTGTTGGTGGCCTCTCTGGTTGAGACATTTCTCCGCGTCCTCCGCGCCTCCGCGTTGATCGTCGTTGACCCACGTCAATAGCGCCGCATCTGTCCCACCAACACGCCCTGGATCGCCACCCGTTCGGGCGCATAGCGCATGGGCTCCATGGCGGCGTTCGCGGGGTGCAGCAGCACCTCGCCGGAACGCCGCTGCAATCGCTTCAGCGTCGCCTCATGTCCGTCCACCAGCGCCACCACGATCTCGCCGTCACGCGCCTGCTCGCGCGCCTCGATGATCACGTAATCGCCATTGAGAATGCCGTCATCCACCATGGAATCGCCGCGCACACGCAGCACATAACAGGGCGCGCGGCTGCGCAGCAAGCGCGGCACTTCGATGCTTTCCGGCTGGGCCACGGCTTCGATGGGACGGCCGGCGGCGATGGTGCCGAGCAGCGGGAGGGCGTTTTCTTCGCCCATCGCCGCCGCGCTCAGGCGCAGGCCACGCTGCTTGCCGTGGAGCGGTTCCAGATAGCCCGCCTCCACCAGGGCGCTGACGTGCTTGTGCAGTGAGCCGCGGGAGCGCAGGCCCAGGGCCGCGCAGACCTCGTCCAGGGTGGGGGGATAGGCCTGCTGCCGCGCGTGCTCGCGCAGGAAATCCAGAATGGCTTGCTGACGGCGGGTCAGTTCCATGGCCATGCTCCTGATTGTCCGTTCTCCATCGGTTCTATATTATCGGCTGCCTGACGCCTGGAGAACCCCATGAGCCGGCCCGCCGAGAAAATCAGCACCCCAGACGATCCGGTGGCCCGCCTGGCCGAGCGCCTGTCGTCCAAGTACCGCAGCCGCATTACGGGCGAACTGGTGGTGCCGCCCCGTAACGGTCGTTATGCCGATCTCCCCGCCGATCTGGACCGACGCCTGCAACAGGCCCTTGCCGCGCGCGGCATCCAGCGACTCTACAGCCACCAGGCCGAGGCCTGGCGTCTGGCGCGCGAGGGCCGCCACTTCGTGGTGGTGACGCCCACCGCCTCGGGCAAGACCCTGTGCTACAACCTGCCGGTGTTGCAATCGGCCATGCAGGCGCAGGCCAAGGCGCTTTATCTGTTTCCCACCAAGGCGCTTTCGCAGGACCAGGTGGCCGAGATCCTGGAATTGAATCAGGCCGGCGATCTGGGCGTGAAGGCCTTCACCTTCGACGGCGACACCCCGGGCGACGCGCGCAAGGCGGTGCGCACCCGTGGCGACATCGTGGTCTCCAATCCCGATATGCTGCACCAGGGCATCCTGCCGCACCACACCAAGTGGGCGCAGTTTTTCGAAAACCTGCGCTATGTGGTCATCGACGAGATGCATACCTATCGCGGCGTGTTCGGTTCCCACGTGGCCAATGTGATCCGCCGCCTGCGCCGCGTGTGCCGCTTCTACGGCGCCGAACCGCTGTTCATCTTCGCCTCGGCCACCATCGCCAATCCTGCGGAACTGGCCGGCGCGCTGCTGGAAGAGGAGGTCACCGCAATCACCGAAAGCGGCGCGCCCGCCGGGGAAAAACGCCTGCTGCTGTGGAATCCGCCGGTGATCAATCCGGACCTGGGCATTCGCGCCTCGGCGCGCTCCCAGACCACGCGCATCGCCCGCGCCGCGGTGAAGACTCGGCTCAAGACCATTTTGTTCGCGCAGAGCCGGCTCATGGTGGAGGTGCTGACCAAGTATCTGAAAGACGTGTTCGATCGCGACCCGCGCAAGCCCGCCCGCGTGTTCGCCTATCGCGGCGGCTATCTGCCCACGGAGCGCCGCGCCACGGAACAGAAGCTGCGCAAGGGCGACATCGATTGCGTCATCGCCACCTCGGCGCTGGAACTCGGCGTGGACATCGGTGCGCTCGATGTGTGCGTGCTCAACGGCTATCCCGGCACCATCGCCGCCACCTGGCAGCGCCTGGGCCGCGCCGGGCGGCGCAATCGCACGGCCCTGGGCGTGCTGGTGGCCAGCAGCGCGCCGCTGGACCAATACATCGTGCGCAATCCGGAGTTCTTCCTGGGCGCGAGCCCGGAGCATGCACGCATCGATCCGGATCAGTTGTTGATTCTTCTTGACCACGTGCGCTGTGCCGCCTTCGAACTGCCCTTCAACGCAGGCGAGAAATTCGGCCGCGAAAACCTGCTGGAACTGCTGGAGTATTTGGCGGAGCAGGGCATCATTCACCGCGAAGGCGAGCGCTGGCACTGGATCGCCGACAGCTATCCCGCCAACAGCGTGAGCCTGCGCTCCGTGGCGGAGGGCAACTTCGTGGTGGTGGACATCACCGACGGACGCCAGGACATCATCGCGGAGGTGGATTTTTCCAGCGCGCCCATGACCATCTACGAAGGCGCCATCTACATGGTGCAGGCCAATCCCTATCAGGTGGAAAAGCTGGACTGGGAGGGCCGCAAGGCCTTCGTGCGCCGCACCCGCGCCGACTACTACACCGACGCCATCGACTACACCAAGCTCAAGATCCTCGACGACTTCGCCCGCGACAGTGCACCCGGCGCCGAATGCGCCCGTGGTGAGGTGCACGTGGTGCGGCGCATCGCCGGCTACAAGAAGATCCGCTACTACACCCACGAGAACGTGGGCTACGGCAACATCAATTTGCCCGATCAGGAAATGCATACCACCGCCGTGTGGTGGCAGATCGAACCCGAGGTGCTGGAGCGCGCTTTTCCAAGCCGCCAGCAGGCCCTGGACGGTTTCCTCGGTGCCGCCTATGCGCTGCATCACGTGGCCGCGCTGCGCACGATGTCCGAACCGCACGACCTGGGCCGCGCCGTGGGCGACGGCGACGCGCGCTGGTTCGCCACTGTGGATGCGAGCGGGCGCGGGCAGATCCGCGGCGACGACGGCAAGGTGATCACGGTCGACAGCCAGGGACGTTTCCGGCCGGCGGTGTTTCTCTACGACAACTATCCCGGCGGCGTGGGCCTGTCCGCGCCGCTCTATGAGCAGCGTCACGACGTCGTGCAGGCCGCCCAGACGCTGGTGGACGCGTGCGATTGCCGCTTCGGCTGTCCCAGTTGCGTGGGGCCGATCCTCGCCTCGGACGAGGAGCGCGGTTATTCGCCCAAGGCCGCTGCGCTGCGGGTGCTGGAACTTTTCCATGGCCGGGCTCAAGACTAGGCTCGGCCTGCTGCAGAAGGAGCGCGGCTTGCCGCCGGCGGCACCTGCGAGCGCGCCTGCTACGCATGCCGCGCCCGCATCGTCATCGGTGAAGCGCCTGGCCGATCGCCTGCGCGATCTGCGCGCGCCCTCGGCGGCGCCGCCCCGTGCCGCGCGTGCCGTGCCTTCGGCGGAGGAGATGGCGGAACGCCTCGGTGGTGTCGCCATTGCGCCCGGCCTGGTGCAGGTGGAGCGCCGCGTGCCGCTCGATGGTCGCCACGGCAAGCAGCCGCTCGCCGCACTGCGCGATGCGGTGGACCTGCCGGACGCCCCCACGGCCGCACCGCACGGCTGGCTGTTCCTCGACACCGAAACCTCCGGTCTGTCGGGCGGCACCGGCACGGTGGCCTTTTTGCTCGGTTTAGCGCGGGTGGAGGAACAGGAACTGGTGGTGCGCCAGTTCATGCTCACGGCCTTCGCCGGCGAGCCTGCGTTGTTCGAGGCGGCGAAATCCTGGTTCGACGAGGCCGAGGCCTTCGTGAGTTTCAACGGCAAGGCCTTCGACCTGCCGCTGCTCGCTACGCGCGCGCGGCTCAACGGTCGTGCCGTGGCACTGGACAAACCCCATCTGGATCTCCTGCACGCCACCCGCCGCGCCTTCGCCTCGCGCTGGGACGATTGCCGCCTGGCCACCGCCGAGCGCCGGCTGATCCGTTTCGAGCGCGAGCACGACCTGCCGGGCGCCCTGGTGCCCGAGGTGTGGTTCGCCTTCGTGCAGCGCGGCGAGATCGCGCGTATTCCTGCGGTGCTCGAACACAACCACTGGGATCTGGTGTCGCTCGCGGCACTGCTGCCCATCCTGCATGCGGTGCATCAGGCGCCCGGTGCGTGGGAGAGCGACATCCTCGCCGTGGCGCGCAGTTTCCTGCGCAGCGGCGACGGGCTGCGCGCGTATCGTTTGTTGGCGGAACACGAGGCCATGCTCACCCCCGACGGCCTGCGGGAACTGGCCTGGCTATATCGGCGACGCGGTGATTGGCAGCAGGCCTGCGCCCTCTGGTCGCGGCTGGCCGCGGAGGGCTGCGTGGAAAGCATCGAGCGTCTGGCCAAATATCACGAGCACGTGACCGGCGATTTCGTCGCCGCGCTTGAATACGCCAACCGCCTTGGCGATGCCCACGAGGCGCGGCGTGCGCGGTTGCTGCGAAGGCTACGCGACTAGACGTGCAGAATCGCGGCCTGACGCCGTTCCTACCTGCGAGCTCCATTCGGGCAAAAAAAAAGACGGCCGGTAGAACCGGCCGTCTTTTTTTATTTCGTTGGAGTTAATGCGCCGTTTGGGTCAGCGCGCCACGTGGAGGTCGCAGTGGTGCTTCTTCGCGGGTTTCCATCCGGGGTGGTGCTGCTTGCGGGTGTTCTGCCTGGCGTTCGTGCTGCGGGGGCGGCCAATCATCCAGGGAATCGAGGTAATCAGCATAAGCTCTGCTTACTTCAACCGTCGTAAACCGCATCTCATACCCTCCTATCACTCATGGAGCAACGGACCCGAATTTCACTATAGGGATTAGGGACGCTGTGTCAACGCGTAACCGGGAGCACCGGCTCGTCTCAGCTGCACCATGAAGATCGGACGGGTTCTTATGGTCTCCATCAAGGTAACGATGGATTCTTATCGAAAGCACCCGCGGCCGGCGCGGACTGCAACTACGCTATTGGAAAACCGGGGGCAAGCACATGGCAAGGCGAGGATGAGAGTCCGCGCGTGGGTTTTTTGCACGCTTTTTTTCTTGGCCTGCGGCCAGGCTGCTGCCGCCACCCTCGTGTTCATGGCCCTGGGCCCTGCCAACCGAATTCTCGCCATCGATGCGTCCCGGCACCAGCCCACACGCACCCTGCTCGGGGTCATCGACGCCCGGGCGGTGGTCGCCGCGGGGTCGGGGCTGCTGGTGTCCGGCAGCTTCACCAGCCGCCCGTCTGAAGGTGGGGGCGCAGGAGAGTTGTACGTGATCGATCCAGCGCACGGCCATACGGTGCTGACGCTGCCGGTTCGCGGACGGATCCACACCCAGGCGGTCACCAGCGATGGGCGCTACGTGTTGTCGACGCACCCGGACAGCAACGCCATCAGCGTGTTTGATCTGCAATCGCTGCAGGTTGCCCGATATCTCAAGACTGGCGCCGCGCCGGTGGCGGTAGTGATCCGACGGCTCGAACCGCGCGCTTTCGTGAGCAACACGGGCGACGGCACCGTGGCCGAGATCGACACGCGCACCTGGCAGGTCGCGCGGCACTGGTCCGTGGACGGCATTCCGCGATTCCTAGCCATCGACCGCGAGGAGAAACGGCTGCTCGTCGGTGTGCCCGAACAGGGCACCGTCACGGTAGTTCAGTTGGATACCGGCGAGGTGGAACGCCGCATTCCGGTCGGAAGAAAAGGTTTCGCGGGGCTGGCCCTCGGGGAAGACGGCCGCTCGCTGTTCATCGGTGGGCCGGATACGCGCATCACCCTGCTCGACATCGAATCCGGCGCCTCCCGCCATGTGGAATTGGGCGCACGGCCCGGCGACATCAATCCCATCGCAGGCACGGGCACCTTATACGTGGCGAGCCGGGAAAAACCGATGGTGTGGGTGTTGAACCAGCGCAATCTCGAACTTCTGGAAACCTTCGAGCTTCCCGCGGGTGAGGGATTTCAGGTTGCGGTACTGTCCGGGATTGCGCCTGCGGAGGCTTCGACGCTGTCGTCGCACTGACCGAAAGGAGTGTGTGATATGGCGAATACGTGGGTTCTCGTAGCGGACAGCAGCCGCGCACGCGTGTTCCGCGCGGATGGCGCGGACGAGCACTTGATCGAGGTGCAGGATATGGCGCATCCGGAAGGACGCTTGCACGAGACCGAACTCACCACCGACCTGCCGGGACGGGCGTTCGACAGCCACGGGCAAGGACGCCACGCCATGGAAGAGGAAACACCGCCGAAGCGTCAGGAGGCGATCCGGTTTGCCAAGCGCGTCGGCGACATGCTGGAAAGCGCACGGACCGCAGGCGATTACGACCGGCTCGTGGTGGTGGCCGAACCGCGTTTTCTCGGTTTGCTGCGTGACAGCCTGTCGGACGAGACCATCAAACTGGTGGGCTTGGAAATTGACAAGAACCTTGTTCAGCAGGCACCGCAAGTCATTCGAGACCGGCTTCCGGCGCAATTTTGATGTGTGGAATCAGGCGGGAGAGTGCGGGCGGAAAAAACCACTGAGCGTGGCTTGCCCAAGAAAATTTCTCTCCTAGTATTAACCCCAGTTAGAGCGCGACCGGCCAAGGTGCGGAGAAAATGGAAGCTTTTTACCGCTCGAATTTGCCTAGAAAATTGCAGTCCGGCACCAAGACTGGACACCGCTTTCGTAGCAAGCGTCTACGACATGTTTCAGTGGTGCCGGCCCTGCGTGTTGCATTGGTACGCGATGGGCGGTTGTTCGACTACCTGACCACCAACGCCGGTTCGTTGCGCCGCAATCAGCCGAGTGCGCTCCACTATCTGGCGCGGCGCTGCATGCAATGGCAGGAACTGGAAACACCGGAAAGCTACAGTCTGGCCTGTCGTGAACTCGGCTGCGCAAGCGCGCAGGCCCTGGAGCGCGTCGCCACCGATCTCGATAAGGACGATGCAGCGGTACTTGGCATCCTCACCGATGTCGCCTATTCCTACTTGGCAGGCGTGTTACCGATCTCCGATCTGGAACGCGTCCTCAGCCTTACCGAAGACCTTGGCTTCGAGCTTTTCCATCCCGAGCTCTACAGCATGACGGCAGAACTGGGGCGCAAGAGCCGAATGGGTCGCCACAGTTCCAGTGTGTTCCTGTTGCGCGGCATCGGCCATGGCACAGATACGCAGCCTTGCGACCCGGCCCTGTTGGAACATGCGATACGGCTGCTCGAATCCTGGGGCGGCAAAGGCCAGGTCAGCTGGCCGGAGCTAGTCGGCATCGAGAGTTAAGCAGACTTCCGAATCAGATTAACCAGCGCGTGGCCTCAAGCAATGCGCGCGCGATCCCCGCTACCAATAACGCCACTCCCACGGACAGTGTCACCGATGCGAAGGCCTCCTTGCGGCCGATGGTCTTCAGCATCACCGCGAAGGTGGATACG
Source organism: Gammaproteobacteria bacterium (assembly GCA_023228645.1). GTDB lineage: Bacteria > Pseudomonadota > Gammaproteobacteria > Thiohalomonadales > Thiohalomonadaceae > JALOAT01. The sequence continues at coordinate 1,134 of JALOAT010000047.1, read as the reverse complement.
CACGGTATGTAGAAGGTGAGGAACAGCAGGAACACAATAATCTGCACTGCATCCAATACCGTGCCCACCTCGAAGGTTTCGAGCGCCTGATAGATCATCAGCAGCGACAGTTCCTTACGCAGCACGCCGAACAGGATGGGCACACCGAGCACAACCGGTAGACCCAACCACCAGTTCGTGATGGGCGTGAGCAGGGTGTTGATCAGTGCGTCAGCGCCGAAGTGGCTCATCAGCGCGAGTACCACGCTGCCACCCACCAGCAGTGGAGTGACGATGGTCAGGATGTCTTCGGTGCGCGCCCAGGTGGTGGTGAGCAGACTGCGCAGCTCGGGCAGGGCATAGGGTGGGATCTCCAGCACCTGGCCCGGCCCGGTCTCCGGCTGTTGGCGTGCCAGCAGGCGTCCGACCAGCGCGATCACCGTCACGGTCAGCAGAAAGATCGCCAGCACGCCCCCGGCGCCCAGGTACTTGCCGGCCAGTGCCAGGATGATGGCCGAGCGTGCCGAGCAGGGCACGAAGGTAATCAGGATCGAGGCCACCACGCGTGCGCGGCCGCGGGTACTTGCAGCGGCCGCCGACAGCGCCGGGACGTTGCAGCCGAGGCCGAGCAGGAAGGGCACCGCCACGCTGCCGTGCAGTCCCACGTGGTGGAAGCCACGGTCCACCACGAAGGCGATGCGTTGCATCACGCCGGCCTGCTCAAGCGCGACCAGCAGCATCACCAGGGGAAGCATGTAGGGCACCACGATACCCACCAGGCCAATGAGACCGTCGACCACCGCGCGGCCCACCACCCCCGCGGTGGATTGGGGCTGCCATTCGGCGGCCAGTTCGATGAGCTTTGCCGCCGTGACACTGTCGAGCCAGGCGCTCACCTCGAAGACCACGAACAGCACCGCGCCGAACACGGCCAGACTGCCGAGCAATCCCCACTGCGGGTGCAGGAACAATTCATCGAGCCAGTAACGCCAGCCCTTGCCCTCGTGCGGTGCGCCGAGGCGCGTGGCAGATTCGTAGAGGGTGGCGGCGATGTGATGCCGGTCTGCGTGCATCTCCTCGGCGAGCGGACGGGGCAGCTGGCGCTCCGCCTCCTCACGCAATGCCGCAATGCGCGGCTGCAGTTCCGGAAAGTGC
>JALOAT010000096.1 GCA_023228645.1 Gammaproteobacteria bacterium | reverse complement strand
ATTGCAGGCGGGCCGATGAGGCCGAAACGCCTGAGCAGGGCCTGGTCCGTATCGTCGTTGGCGGTGACGTCAGCCTGGAGCAGCACCGCGCCTTGCAGGGCGGCGATGACGTCCGGGTGCGAGAAGGTGTATTTCTCGAACTCCTTGCAGGAGATGCACCAGTCCGCATAGAAGTCGAGCATCACCGGGCGGCCGCCCGCCGCGGCCAGCTCACGGTCCAGGTCGGCGGAGGACTTGATGGTCTTGAATTGCAGGTGCGGCTGCTGCACGGCGCCGCCCGCGAAACGCAGGTGATCGAGCGGGGCGAGCGGGTCGCGCCCACCGCTGGCGGTACCGATGAGCAGCAGGGCGCCGTAGACCAGCAGCACTACGCCCAGGCCCTTCCACAGCTTCTGCCAGCCGCCCTTGCCAGCGATGGGGTCGAGGGCGCCCATGTACACGGCGGGCACGATGAACAGCAGCGCCCACAGCACCATCACCACGGCCGCGGGCAGGATGCGCTCCAGCATCCACACGGCTACGGCCAGCATGAGCACGCCGAACACGGCCTTCACCGTGTCCATCCAGCCGCCGGCGCGGGGCAGGAATTTGCCGGCGGACACGCCCACCGCCAGTAACGGTGCGCCCATGCCCAGGCTCAGGGCGAACAGGGCGGCACCGCCCAGCACCGCGTCACCGGTCTGGCCGATATAGATGAGGGCACCCATGAGCGGCGGCGCCACGCAGGGGCCGACGATGAGCGCCGATAGCAGGCCCATGACCGCCACGCCGGTGAGATTGCCGCCCTGCTGGCGGTTGGAGATCTCGGTGATGCGGCTTTGCAGGCTTGATGGCAGTTGCAGCTCGAAGAAGCCGAACATGGAGAAGGCCAGGGCCACGAACACGGCGGCGAAGGAGCCGAGGATCCACGGGTTCTGGAAGGTGGCTTGCAGGTTGGCGCCGAACAGGCCGGCGATGACGCCGGCCACCGTATAGGTGAGCGCCATGGCCAGCACGTATACCACCGACAGAGTGAAAGCACGCCGCGTGGTGATGCTCGCACCCTGGCCGATGATGATGCTCGACAGGATGGGAATCATCGGAAATACGCAGGGCGTGAACGCCAGCAGCAGGCCGAGGCCGAAGAAGGTCAGCACGGTCATGGCCGTGTTACCGCTGGCCAGCGAGGCCGCCAGGCTGTCCTGCTCGGAGAGCGGCTCCGTCGCCACTGCCGCGGCGGTGGTCAGCGGACCGGCGCCACCCACCGTGCCGGCGGGCAGTTCGAAGCTGACGGTCTTTTTCTGCGGCGGATAGCAGATCCCGGCCTCGGCGCAGCCTTGATAGCCGATCACCAACCGGAGCGGCAGGGCAGCGGCGTGCTCACGCACCACCGGCACGCGCACCTCCACGCCGTCGTGGAACACCTGGATGCGGCCGAAGAATTCGTCGTCCTTTTCTTCGCCCGCCGGGATCGCCGGCTGACCGAGGGTGACGCCGTCGGCATCCTGCAACTGGAAGCTGAACTTGTCGCGATACAAATAGTGCTTGGGGGCGATCTCCCAGCGCGCCAGGACGGTGTTGCCGTCGATGGCGTCCGCGGTCATGCGGAAGGCGACCTCCGGATCGAGCACGTCTTCTTCCTGCGCACCGAAGCTCGGCAGCAGATCGGCGAGAGGCGCCGCGCGCATGACCGGCTGGGCCGGCGTGATGCCGACCTGGGCAGGCAGTTTCAGGGTCACGGTCTGGCGATGGGGCGGGTAGCACACACCCACGTCTGCGCAGCCCTGGGAATGGGCGACCAGAGTCAGCTGGCGCAGCTCGCCGGTGTGCTTGAGCGGGATGTCCACGCGGACCTTGCCGCGGTAGGTCTCGACTTCGCCGAAAAACTCGTCCTGCTTCTTCTTGCCGGCAGGGAACGTGGGTTCGCCGAGGCTCGCGCCGGCGGTCTCGGTGGTGAAGCGCAGCTTGCTGCGATAGAGGTAATAGCCGTCGGCGACCGTCCATTCGGCGCGCACCGTATCGGCATTCACGGCCTCGGCGGTGAAGCGGAAGGCCTCATCGGGCGGCAGGAGATCCTGTTCGGTGGCAAACCCCAGCAGGGGAAGCAGGAATAAAGGCAGGACGCCGAGAATTCTTTTCATTGTTTATGGTCCAGGACTGAGTTGATCCATGCGAGATAATCGCCCGACCCCTGCGCGAGTGGGACCGCGATGACCTCCGGAAGTTCATACGGGTGCTTGGCCCGGATCGCCGCCTCCACCTGCGGGTAGACGTCGCGCCGGGTCTTCACCAGCAACAGTTGCTCTACATCGGTCGCCAGTTCCCCCTTCCACTGGTAGACCGAACAGATCCCCGGCAGGATGTTCACGCAGGCCGCAAGCCTTGTCTCGACCAGGTGCCGTGCCAGCATCTCTGCGCTGTGGGCATCGGGGCAGGTGGTGATGACCAGGCAGTGGTCCATGGCAAACGCTCGCTGGGGACGGGACGAACCGATTTATACTCTACCTTTTACGGTGAACTGCATGCGAATCCTCCACTGGCTGTTGCTCGGCCTCCTGGTCGCTCCCATCGTCGAGCTGTACGTACTCATTAAAGTGGGCGCAGCCATCGGTCCTATTCCAACTATCTTGTTGGTGGTGTTCACGGCCGTGGCCGGCACGACACTGATGCGACAGCAGGGCTTCTCCACCCTGGTCCGGGTCCGCGCAGGCATGGCGCGGGGGGAAGTGCCTGCGGTGGAGATGCTGGAAGGCGCCATCATCCTGGTCAGCGGCCTGCTGTTGCTGTTCCCGGGTTTCATCAGCGACGTGGTGGGTCTGCTCGGCCTGCTCCCGCCCGTGCGCCGCCTGCTGGTGCAGCTGTTCCTGGCCCGCGCGGTGGTGCGCGTGCATCCGGCGGGCCGCCCCGGTCAGGGCCCGCGCGTCATCGAAGGTGAGTTTCGTCGCGAAGACGACGGCGAACGTTGACCGTTCAGTCGCCTGCCCAATGACGGTGTGTGTGCGCTCACTGGCGCGCTCCGCCGTGCACCGCTAGGCCGATCACCTCACGCCCCTTGCCCCACGTCCGGCGCCTTGATTTTCGGCCAACCGGTCTTATCATTAGCACTCGCGAAAAGCGAGTGCTAACAGCCGCGCTGCCAACCACCCCGGACTCCGGCCGGCGCCCCTGCCAAGCACCACGTTCAACCGTCCATTCAATACGTTAGGAGAATCAAGAATGAACATCCGTCCGTTGCATGATCGCGTGATCGTTCGCCGCCTGGAAGAAGAGCGCACCACCGCCGCCGGCATCGTGATCCCCGACACCGCAACCGAGAAGCCGAATCGCGGCAAGGTCATCGCCGTGGGCAAGGGCAAGGCCAACGACAAGGGTGAGGTCCGCCCCATGGATGTGAAAGTGGGCGACGTGGTGCTGTTCGGCCAGTACGCCGGCTCCAAGGTGAAGATCGACGGCGAAGAGCTGCTGGTCATGAGCGAAGACGACCTGATGGCCGTCCTCGAAGGCTAATCCCCCGCACTCAACCGGATCTGAAAAGAGGAATCGACAACAATGGCTGCCAAAGAAGTGAAGTTTTCCGCTGACGCCCGCCACTCCATGCTGCGCGGCGTCAATGTCCTGGCCAATGCCGTCAAGGTAACCCTGGGCCCCAAGGGCCGTAACGTGGTGCTGGAGAAGTCCTTCGGTGCCCCCACCATCACCAAGGACGGCGTGTCCGTGGCCAAGGAGATCGAACTGGAAGACAAGTTCGAGAACATGGGCGCCCAGATGGTGAAGGAAGTCTCCTCGCAGACCTCCGACGTGGCCGGCGACGGCACCACCACCGCCACCGTGCTGGCCCAGTCCATCCTCACCGAAGGCATGAAGTCCGTGGCTGCCGGCATGAACCCCATGGACCTGAAGCGCGGCATCGACAAGGCTGTGACCGCGGTCGTGGAAGAGCTGAAGAAGCAGTCTCAGCCCTGTACCGATGACAAGGCCATCGCGCAGGTGGGCACCATCTCCGCCAACTCCGACGAGTCCATCGGCCGCATCATCGCCGACGCTATGGACAAGGTGGGCAAGGAAGGAGTCATCACCGTCGAGGAAGGCACCTCCCTGGAGAACAACCTGGACGTGGTTGAGGGCATGCAGTTCGACCGCGGCTACATCTCCCCCTACTTTGTCAACAACCAGCAGAACATGAGCGCCGAGCTCGACGACCCGTTCATCCTGCTGTGCGACAAGAAGATCTCCAACATCCGCGAAATGCTGCCCGTGCTCGAAGGCGTGGCCAAGGCGGGCAAGCCCCTGCTGATCATCGCCGAGGACGTGGAAGGCGAGGCCCTGGCCACCCTGGTGGTGAACACCATCCGCGGCATCGTCAAGGTCGCCGCCGTGAAGGCGCCTGGCTTCGGTGACCGCCGCAAGGCCATGCTGCAGGACATCGCCATCCTCACCGGTGGCCAGGTGATTTCCGAAGAAGTGGGCCTGACCCTCGAGAAGGCCACCCTGAACGACCTGGGTTCCGCCAAGAAGGTCCAGGTCACCAAGGAGAACACCACCATCATCGACGGCGCCGGGCAGAAGGCCGACATCGAGGCGCGTGTGAAGCAGATCCGCGCCCAGATCGAGGAGACTACCTCCGACTACGACCGCGAGAAGCTGCAGGAGCGTGTGGCCAAGCTGGCCGGTGGCGTGGCCGTGATCAAGGTCGGTGCCGCCACGGAAGTGGAAATGAAGGAAAAGAAGGCCCGCGTGGAAGACGCCCTGCACGCCACCCGTGCGGCGGTGGAAGAAGGCGTGGTCCCTGGCGGCGGCGTGGCGCTCATCCGCGCGCTCGGCGCCGTCAAGGGCCTCAAGGGCGACAACCATGACCAGGACGTGGGCATCGCCATCGCCCGTCGCGCCATGGAAGAGCCCCTGCGCCAGATCGTGGCCAATGCCGGCGAAGAGCCGTCCGTCATCGTCAACAAGGTGAAGGAAGGCAAGGGTGCGTTCGGCTACAACGCGGCCAACGGCGAGTTCGGCGACATGATCGCCATGGGCATCCTGGATCCCACCAAGGTGACCCGTACCGCGCTGCAGAACGCCGCTTCCGTGGCCGGCCTCATGATCACCACCGAGGCCATGGTCGCTGAACTGCCGAAGGAAGATAAGGGCGGTATGCCCGCCGGCATGGGCGGCGGCATGGGCGGCATGGACATGATGTAAGTCCAGCCGGCTTTTGCCCGTCTGAAAGGAAGGCCCCGCCGGCAACGGCGGGGCCTTTTTCATTGAGGGCCGCAAAGTAACGCAACCGGACCAACAGACCAGCATTAACCACGGGGGACACGGGGAAAATCCTTGGGAAGCGGCACTTGTGGGAGCGGCCTCAGGCCGCACACATCCAACAAGCGCAAGAGCGATGCACCTTCCAACACCGCCTCACCTCTTACCCCCCTCTCCCTCCGGGCTGTCTCTTGGTCACATTTCGCTGTTGTAGCCAGCCCTTCTTGCCCCCTCTCCCTTCGGGCTGTCTCTTGATCAGATCTTTCTCGCCTGCGCCAGTTCGCGGGCGAGGCG
>JALOAT010000046.1 GCA_023228645.1 Gammaproteobacteria bacterium | reverse complement strand
GCATGCAGGAGATGCTGTATCCCACCTCGTATCTGAAGTCCAAGGGCCTGGGCAAGGCCTGCGCCCTCATCACCGACGGCCGCTTCTCCGGCGGCACCTCGGGCCTGTCCATCGGCCATGCCTCGCCCGAGGCCGCCGAGGGCGGCGCCATCGGCCTGGTGGAAGAGAACGACCTCATCGAGATCGACATCCCGAACCGCAGCATCCGCGTCGCGGTCTCAGATGAGGAGCTGGCGCGCCGCCGCGCCGCCATGGAGGCCAGGGGGGCCGATGCCTGGAAGCCGGTGAACCGCCAGCGCCCGGTGTCCGCCGCGCTGCGCGCCTATGCCGCCATGACCACCTCCGCCGCCCGCGGCGGCGTGCGCGACGTGAGCCAGCTGGAGCGCAAGCGCTAACCGCTGGAGAGACACGGCCCAACACAGAGACGCAGAGACACAGAGATCACAGATGTGAAGAATTCCAGGGGACGCCAAGGTACGGCCTCGCGTCCCCATGAGTCTTTCTCTGTGTTCTCCGCGTCTCTGTGCCTCTGTGTTGAATCCAGCGGCTTTGGGCGAAACCATCGCGGCCTTCGGCCGCTCCTGCGGTGCCTTTGTGACAACGCTGTCACAGCCGTGTCACATTCATCGCGTTTACTAACAGGAGACACAACCAGGAACCTGTTAGATGCCGGCCAACGACATCCTCATTGTCGAAGACGAGCCCGCCATCCGCGCCATGGTCGCCATGGCGCTGGAGCGGGCCGATTTCGCCGTGCGCGAGGCAGGCGATGTGCCTGCGGCCGAGCGCGCCATCGCCGACCGTCGCCCTGACCTCATCCTGCTCGACTGGATGCTGCCCGGCACCAGCGGCATCGAGCTGGCGCGTCGTCTGCGTCGCGACGAGTACACGCGCGACGTGCCCATTCTCATGCTCACCGCCCGTGCCGAGGAGGACGATCGGGTCCGTGGCCTGGACGTGGGTTGCGACGACTACCTGACCAAGCCGTTTTCGCCGCGCGAGTTGGTGGCGCGCATCAAGGCGTTGCTCCGGCGCAGCGGCCAGGACGATGCCACGCTCGTGGTGGGCAGCCTGCGTTTGGACACCCTCGCTCACCGGGTTTCCGCCAACGGTGCGCCCGTGGAACTCGGGCCTACCGAATACCGCCTGCTACATTTCTTCATGGCCCACCCGGAGCGCGTCTACAGCCGTGCGCAGTTACTGGACATGGTCTGGGGCCGTGGTGCTTACGTGGAGGAAAGGACGGTGGACGTGCATATTCGCCGCCTGCGCAAGGCCCTCGAAACGCACCAGTGTGATCACCTCGTGCAGACCGTACGCGGTGCCGGCTACCGTTTTTCCGCGCAGGCCTAACCGTGTCGGGACCCTGGTCAGCTGAAGTCTGGCGCATCGCAAGCATCGCACTGCTTGGTTTTCTCGTCGGACTGCTGTTCGACCGGCCGGGTCTGTTTACGGCACTCGGTATGTTCGGCTACGCAGGATGGCACCTGTTGCAGCTCTATCGGCTCGAACACTGGCTGCGCACCAGCCGCACACTGAATCCGCCGGAAGGCTGGGGGATCTGGGGTGAGGTGTTTCATCACATCTATGGTCTGCAACAGCGTAACCGCCGCCGCAAGCACCGCCTTGCCGGCATGTTGAGCCAGTACCAGAAAGCCACCGCGGCCATGCCCGACGCTACGGTGGTGCTTGGACCCAATTGGGTCATCCAGTGGTTCAACGAGGCGGCCACCAGCCTGCTCGATTTCAAGGCTTCACAGGATGTGGGCCAGTGCATCGAAAACCTGCTGCGCAACCCCGCCCTTGGCGAATTCCTCGCCAAGGGCGCCAAAGGTACTCTCGAGATCCCCGCGCCGAGCGATCCGCGCCTGACCGTGAGCCTGCGCGTGGTGCCATACGGTGATGAGATGCACCTGCTCATCGCGCGCGACATCAGCGAAAGGCAGCGCCTTGAGAAGATGCGCCGCGATTTCATCGGCAACGTGTCCCATGAGTTGCGCACGCCGTTGACGGTGATCGGCGGCTTTCTGGAAACCCTGGCCGAGGAGGCGGGGCAAGACAGCCGCTGGGCCAAATCCATTGCCCTGATGCGCGAGCAATCCCTGCGCATGCAAAACCTCATTGACGATCTGCTGCTGCTTTCTCGCCTCGAAAATGAAGGCCAGACGAGCACGCCAGAGCCGGTGAACGTCTGCGACCTGCTGGGTGCGATGGAGGCCGATGCGGCGTTGGGTATGGCCGGCAAAGACCATGTCATCGAGCTGGAGTGTGAGCCGGGTGTCGGCCTGTATGGTGCCGAACGGGAACTCTACAGCGCGTTCAACAACCTGCTCGTCAATGCCGTGCGGTATACGCCGACCGGCGGACGCATCCTGGTGCGCTGGTACGTGAGCACCCAGGGGGCGCATCTCTCCGTAACCGATAACGGCGTCGGCATCGCGCCTGAGCACCTGCCGCGGATCACCGAGCGGTTCTATCGTGTGGATCCGGGCCGTTCGCGGGAGAGCGGCGGCACCGGGCTCGGCCTCGCCATCGTCAAGCATGTGCTCCAGAACCATGACGCACGCCTGGTCATCAAGAGCGCGCTGGGTCATGGCAGTACCTTCACCTGCATCTTTCCGCCGGAGCGTGTCTGCCCTCTGCCGGTGAGCCGCGTGAGCGGCGGCTCACAAGAGCTTCATTGAAAAGTCATACTGCTGTCATTTGCGTAGTTCATTGTTATGCCCAGGTTCACTGACATGACTGGAGAAGAAGCATGAAGTTGTCCACCCTGATCGCCGCGAGCGGGCTGGTCGCCTCCGCACTGATGTCGGGACAGGTCCTCGCCGAGGCCAAGGTCGATCCGGCGCTGCCTACTTACGAGAAGACCTCGGGCGTGTCCGGCAACTTGTCCTCGGTCGGCTCCGATACCCTCGCCAACCTCATGACCATGTGGGCCGAGGAGTACAAGCGCCTCTACCCGAACGTGAACATCCAGATCCAGGCCGCTGGTTCTTCCACCGCGCCGCCGGCACTCACGGAAGGCACCGCCACGCTCGGCCCCATGAGCCGCAAGATGAAGGACAAGGAAATCGAGGCGTTTGAGAAGCGCTATGGCTATAAGCCCACGGAAATCCGCGTCGCCATTGATGCGCTGGCCGTGTACGTCCACAAGGATAATCCCATCAAGGGCATGAGCATGGAGCAGGTCGACGCCGTGTTCTCGTCCACTCGCAAGTGTGGTGCCGGCGAAGAAGTCAGCCGCTGGAATCAGGTCGGTGTGGGCGGCACACTGGGCAACCAGCCCGTTCAGCTCTACGGCCGCAACTCAGTCTCGGGTACCTACGGTTATTTCAAGGAGAAGGCCCTGTGCAAGGGTGACTTCCGCAACAGTGTGAACGAGCAGCCCGGTTCCGCGTCCGTGGTGCAGTCGGTTTCCACGTCGCTGAACGGCATCGGCTACTCGGGACTGGGGTACATCACCTCGGGCGTGCGCGCGGTTCCGCTCGCGAAGAAGGCGCGCGAACCGTTCGTCGATGCCTCCGCCGAGAACGCTATCAAGGGTGCATACCCGCTGTCGCGTTTCCTCTATGTCTACGTGAACAAACACCCGAACAAGCCGCTCAACCCGCTGGAGCGTGAGTTCGTGAAGATGATTCTGAGCCAGTCCGGCCAGCAGGTGGTGGTCAAGGACGGTTACATTCCGCTGCCGAAGAAGGTGGTGGAGCAGGAGCTTGCCAAGCTGAACTGAACCCGGATCGGATTGAGGCCAGGCTATAAAAGCCCCCGCTTGTTGGCGGGGGCTTTTTTGTCCGTCCAGCACAGGCGCACAAAAAAAGACCCGTTCCAGGAACGGGTCATGGGCACAGCTTCACGAGGAGAACACTCAATGGGTCTGACTGCCGATCATTTCCTGCAAGGCCTGGTAGGTCTCGCGCCGGCAGTTCTGGAACGTGAGATTGGTACCGTACTTGGAACGACCCATTACCCGCGCCTGTAGGCGATGCACCTGCAGGCGATCGTCCTTGCGGAACGACAGGGTTACTTCGACTTCCGAATGGTGAGGCAGGGTTACCGCGCCGGTATCCACGAACATGCCGTCGAGTCGAAGATTGCGTGCCCGTGCACTGACCAGGCCGAGGGGCCGGTAGTTGAGCTGCACCGAAATGTCGGAGGCAGGTGGCATGAGACAGACCTCCGGGGCGACGAGCAGCCCCAGCGCGCAGGGTGTTTAAACCATAGTCGACCGTCCGACGCTTTCCAGATACGCGATGTGATCTGTATCAATACCTCGCGTGGTGCGGCGGAACCCTTCGGTTGCGCTCAACGTCAGGTGCTTGATCGGGAAGGATTCGCATTGTTTCAGTAGCGAGCTTTTCCGAGTGGAGTTTCGTTCTAGAAGCCGGGATTGTGCTTGCGCAAGGTTCGCAGCAGGGCGGAGAACTCGATGGCCAGGCCCGCCTCCAGTTCGCGCGCCCGGTCGGTGAGCAGGCGCGCGGTGCGCCTTGCCGGCGGGCCGTCGCCGGCAAGGGCGATGATGTTGTCCTTGCCGTGGACCGGCAGGCGGGCGACCGGTGCATCGAAGCCGGCGGTGATATCGTCGATCATGTCCTCAAGGCCGACCGTGTCGCGGGCCCACAGGTTGATGGCCAGCATGCCGCCAGCGCCGAGCCGCTCGCGCAGGGCACCGAAAAAGCCAGGACCGCACACGGAATAGGCGATGCCGCGCCGATCGAAGGCGTCGACCAGAATCAGGTCATAGGTGTCGCTGGCGGCGCGCGCGAACCGGCCCGCGTCATCCACTACCACGCGCAGTCGGGGCAGGTCAGGCAAGCTGAACCAGCGCTGCGCCACGTTCACCACCTGCTCGCGCAACTCCACCACATCCAGGTGCAGGTCCGGATAATGGTGCAGCAGGAATTTGGCCAGCGAACCGCCGCCCAGGCCAATCAGCAACGCGCGGCGCGGAGGCGGTGTAAGCACCAGCGGCATGAGCATGGCACGGGTGTAGGACAGCACCAGGCGCAGCGGATCGCCGAGCTGCATGGTGCTCTGTTTGGGTTCCGAGCCGAAGTGCAGGGAACGCTCGAAGTTGTCCTGCACCACCTGGATGGTGCCCCAGTCGTCACGGGCTTCGAAAATCACCGTACCGCCATAGCGTCTCATTGGTATCCCTGTGGAAAAGAACGGCGTAGCATAGAGTTGCAAGCAAATGCAGGGAATGGCGCATGCGTTATGCCATCAATCTGAACCTCGATTACGCCAGTCACGAGCACGGGCAGGTCAAGGCATTGTTTCAACGCCTGCGCAGCGATCTTATCGAGGCCGGTTTTCGTCAGGATGGCCGCTTGTTCACCATCGAACTGCCGGAAGCGGAGGCCTGCGGGCTGGCCCGGAACGTCATCGAGGCCACATCCCGGCAGCAAGGGTTTGGCGATATCTACGCCTTCGTGAAGGAATTCTACGGATTCGACTTCGAAACCGCGAACAACCTCCTGCTTCCACCGGCCGACAACATCGGCGTGGTGGAGATGGGCGAACTTCCCGACATGGAATGCATCGACTTGAAACCGCCGCGCGACAGCTGAACCGCCCCTGGTCCGAACGGCCACGGTTAGGCCGGCCCGACGGACCCATCCTGTAATACTTGGCAGCTCGTTTTCGCTTCCACTCGCCGGTCCACCGTTCCACCTTTGTCCCTGATCAGCGTGATTGGGGCTCTCTTGCGCGTAGTCTTGTCACTGTATAAGCCTGTGGCATGAAAGCGTGCGCTCACTGCGCTTAGTGTGCCGAATCTACCGTAGGGTATGACCGAGCCTGAATCACGGCGCTGGAATGTGGCCGTACACAGTGGTGAAATGCGCCCCCCTGTCTGATACTCATACTCGCCGACCGCCGGAAGTAGGGGCCCGAATGGGCTCCGCGGCCTGCAAAGAACCATCCTGGATAACCGAGCCGCCGTCCCAGGCGCCTTCGCCAAGAGCGACAGTCGTAACCCATGGCCGATACCCTGCAGTTCCATTGGTCGTCCCCGAAACCACTCGAAGTGCGCGTGTGCACGAGCCATCTGGCCAAGTACATGCGCCTGAAGGTGATGCCGTCGGGCGAGGTACAGGTGGTGGTGCCCCAGGGCTTCGATCTGCGCCGCATTCCGGCCTTTGTGGAGCAGCATCGGGAATGGCTGGAGCAACAGCTGCGCCGGCTGCGGCGTGAACACAGCCTGGATCCCTTGCAGCGGCCCGAGGTCATCGAGCTTCCCGCCTTGGACGGGCTGTGGGAGGTGAACTACCTGCCGGCCCGGCCGGGCCGCAGCCAGTGCCGCGAGCGCATTGACGGTACCCTGCTGGTGAGCGCCGCGGCCAACGAATGGCAGGAGGCGCTCAACCGCTGGCTCGCGCGCGTGGCGCGAGTACACCTGGTGCCCTGGCTGGAACGGGTGAGCATCGAGACCGAACTGCCCTACGAAAACGTCACTATCCGCGGCCAGAAGACCCGCTGGGGCAGCTGCTCGGCGCGCAAGACCATCAACCTCAACTACCGCCTGCTGTTCATGTCGCCGCCGGTGGTGCGCTATCTGTTCGTCCACGAGCTGTGCCACACCGTGCACATGAACCACTCCGCCCGCTTCTGGGCTCTGGTCGCCCGCAAAGAGCCCGACTACAAACGCCTCGACGCAGAACTCCGCCGCGCCGGCACCCGGGTGCCGCGCTGGGCGCGGGCGGAGTGACGGGGCGTAACGCGGAGGGCGCGGAGATGGGATCGACGGGAACCGTCCGGGGCGATCATCGCTACCCACTCCACCATCCACCGATCGTTCAAGAGATTGAGATCGCGGTGATTGGCCTGGTTTCCTCCGCGACCTCCGCGCCTCCGCGCCCTCCGCGTTTAACCCCGAACTAGATCTCCCCCGCAAACGCCGCCGCCACCTGGGCGCGCAGGGCGTCGCCGCTGCCTTCGTAGCGGGATGAGAAGTGGAAGGGGACCACGCGGCGGACGCCGGCGCGGCGCGCCAGGCGGCCGGCGTCGCGGGCGGTGAGGTGCGCCTTGCGGCGGGCATTTTCTTCGTCCTCGGCCAGGAAGGGCGCCTCGATGTAGAGCACGTCGGCGCCGGCCGCGAGGGCGGTGATCCGTTCGGCATTGGCCTCGTGACCCGCGCAGTCGGTGACGTAGGCGAGGCGCTGGCCCGGGACCAGGCGCACCACCTCCCGCAGTGAGCCGAGGCTGCACTCGCCGACGCCGTCCTCGCGCAGCACCGACAGTTTCGTCCCGGGCGCAGCCCCGGCGAGCACCAGCCGCTTCAGCTCGTTCAGCCACGGTCCGACCCGCAGGCCGCGCTCCTCCAGCCGTGTTCTCAGGACGTTCACGTGGCGGGACTCCTCGAGCATGAAGGCCAGTGTGGGGATCTTGTGGTCGAGCACGGTATAACGCACCCGGTAGGCAGGATTTTCGACCAGCACGAAGCCTTCGCAGGCGAAGCGCTGTACCTGGCCGCGCGCGAAGGCGCGTCGCGCGTGGAACTCCGCGCTCAGCGCGCGGCCGTCGCCATCCACCTCCGTGGCGATGATGGTGAAGTCGGCCGCATAGTTATGCACCAGATTCCAGGTATAACCCGCGAGCCGGTGTTCCACCCGTGCCACAAAATCCGGCGGCCCATAGAGGTGCAGGCAGGCGGGGCGGTTCAGGAACAGGCGGACCAGGCGGTCCAAACCGGCGAAATGGTCCATGTGGGCGTGGCTGACGAACACGTGGGAGATGCGCAGGATCTTGCGAGGGGGCAGGGCCGCCAGTTCACCCAGATCGAACAGCAGGGCGCCGCGGCGGTACATCAGGTCCACGTACAGCGCGGGATCGCCGAAGGCGCCATTGACCAGCGCGGGCTGGAACAGGGTTTTCACGCGCCGGTCCCGATCGGCTGCCCGTATTCGTGCCGGCCGGGCCGCAGGTTCTTCCAGCCGCGGATCATGATGACCGTCTTGAGCACCGTCGGCCCGTCGATGCAGGGCACGTCCAGGCCCACCGCCAGCAGCGTCCCATGCGGGCTTGACCCGCCCACTTCGATAAAGCGGCGCACCCTACCGCTGGCGGCCAGGGTGGAGAGGGTGGCGTCCCAGAGCACTGCCTGGCCCAGCAGCCGGCCGCTGAAACGCACCCGTACCTGCGGTCCGCCGAGCGGATCCAGGCACTCGTAGGTGATTTCCGGTGTTTCCGTCGACATCATGGTTTCCCGGGGCGAAGTACGGGTCTGTAACAATCCTGTCACAAACCGTCCCTATGATCGTGTGATGGAAAAAGCGAGCGAATCCCCTCTCTTTGACGCGGCCAACGAGCGCCGCTACCAGTGGCGCCTGATGAAGGATGCCGCGGCGCGACGTGCGGTGGGCGTGGGCGGCGTCGGCGTCATCATCGCCATCCTGTTGATTTTTTTCTACTTGGTGTACGTGGTCTATCCGCTGTTCGTGCCCGCCTCGGCCGGCCCGGTGGCGGACTACCCCGTGCCGGGCGGCAGCAGCACGCTCCACGTGGAGGCCGAAGAGTCCGGTGAGCTGGCCGTGCGTTACACCGCCGATGGCCGTGCCGTGTTCTTCAGGCTGGCCGACGGCGCGGTGGTGAAGGATCAGCCGCTTATCCCGACCGGGGGCGCGACCGTCTCGGCACTGACGGCGCCCGACGCAGCCGCCAATGACGTGGCCCTCGGCCTGTCCGACGGCCGGGTCCTGCCGGTACGCCATGGGTTCGCACTCAGCTATCCGAACGATCAGCGCACCATCACGCCGGCGCTGGCGTTCCCGTACGGCGAGGCAGCACTCACCCTCGATGATCGCCACCAGCCCCTGCAAGGGCTTGCCGTGCGTGACGGTGAAGAGGCGCTGCTCATGGCGGCAACCACCGCCGACGGGCGTCTCCTGCTGGTGACCTTCGCCAAGCAGACGGACTTTCTGTCGGACGAGACCACGCTCGAACGCAGCGCCGTGGAGCTGCGTGGGGTGCCCTTCGCCCCGCGCTTCCTGCTCATTACGCCGGACCAGCGCTGGCTCTACGTCGCCTCCGAGACCGGCGAACTCACGAGTTTCGACCTGTCGGATACCGCGGCGCCCCGCCACACCGAGACGGTACGGCTGGTCAAGGGCAAGGCACAGCTCACGTCGCTGCGTTTCCTCATCGGCGGTTATTCCCTGCTCGCGGGATCGTCCGACGGCCGCATCGCCCAGTGGTTCCCGGTGCGTGATGATCAGAACATCAACCGCCTGACCTTCATCCGCGGTTTCCAGCAGGGCAGTGCCCCCGTGCAGGCCCTCGCGGTGGAGCAGCGCCGCAAGGGTTTTGTTGCCGCCGATGCCCAGGGACGCGTGGGTTTCTACAACACCACGGCCAATGCCTCCGTGCTGACCGTGGACGTGGTCAAGGGCGGTGTCAGCGCCCTCACCATTTCACCGCGCGCAGACGCGCTGCTTGCGGAAGGCAAGGATGGCCGCGTGCATGTGTGGCAGGTACATAACGAACACCCGGAGGTCTCCTGGTCGGCGTTGTGGGAGAAGGTGCATTACGAGGGCTACTCCCAGCCGGAGTACGTCTGGCAGTCCTCGGCGGCTAACAACGACTTCGAACCGAAGTTCAGCCTTACGCCGCTGGCGTTCGGCACCCTCAAGGCGGCGTTCTACGCCATGTTGTTCGCGGCGCCGTTGGCGATCCTTGGTGCCATCTACACCGCCTATTTCATGGCGCCGCGCATGCGCACCGTGGTCAAGCCGACCATCGAGATCATGGAGGCGCTGCCGACGGTCATCCTCGGCTTCCTGGCGGGCCTCTGGCTGGCACCGTTTTTCGAAAATCACCTGCCGGGCGTTTTCGCGTTGCTCGTCGTCGCCCCCTTCGGCGTGCTGGCCTTCGCCTTCGTGTGGTCGCAACTGCCGCTGCGCATCCGCTCGCTGGTCCCCGAAGGCTGGGAGGCGGCACTGCTGGTTCCGGTGCTGTTGTTCATCGGCTGGTTCGCCCTGAGCCTGAGCCTGCCGATGGAGCAGCTCTTTTTTAATGGCGACATGCGCGCCTGGCTCGACAACACCTTCGGCATCGGCTTCGACCAGCGCAACGCCCTGGTGGTCGGCATCGCCATGGGTTTTGCGGTGATCCCGAACATCTTCTCCATCGCCGAGGACGCCATATTCAGTGTGCCGAAACACCTGACCTTCGGCTCACTGGCGTTGGGCGCCACGCCCTGGCAGACCCTGTCGCGGGTGGTGATCCTCACCGCGAGCCCGGGCATTTTCTCGGCGCTGATGATCGGCCTCGGCCGCGCCGTGGGCGAGACCATGATCGTGCTCATGGCCACCGGCAACACCCCGGTCATGGATCTGTCCATCTTCCAGGGCATGCGCACGCTGTCGGCCAACGTGGCCGTGGAAATGCCGGAATCGGAAGTGGCGAGCACGCACTACCGCATCCTCTTCCTGGCGGCGCTGGTGCTGTTCATGTTCACCTTCGCGTTCAACACCGTGGCGGAGATTGTGCGCCAACGGCTGCGCAAGAAATACAGCAGTCTGTAAGCGGAGACATGATGCAAACCGAACCAATGAACTCCGTTGAAGCAGCTGCCGAAGCCACGCGCCGACAGGTGCGCATCGCGTCGCGACTGAGTGCGTGGGCGGCGAGCGGCTCGCCGTGGGTCTGGCTCAATGCGGCCGCCATTGCCACGAGCCTGATTGCCGTGGTCGGCCTGCTGGTTTTCATCGCCGCGCATGGCCTGGGTCATTTCTGGCCCAAGGCGATCATGGAAGCGATCTACGCCCAGCCCGACGGCACGCGCAGCCAAATCATCGGCGAGTTCCAGGGCCACGAAGTCGTGCCGGCGGAGCGTTTGCGTGGCACCGGCATCATGCTTCCACCCGAAGTGACGACTGCGGCACGTTCCCTCATCAAGGTCGGCAACCGTGACGCACTCGGTTTCGATTTCCGCTGGGTGCTGGACGACTGGCTGGTGGATACCCGTTATCCCGAGGATCTGGTGGCCATCGAGCGCCGCGAGTGGGGCAACTTTTTCGGTTATCTCCGCAGCGTCGAGGAAAACGGCACGACCATCGCGACGGGTCCAGCGGCTTGGGAAGTGTTGCAGGCACGCGTGCAACGTGCGCAGGCACTCGCTGCGCAGATCCGCCGCATCGAGAAGGACGAAATCGGTTCGATCAACTATCGGATGGAGCGCCTGCGCCTGGCGGAGCGCCGCATTGAGCTGCAAGGCACTCCCGATGTTACGGAACAGGCCGATATTGCCGCCGAACGCGCCGCGCTGAACAGCGAATACCAAAACTTGCAGGGCCGTTTGACGGCGCTGCACGAGGCGATTGCCCGTGACAGTCTGACGGCTGAGATCATGGGCAATCGTTCTGTAGCCGTACCGCTGTCCAGCGTGGTGCGCGCCTATCAGCCCAATGCCATGTCGCTGTTCGACAAGGTGGGTTTTTACGTTTCCAAGATCTGGGAATTCGTCAGCGCCGAGCCGCGCGAAGCCAATACCGAGGGCGGAATTTTCCCGGCCATCTTCGGCACCGTGATGATGGTGATGCTGATGTCGGTGTTCGTTACGCCGTTTGGCGTAGTGGCCGCGGTCTATCTGCGTGAGTACGCGCGCCAGGGGCCGCTGACCCGGCTCATCCGCATCGCCGTGAACAACCTCGCGGGCGTGCCGTCTATCGTTTATGGCGTGTTCGGCCTGGGCTTTTTCGTCTATTTCCTCGGCGGGAGCATCGATCGCCTGTTCTTTACCGAGGCACTGCCAACGCCCACCTTCGGCACCTCGGGCATTCTTTGGGCGTCATTGACGCTGGCCATCCTCACCGTGCCGGTGGTCATCGTGGCCACCGAGGAAGGGCTGGCGCGCGTGCCGCGCGCGGTGCGCGAAGGCTCACTCGCCCTGGGCGCCACCAAGGCCGAAACGCTGTGGCGTACCGTGCTGCCCATGGCGAGTCCGGCGATGATGACCGGCCTCATCCTGGCCGTGGCGCGCGCCGCGGGCGAGGTGGCGCCGCTCATGCTGGTGGGTGTGGTGAAACTGGCGCCGTCTTTGCCGCTGGACGGTGATGCGCCTTTCCTGCACCTGGATCGCAAGTTCATGCATTTAGGCTTTCATATCTACGACGTGGGTTTTCAGAGTCCCAACGTGGAGGCCGCGCGCCCGCTGGTGTACGCCACGGCGCTGCTGTTGGTGGTCATCATCATCCTGCTGAACCTGTCGGCTATCGCCATCCGCAACCGCTTGCGTGAAAAGTATCGCGCCCTCGATCATTGACGGGACAACCATGAACCAGAACTCGACACCCACCCACGCCATCGATCTCAGCGCCATCAAGCGCGATCGCCGGCACCGCGACCTGGCCTCGGAAGACGTCTGTCTCGAGGTGAAGAACCTCGATCTGTACTATGGCAACAAGCAGGCGTTGAAGCGCATCAACATGACCATTCCGCGCCAGCGCGTGTCCGCGTTCATCGGCCCGTCCGGTTGCGGCAAGTCGACGTTGCTGCGCTGTTTCAACCGCATGAACGACCTGGTCGACGGCGTGCGCATCGACGGCACCATCGAACTGGACGGCGTGAACATCTACGACCGCCAGGTGAACGTGTCCTCGCTGCGCCGTCGCGTCGGCATGGTGTTCCAGAAACCCAACCCGTTCCCGAAGAGCATCTACGAGAACGTGGCCTACGGCCTGCGCATCCAGGGCATCAACAGCCGCCGTACCCTGGATGAGGTGGTGAAAAAGGCGTTGAAGTGCGCTGCATTGTGGGATGAGGTGAAGGACCGCCTGCACGACAATGCGCTAGGCTTGTCGGGCGGCCAGCAGCAGCGTCTGGTGATCGCCCGCGCCATCGCCATCGAACCGGAGGTGCTGTTGCTGGACGAACCTGCGTCGGCGCTAGACCCGATTTCGACGCTGAAGATCGAAGAGCTCATATACGAGCTGAAGGACCGCTACACCATCGTCATCGTCACGCACAACATGCAGCAGGCGGCGCGCGTTTCCGACTACACCGCCTTCATGTACATGGGCGAACTGGTCGAATACGCCGATACGGATACCATCTTCACCAATCCGCGCCGGAAGCAAACCGAAGACTACATCACCGGCCGTTACGGCTAACCACAGCGCTGGAATGTTTCAAAGGGCAGGAACATGGAAAAAGTACATATCGGCCACCACATCTCCCAGCAGTTCAACGAGGAGCTCGAGGACATCCGCACCCGCATGCTGGCCATGGGCGGTCTGGTCGAACAGCAGCTGGCCGATGCGCTGAAGGCGCTCACCGAAGGCGACACGGAACTGGCGGAGCGGGTGATCACGGGCGACTACCGCGTGAACGCCATGGAAGTGAGCATCGATGAGGAATGCAACCGGGTGCTGGCGCGCCGCCAGCCGGCCGCCAGCGACCTGCGCCTCGTCGTCGCGGTCATCAAGACCATTACCGATCTGGAACGCATCGGTGATCAGGCAGAGCGTGTGGCGCGCATGTCGCTGCGCCTGACCCGCAGCAACGCCGACCGTCGCCCCTACTCCTCACTGCGCAACCTGGGCGAGCGCGTGCGTCAACAACTGCACGACACGCTCGATGCCTACGCGCGCATGGACACGGAAGCGGCGGTACAGATTGCCCGTGCCGATTTGCAGATCGATCGCGACTACGATGCGCTGTCGCGCGAACTCATCACCTTCATGATGGAAGATCCGCGCACCATCACCTGGGCCCTGGACGTCATGTGGTCCGCGCGCGCCTTGGAGCGCATCGGCGATCACGCGCGCAATATCTGCGAGTACCTGATCTATCTGGTGAAGGGCAAGGACGTGCGCCACGTCAGCCTGGAACAGATGGAGGCCGAGGCACGTAAATGATCTGTCGGGGCGGGGCACCCATGGCCCCGCTCGCTTACCGCCACTCGGCGGCCTTGGCCGAATTTCTCCGCACCCCGAACAGACCTTCCTCGTAAACCCGCGCCAGCGTGTCTCGCGCACGGGCGTGACCGCTGCGGGCGGCCGCCTCCCATTGGACCAGCGCCGCATCGGTATCCTGCGCACAGCCCATGCCGTAGGCGTACATTACGCCCAGGTTGAACCGTGCATCCGCATGGTCCTGCGCCGCGGCCAGTTGCCACCACAGCAGCGCGTCCCGATCGCTGCGATACGTGCCTCTGCCCTGGGCGTACAGGAGCCCGAGGTTGTACTGCGCATCCCCATGATTCTGGCGGGCCGCCTGCGTAAACCAGTGCAGCGCCGCGCGATCATCGCGCGCCACGCCCAAACCGCCGGCGTGGAGCAAGCCGAGGTTGTATTGGCTATCGGCATCACCACTCTCCGCCAAGGGCCGCCACAGCGCCATGGCACGGGTGTAATCGCCCGCGTTGAACGCGGCGACACCGTCATCCAGCGGACCGGCCGAGGCGAACGGGGTGATCAGGAGGAGAAAGGCAAGGAGGCGGAGGCGCATGGCGCTATTTCACCACGCCGCCGCCGAAACGGGAATCGCTGTTCGTCTGGGACGAAGAGAAGAGAGAAGAGAAAGAGAAGAGAAAAGCTGAACCATGGGGGACAGGGGGGAGCCTTGGATCGTTGCTACGGCACCTGTAGGAGTGGCCTCAGGCCGCGATAATGCTACGCGAACAAAATCGCGGCCTGAGGCCGCCCCACAGGAAAAGGAGAGTTGCGGCCGTCGCGAGCAGAAACTCGCTCCCACAACCTAACCATCTTTCCCCGTGTTCCCCGTGTTCCCCGTGGTTAGTGCCTCTTGTCGCGGTGATACACAGCGCAGCAGGCTAGCGGGGACCGATCAGCAGGAATTCGAGCAACGCCTTCTGGGCGTGCAGGCGGTTCTCGGCCTGATCCCACACCACGCTCTGCGGGCCGTCCATGACCTCGGCGCTCACTTCCTCACCGCGATGGGCGGGCAGGCAGTGCAGGAACACGGCGTCCTTGGCGGCCACGCCCATCACTTGCGCATCCACCTGGTAGGCGGCGAAGGCGCGGGCGCGCTCGGTTTGCTCCTCTTCCTGGCCCATGCTCGCCCACACGTCGGTGGTGATCAGGTGCGCGCCACGCGCGGCCTCGACGGGGTCGCGCATCAGGCGTACACAGTCGGCCGCCTCCGCCACCACCGCCGGGCTCGGCTCGTAGCCTTCCGGGGCGGCGATGTTCAGGGTGAAGCCGAACTGGCGCGCCGCGTGGATGTAGGAGTGGCACATGTTGTTGCCGTCACCGATCCACGCGACCGTCTTGCCGGCGATTTCGCCGCGATGCTCGATAAAAGTCTGTACGTCGGCCAGCAGCTGGCAGGGGTGGTGCAGATCGGTGAGCGCGTTGATGACCGGCACCTTCGATACCGCCGCAAAGCGTTCGATGATCTCGTGGGCGAAGGTGCGGATCATGACGGCGTCCACCATGCGCGAGAGCACGCGTGCGGTGTCCTCGATGGGCTCGCCACGGCCGAGCTGGGTGTCGCGCGGCGACAGGAACAGGGCGTGACCGCCGAATTGGGCCATGGCGACCTCGAAGCTCACACGCGTGCGCGTGGAGGACTTCTCGAAGATCATGCCGAGCGTCCTGTTCTTCAGCGGCTCGTAGGTCTCGCCGCGGTGCTGCATGGCCTTGAGCGCGATGGCGCGATCCAGCAGTCGGCGCAGCTCCTCCGGAGAGAGATCGAGCAGGGACAGGAAATGCCGTACAGCCATTCTCAAACAGCCTCTTCCTTAAGAAAGTCGCGCACCAGCGCGCTTGCTTTGCTAACGATTTGATCCGCTTCGTCGTCCGTGAGCACGAACGGCGGCAGCAGACGCACGTTGTTGTCGTAGGTGACGCCAAGCAGCAGACCCTGGTCGAGGGCGCGCTTGACCAGGTCGCCGCACGGGCGATCCAGTTCGATGCCGAACATCAGGCCGCGGCCGCGGATCTCGTTAACGGCCTTCACGCCGGCGAGTTCGCGCTTGAGGCCCGCGAGCATGCGCTCGCCCAGCTGGGCGACGCGCTGCACCATGTTTTCCTGTTCCATCACGTCGAGCACGGCGAGGGCCACGGCACAGGCGAGCGGCGTACCGCCGAAGGTCGTGGCGTGATTGCCGGGCTGGAACAGTTCTGCCGCCGCGCCGCGGGCGAGGCAGGCGCCCATGGGGAAGCCGTTGGCGATGCCCTTGGCGAGCATCATCACGTCCGGCTTCACGTCTTCGTGCTGGTAACCGAACCACTGGCCGGTGCGGCCCATGCCGGTCTGCACCTCGTCGAACATGAGCAGCCAGCCGTGCTGATCGCAGATCTCGCGCAGGCCCTTGAGGTAGCCGGGCGTGGGCACGCGCACCCCGCCTTCGCCCTGCACCGGCTCCACGAGCACGGCGACGATGCCCTGGGCATTGCTGGCGACGGTGCGCACCGCTTCCAGGTCGTCATAGGGCACGCGGATGAAGCCGCCAACCAGCGGCTCGAACCCGGCCTGCGCCTTGCGGTTGCCGGTGGCGGACAGGGTGGCCAGGGTGCGGCCATGGAAGCTGCGCTCCATGACGATGATCTGGGCGTGGTCGACGCCTTTCTTGTGGCCGTAAAGGCGCGCCAGCTTGATGCCCGCCTCGTTGGCTTCCGCACCGGAGTTGCAGAAGAAGGCGCGGTCCATGCCCGCGACCTGGGTGAGGCGCTCGGCGAGTCGGACCTGGTTGGCGATGGTGTAGACGTTCGAGGTGTGCCACAGGCGGCCCGCCTGCTCGCACAGTGCGCGGACCAGCGCAGGATGAGCGTGCCCCAGATTGCACACGGCCACACCCGAGTAGGCATCGAGGTATTTCTTGCCCGCCTCGTCCCAAAGCCACGCACCTTCACCGCTTTCGAACGCGACCGGCAGCGAGGCGTAGGTGGTCATCAACGCATTCGCCATAGGTACTCCAGATTTTCCGACACCCAAAAAAGAAAAGGCAGTTCCTGCGCGGAACCGCCAGTAAGCGTTGGATTCTAGGATCAGTCGGGCGGCACGTAAAGGCCGGGAGTGGGCGCCGGGCAACCGGCGGGATGCACGACAAACCCCTGGTGTCGGGTTATGCCCTTTGGGCTAACCCGAGTCGGCAAATGAGGCAAACAAGGAAACACCACGGGGAACACGGGGAAACGGGGGAATGCTTCTGTAGGTGCGGCCTGAGGCCGCGCCTACAAGAGAAAAGGTTTTCCCCGTGTCCGCCGTGTTCCCCGTGTTAACTGTTTTCTCTTGGGCTTACCCCGCGTAGTTGCCCGCGACGAAGTTCCAGTTCACCACGTTCCAGAAGTTCTCGATGAACTTGGGACGCAAGTTGCGGTAATCGATGTAGTAGGCGTGCTCCCACACGTCCAGGGTCAGCAGCGGCTGCTTGCCGTCGCGCAGGGGATTGCCGGCGTTGGAGGTGTTGACGATCTCCACGCTGCCGTCGGCGTTCTTCACCAGCCAGGTCCAGCCGGAGCCGAAATTGGTGGCGGCGGACTGGCTGAACTTCTCCTTGAACTGGGCAAAGCCGCCGAAGGCTTTGTTGATGGCCTCGGCCACGGCGCCGGTGGGTTCGCCGCCGCCGTTGGGCGCCATGCAGTTCCAGAAGAAGCTGTGGTTCCACACCTGGGCGCCGTTGTTGAAGATGCCGCCGGCGGGGGCCTTTTTGATGATCTCTTCCAGGGAGGCGTTCTCGAACTCTGTGCCCGGGATCAGGTTGTTCAGGTTGTTCACGTACGCCGCGTGGTGCTTGTCGTGATGGAACTCGAGCGTCTCGGCGGACATGTGGGGCTCGAGGGCGCTCTTGGCGTAAGGCAGGTCAGGCAGCACGTGCTTCATGGATGGCTCCTATTTCCGTGTTGTTGGTTGCTTTGAATCCGAAAAGCCGGAAAACCGTGCGGATAAGCATAGAGGCTCTGCCGGCTTGCCTCGGTGCGGGGTAATCCTGAGCGCGCAGCTAAAGAATGCGGCCTCGGGGCGGCGGTGTACACGACCCGCCTATCTGCCCCATTTGGGCTATCGATCCGGCCAGGCGACGCTCATTAGAATCCGCAGAAACAAAAATATACAAAAAAACTAAACAATTTAGAAGCAATCCAAAGGAGCAGATGATGTCGTTCTCAACCCAGGGCCTTGCCGCCCTCGGGCTGGCGGTTGCCGCCTTCAGCCCGCTTGCACATGCCACCAACGGTTACCAGCTCATCGGCGTCGGTGCATATCAGAAGAGCCTTGGCGGCGCAGTGACCGCCAACCCCGGCAGCGCCATGACGGCCGTGGCCAACCCGGCCGGTATCGCCCGCATCGGCCGTCGCGCCGATTTCTCCATGGAAGCCTTCATGCCGGACCGCGAGGTGGACTTCACACGCCTGGGCGGCGCCAGCCAGGACAGCAGCGTCGACCTCTACGGCGTCCCGGCCATCGGCTGGACCGCGCCGGTGCACGACGACAGTCCCGTTTATTTCGGCGGCGGCATGTATGGCACTTCGGGCATGGGGGTGGACTATCCGTCCACGCGCATCATGGCCGCGAATCCGGCCGTGCCTTCACCCGCTGCCTATTGGGACGGCTACAGCACCATCTCCTTCTGGCAGATGGCGCCGGCGCTGGGCTGGAACGTGAACGACCGGCTCACCCTCGGTGCGGCCGTGCTCATCGACTATCAGTCGGTGGCCTTCAAGCAGCGCATGATGGCGGATACGACTGCCGACGGTTCTGGCGATATGGTCATGTCCAACTTCGACCTGTCGCGCAGCGCCAGCGCCTTCGGCCTGGGCTTTTCGCTGGGCGCCCTCTACGACGTCAGCCCGTCGGTGACCGTGGGTGCCTACTACAAGAGCGAGCAGGCCTTCGATCCGCTGGAATACAACCTGTCGCAGGGTGACATCACTGATTTCAGCACCGGGGTCCCCACGCCGCTGCCCGCCGGCCGCTATGAGCTCGATCTGGATTACCCGCAGCAGCTCTCCCTGGGCGTGGCCGTGCGACCCACGGATGCGCTCACGGTGTCCCTGGACGTGCGCTGGATCGATTGGTCCGCCACCATGGGCAAGCTGTCGGTGAAGGGGCCGGGTGTTGAAGTGCCCATGGACCCGGGCTGGGACGACCAGACCGTCTACGCCCTGGGCGTGGCGTGGAAGGCCACCGAGCGCCTGAACCTGCGTGCCGGCTACAACTTCGCCGAGGCCCCCTTCGACGAGGACAAGGTCAGCCGCAACCTGATCCTGCCGGCCATCGTGGAAGAGCACTACACCGTGGGCGCCGATTACCGTTTCAACGGCCATTGGGACCTGGGCTTCCACTACATGGTGGTGCCGGAAAAGACCATGCACGCCCCCTCGGATGATCCGATGATGCCCGGTGCGGCGATCTCCCTGTCCGAGCGTTCCTTCGGCGTCAACATCGGCTACCGCTTCTAAGCCGCTGCGGTTCCGTCGTGCATCGCGGCGGGAAAAACACCGGGGACACAGCGAAACGCGGGGAAGAATCCCATCTTCTCCGCGTTCCCCGTGGCGCACTTTCTTACCCCCTCTCCCTCCGGGCCCTCCGGGAGAGGGACAGGGTGAGGGGATCGAAATCCGGTGGGATGAAACGGTGGGCCCCGACCCCTACGCCGGGTTTCCTCGGTGTTCTCTGTGTCTCTGTGTTTGCGTTTTTGGGCAGGCATTCGCCCACGGTGTGGGCTCCTACGGGTAGGTTTTGCCACGCGTAGGAGCGGACTCCTACGCATCGGCACCGCCCTCTGTCATCGCGCTCTGCTAACATCCCGCCCATGGATCCCATCGCCCTCAGCCTGTTCGCCAGCCGCATCGAGGCCTTGTGCGACGAAATGGGTGCGGCCCTGAGGCGTGCCGCCTTCTCGCCCAACATCCGCGATCGTCTGGACTTCTCCTGTGCCGTGTTCGACACCCGCGGCGAGCTGTGCGCGCAGGCGGCGCACATCCCCGTGCACCTGGGCAGCATGGCCTTCGCCATGCGCGGCATCGTCGGGCGCATGGACTGGCACCCGGGCGACATGGTGGTGGTCAACGACCCCTTCCTCGGCGGCACCCACCTGCCGGACATCACCGTCATCGCGCCGCTGTTCGTGGGCGAGCGCATCGCTGGCTTCGTGGCCAATCGCGCCCACCACGCCAACGTGGGCGGCAACACCCCCGGCTCCATGCCGATCTCGCGCAGCCTGGACGAGGAGGGCATGGTCATCCCGCCCACTAAACTGGTGCGCGGCGGCGAACCGGACGATGCGGTGTTCGAGGCCATCCTGGAGGCCACCGGCGAGTCCGGCGAACTGGCCGGCGACTTCGCCGCGCAACTGAGCGCCAACCGCACCGGGCTCACCCGCCTCGGCGAATTGGTGCAGGTCATGGGTCTGGCGGCCTACGAGCAGGCGCTCGCGGAATTGAACGACTACGCCGAACGCCTGGCGCGCGCCGCGCTGGCGGACCTGCCCGAGGGCAGCTACCGCTTCCGCGACGTGCTCGACGACGACGGCAGCGGTCACCAGGACATCGCCATCGCCGCGCGGCTGGACGTGCGCGCCGGCAGCGTGCACGTGGATTTCACCGGTACCTCGCCGCAGATGCCGGGCAACGTGAACTGCCCGCTGTCCGTGGCCGCCGCGGCGGTGTACTACGTGTTCCGCTGTCTCATGCCTGCCCACACCCCCGCCTGTGCCGGCACCTTCCGGCCCATCACCTTGAGTGCGCCGGAGGGCTGCTTGATCAATGCGCGCCGCCCGGCGGCGGTGGCCGCGGGCAACGTGGAGACCAGCACCCGCATCGTCGACGTGATCTGCGGCGCCCTGGCCGAGGCCCTGCCCGGGCGCATCCCGGCGGCCAGCCACGGCTCCATGAACAACGTGGCCATGGGGGCGCGTGGCAAACAGGCCTGGGACTACTACGAAACCATCGGCGGCGGCATGGGCGCCGGTGCGCAGGGCGGCGGCCTCAATGCCGTGCAGACCCACATGACCAACACCCTGAACACCCCGGTGGAAGTGCTGGAGAGCCGCTTTCCGCTGCGCGTGGTGCGCTACGCCATCCGGCGCGGGTCGGGCGGCAAGGGCGCGCGGCCGGGCGGCGATGGGCTGGTGCGAGAATACGAATTCCTTGCGCCCGCCCAGGTCACGCTGCTCACGGAGCGCCGCCGCCATGCCCCCTGGGGCCTGATGGGCGGTCAGGCGGGCGCGCCCGGTGAAAACCGCCTCAACGGCCAGGCGCTGCCCGGCAAGACCTGCCTCACCGTGGCGGCGGGCGATCGCCTTGCCATTCACACCCCGGGTGGCGGCGGCTACGGTGGGGAGAACGGCGCTTGAGACGCAGCGCCCTGCTGCTATGCACACTGCTGCTCGGTGGCTGCGCCACGGGTGTGTTCATCGGTGCCGGCGAACCGCCGGTCGCCAGCGAACAGCAGCAGGCCGATCGCCGTCTCGCCGCCGCGGTCACCCGCGCCCTGGTGGAGGCGCCGGACGTCCCCGCCATGGATATCGTCGTTGAGGCGGCTGCGGGCACGGTCATCTTGCGCGGACAGGTGCCGAGTCGCGCGGCTGCCAGCCGCGCCGTGGGCGTTGCGCGCGGCGTGTCCGGCGTGCGCGCCGTGCAAGACGCCCTCACCGTGAAGTAGCCCGGATGAAGCGCAGCGAAATCCGGGAATTACGGCCTCGGATTCCGCTGCGCTTCATCCGGACCGCGTTGAAAACTTTCGCTTTGAACGGAGCAAGACGTGTGCGGAATCTGTGGTGAACTTCGTTTCGACGGAACGAGCCCCGAACTGGCGACCGTCGGTCGCATGCTCACGCGCCTGGAGCGGCGCGGCCCCGATCATGAGGGCAGTTTTTCCGACGGGCCGCTGGCCTTCGGTCATCGCCGCCTGGCCATCATCGACCTGTCGGCCCGTGCCCACCAGCCCATGGTGGACATGGAACTGGGCCTCGCCCTGGTGTTCAACGGCACCATCTACAACTACCCGGAACTGCGCCAGGAGTTGCGCGGTCTCGGTTTCCGCTTTTTCTCCGACGGCGACACCGAGGTAATCCTCAAGGCCTACGCGGCCTGGGGCGAACAGTGCGTGGAACGTCTGCTCGGCATGTTCGCCTTCGCCATCTGGGACAT
This sequence comes from Gammaproteobacteria bacterium, assembly GCA_023228645.1. Classification (GTDB taxonomy): domain Bacteria; phylum Pseudomonadota; class Gammaproteobacteria; order Thiohalomonadales; family Thiohalomonadaceae; genus JALOAT01. The sequence continues at coordinate 9,813 of JALOAT010000046.1, read as the reverse complement.
GCGCAACCAGCGCCTGTTCGCGGCGCGCGATCGCATGGGCATCAAACCGCTGTATTTCGCCGAGACCGCCGATGGCTTCCGCTTCGCCTCCAATGTGCAGTCCCTGCTTGCGGCGGGCGGTGTGGACACGAGTATCGATCCGGTCGCCCTGCATCACCAGTTCACCTTGCATGCCGTGGTCCCCGCACCGCGCACCATTCTGAACGGCGTGCGCAAGGTGGAGCCCGGCACCTTCATGACCGTCACGCCGGAGGGCGTGGTGGAACATCATCGGTACTGGCAGCTCTACGCCACGCGCCCAGCGGAGCCGCGCAGCGAAGAGGAATGGACTGAGGCCATCCACGTCGCCTTGCAGCGCGCCGTGAAGCGCCGCCTCGACATCGCCGACGTGCCCGTGGGCGTGCTGCTCTCGGGCGGCCTCGATTCCAGCCTGCTGGTGGGCCTGCTGGCCGAACAGGGGGTGAAGAACATCCTCACCTTCTCCGTCGGCTTCGAGGATCAGCCGGAAGAGAAGGGCAGTGAGTTCGAGTACTCCGATCTGGTGGTGGAGCGCTACGCCACCCAACATCACAAATACGCCATCCCCAACGCGCAGGTGCTGGAGCGCCTGCCCGAGGCCGTGGCGCACATGGCCGAGCCCATGGTGGCGCAGGACGCGGTGGCGTTTTACCTGCTCGCCGAGCGCGTGTCCCAGGAGGTGAAGGTGGTGCAAAGCGGGCAGGGCGCCGACGAGGTGTTCGCCGGTTATTTTTGGTATCCGCGCATGGAGGCCGAGCAGGGCACCGATCTGGAGCGCTTCGCGCGTCACTACTTCGATCGCGATCACTCAGAGTTTCTGGAGACCGTCGCACCCGACTACCGCGGCGAGGACCACACCTCGCGGCTGGTCGCCAGCCTGCTCGCGCAGCCCGGCGCCGACACCTTCCTCGACAAGGTGCTGCGCATGGACGCCACCACACTCATCGTCGACGATCCGGTCAAGCGCGTGGACAACATGACCATGGCCTGGGGCCTGGAGGCGCGCGTGCCCTTCCTCGACGACCACGAGCTGGTGGAACTGGCCATGAGTATGCCGCCCGAGTTGAAGCTCGCTTCGGGCGGCAAGCACGTGCTCAAGACCATCGCCCGCGCGCTGGTGCCCCATGAGGTCATCGACCGGCCCAAGGGTTATTTCCCCATGCCGGCGCTGAAATACGTGCGCGGGGATTTCCTCGATTTCATGCACGGTATCCTGGATTCACGGGCCTGCCGCGAACGTGGCGTATTCAATCGCGCCTATGTGGAAAAGCTGCTCGCCGAGCCCGACCAACACTTCACTCGCCTGCAAGGCAGCAAGCTCTGGCATCTGGCGCTGCTGGAACTCTGGTTGCAGACTCACGCGGACAAGGTTGCGCGGCAGTATAATAGTTGACTAATATGCTCGGGTCTTTATGCCGGTCATTATGACCGGCCCAACCGCACCAATGAAGAGGTGAACCAATGGACGTCATGGAACGTATCCGCCAGCAGGTGGAGCAAAACCCCATCGTGATTTACATGAAGGGCACGCCGCAGATGCCCATGTGCGGGTTCTCCAGCCGCACCGCCCAGGCGTTGGCCAACTGCGGCGTGGAGTTCGCGTACGTGAACGTGCTGACGGACCCGGAGATCTTCGAAAACCTGCCGCGCTTCGCCAACTGGCCCACCTTCCCGCAGGTGTACGTCAACGGCGAACTCATCGGCGGCTGTGACATCACCGTCGAGATGTTCCAGAAGGGTGAACTCAAGCCCATGCTGGAAGCCGCCGTCGCCAAGGCCGCCAGCTAACAATCCGCAGGTCACGTAGTTTCGCAACGTGACCTACGGCGGAGCTTACGACTGGCCTGCCGCATCCTGGGGCGGTTCCGCCTCGGCGAGGCTGGCGATGCCGCCCGACAGCGCATCCCAACGATTCACGATGGCGCAGAACAATTCCGCCGTGCGCTCGGCATCGTACACGGCGGAATGGGCGCGGGTTTGGTCCCATTCAATGCCGCAGGCCGCCGCCGCCCGGGCGAGGACGGTCTGGCCGAAGGCCAGGCCGGCGAGGGTGGCGGTGTCGAAGGTGGTGAAGGAGTGGAAGGGATTCTTGCGGTTGCCCGTGCGTTCCACGGCAGCCTTGATGAACCCCAGATCGAAAAAGGGATTGTGGCCCACCAGGATGGCACGGGTGCAGCCGTGTTGCTTCACGCGTTCGCGCACCGGTGCGAACACACGCTCCAGCGCCTCGCGTTCGGTCACCGCCATGCGGAAGGGGTGATACGGATCGATGCCCGTGAACTCCAGCGAACGCGGGTCCAGGTTGGCGCCCGCGAATGGCTCCACGTGGCACGAGAAGGTGGCTTCCGGTACGAGTCGGCCCGCAGAGTCGAGTGTCACCGTAACCGCAGCGATTTCCAGCAGGGCATCGGTGTAGGCGTTGAAACCGGCCGTTTCCACGTCCACGACCACCGGCAGGAAGCCACGGAAACGCTGCGAAAGACTGAGATTGGGGGATTCCGGGGAAGGCATGGCCGTCAAGCTTAACGTATCGGAGCCGTTTTGCGAAACCGCAGGCCGCCCGGTGCATAATAGCCGGACCCTTTCCGCGGATGATGTCCATGCGCATCACACTCACCAAACCCGACGATTTTCACCTGCATCTGCGTGATGGCGACGCCCTCAAGAGCGTGCTTCCGCACACCGCCGAGCGCTTCGCACGCGCCATGGTGATGCCCAATCTGCGCCCGCCGGCGACCACCGTTGAGCAGGCGCGCGCCTATCACGGGCGCATCCTCGCGGCGCTGCCCGAAGGCGCGTCGTTCACGCCGCTCATGGCGCTGTACCTCACGGACAATACGCCGCCCGAGGAAATCGCCCATGCCCGGCAAAGCGGCATCGTGCACGCGGTGAAACTCTATCCCGCGGGGGCGACCACCAACTCCGATTCCGGGGTTACCGACCTGCGCAAGGTGGAGCCCACGCTGCGCACCATGGCGGAGCTGCGCATGCCCCTGCTGGTGCACGGCGAAGTCACCGATCCGCGGGTGGACGTGTTCGATCGCGAACTGATGTTCATTGAGCATGTGCTGCGCCCGCTGCTGGATCGCATTCCGGACCTGCGCGTGGTGCTCGAACACATCACCACCCGCGAAGCCGCGGCCTTCGTGCAGCATGCCGGCATCAACGTTGCCGCCACCATCACGCCGCAGCACCTGCTCATGAATCGCAACGCCCTGTTCCAGGGCGGCATCCGGCCGCACCATTACTGCCTGCCGGTGCTCAAGCGCGAGCACCACCGCGAGGCGCTGGTGGAAGTGGCCATCTCGGGCAATCCCAAGTTCTTCCTGGGCACCGACAGCGCACCGCACACGCGCCCCACCAAGGAAGCCGCCTGCGGCTGCGCTGGCATCTATTCGGCGCATGCGGCCATCGAACTGTATGCGGAGGCCTTTGAGGAGGCCGGCGCGCTGGACCGCCTGGATGCCTTCGCCAGCCGTTTCGGCGCCGAGTATTACGGGCTGTTCCGCAACCGCGCGACCATCGTGCTGGAAAAAACCGAGTGGGAAGTGCCGGCCAGCTATCCCATGGGTGACAGCACCGTGGTGCCGCTGCGCGCCGGTGAGCGTATGGGGTGGCGGCTGGTGAGGTAACCGCAATACCCAGCCGGAAGAAACGGCTGTGGAGAATCAGCCGACTTCGGGTCCGAAGACTTTACACACGTAGGCGCGCATGGCGGCCTCGAGGGCGGTGGCGCCGCGCAAGAGGATGTCGGGCTCGACGGAGGCGGACCATTCCCCGGTGCCTTCCACGTCCCAGTTGATGTCGATGCGGGCCTCCTCGATGAGCGGGCCGCCCTGGGACCAGTAACGGGTCGGCTTCCATTTGCGCGGCGGGACATTGGGCCCGGCCACGTATACCAGTTCGTTGGCGCCTTCCGGATACCAGGCATTGATGCGACGCGCCCTGGCGACCCAGTAGTCGAGCTGATCGAGGGTGAGGTCCGAGACTTTCATGGCGCCGAGTTTATCGTCTCCCGTTTTGATAACCTAGCCCGCCTCTATGACCATCCAGGAAGCCCTGCTCGTTGTCCTGTTCATCGGCGCCATCATCGCCTGGTGGCTGGACGCGTTGCGCGCCCGCGACATCGCGCTGCGCGCGGCCCGTGCCGCCTGTCAGCGCCACGACCTGCAACTGCTCGACGAGACTGTCGCGGTGGTACGCCTGCGCCCCGCCCGCGACTCCGCCGGCCGCATGGGCCTGCGGCGCTGGTACCGTTTCGAGTTCAGCGACGACAACGACAACCGCCGTGAAGGCAGCGTGGAAGTCCTCGGCCGCCGCGCCTACGCCACCCACCTGGACCTCGCCCCATTCACCCTGCACGAGTTCGACAAGACGGATTCGCCCGACGCGTAGCGGGTTGAAGAAAAAGCATCAACCAGCGGGGACACGGGGAACACGGGGGAAAAGATTCCAGCATGTGGGAGCGAGCTTCCGCTCGCGACGATTTCGTCCCATGGGTAACACGCAACTGTCATGTAGCAGTAGGTCACGTTGCGAAGCTACGTGACATCTTCATACCGCGCCTGCCACGTAGGCGCTGCGCGCCAACGTGACCTACCTGTATTCATTCATCCCCGTGCCCCCGTGGTTGGTGCTTTTCTCTTCCGCGCCCTCTCACGAAAGGGCTAATCCACGTACGGCCCATGCTGGCGGATGGGTTCGCCGAGGGGCTTTCCTGCAATCACCACGTAGCGGGCGCCCGGCCCGGTGGTTACGCGCACATCGCCTTCGCCGATCAGCATGGCCTCGCCGGCCTGCGCCGGGGTGCTATCGCTCACCAATTCACCGCGCAACACGTACAGCACGCCCGTGAATCCCGGCGGCACCCACGCGGCGTGTTCGCCGCCCGGCGCCAGTTCGATGTCGAGGTACAGCAGCGGCGTGTGGGCCGCTAACGGCGAGCCCGGCCCGGCCACCGTGCGCACCCGGTAGCCGTCGAGTTTCGTTTCCGGTATCTCGGCGGCTTCGACGGACGCGTAGGCCGGGGCCATGCCCTTGTCGCTGCGCGGCAGGTTCAGCCAGAGCTGGATGCCGCGCGTGGTGCCGTCGCCCGCGGGCATTTCCGAATGTACGATGCCGCTTCCCGCGCTGAAGTGTTGCAGCCCGCCTGCGCCGACCACGCTGTCGTTGCCCTGGTCGTCGCGGTGGTGCATGGCGCCTTGCAGCACGTAGGTGATCACCTCGAAGCCGCGGTGGGGGTGCTCGGGGAAACCCGTGCCCGGCGGGATCTCGAATTCATCGAACAGAACGAAGGGATCGAGGTTGTCCCGTTCCGGGCCAGGGAAAAGACGGCGTATGCGGGCGCCGGCACCTTCGGAAATCGACTGCGGCGTGACCTTGGCGTAGGACATGGGGCACCTCCCATCCAAAGTTTAATCGCCCTGGGGAGGGATGCCGCGCGCTGCGCGGGTGAAAGGCATTCGCCCTGGGTGGCGGTGCCGGCGAACGTTTCCCGTAGGAGCCGACACCATCGGCGAATGCAGGTCCGCCGGCGGTATGCATCGTTCGCCCACGGTGTGGGCTCCTACGGGTGGTTTCACCACCGCGGCGAATGCGCCCGGTTAACCGCCGCCCGCGCACCCTTCGGCGATGCCGCCCTTGGTGAGCGCCGCCGGATCGAGCAGCCGGCGGAGTTCATCTTCCGACAGGTCCGTCATCTCCTTCGCCACCTCGATGAGCGGCCGGCCTTCCGCGTAGGCGCGCTTGGCGATGGCCGCGCCCTTTTCGTAGCCGATCACCGGGTTGAGCGCCGTCACCAGGATGGGGTTGCGCTCGAGCGCGGCGCGCAGGGTGTTTTCGTTCACCGTGAACCCGGCGATGGCCTTGTCGGCGAGCACGCGCGAGGCGCCCGCGAGCAGTTCGATGCTCTCGCACAGATTGCGCGCGATCATGGGCAGCATCACGTTGAGCTGGAAGTTGCCGTGCTGACCGCCGATGGTGATCGCGGCGTCGTTGCCCATCACCTGCGCGCACACCATCATGGTGGCCTCCGGGATCACCGGATTGACCTTGCCGGGCATGATGGAGCTGCCGGGCTGCAGGGCGGGCAGGGCGATCTCGGCGAGCCCGGCGAGCGGCCCGGAATTCATCAGACGCAGGTCGTTGGCGATTTTCATCAGGCTCACCGCCACGGTCTTGAGCTGACCCGACAACTCCACCGCCGCGTCCTGGCTGGACAGCCCTTCGAAGAAGTTTTCCATGCTGGTGAACGGCGCCTGGGTGTGGCCGGCGAGCAGGGCGGCTACGCGCGGGCCGAAGTCCTCCGGCGCGTTGATGCCCGTGCCCACCGCCGTGCCGCCCTGCGGCAGCGCCTGTACGCGCACCAGCGCCGCGGCCACGCGCTCCATGCCGTGGCGCACCTGCGCCGCCCAGCCCGAGAGTTCCTGACCGAGGCGCACCGGCATGGCGTCCATGAGGTGAGTGCGGCCGGTTTTCACCACCTCCATGGTCTCCGTGGCGCGGCGGTCGATGGTGGCCGCCAGGTGTTCCAGCGCCGGCAGCAGCATCTCGCGGGCGAGCAGGGCGGCGGCCACGTGGATGGCGCTCGGGAATACGTCGTTGGAGCTCTGCCCCATGTTCACGTGATCATTGGGGTGCACCTTGCGCCCGAGCCGCTGGCTCGCCAGGCTGGCGATGACCTCGTTGGCGTTCATGTTGCTCGAAGTGCCCGAGCCGGTCTGGAACACGTCGATGGGGAAATGGCGGTCGTGCAGGCCCTCGGCCACCTCCTCGGCAGCCGCGAAAATGGCCATGGCCATGTCGGGCGGCAGCAGGCCCAGCTCGGTGTTGGCGCGCGCACACGCGCCCTTGATGAGTCCGAGCGCACGGATCATGGCGCGCGGCAGCGGCTTGCCGCTGATGGGGAAGTTGTCCACGGCGCGCTGGGTCTGGGCGCCGTAGAGGGCATCGGCGGGCACGTTGAGTTCGCCCATGCTGTCGCGTTCGATGCGGAATTCGTTCATTGCGGTCCTCGTGAGAAATATTTCAGTCGCCGTTGTAGCCAGCCCTTCTTGCCCCCTCTCCCTGCGGGGAGAGGGCTGGGGAGAGGGGATCAAACACCACAACATCAATTCTTAAAACTCGCGCCTTTGATGCGCTCGCTCAGCACGCGCCAGCGGCCGTCCTGTTCCCGGACGATGGTCATGTCCTTGTCCAGCATCATCACGGTGCCTTGCATGCCCTTCATGACCTCACGCACCGAGCAGGTAATCTCCTGCGTATCGGCGTCGTGGATGGCCAGATCGCGATAGGCCAGGCTGTAAAGCAGCGGCTTTTGCAGTTCATTGCTGCGACGCTGGAGCCAGCCCGCGTAATCCAGCGCCTCCACGCCTGGCACGCCGAACACGCGCAGGCGGCGCGACATGCAGCGCACATGGGCGTCGAGATCGCGCACCGCCACCGTGAAGGCGAGCTCGTCGAGCAGCTCGCGCACGATGCCGAAGGGGCTGACGTCCGCGGCACCCGGTTTCATGCGGATCCCATCAGGGGGTGATCGAGGAGCAGGCTCAGGCTGTCGCGCACGCCGAATCCGGTGATCTCCGTGGGGATGTGGGCAAGATCGCCCTTGTTGGCCGCGGAGGCGATATCGCTGTGCACCCACGGCACGCCCGCGGCCACGAAACGGCTGAGAAAGCGCACCGCCAGGATGTGGTCGGCGTCGCTCTCCAGGGTGCACTGCTTCAGGTCGGCGATGTCGCTGTCCAGCGGCGCGTCGATATCCTCGTCGCAGGGAAACGGCCAGACGCGCTCGCCGCTGGCGGGGCCGGCAGCGATTTCCAGGGTGCGCACGCGTTCGTCGTCGGCGCGTCCTGCCCGCCGGCGCAGGGCCTCGGCGTGGGGCATGGCGGCCAGCGCATCGCGGCCCGGTCCGAGCACCACCCCGAGCACCGCCAGGCGCTCGGCGCGCGCCGGTGGCGTGTCTCCAACTCGCTGTTTTCTTTGCATTTGTTTAAACGTACGCGCGGCTAGCCCCGGGCCATTACCTTGACCCGCCTAGGCAAAAAACCGATCATACGACGCTTTCGTATCTCCATAACACAGGTGTTTCCGCCGCATTCCCATGCCAGACTGCGTCGGACCCTTTCCAACAACACAGACAATAACGATCGAGGAGCGCCATGAACGCCGCTGATAAAAAACGGCTGTTGCGCGAGATGCTCTTTGCCCGCCGCTTCGAAGAGCGCTGCTACGAAGCTTACGTGGAACGTAAGATCGGCGGATTCCTGCATCTGTATCCCGGCCAAGAGGCCTGTTCCATCGGTGTAATGGAAGTCGCCCGCCCCGGTCACGATTATGTGATCACCGGCTACCGCGACCACGTCCACGCCATCAAATGCGGTTCCGATCCCAAGGAAGTCATGGCGGAGCTGTACGGTAAGGAGACCGGCTCGTCCAAGGGCCGCGGCGGCTCCATGCACATCTTCGACGTGAAGCACCGCTTCATGGGCGGCTACGCCCTGGTCGGCGGCCCGTTCCCGCTCGCCGCGGGCATGGCCAAGGCCATCCAGATGAAGGGCGGCGACGAGATCGCCATCTGCTTCCTCGGCGACGCCGCCAACAACCAGGGCACCTTCCACGAGACCATGAACATGGCCTCGGTGTGGAAGCTCCCGGTGCTGTTCGTGTGTGAGAACAACCTGTACGGCATCGGCACCGCCATCGAACGCTCCACCGCCGAACTGGACCAGTACAAGCGTGTGTGCGGCTACAACATGGCAGCCGACCACTGCGACGGCCAGGACATCGAAGTGGTGATGGAGCACGCGAAGAAGGCCGTGGACTACGTGCGTTCCGGCAAGGGTCCGTACTTCCTCGAACTCAAGACCTACCGCTATCGCGGTCACTCTATGTCCGACTCCGGCGCCTACCGCACCAAGGAAGAGCTGGAAGTCTGGGCCAAGCGCGACCCCATCAACATCCTGCGTGATCGCCTGATCGAAGCCGGTGAACTGGCCATGGAAGACGTCACCTCCATGGACAAGGAAATCCAGGACGAGATCGAAAACGTGATCATCAAGTTCGCCGAGGAATCCCCGGAGCCCAAGGTGGAAGAGCTGGGGAAATACGTGCTCACCGAGCACTGCCCGTACGCGAAGGGGGAGGTGCGCTAATGGCCGAGATGATGTTCTGGGAAGCGGTGCGCCGCGCCCACGATGAAGAAATGGCGCGTGATCCGCTCGTCATCGCCATGGGCGAGGACATCGGCGTCGCCGGCGGTACCTACAAGGCCACCCGCGGCCTTTACGACAAGTACGGCCCCGAGCGTGTCATCGACACGCCCATTTCCGAAAACTCCTTCACCGGTCTGGCGGTGGGCGCGTCGTTCCTCGGCGTGCGTCCCATCGTGGAGATCATGTCCGTGAACTTCGCCTGGCTGGCCATGGACCAGCTGTTCAACTCCGCCGCCAAGGTGCACTACATGTCCGGCGGCCAGCTCACGGCGCCCATCGTGGTGCGCTCGCCCGGCGGCACCGCCCACCAGCTCGGCGCCCAGCACTCCGCGCGCATGGAGAAGGTGTTCATGGGCATCGCCGGCCTGCGCGTGGTCACACCCTCCAATCCGCGCCAGGCCTACGGCCTGCTGAAGGCGGCGGTGCGCTGCGACGACCCGGTGTTCATCAACGAACACGAACTCATGTACAACATGAAGGGCGAGGTGCCGGACGGCGAATACTTCCACCCGCTGGAAGGCTCCGAGTGCGCGCGCCAGGGCAAGGACGTCACCCTGTTCGGCTACAACATCTCCGTGCACTG
>JALOAT010000095.1 GCA_023228645.1 Gammaproteobacteria bacterium | reverse complement strand
ATAAATCAGCCCGATCCGGAGCTGTGCGTTTGCTCCCCAGCTTATCCACATTATGTGCTCAGGGTTCTCAACAGGTTGTAATAATCCTCTTTGATACGCCCGTCGCTCTCCCGCAACTCCGCCACTTTGCGACAGGCATGCAGCACCGTCGTGTGGTCGCGACCACCGAAGGCGTTGCCGATTTCCGGCAGGCTGTGGCTGGTCAGCTCCTTCGCCAGCGCCATGGCGACCTGGCGGGGGCGGGCGATCGAGCGGCTGCGCCGTGCCGACAACAGGTCCGCGATGCGGAGTTTGTAGTAATCGGCCACCGTCTTCTGGATATTCTCGATGGAGACCAGCTTGTCTTGCAGGGCGAGCAGGTCGCGCAACGCCTCCTTGGCGAACTCCAGTGTAATCGGCCGGCCGGTGAAGCGTGAGCTCGCCGCCACGCGGCGCAACGCACCTTCCAGTTCGCGGATATTAGACTGTAAGCGCTTCGCAATGAAGAAGGCCACCTCATTGGGCAGCTCGACCTGGGTCTGCACGGCCTTGGACATCAGAATCGCCACGCGCGTCTCCAGCTCCGGCGGCTCGATGGCCACGGTGAGCCCCCAGCCGAAGCGCGACTTGAGGCGTTCCTCCAGGCCATCGACCTCCTTGGGATAGCGGTCGCAGGTCAGCACGATCTGTTGTTGTCCCTCGAGCAGTGCGTTGAAGGTGTGGAAGAATTCCTCCTGCGAACGCTCCTTGCCGGCAAAGAACTGGATATCGTCGATGAGCAGCGCGTCCACCGAGCGGTAGTAGCGCTTGAATTCGTTGATGGCGTTGTGTTGCAGCGCCTTGACCATGTCGCCGACGAAGCGCTCGGAGTGCAGATAGACCACCCGCGCATCCGGCTTGCCGGCCAGGATGAGATTGCCGACCGCGTGCATCAGGTGCGTTTTGCCCAGACCGACGCCGCCGTAAATAAACAACGGATTGTAGGCCTCGCCGGGGTTCTCCCCGATCTGCGTCGAGGCGGCGCGCGCCAGCTGGTTGGATTTTCCCTCAACGAAATTCTCGAAGGTGAAATCCGGATTCAGGGTGTGGTTCGGCACCACGCGCCCCGCGGCGGGCTGGTCACGCTCGCGGACGAACCGCGTCGGCCCGCTCGCGGCCTTCGGGGCCGTCTGCGTGCTGCGACGGGTGCCGACCTCGAGGGCGATCTGGGGCGCGGGCGCCACCGCGAAATCGACTACCGCCTGGCGGATCTGCTCGATGAAGTGCTCGCGCACCCAGTCGAGCACGAACCGGTTCGGGGCGAGCAGTCGCAATCGGTTGTCCTCCGCCACCGCATGCAAGGGCCGGATCCAGGTGTTGAACTGCTGTTCAGGCAGCTCACTTTCCAGGCGGTCCAGGCATTTCGTCCACAACGGCGCATCCAACGCTCGCAACCTCCAGAACGGTCTTTAATGGCGGGGAAAGGAAGGCCGCAGTCTATACCCGATGCCCGGGGTTATCCACATCCCACCACCGTCGGGACGATTGACACCCGCGACGCCCAACCAGTACCATTGCGCGTTTTCCGCCGCCCGGTTTTCGGGTGCAACGGGTCTATCCGACGAAGAGTTAAACGGTCATGAAAAGAACCTTTCAGCCCAGCAACCTCAAGCGCAAGCGTACCCATGGCTTCCGCGCGCGCATGAGCACCAAGGGTGGCCGCCGGGTCCTCAAGGCGCGCCGCGCCAAGGGTCGTGCACGCCTGGCCGTCTAGTTTTTCCTCGTCTTGGCGCGGGGTCCGGCCAGCTTTCCGCGCACTGCGCGCCTGACCCGGCCCGCCGAGTATCGGCGGCTGTTCGCCGGCGCGACGCGCGCCACCAGCCGTTGTCTGACGGTACTGGTCTACCCGAACGATACCGACAGCGCGCGCCTCGGACTGGCGATCTCCCGTAAGATCGCACCGCACGCGGTGACCCGCAACCGGCTCAAGCGCACCATCCGAGAGAGTTTCCGGCGTCACCGGTCCGAACTCGGTGGCTGGGACATCGTCATCCAGGCGCGCCCGGCCGCCGCCGCCGCGTCCAACCGCGACCTGCGTGCCGAACTGGAACAACACTGGACCCGACTGAGGCGACGCCCATGCGTACCGTCCTGACCCTGTTGATCCGCAGCTACCGTTTCCTCCTCAGCCCGTGGGTGGGACAGCATTGCCGTTTCTACCCGAGCTGTTCCAGCTATGCCCTGACCGCCATCGAACGCTTCGGTGCCGGGCACGGCCTGTGGCTGGCAGTGCGCCGTATCGGCCGCTGCCACCCCTGGCATCCCGGCGGCATCGACCCGGTGCCCGAGAGATCGGTCGTGCCGCCTCCAACCCCTTGCAGCCACCCCGGCAACCCACATCATCATGGATAACCAGCGTCTCTTTCTGTTCGTCGCCCTGTCGTTCGTGGCCCTGATGTTATGGGAGGCGTGGCAGCGCGACTACAACGCCCCCCCGCCGGCGGTCGCCACCACTGAACAGACCACCGCACCCGCGGCCGCCGCGCCGCCCGCCGACTTGCCGGCCGCCACGCCTGCGCCGGAGACCGCCGTGGCGGAACCCCTCGCCGAGACCGCAGCGCGCACCGCGCGCGTGCGTGTCGTCACCGACGTCCTGGATCTCGACATCGATACCCGCGGCGGCGATCTGGTGCGTGCCGATCTGCTCGCCTATCCGCAGGAATCGACCCGGCCGGACGTCCCGGTACGGCTGCTCAACGATGCCGCCTCGGACTTCTTCATCATCCAGTCGGGCTTGCGCAGCACCACCGGCACCGAGCCCACGCATCACGTCGTATTCAGCGCGCCGCAGACCGAATACCGGCTGCAGCCGGGACAGACGGCCCTGGAGATCCCGCTCACCTGGACCAGTCCCGAGGGCGTCACCGTCACCAAGCGCTACCGCGTCGAGCGCGATGCGTACGTGCTCACGCTCGAGCAGGAGGTCACGAACCACTCCGGCAGCGATTGGAGCGGGCGCCCGTACCGCCAGTTGCAGCGCGCCGAACCGACTGCCACCGGCGGTAACCGTTTCATCTACACCTATCTGGGCGGTGTGATCTACAGCCCGGAGGAAAAATACGAAAAGGTGAAGTTCGACAAGATGGCGGACTCGCCCCTGGCCCGTGACATCAAGGGCGGCTGGGCGGCCATGATTCAGCACCATTTCCTCGCCGCCCTGATCCCGGAGGCGGACGAGACGGATCACTATTACAGCCGCGTGCTCGACGGTAAGCGCTATGTGCTCGGCCTGGTCGGTCCGACCCGGACCGTGGCGGACGGCGCCAGCCAGGTGTTCAGCACCCGCGTATTCGTCGGCCCGAAACTGCAGGATCGGCTCGCCGAGGTCGCCCCCGGCCTGGAGCTGACCGTCGACTACGGCCTGCTCACCGTCATCGCCAAGCCGATCTTCTGGTTGCTCGAGAAGATCCATGCCCTGGTCGGCAACTGGGGCTGGTCGATCATCCTCCTCACGGTGCTGATCAAGCTGGCCTTCTACAAGCTGTCCGAGACCAGCTACCGCTCCATGGCACATATGCGCAAGCTCGCACCGCGGCTGCAGGCGCTGAAGGAGCGCTACGGCGACGACCGCCAGAAGCTCAATCAGGCGATGATGGACATGTACCGCACCGAGAAGATCAATCCACTCGGCGGCTGCCTGCCCATCGTCATCCAGATCCCGGTGTTCATCGCGCTCTACTGGGTGCTGCTGGAAAGCGTCGAGATGCGCCAGGCGCCGTTCATCCTGTGGCTCACCGACCTGTCGGCGAAGGACCCGTATTTCGTGCTGCCGCTGATCATGGGCGTGACCATGTTCCTGCAGCAGAAGCTCAATCCCGCACCGGTGGATCCGGTGCAGGCGAAGGTGATGATGGCGCTGCCATTCATCTTCACGGTGTTCTTTGCCTTCTTCCCCTCGGGCCTGGTGCTCTACTGGGTGACCAACAACGTGCTGTCGATCGCCCAGCAGTGGGTCATCACCCGGCGTGTCGAGCGGGGCGGGAAGTGACGCGCCACGAACCCCAAAAACCAAAACCCAAAACCCTAAACCCAATTTTTACCGCGAAGGACGCGAAGGCGCGCAAAGGTAAATCATCAATGAGCGAAAGGAGCTCATTTCAGCCGCGGAACTACCCGGATAGTGAGGCGCGGCGGGTTTTGCATTCCGTGTCCTTCCGTGGCAAACGTGGTTTTTGGGTTTTTTAGCAAAATTTTCTTTGCGTTCCTTTGCGTCCTTCGCGGTAAAAATTGGGTTTAGGGTTTGGGGTTTCGTGTACTTCGTGGCCAACATCTCATGACCGACACCATCGCCGCCATCGCCACGCCACCCGGGCGCGGTGGCATCGGTATCGTGCGCGTCTCGGGGCCGGACGTGCCGTCGCTTGCACAGGTGCTGCTCGGCCGCCTGCCGGCGCCGCGCCGCGCAGAGCTGCACACCTTTGCCGATGCGCGCGGCGCGCAGATCGATCACGGCCTGGCCTTGTATTTCCCGGCACCGCACTCCTTCACCGGCGAGCCGGTGCTGGAACTGCAGGGGCACGGCGGTCCGGTGGTGATGGATCTGCTGCTGGCACGCGTGCTGGAACTCGGCGCGCGCCTGGCCCGTCCCGGCGAGTTCTCCCAGCGCGCCTTCCTCAACGACAAGCTCGACCTCGCCCAGGCCGAGGCCATCGCCGATCTCATCGACGCGGGCACCGCCCAGGCCGCGCGTGCCGCCATGCGGTCACTCGCCGGCGAATTCTCCCAGCGCATACACACCCTGGTCGAGGCGCTCATCCGCCTGCGTATGTATGTCGAGGCGGCGATCGATTTCCCGGAAGAGGAGGTCGACTTCCTCGGCGACGCCGCGATCCGCACCCAGCTGCAGACGCTGGAACGGCAGTTCACCGAGCTGCGCGCGAGTGTCCAGCACGGCCGGGTCCTGCGCGAGGGTATGACCGTCGTCATCGCCGGCCAGCCCAACGTCGGCAAGTCCAGCCTGCTGAATGCGCTCGCCGGCCACGAGGCCGCCATCGTCACACCCATCGCCGGGACCACCCGCGACCTGTTGCGCGAGCATATCCAGATCGACGGCATGCCCCTGCACGTGATCGATACCGCCGGCCTGCGTGACAGCGCCGACAGCGTCGAACAAGAAGGCATGAAGCGCGCCTGGCGCGCCATCGAAGCCGCCGACCGGCTGCTGCTGCTGATCGACGCCCAGCAGGGCTTCGGGCCAGCCGACCAGCGCATCCTCGAGCGCCTGCCGCAGCGGCTGCCGCACACCCTCGTCTACAACAAGATCGATCTGAGCGGCGACGCGCCGAGCGCCAGCGGCGCGGCCGACACCGACCGCCTCTACCTGTCCGCCCGCGAGGGCCAGGGCCTCGAGGCCCTGCGCGCCCACCTCAAGCACTGCATGGGGTACGCCGGCGAGACCGAGCATGGCTTCACCGCCCGCCGCCGCCATCTCGATGCCCTGGAGCGCGCTTGGAAGCACGTCCGTTTCGGTCGCACCCAGCTGGAGGAGCGGGGCGCCGGCGAGCTGCTCGCCGAGGAGCTGCACCTCGCCCAGCAGGCCTTGAACGAGATCACCGGGGAGTTCTCCAGCGACGACCTGCTGGGCCGGATCTTTTCGAGCTTCTGCATTGGAAAGTGATTCGCGGGAGGGGATGCGGCGAGTTTCCAGGCAGCAGTTATATTGTTGAGCGCACTTGTTAATAGCTAAACGCTATATATGCTGTCAACTATAATATTTATAACAACCAGATAATGTGCTTTATTTATATGCAATACTTCATGTTACGTAGCTTGTA
>JALOAT010000045.1 GCA_023228645.1 Gammaproteobacteria bacterium | reverse complement strand
GGCTGGCAGCCCCGCGATCTTAGGAAGTTAGTCCCGAAGGACGCATCCCTTAGACCGGTGGCTTTGCGCCCTTGTCTTTCAACAAGTTTGCCTTTAGCAGCCTCACCTTCAGACTAGGCGCAGCCGGCCCGTAAGACATGGCGGCTTTGCGGAAATCCGCGACACGCATCCTTGCGGTGCGCCTCATGCAATCACCCGCAGGTTGGCGCATGGGCGGGTGATCAGGGCACAATCCACCGGTCCAGGAACAACAAATGCATTGATGTGGAAATGCCGCGACCGCTACTCACCGCCCTAGCCGCACTGCTCATCGCGGGCTGCACCACGGCGCCGCCGCGCAACATCGACAACTCCTGCGCGATCTTCGAGGAGTACCGCGGCTGGTATCGTGCCACCAAGGCGGTCCAGGAGCGCTACGGCGTGCCCCAGCACGTGCAGCTCGCCATCGTGCACCAGGAATCCAAATTCGATGCGGAAGCGGTGACGCCGCGGCGCTACCTGCTCGGTTTCATTCCTTGGCGCCGTGCCTCGACCGCCTACGGCTATGCGCAGGTGAAGGACGAGACATGGGTGTGGTACCAGCGCAAGACCGGAAACTGGGGCGCCGATCGCGACGACTTTGCCGATGCCGTGGAATTCATCGGCTGGTATGCGGACCTGTCCCAGCGCACCCTCGGCCTGTCGAAGTGGGATGCGCGCCAGCAGTATCTCGCCTATCACGAAGGCCACGGCGGATTTAAGCGCAAGACCTATCTGCAAAAACCCTGGCTGATGGGCGTGGCGAAGAAAGTGCAGGCCCGTGCGCAGCGCTATGCCGCGCAGTTAAAGACTTGCCGTGACGATCTGGACGGCCCCTGGTGGTGGCCGTTCTGAAAGGGCGGGGCCGCTGACCGGCCCCGCCGCCTGAGATCAGCGCTTGAGGATCTTGCCCTCGAACACCAGCGTCTCACCGGGCTGGATCACACGCGTTGCCACGTCGAGGCGTTTGGCCTCGGCGACGAAGTCGTCCATGTCCTGCGCCAGCACCGGAAAGGTGCCCCAGTGCATGGGCACCGCGGTGCGAGCCTGCACGGCCTTGGCGGCGCGCGCGGCGACCGCCGGGCCCATGGTGAAGTGGTCGCCGGCACAGAGCAGGGCCAGGTCGGGCGCATAGCGCTCGCCGATGTAGCTCATGTCGGCGAAGTAATCGGTGTCGCCCGTGTGATAGATGGTCGGGCCGCCGGCAATGCGAACCACGAGGCCGACAGGATTGCCCGCGTACACCGTGGCCGGGGCCTTCGGATCGTCGGCGGCGAAGGGATTGTCCATGCCGCCGGAATGTTTCGCATCGGTCATGGCCACGCGCACTTCACCCTCGGCAATGCTGATCTCGCCGCCCATGTTCATGGAGGTGGCGATGCCGAACTGCTTCTGCGGATAGCCCTTGAGCTTCACCATCTGCGCGCCCAGTTCGGGAATGGCCACCAGTTGCGCGCCGGTTTTCTTCGCGAGCGCCGCGGCGTCGGCGATGTGATCGCTGTGCCCGTGGGTGAGCAGGATGTAGTCGAGCCGCTTCACCTGCGTGATGGGGTCTTTGCCGGCGGCGGGATTCTTGGGGTTGCCCAGCCAGGGATCGATCATCAGCACCACGCCCTTGGGCGTTACCACCTCGAAGGTGGCGTGACCGTGCCAGGTGATGCGGGTTTCCGCGGCGTGGGCCGTGACGGCGAGCCAGCCGAAGGCGATGGCGAGAACGGTGATGAGTCTGCGCATGGCTGTCCCTTTGCGAGTTGTTGTTGTGAACCGCCGATGATAGCGGTTGGCCACGGGCTGGCAAGCGGCGCTGTCTGCACGCTCATGTCGGCAGCATCGGGCTTCCCTCCGCGTCCGCGTTGTCACTTGCCGCGACAGGTGGACATGAAACGCGCCGCTGCGTGGCGGCGCGCGCCTGTTCCTCGGCGCGCCGCTGTTTGGCCTGAGCGGCCCGTTGTTCAGCACGCTTTTGCGCCGCCGCTTTTTGCGCGTTCCTGTTCCGCGTGCTGCTGTGCGAGGCGCGCCCGTTCTTCATCCGCCGTTGAGGCGCTGCTGCTCGGCCGCTTCACGCTCACGGACCGCCCGTGCTGCGTCCTCGGCAGCCGCACGTTCGAAGGCCGCGAGGCGCTGACGCGCCAGGGTGCTGCCGTTCTCGGCCGCGCGTTGAGACCACTGCATGACCTCGCCAGGGTCCGGGCGCAGTCCGGCAAGGCCCTGCTCATGAAACATGCCGAGCTTGTACTGGGCCGGGCCGTGTTGCTGGGCGGCGGCCTGGGTGTACAGGGCCAGCGCCTTGCCGAGGTCCTTGGCGATGCCGCTGTCGCCGAGTTCGTGGTGTTCGCCCATGAAATACTGTGCATTGGCGTCGCCGCGCTCCGCGGCGAAGCGCTCGATGACCAGCATGCTGGGGTCTACATCCGCCGCCGCGGCACTGCCGGTGGCCGCCGCCAGCACCGCGAGCGCGGCACCGTGCCATGGTTCGTCGCAAACATTGCGTGCGTCCTTTCTCGGGTCCTGCTCAGGGCAGGATCAGCAACACCTTGACGCTGGCATCCACATGGCGGCCTTGCACATAGCCGAGTCCGCGCGGGTTGCCGGCGACGGCGCGCTTGACCGCCTCGTCCGTGTCGAACACCTGCGGCAGCCTGGCCTTGCCGGTGAACATCAGTTTGGCCCGGTAGGATTTGAGTGCCTGCACGTCCAGGCCAAGTACGTCCCGTGCGAACTGGGCGTAGGCCGCGCTGTCGGCGGGCTGGTCGAACAGCTCGACCGCGGAGCCGTCCGGCAGGGTGCGGGCGCGGCCGAGATAGAGGTCCTTGAGCTCCTGCGTGGAGATGCCCACCAGCTTTACATGCGGATTGGCGATGACGGCCAATTCCGCCCGCGCCGTTCCCGCCAGCGCACAGGCGCAGGAAAACAGCAGGGCGCCGAGTAATCCGTGTCGTGTCTTGCGCATGGCCAGGCCCTCAGAAGATCACGTCCAGGGACAGGCCGTAGAGATTGGCCTTCTCCACGGTGCGGTCGAACAGGCCGGGATTGCCCTGATCCGGCTCGATGCGCTGGTACTCGAACTTGAGCGCCGCGCCATCGGCGAGCTCGTAACGCAGCCCGAACGCGCTGGAGGTCTGCTTGAGCGCCAGGTTCGACGGGTCCTTGCCTTCGTCCAGCTTGGCGTAGGTGACGTGGGGCAGGAACTTGCCCAGGCGGTAACCGAGGGTGACCTAGCCGGCGCGCTGATCCGGGAAGGCGGCCTCCATGGGGCCGGACTCGGCGTCGCGGTCCACGTATTCGGTGTAGAGCACCAGGTCGTGCCAGTCCACGGTAAGGCCGGCGCTGGCGAAGCCGGCGGTCTCGCCCTCGATGCCGAAGGCCTGCGCATCCACTTCCGCATGGGTGTAGCCGAGGCGGAAGCTGCCGGCATTGAAGTTCAGCACGGCGTTGACGCCCGCGAGCACCGGGGCGTCGAAGGCAATGGCGTCCCCGGGGGAGGTCGGGTTGGCGGGATCCATCGCACTCATCATCGCCGCCTGGCTGGCCGAGGCGTAGGCCTCACCCCGATTGAAGCCCACGAACGGCTGGATGAGCAGACTGGTGCCGCCGAGGCTTGGGGTATACAGCGCATCCACGCCCACCAGGGTGCTGATGGGGTTGAGTGAGTACACCTCCTGGGGCGGGCGCATCCACGGATAGGCGTAGCCCACCTCGTAGTAGTCGGAGATGAGGAAGGTGGGGAATTTCAGCTTGCCGGCGCGCACCTGCGCCTGCGCCGCCACGTCCATGCTCACGAAGGCCCAGTCGGTCTCGATGGTGTTGTTGCTGCCGCGGCCGCGCGCGAGCAGCTGGGCGGTGGCCGACATGCGGTCGTTGATGGCGCCGGTGAATTGCAGGCCCAGACGGCTGTCGGTGTTGTCGAAGCGGGGCTGGTCGGTGAAGGCGTTGAGATAGGTGACGTCGGATTCGTCGATGCCGACCAGCGAGGTGGTCAGGAAGCCGTTGATGCTGACGGTGTCGGCGCGGCCATGGCGCACACACCCCCCAAGGTGAATGCCAGCAGGCGTCCGGTAGTACAGCGGTTCATGGTGTCCCTCTTGTTGTTCTGTAGGGATTATCCCTATCGGTCTTGCGGTGGGGTTATACCAGATCTAAATGCCCATTGGAAAGGTCGGGTAATGCGCGACGGCAAATGCGCCCCTTGCACGGGGTTATGGTTAGGTGCTCAGCGGTGCCACCAGGGGACACGCCCGCCGCCGAAATGCACTTCGTACAGCTCGGCGCGGCGGCTCGCCTCGAGCAGGTAGTCGTCGGAGGTCTTCAGACCGTCCACCAGGCCCAGTTCAAGGGCGCGGCTGCCGTACCAGTATTCGCCGGTGGCGACCTTTTCCATGTCCAGCTGCGGCCGGTAGCGGGCGACGAAATCCTTGAACAGACGGTGGGCATCATCGAGTTTGCCCTGGAAGTGGCGGCGCCCCTCCGGGGTGTTCTCACCGAACAGAGTGACCGTTCGCTTGTAGTCGCCCGCCTTGAACAGCTCCACGTCGATGTCGTGCTTCTTGAGCAGGCGGTGAAAATTGGGCAACTGGCCGACCACGCCGATGGAGCCCACCACGGCAAAGGGGGCGGCCAGCAGCTTGTCCGCCACACAGGCCATCATGTAGCCGCCGCTGGCGGCCACGGTGTCGACGCACACCGTGAGGGGGATGCCGCGCTCGCGGATGCGCGCCACCTGGGAGGCGGCCAGGCCGTAGGCGGCCACCATGCCGCCGAGGCTTTCAAGGCGTAGTACCACTTCGTCGCTGCTGTGGGCGACCAGCAGCACGGCGGTGATCGCATCCCGCAGCGTGTTCACCGCGCTGGCCTTCACGTCGCCGCGGAAATCCAGCACGAACACGCGGCAGGGCGCGCGCGCGGCGGCGCGTGCCTTGCGCCGCCAGACGCGCATGGCGCGCCGGTAGTCGGCCCCCGTGAGCATGGCGGCCTCGATGCGTTGGGTGAGGATCCGGTAACGGTGGTTGAGATGGCGGACCTGCAGGCGCTCGCGGGCCCGGCCCCGGGTCACCAGCCGCACCATGCCGTGCACGGCCAGCAGCACCGCCAGCACCACGGTGATGACCTTGGCGAGAAAAAGCCCGTACTGGCCCAGCAGCTCCATGCCATTGACGTCCCGGTGGCTTCCCTCGGAAGCTTAGCGTCGACGGCATCACGACCCCAGTCGTCGGCCGATCGGCGACGCCGAGCTTCCGGTACAGTAGCGCCCCAGGTCCGCCCGTGGGGTGCGGCGCCCTACCCAAACAACAACATCGCCCGACAAACATGACGACACCGGACGTTTCGACCCTTTCCATGCCCATCGCCGCCCTGATCGCGTCGCTGATCGGCGCGAGCGCGACCATTACGGCGGCGCTGATCCAGCTACGCATCGCCTGGCGCAAGGAGATGAAGGCGCGCGAGAACCGCGCCCCCATCACCCAGAAGAACCGGCGCGGGCCGGTGGTGGCGGTGATCGTGCTGGCGGTGGCTTCGGCGGTGGGCGGCTTCGCCATGTCGCAGTATTTCGCCACACGCGGCACGGCCGCGGCGCAGGCCATGGAAGCACAGGTGCGTACCCGGCTGGAGCAACTCAGCGACGTGGCGCGGCGCCTGGAACGCGCGAGCCTGGCGCGCGAGGCGGGCACAGTGCCCGTGAAAGGGGCCGGTGCCGTCGCGGTGGCGGTGATGCTGTCACCCTGCGCCGTACCGACTGGGCAAGGTGAACGGGCCTGCACGCGGCAGGAGGCGGTGCGCGTGCAGTTGTGCGCCGAACTGCCGGCCGGGACGGTGGCGACACAGGTGGAACGTTACCTGCGCGACCTGCAGGCGGCGTCTACCTGGGACGAGTCATTGATCGCGCCGGGACAGCATCCCGTGGACGGCGAATTCCTCGGCGATGCGGCACCGGGCGCCGCCCCGCAGACGCTGTGCCAGGAATATCTGCACTGGAGCGGCGAGGCCCGCATCGCCCGCCTGCGCGTGAATTACGCGCCGCCGGTCGTTGCGCTCGACAGGTCTCAACCGTGAGCGCAGTGCATCGGGCGTCGCACACCTTCGGGAGTCACTGATGGCTGTTCTTCTGTTCAGGCTCAACGGCGTGCCCGAGGACGAGGCGGACGACGTCCGCAGGCTCCTCAACGAGCACGGCATCAACTTTTATGAAACCCATGCAGGGCGGTTCGGCATCTCTTTGGCGGCCATCTGGTTGCGCGACGAATCGCAACAGGCCACGGCGCGGGAACTGCTGGATACCTACCAGGAGGCCCGCAGGCAGCGTGTCCGTGAGGAATACGAGGCCTTGCGCCGCACGGGGCGGCACGAGACCTGTTGGCAGCGCTTTGGTGAAAACCCGGTGCGCTTCCTGCTCTACGTGGGGGGCATCCTGTTCATCCTCTATCTTTCCCTGATGCCGTTCTTTTCCTTGCGCGGAATAGGGTAACTGCCGTGAAGACGACCACCCCGTGGGCGATGGCGGCCGGCTGCGTACGGTATCTCACATTGGCGGCGCTGTTTGCCGGGGTCGCGGCCTGCGGCGCCGCCCCGACGCAACCGCCGCACAACGCAGGGCGCGCCGACGTGGTCACCATTGCCCGCACCATGGTGGGTGTGCCGTACCGCTACGGCGGCGCCTCACCCTCCGGCTTCGATTGCAGCGGCCTGGTGCACTACGCCTATTCACACGCGGGCCACGCCGTGCCGCGCACCACCGAGCTGCAGTATGCGCGCGCCAAGGCGGTGCACGGCGAGCGCCTCGCCGCCGGCGACCTGCTGTTTTTCGTCATCCGCAACAAGCCCTCCCACGTAGGCATCTACGTCGGCGATGGACGCTTTGTGCACGCGCCGTCCTCGGGCAAGGCCGTGAGCTACGGCTCGCTCGCCGATCCCTACTGGCAGGCGCGGCTGGTCAAGATTGGCCGCTTCTGAGGCTGCACTGCCGTCATTCCGGCTGGGACCTTCCCCGCGTGTTTGCGAAAACGCCACAAACCGGCGCGTCCAGCATGGTAAATTGACGCGGTTCCCGTCGCGCTGTCGTTGGGCGGGACACGTGTTCACCGGCGTGCAGCGCTGCCGGCTGCCGTCCCGACCGTCACCTGATCATGACCATGCTGATTCGATCCATCTCCCGTGCCGCGGCATTCCTGTTCGCGCTGCTTCTGACCAACGCCGCAGCGGCCGCTGAATCCGCCGTACGCTACGTGCAGTCCGCGCTGGTCATCGATGTCGCCACCCGCGCGGTGCTGTACGCCCATCGCGAACATGAGCGCGTCGATCCGGCCTCGCTGGTGAAAATGATGGTGACCCTGCTCGCCGTGGAGCGCATCGAGCGCGGCGAGCTCAGCCTCGACGACACCTATACGGTGTCCGCGGCGGCCAGCCGCATTGGTGGTCACCAGATCTATCTCAAGCATCGCGAGGAATTTCCGCTGCGCGATCTGCTCAAGTCGGTGGTGATCGCCTCCGCGAACGACGCGGCCTTTGCCGTGGCCGAGCACATCGCCGGTTCGCAGGAGGCCTTCGTTTCCCTGATGAATTCACGCGCCCAGCAACTCGGCATGCGCGACACGCGATTTGCCAATGCCCACGGCCTGCCGCCCAACCGCCGCAAGGGCCAGCAGGCGAACTACACCACGGCCCACGACCTGGCCATTCTCGCCACGGCGCTGATGAAGTATCCGCAGGTGCGAGCCTGGGCGGCCACGCGCCTGGAGTCGGTGCGCGGCGGCGCCTTTCAGCTCCTCAACACCAATCAGCGCTTCCTGCAGGGCTTCGCCGGCGCCGACGGTTTCAAGACCGGCTATCATCCCCGCGGTGCGGGCTTTTCCGTGGTGGCTACGGCCACACGCGAGGGGCGCAGCCTGCTGGCGGTGGTGCTTGGTGCACCGAGTGGCCGGGCGCGCCTGGCGGCGGCCACCCAGCTGCTTGAGCTCGGCTTTGCGGACAAGCTGCATATGTCGTCCATGACCGCAGCGGCGGCATCGTCCATGCCGGGTACCACGGGCACCCACTGACTACGGGTGTCCGCGCCGAGAGATTACTGAAAACGGAGTCGTCCGCGGCTCGGCCCATGCGGACGGACCTGGCCCCCGTCAGTGAATGCGTTCGGGTGTGTCGTCTTCCTCGTCGAAGTCGTCGTCCCCATCGTCCTCGTCTTCGTCGCTGTCGTCGTATTCCAGGACGTCGTCCTCATCATCGTCCTCATCGTCGTCTTCATCCGTGAGTTCGAAGATGTGGTCGAAGAGTCCGTATACGAGCTCATGCCACTGGGCGCCGTGTTCGCCGAGGAGGAGATCGTCGGGAGCCTCGCCGGCGGCGAAAGCCAGCCGCGGTTGCACGGACGTGCCCTCGCCATCGATGGCCGAGGCCACGGCGTAGCCGATGCGTGCGGTGAGTTCGGCGACGTCTTCCGGCGCGAGGTCCGCGCTCTCGAGTTCGTCCTTGACGGCCAGGAGGATGTCGCGCAGCAGTTGCAGTTGCAGGCGCTCGTAGGCGGCGTTGTCCCGGGTGATCGACATGGCATGCTCCAGGCGAGGTCTTCGGCCGCGAAGATAAACCTGCCGCGACAGCGGCGCAATCGCGCGCCGACAGGTGGCGCGCATTCTTTCGTTTTCGGTGCAGGGCGGCTATAACCTTGTGAGGAGCGACCATGACCTTCAAGATCCACAAGACCGATGAGGAGTGGCAGGCGCAGCTGACGCCCGAGCAGTACGCCGTATGCCGCCAGCGCGGCACCGAGCGTCCATTTTCCGGGGCGTACTGCGCGAGCCATGACCCGGGCATCTATCAGTGCGTTTGCTGCGGCTCGCCCCTGTTCCGCGCGGAACGCAAGTTCGAGTCCGGCACCGGCTGGCCCAGCTACACCGAACCGGTCGACCCAAAGGCCGTCGTCACGGCCGACGACTACGGTTTCGGCATGCATCGCGTGGAGGTCATGTGCGCCACCTGCGGTGCCCACCTCGGCCATGTGTTCGACGATGGCCCGCCGCCTACAGGTAAACGCTACTGCATTAACTCAATCTGTCTGCAACTTTCACCTAAATAGCGGTTTGGCGTGAGGCAGGGAAGTTGCTACGCTTCCTCGGTTCGCGGGGGGCGCCGCGGTGGTGTTTTTACGAGGAAAATGAATGGCCAGAGATCAGGACACGCCGGGCGCGGATGGCGAACCCGGCCGCGAGCGTGACCCGGTGTTCGCCGACGCGGCCGACAAGACGCGTGCCAAAGGCGCGTCGGATGACGAGCTCGAGGACCTCGAGGCCTTCCTCGATGCGTTTGAAAAAAACCCAGAAGCTGCCAGTGCCAGCGCCGGCAAGGAGGAGGCCACCCCGGTCGTGGACTTCGCCGCGCCCGAGCACGTGGAAGCCCTGGTACATGGCCTGTTGAAGGACGACGATTTCAATCTGGACGTTGCTGACGGCAGGAAGGCCGAGCCGAGGCCGTCGACACCCACCCCAGCCACTGGCGCCGGCCACACGGCATCGCCGCGCGCCTCTGCCAAGAAAGAGAACGACCGCATGACCACCACCCAGCGTCCCGCCCCTGCCGCCGTTACTGCCCTCGCCATGAGTACGGTTGCGCTGCTGGTCTCGATTGGCGCGGGCTGGGCCGCCTTCGGCCCGCGCGACGACGCAGCGACCACCGATCCGGCACTGTCGTCCGCCATGACCGAAATCGCCGGACTGAAGCGGCGCATGACCGAACTGAGTGCGCTCGCCCGGCAGCCTGCCCCGGACATGGACGCCCTCGACAAGCGCATTGACGAACTCCAGCAGACCGTGAACGCCCTGGAGGCGAAGCTGAATGCGGCGCCGGAGGCTGCGGCGTTGGGAGGCGCGTCCGGGGTTGTTGTGCCCGCCGAACCCGCGGCGCCAGTCAAGCCAGTGGCGGCGGTAAAGCCTGTGGCAGCGAAATCCGAAACAGCGGCCAGTCCCACGGCGCGGGCTGACGGAAAGGACGCTGCGGGGGAGGTCGCCCGCAAGGCCCTCACCCAGACCTGGCTGGTAAACCTCGAGTCCTTCGCGGAGCGCAAGGGTGCGGAAGCCGCCCAGAAGCGCGCCAAGGCGCAGGGCATTGATACCCGCGTCGTGGTGGCGCAGCATGGCGGCCGTACCTGGTATCGCCTGGCGGTCGGCGGTTTCGGGAGCGCCGAGGCCGCACGCGCCTATGTGGCAGGCGAAGCCAGGAAGGCCGGCTACGCCAAGGCGTGGATTGCCGGCCCTCAGGACCTCTGAAACAGCAGGCGCCTCACATGCTGAGGTGCCGGGCTCACACCCAGTTCAAGGTGCAGTCCAGGTGGCGCCATACCCGGTGCATGCCGGGCAGGCCCTCCTCAAGCATGATTTGCAGGGGAAAGCCCTTCAGCGCCTTGTTGCGATGGTAGAGCCAGAACTGCGGCATGTTCGCATTCAACGGATAGACGCGCAGCAGGGAATTCTGGATGCCAAGGACGTGGCGTGCACGCTCGATGATGTCTTCCTCGTCCGGCAACGGCGTGCCATGACGGAAATGCGACAGCGATCGCATGCCGTCGCTACTGGCGAGGCCCAGCAGGTTCTTCTGCTCGTCGGTCTCGAGTCGCCAGTCCGCGAAGATGTTCATCACCAGTTGCGCGAGACAGCCACGCTCCTCTTCGTTCAAGTCCACTGCCATCACGCGCACCTCGCTTTCGTTTCAGCAATTATCGCGATGGTCTGTAAGTTCGTCAAAAACACTGGAATTTCCATACATTATGCGCGGGTTGCTCGATGCGTATGGGCGGGTTCTGAATGTGCTTACAAGAGTGGAGCACTACACTAAACTCAGGCCGACCGCCTGACATGAGCTTTCACCAGCGAAACGCACGGATCCTCGCCAGGCGCCATGCGATCCTTGCGTGCGTTGACCGGCCCTGACCCCTCCTGAATAATCCTCGGACCTTTCACGCGACTCAAACGATGGTCACCAGCCTGGACACCCTCGCCGAGTTCGATGCCTTCGTGCACCAGCATCTCGCCGCGGCCGTGTATTTCGGCGGGGCCCATTGCGGGGTTTGCCGGGCGCTCTGGCCCAAGCTCGAGGCGAGGCTTGCCGCCGTATTTCCGCAGCTGGCGCTGGCGTACGTCGAAGTTGGCCAGGCGCAGGCGCTTGCCGCGGCCTGCAACGTGTTCACCGTGCCGGTGATCGCCGTACATTTCGAAGGTCGGGAGTGGGTGCGCAGGGCGGGCGCCTTCGCGCTGGCTGAGCTGGAGCGCGACATCGCGCGCCCTTACGCCATGCTGTTCGGCGAGGCCGACGCGTGAGGCGTCTGGCCCTGCCGTGGTTTCTTGCGGCGCTGGTTTGCTGCGGCAGCGCAATGGCGGAAATGCGCTGGCCCGTGGACCCGCGCACCGTCGGCGAGATCAGCGATGTGCTGCGCCTGGTGGTGGCCGTCGCCCCGTCGGCGGGCGTCGACGGCGAGGACATCCACAGCGGCCAGGCGCTTCAGCATTTCTACCGTACACGCGACTACGCGCCGGCGTGGATCGATGCCTCGGGCGTCGCGTTGCAGACCACCGATGTACTCGAACGCCTGCGGCGTGCCTGGATCGAGGGACTCGAACCAGCGCGCTATCACGTCGCGGCCATCGAGACCCTCGCGCAGCACGCCAGCGACGTGGAGCAGTTGGCGCAACTGGATCTGCTGTTGTCCGACGCCTTCCTGAGTTATGCGCGCGACGTGCGTGAGGGCCGCGTTCGACCGGCCCACGTGGACCCGACCTGGCGTATCACGGCGGAGTCCTTCGACTACGCCGCGGCCCTGGAAACGGCGCTGGCCGAACAGACCGCCGCCGCCACCCTCGACACCATGCCGCCGCCGCACGAGGGCTATCGCCGGCTGCGCGTCGCGCTCGCGCGCTACAACGCCGTGGAGCGGCGCGGCGGCTGGCCGGTACTTCCACGCGGCAAGGAGCCCCTCAAGCAAGACATGCGCGACAAGCGCGTGCCGTTGCTGCGCACGCGCCTGGTCATGGCTGGCATGATGCGCGATGAGCCCGTGCGCGATGAGTTGCTGTTCGATGAAGAGCTCGACAAGGTGGTGCGTCACTTCCAGCAACTGCACGGACTCGAACCGGACGGCGTAGTGGGCGAGGGTACGCGCGCCGCCCTGAACGTGCCGGTTCAAGAACGCGTCCGCGGTGTCGTGCTGAACATGGAGCGCTGGCGCTGGCTGCCGCGCAAGCTGCCGGCGCGCTATGCGGCGGTGAACATGGCGGGGTTCGAGCTGGCGCTCTACGATGCCGGGCTGCCCATCCGTGAAATGCGCGTGATCATCGGACGGGATCAGCGGCAGACGCCGGCCCTCGCAACGCGCATCACCTCGCTGGTGCTGAATCCCTATTGGTACGTACCGGAAACGGTGCTTCGTGAAGACCTCCTGCCCAAACTGGCGCGTAACCCGGCGCTCCTGACCGACCTGCGGCTGAAGGTGTTCAGCGACCTGCGTGGGCAGGGCACGGAGGTGAATCCTGCAAAGCTCGACTGGGCACGTTACGAGGCGAAGCCGTTCCCCTATACGCTGCGCCAGGATCCGGGGCCGGGTAATGCGTTGGGACGCTACAAGTTCATCCTTGCCGACAGCCCCGCCATCTACCTGCACGACACCCCACACCCGGGCCAATTCCATGCGCGCAGTCTGGCGCTGAGTTCCGGTTGCATCCGCGTCGAGGAGCCTTCCGAACTGGCGGCCTTCCTGTTTGGTCAGCATTGGGACGCGGAGAAATTTGCCGCGAGTCTTGCCTCGGGTCGGCCGCAGCACATCGAATTGCCTGAGCCGGTGCCGGTTTTTCTGCTCTATTTCACCACCTGGGTCAACGAACTCAACGAACTGCATATCCGTAAGGACATCTACGGCCGCGACACCCGCTTGTACGAACTGCTGACCCACGAGGGCGGCGTGCCCTGAGCCCGGGCGGAAAATACCTGCGCTATCTGGCGTGTGAATCAGAAAAATCCTACAGACAGCACCGCTCCAGGCAGGGAGAATCATGTTCGAGGATAACCAATAAAGCCAAGGACGGCTCATGCTCCCGCCGCTTACCGAACCCGAGATCCTGAGCGACATCGACCACTACGAATCCCAGCTTGCCAAGGTGCCGCCGGGCAGCACGGATTCGGACGACCTGATCGCCCGCCAGATCTTCGAGACCCTGCTCGCGCATCGCCATGAGGCGCTGCGTCGCCTGCGCGACAACACCGGGACGTCCTGAGCGGGCGCTTCGTCTTCTATCCCACCTGAATCCGTTCTCTCGATAACTGTCGGCGTGCTGCGGTGGCACGGCGTCGCGTGTTTTGCATTCCATAGCGAAACACCGAGGGACAGGTCGTCTATTTTTCCAATGTCAGCCATTGGGAAGGACATGGGATGAACACGACCTACTACCAGATGATGGATACCATGGAGAAGGCCGGCGTCGATTGGCAGTACATCGATGGCTGGGCCTGCGGCTATCTGCACAACCCGCCTCGCGGCCCGCAGCACGTCACCGAAGCCTATGAGGCCGGCTATGGAGACGGCCGGAACGGCAAAATGGACGGCTTTACCGACTGGCTGAGAAAGGTCGGGTGATTCTCCGTGCCATGCGCTTGACGCACAAAATCCGCTCGCCGACACTGCACCCGTGAGATGCACCCGCCCGTGCGGTGCACGGTTTGCCAGCACGGCGGGTCATTCCAGGAGCAACCCGAGGCCGCAGCCTTCCTGCGGCCTTTTTTCTTGTGCGCCCGGCCGGGCGCGCCCACGCGGAGCTGCGAGCATGTCGGTGCCTACCGCTTACCTAGGCGTGATCCTGATCTGGGCGACCACCCCGCTGGCCATCAAGTGGAGTGCGGAGACGGGCTTTTTGTTCGGCGTCACCGCGCGCATGGTCATCGGTGCCGTGCTTTGCTTCGGGTTCATTGCCCTGCTGCGCGTGCCCTTTCCCTGGCACCGGAGTGCGCGCCAGGCCTATTTGGCGGCCACGCTGGGCGTGTTCGGCTCCATGCTGTGCACCTATTGGGGGGCGCAGTACATCCCTTCGGGATTCATCTCCGTGCTGTTCGGTGTCACGCCTTTCGCCACCGGTATCATGGCCGCGCTGTGGCTTGGTGAACGCTTCTTCTCGTTTGTACGGCTCTTCGGCCTGGTCCTCGGGCTGATCGGTTTGCTGCTGGTATTCGGGGCCGGCATTCACCTGGAAGGGCAGGCGTGGCTCGGCATCACGGCGGTGCTGGTAGCCGCGCTGCTGCATTCGGCCAGCACGGTTTGGATCAAGCGCTCTGGCGCCCAGTTGCATCCGGTGGCGTTGAATGCCGGCGCCTTGTCCATCGCGGTGCCTCTCTATCTGGCGACGTGGTATCTCTTCGACGGGCAGGTACCCCATGCGGTGGAGCCACGTTCGCTTTGGGCCATCGTCTATCTCGGCGTGTTCGGCACCGCGCTCGGGTTCGTGCTGTATTTTTACGTGTTGCGCCACCTGCCCGCCGGTGTGATCGCGTTGATCACACTGATCTCGCCGGTGCTCGCCCTTTTCATGGGGCATTGGTTCAACGGCGAGGCGCTGCATGCCCTGGTGTGGGGCGGCACGTCGTTCATCATCGTTGGTCTGTTGTGCTACCAGTTCGGTGGCCGCCTGCTGCGTGTGCGGAGCTGGCGGGAAATGGCCGCCGCGCTTGCTGCGTACAGGCGTGGCGTTGGCAGGCGAGGTGCCCCGGTGCGTGTGCGCGACTGACGGTGTCAGCCGACGAAACGCTCATAGCTGGTAAGCAGGATCTCCAGCACGATGAGCAACACGATGTACCACTCCACACGCAGGCTGCGTTTGTTCTGCAATAGATCGAGGAAGGTCTCGGCGGTGCGTGCGATAAGCGAGAGCTTCGCATCGAGCGCCGCCTGCCGGTCGCCGAGCTCGTACTCGTGGCTGAGCCGGTAATAGAGGCGCTCCAGCTCCGGGTGCTCCCACAGCAGCTCCGGTTTTTCGAGAACGGCGACCCGGCCCACGGTGCGATGCTGCGTGAGGAGCGCGCCGCCGATGTAGTTGACCAATGCTTTGGCCTCCTGCCGCGAGGTGCCTTTCTTGCGCAGGCGTTCGGCAAGCGGTTCGATGCGATCGAACACGCGGGCCACATCGGTTTCGCAGTACGAGAGCACAGCGCTCTTGGCGAGCACGTCGGCGACCACCTGCAAGCGTTCCAGCGAAAATTCCGTCACGGTGACGAGGCCGTCGTCCACGCCCTCCCGCTCGCCGGGGCGGGCGCGGAGCTCCGTATCCTCGCTTTCAGGGCTATCGAACGGGGAACTGATCCAGGGCCTCAGTGTGGCGAGGAATTGTGCCCCCTCCGTTTCGGATACCCCGAACATCACCACGGTCCCGTAGCGGGACAACACGCCATAGCCTTCGCCGACGCGCACCACCAGCGGTGTACGCGCCAGCGCACCGGCATCGAAGCTGCGCAAGTCCAGGCGTTCGCCGAGAAACAGGGCACGTGCAGTCATGGGGCCGAGCCGTGACTGCTCGCATATAGTTTCCTCCAGGGCGGCATCCGGGCCGCTGATCAGAGGCAAGGAGGGGGCGCTCATGTCCGTAGGTCAGTTCTGCAACCGAGAAGTCATCATCGCCCGGCGCAAGGATCCAGTACCTGAACTGGCGCGGCTCATGCGTCAGTACCACGTGGGCGACCTGGTGGTGGTGGAAAGCATAGACGCGCCGGTGCCGGTCGGCCTGGTGACCGATCGCGACCTCGTCGTGGAGGTCATGGCGCAGGAGGTGGAACCTGCCGCCGTGACGGCAGGCGACGTCATGAGCATCGACCTGCTGGTGGCGCGGGAAAGCGATGGCCTGTGGGAGACTCTCAAGCGCATGCGCGCCCGTGCAGTACGGCGCGTGCCCGTGGTGGATGATCAACATGGCCGCCTGGTCGGCATCATCGCCGTGGACGATGTGCTCGAACTGCTGACCGATGAGCTCTCGGCATTGGCGCGAATCCCGTTTCGCGGGCGGGATCTGGAGCAGGAAACCCGCAAATAATCGCCACGCCCAAAAAGTAAGGGGGCCGTGCGGCCCCCTTGGAGTCGGTCCAGAGATGCTACATGGGCTGGCTGATGGTGAACGCGCCGCGGATGTCCCCGACATTGAACCCACGTGCCTGGTCGGCCGGATAATAGGCGTCAAGCTTGGTCTTGACCGGTTCCGCCAGTTCGGCGCCGTGGCACTTGAGGCAGACCTCCGCCGTCGGGATGGCCTTCATGAACCGGAACACGCGCTGGCCATCCTGCTCGACGATCTCGGCATGGGCGAGGTTTTCCACGGCCTCGCCCTTGGCCTTGCGTGCCTCGAAATCGTTCAGCACGGTGGTCTCCCAGGCATCGGGTGCGTTTTCAGTGTTACGCACCTTGAGCGCGGTGCGGGCGATGCGCCAACCGGTCTTTTTGGAGTGCTGTGCGGCAATCCCGGGGGCCAGTTGGTTGCAGACTTCGATGGCCTGCAACGGACCGCCCTCTGCCATGGCGCGCTTCAGCTCGTTCTGCAGGGCGCCGGCGAATTCCTTGATGATGGCAGCGCTCGACTGCTTGCGATCCTGAATTTCGTCAGCAACGGTCGTGAACGGGATGCATACGGCGATGAACGCGAGGATTTTTCTCATGGTGGTGGTTTCCTTCTGTCGATTCCGGTGGAAAAGCGGCCAGCCTAGGTGGCGGTCTGCCGCGCGTCTGTAACTTTAGTCACTGGCCATCCGCCGCGACAGGACCACTGAAAAATGGCCAGCCGGCCCCATGTGGCAGATGCTTCATCGGTGGCTTGCCGGTATGATTTGCGCCGTTTACTCTCTGAGCCATAGGTGAAACATGACAAGTACGCGCCGATCTGCGGCAGCTGTGCTGCTCGCACTTGCGAGCGGCAGCGCCCTTGCAGACTCCCTGGATATCAATCTGCACGATGAAGCCATGCGTGCCACCTTCGCCCATACCGTCAATCCGGGCACCGAGTGGGACGTGGGCCATCTGTTCAATGATGACAACGATTCCGTCACCCACGTCGGCATGCACGTCTCCGGTGAGAACTGGAGCCGCGCAGGCATTTTCGACATCGGCCTGGGTGGCCGCGCCCTGTGGGTTCGCAGCGATGCGGATGACGAAGGGGCGATTGCCCTTGGCGTACGCGTGCGCTTTTCGCCGGTTCACCGGTTGGGGATCGGCGGCGAGTTCTATCACGCACCGGACATCATCGCCTTCGGTGATGCCGAGAGTTACACCGAGGCCAGCCTGCGGCTCGACTACCAGGTATTACCCAAGGCGCTGGTGTACGTGGGCTATCGCAACATCGAGATGGATTTCGAAGGCGTGAGCGATGTGGAACTGGAAGACGACTTCCACGTGGGTATGAAGCTGCTCTGGTGAACAGGTGCGAGAAAAAAGGCCGGGGCGCAAGCCTCCGGCCTTTTTTTGAGCGATCGGCACGACTACTTGCTGGCGCTGTCCTTGAGACTCTTGAGGGCGCTGACCTTTACCACCTCACGGGCAGGCTTCGCCTTCACGGTGATTTCCTCGCCGGTGAACGGGGAGATCATCTTACGCGCCTTGGTGGCAGGCTTGCGCACGCGGCGGATCTTCACACCCACTTCGGGCACGCTGAACTCACCAGAACCCCTCTTCTTCATGTGACGCTGTACGAGATTGCCGAGGACGGCGAACACGGCGCTCACGTCCTTGCGGGCCATGCCGGTCTCTTCCGCGATGACGGAGAGGATCTGGCTCTTGGTCTGCTTCTCGGTGATCGGGGTGGTCTTGGGGGCAGCCGGGGCCGCCTTCTTCACGGCCTGCTTGGCGGCGGTTTTCTTAGCGGCTGCAGCGGGTTTCTTGGCGGCAGGTTTTTTCGCAGTCTTCTTAACGGCCATCGATGTTTCTCCCTATGTTTTTTCGATTCGCGCAGCACGACGTGGCGCGTCGGCGGCTAGATTGTGAAGACAGTTTTGCCAAAAAACAAGCATCGATCCAGGCACCAAAGGGCGTTTTTTTCAGCAAAAATGCGCGATATCACCCCTGTCCGGATGCGCCGGCACGGCGGATGGGAACAGCTCGGGAGAACGAACATGATTGAGGTGGTGACCGTCCGGGTGGCCGGACAGGGCTTGCACCAGGTGACGGACAAAGTGCGGCGGGTGGTTCGGGCCGCCGCGCTGCGCGAGGGGCTTTGCACCGTGTTCATACGGCATACCTCGGCGAGTTTGCTCATCCAGGAAAATGCCGACCCGTCAGCGCGGTGCGACCTGGAGCGCTGGCTCAATCGACTGGTGCCCGAAGACGATGCGCTGTACACGCATACCCTCGAAGGGCCGGACGACATGCCATCGCACATCAAGGCGGCCCTGACGGCGGTGAGCCTGGCCATTCCGGTGCTGGACGGGGATCTCGTGCTGGGTACCTGGCAGGGCATCTACCTGTGGGAGCACCGGCGCCATGCCGGGGAACGGCAGCTGGTGGTTCACGTGGCTTGAGCTGACCCGGATCCCGCTGTTCATCCGCGCCACACATCATGGACTAGTGCACGGCGCCGCGTGCCGCGGGCGGAGAGGCCAGACCGGCAGGGGCCGGCGAGGCGTGGCGCATCACCATACGCCAGCCATCCGTCGCGTGTCGGTAGACGTTGGTGGCGAGGATCTGCAGCGGTTCGGTCTTACCATCGGGGAACAGGATGTTTTCCAGCAGCAGGTGCACGGTGAGTCCGTCGTGCTCGAACGCGCGGCGATCGCTCAGGTGAAAGGCGAGCCGCTCGGCCTCGGCGAACATGTCACGCCAGCCCTGATGCACATCGTCGCCGCGCAGGCGTTCACCGAGCGGATGGACGCATTCGATATCTTCGCTCGCAGCCCAGACCGCACGCATGGCATCGGCATCGGCGCGCTCGAAAGCGGCATAAAATGCCTGCTCTGCGTCGAGCGGCGTGGGATAGCCTGTATTTTCCATGTTTTCTCCGGCTTCCAGGGGGCGCCGCGATAATGATATATGGTATTTCCGCCGTTGCTGATGCGGCGGCCCGTTTCATTTCTCCGGGTAATCTCCGTGTTCGACGTGATCGTGCAAGCCGGCGGGCTGATCCTGTGCGGCGTGTTGTGGCGTGCCTTCAGGCCGTTGGGGCTGGACGCCGACGGGGTGCGCCGCAGCCTGACCGGCGTGGTCTACGTGTTGTTGCTGCCGGCGCTGGTGTTGAGCGTGCTTTGGCGCGCACCCATGGGTGTCGACTCGCTGCGCATCGCGGGCGCCGCCACCCTTGGCGTGCTCAGCGGCCTGGTGCTGGCGTGGCTCTGGTATCGGCGCGTGCGTACCGCACGCCCGCTCATGGGAGCGATGCTGCTTGCCGCCGCATTTCCCAATGCGACCTACATGGGCTTGCCGGTGCTCGAGGCAGCCCTGGGTCCCTGGGCGCGTTCCGTCGCCATCCAGTACGACCTGTTCGCCTGTACACCGCTGCTGCTGACCTTGGGTATGTACTTGGCCGCCCATTACGGGGCCAGCGAGGGAAAGGTCCATCCCCTGGTTGCGCTTCTGCGTGTGCCGCCGCTCTGGGCGGCGGTGGCGGCGGTCGCGCTCAACGC
Organism: Gammaproteobacteria bacterium; assembly: GCA_023228645.1. Taxonomy (GTDB): domain Bacteria; phylum Pseudomonadota; class Gammaproteobacteria; order Thiohalomonadales; family Thiohalomonadaceae; genus JALOAT01. The sequence goes on along the minus strand of JALOAT010000045.1, from coordinate 13,334 downwards.
GCTTAATGTCCCCGAGCCGGTGCTGTTGCGGGGGGCACTCGACATGCTCGGCGCGGCCGTGGTGCCGCTGATGCTGTTTTCGCTCGGGCTCGGCTTGCAATGGACACGTGACGGTGCTGCGCGCCTGGTGGCTATCGCTCCCGTGCTTGTGATCCAGTTGGCGCTCGTTCCCCTGCTGGTATGGCTGGGTGGTCGCGGCTTGGGCCTGGCCGATGGATTGCTTACGGCGGTGGTGCTTGAGGCAGCCATGCCGAGCATGGTACTGGGTATCGTGATCTGCGATCGCTATCGGCTCGATACCGCCGCGTATGCCATCGCCGTGACGCTGACCACGGCCGCGAGCCTGGTCACACTGCCCGCCTGGTTCGGCGTGCTCCAGGGCGGCATGTAACGGCTTGGCAGCGGGGAATGCGATCGCCGTGCCAAGTCTGTCGCGTGGGGGCTTTTTCGCGCTAAGCCCGTGATATGATGGGCCCGCACCAAGACAGGAAGGGGGGCATGGGATGTTCCGCACCGTACTATTGGCCGTGCTGATCGCGTTGGCGGTTGCGCCCGCGATGGGCGAGACGGTCTATGTGGACGATACCTTGCGCGTGGGCGTGCGGCGAAACGCGAACAGCGTGGAAGCCCCGCTGGAGGTGGTCGTCACCGGTGCGCTGCTCGAAGTCCTGGAAAGGAGCGGCAATTATTTGCGCGTGCGCACGCCCGCCGGTGTCGAAGGTTGGGTCGGCAGCATGTATGTCACCAGCAATCCCCCTGCGCGTCACCTTGTCGAACAGTTGCGCGCCGAGAATGCGCAACTGAAAAGCGAGCTACAGGCGGCAACGTCTGCGCAACCCTCCCCCGAGGTGTCCGCGGCCCTGGTCGAGCAGCTGGATTCGCTGCGCCAGCAGAACGAAGCATTGCAGGCGCAGGCTGCGGATCTCGGTGAGTCCGGGCTGAGCGCATGGGGCATCGCCGCCGCGCTCATTGCGCTGTTTATAGGCGGATTCGCCCTTGGCAAACGCCACGAGCGCGACCGCGTCGTGCGCCGCTTCAACGGCCTCGAGATCTGACCCCAGGGCAACTGTTCCGAACCGGCCGACATGGGAGCGAACGGTCGCCAGAGTTCGAGGCCCTGGCGTGACCCGCCATGAACGCGCGGTGATCTGAAGGGTTCCCCGCTTCCTGTCCGCTCCCGGCTTGAAGAAATCTTTGGCCCCCCAGCCCTCGGCAACCGCTCCTGCGTTGCCCTCGACCGCCTGCTCCCGGCGCGGTCTACCTCCCCCGTCCATGGGGTCGTACCTCGCGCATCCATGCGCTCGTCTCCCGGAGGGAGAGGGGTAGAAAAACACGTTTCCTTGCGTCTTTGCGAGAACTCACCTAAGCCAAGTTCGGACCACTCAGCCCGTCACCCTGCCGCCGCGAACCCGCCGTGCTGACGGAAGTGGGCGCGCAGCCGTTCCGCGAAGTCCGCCACCACCGAATTCACCACCGCCGGGCGCTCCACCAGCGCGTCCTGCCATGCCCGTACGCGCGGCAGGTCGTCAAGCCGTGGCAGCGGGTGCCACGTCGCCATCAGGCGATGGCGTACGAAGAACGGCGCGAAGGCCGCATCCACCAGCGCAAAGGCCTCGCCGTTGAACCAGGGGCCGGCGATGTGCGGCTCCAGGCGCGCCAGATCGGCGGTCAACACCTCGGCCAACTGCACGAACTCCGCCTCGTCACGGGCCAGGCCGAGGCGATACTGGGTCATGAGCAGCCCCGAAGAGAATTCAGTCCAGGCACGATTCTTGGCGCGCACCAGCGGATCGGCCGCTTGCAGCGGCGGCGGTGTAGTCTCGTCCAGGTATTCCATGATGACCGCCGACTCGAACAGGACCTCCTCGCCCACCCGCAACAGGGGCACCTTGCCGAGCGGGGAGATGTTGCGAAACCACGCGGGCGGGTCGGCAAGGTCGATGTAGGTGATGTCGAAATCGATGCCCTTCTCCCGCAGCACGATGACCGAGCGTTGCACGAAGGGGCAGAGATCGAAGCTGACCAGTTCAGGCCTGACCATGGCTCAGCCCGGCGGCCAGGCAAGATAGCGTCCCGCCAACACGTGCAGGTGCATGTGAAACACGGTCTGGCCCGCATCCTCGTTGGTGTTCATCACCAGGCGAAAGCCACTTTCCGCGAAGCCCGACTCGGCGGCCAGGCGCTTGGCGGTCAGGAACAGCTTGCCGACCAGCGCCGCGTCCGAATCCGCCAGCTCGTTGACCGACACGATGTGCTTGCGCGGGATCACCAGCAGGTGCGTGGGGGCGACCGGCTGGATGTCGCGGAACGCCACCACGTCCTCGTCCTGATAGACGATGTTCGCCGGCAGGGTGCCTGCGGCGACGTTGCAAAAGACACATGCCATGGGATTTCTCCTCTTGTTGTTGGATGCCGGCGTCCTGTGCAATGAACGCCGTTCCGCGAGCGCGGTCGTTAATCGCGGGATTCGTCTCCCGCCACTGCGGCACGGATGGGTAAAATGTGCATCCCTTTCGTATGCGACAGCCGGATAACCTTACTTCATGAGCCGCTCAGTTCCCAAGGTCGGATTCGTCAGCCTCGGCTGCCCCAAGGCCACCGTGGATGCCGAACGCATCCTCACCCAGTTGCGTGCCGAGGGCTACGCGATGGTACCGGACTTTGCGGACGCCGACCTGGTGGTGGTGAACACCTGCGGGTTCATCGATGCCGCGGTGGAGGAATCCCTGGACACCATCGGTGAGGCCCTGGCCGAGAACGGCCGCGTGGTGGTGACCGGCTGCCTCGGCGCCAAGGACGAGGTGATCCGCGCCAGCCATCCGCAGGTGCTGGCCGTCACCGGCCCGAACCAGCTCGAAGCGGTGATGGAAGCCGTGCATGCCCATCTGCCGCCGGAGCACGACCCGTTCGTGGACCTGGTGCCCCCGGGCGGCGTGAAACTCACGCCGCGCCACTATGCCTACCTGAAGATTGCCGAAGGCTGCAATCAATTGTGCAGCTTCTGCATCATTCCCTCCATGCGCGGACGGCTGGTGAGCCGGCCGGCCGGCGAGGTGCTGGCAGAGGCCGAGCGGCTGGTGTCGGCGGGCGTGCAGGAATTGTTGGTGGTATCCCAGGACACCGGCGCCTATGGCGTGGATCTGAAATACCGCACTTCGTTCTGGAACGGTCGCCCGGTGCGCACCCGCACGACCGAACTGGCGCGCGAGCTGGGACAGCTGGGTGTCTGGGTGCGGCTGCATTACCTCTATCCCTATCCGCACCTGGACGAGATCCTGCCGCTCATGGCCGAGGGACTGGTGCTGCCTTATCTGGACGTGCCGCTGCAACATGCGAGCCCCGCCATCCTCAAGGCGATGCGCCGTCCCGGCGACGTGGAGGGCACGCTGCGGCGCATCGAGCAGTGGCGACGTGAGTGTCCGGACCTGACCCTGCGCAGCACCTTCATCGTGGGCTTCCCGGGCGAAACGGACGCGGATTTCGAGCGCCTGCTGGAATTCCTTGAGGAGGCTCGGCTCGATCGCGTCGGCGCGTTCGCCTACTCGCCGGTGGAAGGGGCGGCGGCCAATGCGCTGCCCGGCGCGGTGCCGGAGGAACTGAAGGAGGAGCGCCTCGAGCGTTTCATGGAATTGCAGGCGGCGATCAGCGCCGACAAGCTGCAGGACCGCGTGGGACACATTGAGACGGTGCTGGTGGACGAGCTGTTCGAGGATGGTGTGGTCGCACGCTCGCGCGGCGATGCGCCCGAGGTGGACGGCAATGTGTTCATCGAGACCGACGCGGAACTCGCGCCGGGACAGTTCGTCGAGGTGCGCATCACGGCCGCCGGCGAGCACGATCTGTACGCTGAACTGATCTGAACCGCGGTTACGGTTTTCGCTTATTTAATCCCGGGAGCGAAGCTGGCTATATCCCCTTGTCGTTTGTTTCTGGTTATTTGGGGGGAATACCATGAACTTTTTCGACGCGTTGAACATCCATCTCGCCTGGAAACAGCGTCTGCGTGAGTACGTGGAAGGCGAAGGCGCTGAACGTCTCGATCCTGCCATCGTCGGCAACCATCATTGCTGCGAGCTCGGCCGCTGGATTGCCGAAGAGTCCGAGGCGCGCAAGGATTCGCCTGAGTTTGCCGCCATGTGTGAACAACACGCGGCGTTTCATCGCTGCGCCGGGCTGGTCGTCGAGCACATGCAGGCCGGTGATGTCTCCACCGCACGGGATCTGCTGCTGACTGACTACGCGGTGCTGTCGGCCCGTGTAGTGAAGGCCATCACCAAGCTCAACCGGGCCCTGGAAAGCGAAGCAGTCGCGGCCTGACGGTCCAAGCTGCCGAGGGCGCACGCGACACGTTGCCGCGTGCGCCCTGGTTCCGGTTTTCATCGGCGACGCGTGTGCGTGCATCCGCCGCCTTCATCCTCAGCGATCTTTCTTGAACAGCGCGTCCAGGGCGCTGCGTGCCTCATCGTCCGCCGCTTGCGCGGGCGCCGTGCCGGTGCCGAACAGCGCGTCGAGCGCGGCCCGCGCGCCGGTATTTGCCGGCGGCTCGCCCGCATAGGCGCCTGATCGCGCCACGAAATAGTCGCAGAAATTCGCCTGTGTCTTGTCGCGCGGCGGCTCGGCGCGTTCCTCACGGCAACGCTCCGCTGTGTGGGGTTCATACCGCCCGCACATCACGCAGACATGCAGCTCTGCGCCGCAGCGGCGGCAGGCCTCCAGGCGCGCGAAACGCCCGTCACCCGGCCATGCCGTGCCGCATTTCCAACATACCAGTGCGTCGTTCATTGCGTGTGCCTTCTCCTCAGGCGCCCCAGCGCAGCAGGGCGCGTCGCCAGCCACTGAGACCCTCGAAGTGGCGCAAGGTTGCCAGCCCGAGGGCCGGGTCGTCGGTGATGAGGTTATCGACCCCGAGCACGAGCAGCCGCAGCATCTCGTCGCGGCTGTTCACGGTCCAGCTGTGCACGGCCATCTCGCGTTCGTGGGCCTCGCGCACCAGCGTGGCGCTCACGGCACGGTGATCGACGCTCACGAAGTCGGCGGGCGCGGGCGGCAGGCTGGCCTCGGCTATCACGTGGCCCACCCGCAATTCGGGCGCCCTGACCTTCGCCAGGGCCACCAGGGCGGGGTTGAACGAACACACCGCCGCCTGATCGAGGAAGCCCTGCTCTTTCAACAGCGTAACCACCTGCGTGACGAGTGTATCGCCATGGCCGTAGTCCTTGAGCTCGATGTTGAGCCCGATGCGGCCCCGCGCCGAGGCGATGAATTCCGCCAAGGTGGCGATACGCACCCCGCCCGGCGACACGGGCAGGTCACCAACATGCAGGTCACGGACGCGGCGGGGATCGGCCGCGAATCCCGTGAGGTCCTCGTCGTGATGCACCACCACGACGTCATCGGCGGTGAGCTGCACGTCGATCTCCGCCCACGGCGTTCCGTAGGCGATGGACTGCGCCAACGCCTGCAATGAATTTTCCGGCCCGCGTGCGGCGCCGGCCCGATGGGCGGTGATTTCTGGCATGTGATTGGATGGGGTACTGGCAACGCAACCGATGGTTCCGGCGCCTCGGTGACGCGTTGGTTGATTGTAGATGCGACGCAAATGAAAAGGCCCGCGGTTGCGGGCCTTCTCGTGCGCGTCACCCGGTGCTTCAGGCGGCGCGGCTGCGCTGGATCATCTCATGGATGATCGGGGCCAGGATGATTTCCATGGCAAAGCCCATCTTGCCGCCGGGTACCACGATGGAGTTGCGGCGCGACATGAAGCTGTCCTTGATCATGGACAGCAGGTACGGGAAGTCCACGTTGAACTTCTTCGGATCGCGGAAGCGGATCACCACGAAACTCTCGTCGGGCGTCGGGATGTCGCGGGCGATGAAGGGGTTCGAAGTGTCTACCGTGGGCACGCGCTGGAAGTTGATGTCCGTACGCGAGAACTGCGGCGTGATGTAGTGGACGTAGTCCTCCATGCGGCGCAGGATGGTGTCGACGATGGCCTCAGCGGTGTAGCCGCGCTGGGCGTTGTCGCGGTGGATCTTCTGGATCCACTCCAGGTTCACGATGGGCACCACGCCGATGAGCAGGTCGGTGTACTTGGACACGTCCACGTCGCCGGCCACGACGCCGCCATGCAGGCCTTCATAGAACAGCACGTCGGTCTTTTCGGCGATTTCTTCCCAAGGCGTGAACTCGCCGGCCTTGAGGCCGGGATAGGGGCGGGCTTCTTCCTCGGAGTGCAGGTAGTAGCGGCGCTTGCAGGAGCCGGTCTCGCCGTAGGTCTTGAAGGTCTCGCCGATCAGATCGAAATGGTTGGCGTCAGGACCGAAGTGGGACAGGTTCTTGCCCTCTTTGGCGAAACGGGCAATGGCCTCCTTCATCTCCGAGCGGCTGTAGCGATGAAAGCTGTCGCCTTCCACCACCAGCGGCTTGATCTTCTCGCGGAAGAAAATGTGTTCGAAGGCGTTCTTGACGGTCGTGGTGCCGGCGCCGGAAGAGCCGGTGACGGCGATGACCGGGTGTTTCTGCGACATGGCATGTGCTCCCTAAGTTGCAAAATTAATAATTGCTAAAAGTCGAATGGTTCGATTGTAGCCGCTGGGGCCGTCGAATCGCCTATCTCCTGTGGGAGATAGGCCCTAAGTATTTGTAATTGTGGGTGATGGCGAAACAAATCGGGTAACCGGGCCGCGGCGGGCCCGCTTACCCCAGGCGCAGGTCTGTCGGAGGACGCCGCCTAACCGGCCTGGCGCTCACGCGTCACGGCACGGTAGCCGATGTCGCGACGGTACTGCATGCCTTCGAAGTGGAGGCGGGCCGCCAGCGCGTAGGCGCGCTGTTGCGCCTCGGCGACGGTCGCGCCCAGCGCGGTGGCGCAGAGCACGCGCCCGCCGGCGGTGACCACCTGGCCATCGCGCTCCGTGGTGCCGGCGTGGAACACGCGGGCCTCCGTGGTATCGGCCTCGTCGAGGCCGCTGATGATGTCGCCCTTGCGAACCTCGGCGGGGTAACCGCCTGCCGCCAGCACCACGCCGAGTGCGGCGCGCGGGTCCCATTCCGCCCTGACCTTGTCCAGGCGGCCGTCCAGGGCCGCCTCGCACAGCGCCACCAGGTCCGACTGCAAGCGCAGCATGATGGGCTGGGTCTCCGGATCACCGAAGCGGCAGTTGAATTCGATGACCTTGGGCGTGCCATCCGCACCGATCATCAGGCCGGCGTACAGGAAGCCCGTGTAGGGGTGGCCTTCCGCGGCCATGCCGCGCACCGTGGGCTCGATGACTTCGCGCATGACCCGTGCGTGTATCTCGGCCGTGACCACCGGCGCGGGCGAATAGGCGCCCATGCCGCCGGTGTTGGGGCCGGTGTCGCCGTTGCCCACACGCTTGTGGTCCTGGCTGGTGGCCATGGGGATGATGTGCTGGCCGTCCACCATGACGATGAAGCTGGCCTCCTCGCCATTGAGGAATTCCTCGATGACCACGCGATGACCCGCTTCGCCGAAGGCGTTGCCCGCGAGCATGTCGCGCACCGCGTCTTCGGCCTCGCCCAGGGTCATGGCCACGATCACGCCCTTGCCTGCCGCGAGCCCGTCGGCCTTTACCACGATGGGTGCACCCTTCTCGCGCACGTAAGCGAGCGCGGCGTCAACGTCGGTGAAATTGGCGTAGGCGGCGGTGGGGATGCGGTGACGGGCGAGGAAGTCCTTGGTAAAGGCCTTGGAGCCTTCCAGTTGGGCCGCGGCCTTGGTCGGGCCGAAGCAGCGCAGTCCGGCGGCGCGGAACGCATCCACGATGCCGATGACCAGCGGTGCCTCGGGGCCGACGATGGTGAGCCCCACGTCATTCTGCTGCACAAAGGCGATGAGGGCGGAGATGTCGGTTGCCGCGATGGCGACGTTTTCCACACCCGGCTCACGCGCCGTGCCGGCGTTGCCCGGGGCCACATACACCTTGTCGACCTTGGGCGACTGGGCCGCCTTCCAGGCAAGCGCATGCTCGCGCCCGCCGCTGCCGATGACGAGAACCTTCATTGCTGGCGAATTCCTCAGAAAAAAATCAGTTCGCGACAGTGTCGATATGGATGCGACGCACCGTCAATGCGCGTCGCGACTGTTGTGATGGAGCATGTATTTGGCGGTTTCGTACATGCCCACCGCCAGGCGATGCATGCGTGCGGTGCGTTCGGGTTCTTGCGCCGAAAGATCCGCGCGCACGTCCGCGCCGTCGAGGCGGAACAACCGGGGCTGACTGCCCTCGATGTCGGTACGCAGCAGATAGCCGTCGCCAAGCACGCCGATTTCCCGCCGGCCATGGTTGATGACGAACGCATAGCTCTGGCCGTCATGGCGCGGGTCCAGCAGATCGCGGCCGAGGGTGCGTACCCGATAGGGCTGGCCCGCCAGCCGCGCCACCGTGGGCAGCACGTCCACCTGGCTGGCCACGCGTTCGTCCACCTGCGCGGCGACGCGGCCCGGCGCGTAGATGACCAGCGGCACGCGATGGGCGTTCAGCTCAAGTTGGGTCTCAGCCGGGCCCGCGTGCTGGCCGGCGTTGCCGCCGAGCCCGTGATCGCCGAAGAACACGAACACGGTGTTGGCGAAATACGGCTCCTTGCGCGCCGCCTCCATGAACCAGCCCACCGCGTGGTCGAGGAAGCGGAAGGAATTGAATTCGGCCTCGTCGTCGAAGCCGTATTTCTGCACGGTCGCGTTGCCCGGGGACAGCGACTCGAAGCCGCGGTTGTCGTCGGGAATGGTATAGGGGCGGTGGCCGCCGGAGGTCTGGATGTAGGCGACGAAGGGCTTGTCGAGCCCGCGCAACACCTTGTTCGCCTCCTCGAACAGCGACAGGTCGGAGATGCCCCACACGTCGACGCGCGGGCTCTCGTAACTGCCCTCTTCGTAGATGTGCAGCCCCGGGATGTTGTGGGAGAGCACGCCGCGGATGTTGCCCCAGCTGGCGCTGCCACCGAGGAAGTAGAACTTCTCGTAGCCGTCCAGCCCGGCCAGTACGGAGTGCTGGTTGACGATGACGGGGTTGCGCGACGAGGTGCCGTTCAGCTCTACGTCGGGCGTGCCCGTGGTGGTGGCGAACACGGCCCGCGCAGTGCCGGTGTGGGGCACGAAGAAGCTGGGAAAGTACATGCCGTCGCGGGCGATCCGGGCCATGTGGGGCGTGGGATCGAGCGGGTTGCCCGAGAAGCTGGTCTTATAGGTGGCGAAGGATTCGAGCTGCACCACCACGATGTTGGGGCGCGTGGCGGCACTGCCGGCCACACTGCGCTCAAAGCGCAGGGCCGCGCGATCCGGTGCGTCGATGCCGAGGAACCCGGCCATCACGTCATAGTACTCGCGCACCTTGTCCTCGTCGTAGCTCACGCCGCCGTTCTTGCGCGTATCGAGGAAATAGTGCAGCGGGTTGACGGCCACGGCGGCTGCGAAGGCGTGCGGGCTGAAGTAGGCGTCGCTCCAGCGCAGCGGATACCAGGAGACCTTGCCGTAGACCCCGCCCAGCATGACGAAAAAGGTGACCACGCCCACCGCGACGCGTCCAGGCCAGCGCAGCACCGATGCGGGCTGTGCGGCCACATGCCCGAACAGGCGATGCACCGCATAGGCGACCGCGGCCGTCGCCGCGAGGATGCCGAGTGTGATCCACACCACCGGATAGGATTCCCAGACCATGACGAACGAGATGTCCGCGTTCTCGAGGAAGCGCAGCACGGTGTTGTCCACGCGCGTGGCGAGATAAGCGTAGTGGCCGAAATCCAGCGCATAGAACAGCGCCAGACCCAACGCCGCGAGCGTCACATAGCCGGACCAGAACAGCCGCCTGACCGGACCCTCGAACGGGCTCAGCGGGCGGATGCCCGCCAGCACGGCCAGTGGCACGAGCAGCACGAGCACGACGCGCAGGTCGAACTTGGCGCCGAGATAGAACGCGTAGGCGAGGTCACGGGCCGCGACCGGATCGGCCGCATTGTTGAAGGCGAGGAAAAAGGCCAGGCGGAGCACCGCGAGCAACAACACGCCGGTACCGGCGGTCATCAGCAGGAAGCGAATGAGACGTGGAAGACGCGACATGGGACGGACCACACGAAACGAGGCCGCGAGTATACCACGCAGGTCCGGGTGCCCTTTCGCAGGCGTTGGCGAGTGGTGCACAATCGCCGCGTTTTCGGCAAGGAGCCTCACCGATGTTGCGAACCCTGTGGGCACGCCGCCCCCTACGCTGGCTGTTGGCATTCGCCGCCCTCGTGGCCCTGTGGGGCGTCGGCCGGCTGACCCAGGTCGCCTGGCAGAGCCTGTATTCCGGCGAACGCCTGCCCTATCTGCAGCGGCTCGCGCCCACGCAGGTCACTATCCGCTGGCAGACCGTCGAGGACAGCGAAGGCGTGGTGCGCTACGGCCCGGACAGTCGGCTCGAATTTACCGCCGGTGAGGGACGCGGCCGGCAGCACGAGGTGGTGCTGGAGGGACTGCACGCGGGGACGCGCTATTTCTATGCAGCGGGCGGCCACGAGCCCGCCTCGTTCGTAACACCGCCGACACCCGGCAGCGACGTGCCGGTGCGCCTCTGGGCCATCGGGGACTCGGGGCAGGTGGGCGAGGGTTTATTGGCCGTGCGCGACGCCGCGGTGCGCTGGATGGAGGCCAATCCACGGGGCGATCGGCCCTTGTTCGATGCAGGGCTGGCACTCGGCGACAACGCCTACCGGTCCGGCACCAACCCGCAGTACCAGGCCGCCTATTTCGGTCCGTACGGCGCGCTGCTGCGGGCCTTCATGTTCTGGCCGGCCTACGGCAATCACGATGCGCGCCGCTGGACCTATTTCAGGGTCATGACATTGCCCGAGAACGGCGAGGCGGGCGGTATACCCTCCGGCACCGAGCACTGGTATGCGTTCGATCATGGGCCCGTACACGTGGTCGTGCTGGACTCGGAAGCGAGCGATCGTGCCAGCGACGGACCCATGCTGCAGTGGCTGCGCGAGGATCTGGCGGCCAATCGCCTGCCCTGGCTCATCGCGGTCATGCACCATCCGCCCTGTACCGACGCCAGCCACAGATCGGACGACCCGGGCGACAGCGGCGGGCGCATGCGCGACATGCGCGAGAATGCCTTACCGATCCTGGAGGCCGGTGGTGTGGACCTGGTGTTGTCGGGGCACAGCCATTCCTACGAACGTTCACACCTGCTGGACTGCCATTACGGCACGTCCGATACGCTGGTGCCCGGCATGGTCATGGCGCGCGGCGGTGATGGTGCGGTGTTCGAGAAGCCGTCGGCGGGACGCGCCGCCCACGAGGGCGCGGTTTACGTGGTTGCCGGCTCCTCGTCCAAATTGGACTCCGCGGAATTCGGCCACCCCGCCATCGCCGCGTCGCAACGCCGCCTCGGCTCGGTGGTGATCGACGTGGCGGGCAAGCGCCTGGACGCCCGCTTCATCGACAGCGAAGGGTCGGTGCGCGACCGCTTCGCCATCGTGAAGGGATCCGGCACGGTGCGTCCCAACGTGTGCCGGTGAGCAGACTCGGGGTGGTCCCGCCTGGCATCTCGATCAGTATTTGAACTGATGGACCAGTGCGCGCAGCTCTTCGCTGAGCTTGGCCAGGCTGGCGCTGGCACGCGTCACTTCCTCCGTGGCCGCGGCGGATTGTTCGGCGCCGCCGGCGATTTCCGTCACGTTGCGATCGATCTCCTTGGCCACTGCCTCCTGTTCCTGGGTGGCGCTGGCGATCTGTGCACTCATGTCCGAGATGCGTGCTACGGTCGGTACGATGTCGTCCAGGGCGCGCGCGGCGGCCTCGGCCTTTTCCACGGTCTGCGCGGTGAGTCCGCGGCTCGCGCCCATGGCTTCCACCGCATGCTGCGCCCCCGTGCGCAGGGCGTCGATCATGTCGCGAATCTCCTGGGTGGCATCCTGAGTCCGCGCCGCCAGCGTGCGCACCTCATCGGCGACCACGGCGAAGCCGCGCCCCTGCTCGCCTGCCCGCGCCGCCTCGATGGCAGCATTGAGTGCGAGCAGGTTGGTCTGCTCGGCGATGCCACGGATCACGTCCAGCACGCTGCCGATGTTTTCCACCTCTTGTTCCAGGGTGGTAACCGCACCGGTGGTCGCATCGATTTCTGAAGACAAGGCGGCAATGGCACCGCGCGCCTCGCGCACCAGTCGGCTTCCCTCGATGGCGGTGCCGTCCGCCTCCTGCGCTGAGTGCGCCGTATCGGAAGCGCTGCGTGCCACCTCCTTGACCGTCGCAGCCATCTCGTTCATGGCCGTAGCCACCTGATCGGTCTCGCCCTGCTGGCGGCGCACCGCCGCACGGGTCTCCTGCACCGAAGCCGACAACTGCTCGGCGGAGCTGGCCAGGTGCAAGGTGGCGTCACCGACCTGACGCATTACGTCCTGCACTTTTTGCACGAAATGATTAAACGCGCGCGCCAGCGCGGTGAGTTCGTCCTTACCTTCGGCGTGCAGCCTGCAGGTCAGATCACCTTCGCCGGAGGCGATATCCTCCATGGCGGCCGTAGTGCGCGACAGCGGGCGCAGAATGCTGTGGATAATCACCAGCGACAATAGGACGAGGAGGGCTGAGACTGCCCCAAGGCGGAGCACACCCGTCGCTACATTGCTCAGGAACGTCTCGTGTACGTCGCTCACGTAGATACCGGTGCCCACGACCCACCCCCAAGGGACGAACTGTGCCACGTAGGACACCTTGGGCTCGGGCTTCGTCTGGCCCGGTTTGGGCCATTGGTAGGCGACCGTCCCGCTGCCTCCGCGCCGTGCGGTATCCACGAACTCGCGGAACATGTACTTGCCGGCGGGGTCACGCAGATCGGTCACGGACTTGCCGTTCAATTCCGGCTTGAACGGGTGCATCACCATCACGCCGTTCATGTCGTTGATCCAGAAATACTCCTGTCCGGAGTGGCGCATGGCGGCGATCACCTCCGCCGCGCTGCGTCTGGCCTCCGCCGCGGAGAGGAGGCCCTGTGCAAAGAGCCCGTGATAGTGCGCGAGCACACCGTTCGCGACCTCCACCAGCGCGCGCGTCTGCAATTCCTTTTCAGACATGAGCTGGCCACGGCCCTGTACCAGCGTAAAGGCTTGCACGGCAATGAGTCCGAGGACCGCGAAGGTGACGAGAACAACAAGTCGTGCCCGAATCGACATATGCTGTAACGCGTTCATAGGGATTCCGTTAAAAAATATGGCTCGTCAGCAGAATCTGTGGGTGAACTCCGGCTCCGGTAGAGCGCCAAGTGCATGATACAAAGCAGTTTCAGCGCCATGAAACGTTCGAAAACCGAAGGATTTTCTGGAGGTCAGTTTTGCCT
>JALOAT010000044.1 GCA_023228645.1 Gammaproteobacteria bacterium | reverse complement strand
GAAGGAAGGTCATGTCCCAACACCACACTTGGTTCGGCGCCGTGGCCACGTGGGTGGTCGGCGGTCGGGAGGCCTGAGGGGCTTTGGCTCGTCCCCGATGACTCATTTGTCCTTCGGCGCGCAGCACACGGTGAAAAGTGGCTTCGCTCGCCAGGTAGCGGCCTTCATCGGCCAGCATAGGCACGATGCGTGCAGGTGGCACCGAGGCGAACCGCGGTTCGTTGGCCACACGCACAAGCTCGGCCCGTTCGACTTCCGACAGCGCGTGCGCGGGTGTCGGATGCACCGCATGCGGAAAACCGGGGTCAGGTCTCGCCTTATAGCATCGCTCGACGGATGACGCGCCGCCGTCCGTCGTTGCGAAAGCGCTTCAGGAAACTAGCCACTTCCGCATGGCGTACCGCCGCAAGGTAACGCCACGACGCTGGACGTCCTGCTCCTCTGTTACTTCGAATCCAAAACGTTCGAAGAACGGACGTGCAGAGAGACTGGCTTCCGTAAAAAGCATGGAAATTCCACGGGCGGCCAGAGCGGTTTCGGCGTGGCGCAAAAGCGTGGAAGCAATCCCACGACGGCAATGCGCAGGTGACGTGAACAAGAGGTCGATGTGCCCGTTGGGTTCGTATGCGATAAACCCCAACAGCTTTCCGTCGGTTTCCACTACCCACGTGTCTGCTGAAGCAAGCCGCGCCGCCCAACGTTTCAAGTCCGGCGGTTGCGGAGCCCAAGCCGCGAGTCGGTCCTTATCGTAGTGTTTATCAGCGAGATGATGGACTGAATCATTGAATAGAAGAACCACCGCCTCGAGATCTGATTCGCGGTAGGGCCTGAGCATATGCACCTCCACCCCCAAACTGCGGTTACCAAGACCGCTGCGCGCTCTTGGCGCACCTGATCTCGGGCGCTCGAAAGCGGGGAAACGGGGTCAGTCTCGCCTCGCAGGATCGCTCGTCCGATGACTCACCCAACTTTCGCGGGTTGGATGTCGAAGAACTGGGCAATCTGCCTTTAGCTTTCCAAGGTCGCGACGCTTGGAAACGAAGGACTGCACTTCAGCCTTCCGGGCACGATGGGAACGCCAGCCTTTGGTGCGTGGGAAAAGAGTAGACAGTTCGTGGACTCGCCCGCGAGCTGCGAAACACCGGATCACGTCAGTCGCCGTTGATTGGTGCCCGGGGCCGGGATCGAACCGGCATGGCCTTGCGGCCGAGGGATTTTAAGTCCCTTGCGTCTACCAATTTCGCCACCCGGGCGTGACGGGAAGTCTAAGGCTGGCGAACGGTGAAGAGAATATGGAGGCTGGGGTCGGAATCGAACCGGCGTACACGGATTTGCAGTCCGCTGCATGACCACTCTGCCACCCAGCCTGGGGGCAATCGGCGAGTTCAACCGAACTCTACCGTATGAAAAAAAAACCTCGGGATGATGCCGAGGTTTGTTTGTTTGGAGCGGGAAACGAGACTCGAACTCGCGACCCCAACCTTGGCAAGGTTGTGCTCTACCAACTGAGCTATTCCCGCTTGAGAGCCGCAGATTTTAGTGATTTTCGGCCTTGTGTCAATACTCTGTCGAGTTGCCTTCAGGCTTCAACCGCTTGCCGGCGCTCAGTACCGGCCAGGCCGCGGAAAGATACAGAACCATGGACCAGAGTGTCAAGATTGCCGCCAGATACAGCAGCGCGACGCCGATATCCACCACGGGCATGCCCAGCACGGGCTCGCGATAGAGCAGCAGCAGGAGCGCACTCATCTGTGCCGTAGTCTTCACCTTGCCGACCATGGAAACGGCGACCTTGGCGCCGGCGCCCAGTTCGGCCATCCACTCGCGCAACGCTGAGATGGTGATCTCGCGGCCGACGATGATCGCCGCGGGAATCGCCAGCACCACGCCCGCATAACTGCCCGGGTTCGCGTCCACCAGCAGCACCAGCGCCGTGGATACCATCAATTTGTCGGCCACCGGATCGAGGAAGGCGCCGAACGCCGAGGTGAGCCCGAGGCGGCGCGCCAGGTAACCGTCGAGCCAATCGGTGGCCGCGGCCAGCGCAAACACCAGCGCCGTAGCTACATGGGCCCAGCGTGCATCCGTATAGAACAACACCACGAATACGGGGATGAGCGCGATGCGCAACAACGTGAGCAGATTCGGAATGTTCAACGGCATCGATCAGTCCCGTCGGAATGGAAAGCGTCGTAGATCTTCTGCGCAAGGGACGTGCTGATGCCGGGCACCTTGGCCAAGTCCTCCACGCCGGCACGCGCCACCTCCTGCAATCCGCCGAATTGCCGCAGCAGCAATTGGCGTCGCTTTGTGCCCAGCCCCGGGATGTCTTCGAGAACGGACTTGGTACGCGCCTTGGCACGCCGCTGCCGATGTCCTGCGATGGCGAAGCGATGGGCCTCGTCCCGGATCTGCTGGATCAGATGCAAGGCCGACGAATCCGGCGGCAGCGAGATGGGCGCATTATGGTCGGACAAGATTAGCTGCTCAAGCCCGGGTTTGCGCGATGGGCCTTTGGCCACACCGACGACTGTGACGCCCACCACACCGAGCGCGCTCAATACGTCCCGTGCCTGCGCCACCTGCCCCTTGCCGCCATCGATGAACAATACGTCGGGATAGGCGCCCTCGCCCTCCTTCAGGCGCTTGTAGCGCCGCTCCAGGGCCTGGTGCATGGCCGCGTAGTCGTCGCCCGCGGCGATGCCCTCGATGTTGAAGCGGCGGTAGTCGGACTTGAGCGGCCCGTTGGTGTCGAACACCACGCAGGAGGCGACGGTCGCCTCGCCCATGGTGTGGCTGATGTCGAAGCACTCCAGGCGCTTGGGCAGTTCGTCCAGGTCGAGGGCCTCCTGCAAGGCCTCGAAGCGCATCATCATGCTGGCCTTGCTCGCCAGGTGCGCCGCCAGCGCGGTCTCGGCGTTGGTCTGGGCCATGCGCTGCCAGCGCGCACGATCGCCGCGCACGCGCCCGGTGATGCTCACCTTGTGGCCGGCACGGGCGGTCAGCACTTCCTCGAGGAGGCCGATGTCTTCCAGATCCTTGTTGACGATGAGTTCGCGCGGCAGCGGGCGTTCTTCGGAGGCGAGGTAATACTGGGCGAGGAAGGCCTCGAGGATCTCCGCGTCGTCCGCCTCGCCGGTGTTCTTCGGGAAGAAGGTCTTGTTGCCGAAATTCTGTCCGCCCCGGATGAAGAACACCTGCACGCAGCCCACGCCATTGCGGCTCACCGCCGCAATCACGTCCGCGTCACCGCCCTCGCCGCTCACGTATTGGCGTTCCTGCACGCGCCGCAGGGCGGCGATCTGGTCGCGATACAGCGCCGCCTGCTCGAAGTCGAGCCGCCCTGCCGCCTCGTCCATGGCGCGGATGAGTTCGTCCACCACCTGGTTGCTACGTCCCTCCAGGGTCATCACGCTGTGGCGCACGGCTTCCGCATAGCGTTCCGGCGACACGAGCCCCACGCACGGGCCGCTGCAACGCTTGATTTGGTATTGCAGGCAGGGCCGCGTGCGATTCTTGAAATAGGTGTCTTCGCACTGACGGACCCGGAACAGCTTTTGCAACAGGTTCAGCGATTCCCGCGCCGAAACGGCGCTCGGGTAGGGCCCGAAGTAGCGGGCCTTGTCGCGCCGCTTGCCGCGGTGATAGCCCAGCCGTGGGTAGGCATCTTCGGAGAGCAGGATGTAGGGGTAACTCTTGTCGTCGCGCAGCAGGACGTTGTAGCGCGGCTTGAGCTGCTTGATGAGGTTCTGCTCCAGCAGCAGCGCCTCGTTTTCGGTGTGGGTGACGGTGATCTCGATGTGCCGGATCTGCGCCACCAGTGCGCGGGTCTTGGGCGTCACGTCGCCGCGGCGGAAATAGCTGGAGACGCGGTTCTTGAGGTTGCGCGCCTTACCGACGTAGATCACCGTGCCCGACGCATCGAACATCCGGTACACACCGGGGCGGGTGGTCAGGTTCTTGAGGAAGTTTTCGACGTCGAATTCAGGGGTGACGTCCGTCATCTCAGCGATCGAGCAATGCGCGTAGTTCGGCAAAAACGGCGTGGAACATGGCCTCGGTGAGCCGGCGCGTCTGGGTGTTGTAGCGGCTGCAGTGGTAGGAATCCACCAGCCGGCGCCCATCCGGCAAGGCGTGGCGGGCACCGTGGGCGAACTTGCAGGCGCTCGCGCGCAGGCCGAGCGCCTTCAACACGGCGCGATGGGCCACGCTGCCGAGGGCGAGAATCACGCCATCCGCAGGCATCCGTTTCAGTTCGACAGCGAGGAAGCGGTTGCAGTTGCCGACCTCCGCGCCGATGGGCTTGTTTTCTGGCGGCAGGCATTTCACGGCGTTGGTGATGCGGCAGTTACGCAGTTCCAGGCCGTCGCCGCGGTGCGTCGCCGTAGGTTGGTTGCTGAAGCCGAAACGGTGCAGGGTCTCGTACAGGAGAATACCTGCGTAGTCACCGGTGAACGGCCGGCCCGTGGCATTGGCCCCGTGCATGCCGGGCGCCAGCCCGACAATGATCAGGCGGGCGTCGTCGGGCCCGAAGGGGGCCACCGGGGCAGCGTGGTAGGCGGGGTATTCCTTGCGTACGTTACGCAAAAAGGTGGCAAGACGCGGGCAGGCGCGGCACGCCGGATCGAAGTGCAGCGCCGGCGCCTTGGGCGCCGCAGGGGTCTTGCAGGTCATTTGGCGTCTTCCAGCAGGCCGTAGCGCATGGCGAGTCGCGCGAGGTCCGCGTCGCTCTTGACGCCCAGCTTGCTGAACAGGCGGGTGCGGTAGGTGCTGACGGTCTTGGGGCTGAGGTGCAGCGTGTCCGAGATCTGCTGCGGCCGGTCGCCGCGCATGAGCATCATGAACACCTGCATCTCCCGCTGGGACAAGCGTTCGAGGGGCGATTCGTGCCCCGGCAGCATGGACAAGGCCACCGACTGGGCAATGGCGTTGCTCACGAAGTGCCCGCCCGCGTGTACCTGCCGTATGGCCTGGACCATCTCCTCGACGCTGCAGCCCTTGGTGAGGTAGCCGGCCGCACCGGCCTTGAAAAGGCGGGTGGGATACGGCTCTTCGTTGTGCACGGTGAGGATGATCACCTTCACCTTGGGATTGAGGCGCACGATGCGGCGCGTCGCCTCCATGCCGCCGATGCCCGGCATGTTCACGTCCATCAGCACCACATCGGGCGGATTCTGCCGCACCAGGTCGATGGCCGATTCCCCGTCCTCGGCCTCTGCGATAACCCGAATCCCATTGCCTTGGCTAAGGACGGCTCGAATGCCCGAGCGTACCAAGGCGTGATCATCCACCAGAAGGACAGTGATCATGAGGCGGACTCCTGACAAGTGCGCGCGCACCACGTGTGAGTATTCAAGGCGTGCACAAAGCACACGGGTGATGTTTACCCCCCTCACTCCCGAGGAGACGTCCTTCCACGCCTGGTCAGGCGGATGGGATCGTCCCCGCCCCGGAACAGGTCAGGGTTGAGCGGCGCACGATAAATCGTCGTGTTCGATCACAAAGCCGCGCGTACCTTAACACCGGCTCGTAGGAAAATGTAGTGCGGTGAAGGAAAAGGATTACGTCACGTAATCCTTTTCAGGGAAAGCAAAGGTTTTTCCAACGAGTCGGACAGGGCATCCGCGCCCGGTGCGCACGAAAACCACGCGGAAATGTCGGAATTTGGCGGAGAGGGAGGGATTCGAACCCCCGGATGGTTGCCCATCAACGGTTTTCAAGACCGCCGCTTTCGACCGCTCAGCCACCTCTCCCCGGCGGGCGCAAGAATACCGAAGCTCGCGTGCCTTGCGCCAGTGTTAATGGTACCTTCACGGCCTGGTTGCTTGATATCCGCGGCTCCGCCTATATTTTTGGACCGCACGCCGTAAAAAAGACCGGAGGTTAATGCATGAATCCGAACACTGTGGCCATTCGCACGGATACCGCGATCGCCGCCAACAGGCTCATCCGCAACACCTACACGCTCCTGTCCATGACGCTGTTGTTCAGCGCGCTCATGGCCGGCGTTTCCATGGCCATCCGGTTGCCGGTAGGCGCCAGCCTGCTGTGCTCCGTGGGTGCCATCGTGCTGCTTTGGTTCGTGCTGCCGCGCACCGCCAACTCGGCCGCCGGTCTTGGCGTGGTGTTCGGCATCACCGGCCTGCTCGGCTTCGGCCTCGGCCCTGTGCTCAACGCCTACCTGGGCCTGCCCAACGGTGCGGAAATCGTCATGTCCGCCCTGGGCCTTACGGGTATGGTATTCCTGGGCCTGTCCGCCTATGCGCTGACCACCCGCAAGGACTTCAGCTTCATGGGCGGGTTCCTGGTGGCCGGCATCTGGGTTGCCTTTATCGCCGGCCTGGTGGCCCTGGGCGCCGCCCTGTTCGGCTATCCCCTTCCTGGCCTGGCCCTGGCGGTCTCCGCCATGTTCGCGGTATTAATGGCCGGCTTCATCCTCTACCAGACCAGCCTCATGGTGAACGGCGGCGAGACCAACTACATCCTCGCCACCGTCGGCCTTTACGTGAGCATCTACAACCTGTTCACCAGCCTGCTGCACCTCATCGGCGCATTCAGCGGCGACGAGTAAGCGCGGGATACCGCCAGGGAAAAGAACACCCGGCCAAGCGCCGGGTGTTCTTTTTCTGGCCGCCGGCGATTGGTGGCGTCGGGAACAAGCCGTCGACGACCACATGGACGTGGTCGGTAGACGGCGTCGGGAACAAGCCGTCGACGACCACATGGACGTGGTCGGTAGACGGCGTCGGGAACAAGCCGTCGACGACCACATGGACGTGGTCGGTAGACGGCGTCGGGAACAAGCCGTCGAGAGAAACCCTTCTCTGCACCCACGAGTTCTGCGCAGGAGCCTTTTTTCTTAGCAGTCGGCGTGGCTTACAGGGCCCATCGCCTCCAGAGACCCCCGCAGGTCATTTACTGCTCGAAAACACCTTGCGCCTGCCCTTGAGCTGGTACTTCACCACCGCCGCATTGTGCTCCTCGAGGGTGGCGGAGAAGTGATGGCTGCCGTCACCGCGGGCGACGAAGTAGAGTTCGTTGCCGGGGGCGGGATGGAAGGCGGCATGGAGGGCCTCGCCGCCGGGCATGGCGATGGGGGTCGGCGGCAGGCCACGGATGCGGTAGGTGTTGTAGGGGGTGTGGTTTTCCAGGTCGCGTCGGCGCAGGTTGCCGTCGAAATCCAGTCCCAGGCCGTAGATGACGGTGGGATCGGTTTGCAGGCGCATGCGCTTTTGCAGCCGACGCACGAACACGCCGGCAATGGCCGGGCGCTCGCTGGCCAGCCCCGTCTCCTTCTCCACGATGGAGGCCATGATCAGGCCTTCATAGGCGCTGCGGTAGGGCAATCCTTCCTCACGACGCTCCCATTCGTAGGCGAGCCGCTCCTCCATGGCCCGGTAGGCGCGCTGGAGGAAGGCCACGTCGGTGAAGCCCTGGGGAAAACGGTAGGTGTCCGGGTAAAACCGGCCCTCGGGGTGCACGCCGGGATAGCCGAGCCGCGACATGATCTCCGCATCGCTGAGCCCGGTAAGGGTCTGCTTCAGGCGCGGGTGGCGGGCGAGGGCATCGAGCACCTGCCGGAAGCTCCAGCCCTCCACGAGGGTCAGCGGAAACTGGGCGACCTTGCCCTCCACCAGTTGTTTCAGCAGGCCTTCGGGCGTGGTCCCCGGCGTCAGCTGATAGGTGCCGGCCTTGATACGGGCGGTGCTGCCGGTGATGCGCCCCATCCAGATCAGGTAGCGGCTGGATGCGAGCAGGCCCCGCCCTTCCAGGTCACGGCCGATGACCGCCAGCCCCTTGCCCGGCTCCACCACGTATTCGAGGCCGTCCTCGGGCAGCTCCATGGGCGTGGTGGCGAAATTGCGGTAATCGAGCCAGAACCAGCCCGCCACCAGGCTGCCCGCCAGGAGCGAGGCACCGAGCAGCTTGAACAGGATCACACGCATGCATGCGCCTCCCGCAGCCGCGCCAGCAATGCGGGGATCAGTGGCGGAATGGCGTAGCTGTGCTGCTCGAAGCGACGGACCGGCCACAGGCCGATGAGGCTGTTGGTAACGAACAGCCCATCGGCAGAGCACAGCTCGTCCAGGGCCACGGGCCGTTCATCACAGCGCACGCCCATGCGCTCGGCACAGGCGATCACCGCCTCCCGCATCACGCCGGCGACCCCGCAACGGTCGAGGCGCGGGGTGACCAGCGCTTCGCCCCTGATCAGGAAAACATTGCTCATGGTGCCTTCGATCACCTGGGATTCTTCGTCCAGCATCAGGCCTTCCTGCACCGCATCATCGGTCCACTCCCCGCGCGCCAGCACCTGTTCGAGCCGGGCAAGGTGCTTGAGTCCCGCCAAGTCCGGGTTGCTGCCGAGCCGTGTGCGGCACAACCGTAGCGTTGTGCCTTGGGTGCGGTGCATCTCCGGATAATCCGGCCACGGCAAGGCCGCCAGCACGCGCGTCGGCGGGCCCGCACCGTCAGGGCGGTAGCCCCGCCCCCCCGAACCACGGGTGAGGGTGATTTTCAGGACCTGTCGCTCGCGCCCACCGCACAACCGGCCGGCCTCGGCCTCGAATAGCTCGCGCGCCGGCATGGTGATGCCAAGCTTGGCACAACCCCGCGCCAGGCGTTCGAGGTGGCGGTCAAAGAGCAGCGGTTCGCCGTCCGCGACGGCGATGGTTTCAAACAAGCCATCGGCGTACTGAAACCCTCGGTCGGTGACCGGGATAACGTTGCTTGGCAGGCCGTTGACGAGATACACGAGGGAAGGCGCCGGGGCGCGGGAGGAAGCGGCCGTGACTTCAGTCACGGCCGCCTTGGTTTCACCGCAGCTTGCTGAAAATCAGCGTGCCGTTGGTGCCGCCGAAGCCGAAGGAGTTCGACATGGCGTGGTCGATCTTCATCTCACGTGCCGTGTGCGGCACATAGTCGAGATCACAGCCTTCCGACGGGTTGTCGAGGTTGATGGTCGGCGGGGCCACCTGGTCGCGGATGGCCAGCACGCTGAACACCGCTTCCACGCCGCCGGCGGCACCCAGCAAGTGTCCGGTCATGGACTTGGTGGAGCTCATGGCCACCTGATAGGCCGCATCACCGAAGGTGCGCTTCACCGCGTCGGTCTCGCCCTTGTCGCCGGCAGGCGTGGACGTGCCGTGTGCGTTGATGTATTGCACCTGCACCGGGTCGATGCCAGCGTCACGCAGGGCATTGCGCATGCAGCGGCTCGCACCCTCGCCGCCTTCGGACGGCAGGGTCATGTGATAGGCGTCGCCGCTCATGCCGTAGCCCACCAGCTCCGCGTAGATGCGTGCACCGCGCTTCTTGGCGAACTCGTATTCTTCCAGCACCACCACACCGGCGCCGTCGGACAGCACGAAGCCGTCGCGGTCCTTGTCCCACGGGCGGCTGGCCTTTTCCGGGTCGTCGTTGCGGGTGGACAAGGCGCGCGCCGAACCGAAACCACCCAGGCCGCAGGGCGAGGTGGCCATTTCGGCGCCACCGGCGATCATCACGTCCGCATCGCCGTAGGCGATCATGCGTGCAGCGTCGCCGATGGAATGGGTGCCCGTGGCACAGGCGGTGACGATAGCGATGTTCGGGCCCTTCATGCCGTACATGATCGACAGGTTGCCTGAGATCATGTTGATGATGTTGCTGGGCACGAAGAAGGGCGAGATCTTACGCGGACCGCCTTCCATGAAGGATTCATGGCCCTTCTCGATGCCGGGCAGACCGCCGATACCGGAACCGATGGCCACGCCGATGCGCTCGGCGTTTTCTTCCGTAACCGCCAGGCCTGCATCTTCGATGGCCTCCTTGGCGGCGGCGATCCCGTAGTGGATGAAGGGATCCATTTTCTTGACGTCTTTGGGCGGAAAGTACTTCGCAGGATCGAAGCCTTTCACGGAGCCACCAAACCGCGTCGAAAAAGCGGAGACATCAAAGTGCGTGATGGGCGCGATGCCGCTTTTACCCGCCAGGATGTTTTCCCAGGATTCCTTCACGCTCAGGCCCACCGGGGACACCATTCCCAAGCCCGTGATGACAACGCGCCGCTTTGCCAAGAGACACTCCTCGATGATTGATTCAATAAACAAAAGGCCGCGACCACTCACGTGGTCCGGCGGCCTTTTTGACTTCTAACGTGGATCAGCCCGCCGAATGCGAATTGATGTAGTCGACGGCCTGCTGAACCGTGGTGATCTTCTCCGCCTCTTCGTCGGGGATCTCGGTCTCGAACTCTTCTTCGAGAGCCATGACGAGCTCCACGGTGTCAAGGGAATCCGCGCCGAGATCGTCGACGAAGGAAGAAGCCAGGTTCACTTCCTCTTCCTTAACCCCAAGCTGCTCGACAACGATCTTCTTGACGCGCTCTTCAACCGTACTCATGACGGATACTTCCTCCCAATGGAACAAGATTTTTGATGCGGCGGTATTTTAGTGAAATCCGCCCATGGACGCCAGATAAAACAACCCGTAAAAATAATCGAGCTATGCCCTTGATATATTTAGCAAAAATGGCAATCACGCCATATACATTCCACCATTGACATGCAGCGTTTCACCGGTGATGTAGCCTGCTTCGGGTGAAGCGAGGAAGGCCACAGCGGCGGCGATTTCCTCCGGCTGACCAAGCCGGGCGAGCGGGATCTGCCCCAGCAGCGCCTGCTTGTGCTCGTCGGCGAGCGCACGAGTCATGTCGGTATCGATAAACCCCGGCGCCACCGTGTTCACGGTGATGCCGCGCGAACCCACTTCACGGGCAAGGGCCTTGGTGAAGCCCATGATGCCGGCCTTGGCGGCGGCATAGTTGGTCTGACCGGCATTGCCCATGGCGCCGACCACGGAAGCGATGCTGACGATGCGGCCCTTGCGCGCCTTGGTCATGCCGCGCAGGCAGGCCTTGGACATACGATACACGGACGAGAGATTGGTGTTGATGATGGCCTCCCACTCCTCATCCTTCATGCGCATGAGCAGATTGTCGCGGGTGATGCCGGCGTTGTTGATCAGGATGGTGGGCACACCGAAGCCTTCGTTGATGGCGCCCATGACCGCGTCGATGCTCTCCTGGCTGGATACGTCCAACGCCATGCCCTTGCCCTTGATGCCCTGCTCGGACAGACAGGCGCTGATCTTCTCCGCGCCGGACTCGCTGGTGGCGGTGCCGATCACCGTCGCGCCCTTGCGGCCCAACGCGAGCGCGATGGCCTGACCGATGCCGCGGCTGGCGCCGGTGACGAGAGCGATTTCGTTTTCGAGCGACATGTACTCCTCCTTAGGCGGTTTCGTTCACGGCCTGTTCCAGGCTGGCTGCATCGATGATGGCACTGGCTGCCATGTCCTTTTCGATGCGCTTGTTGAGGCCCACGAGCACCTTGCCCGGGCCACATTCCACCAACTTGTCCACACCGTCCGCGCGCATGCGGCGTATGGTTTCCACCCAACGCACGGGGCTGTAGAGCTGACGCACCAAAGCATCGCGGATGGCGGCGGGCTCGGTGGCCGCGACCACGTCCACGTTGTTCAGCACGGGGATGATGGGCGTCTTGACCTCGATGCCGGCGAGGCGTTCCGCCAGACGATCGGCCGCCGGCTTCATGAGACTGCAATGGGATGGCACGCTCACGGGCAGCAGCACCGCACGTTTCGCACCGGCACTCTTGGCCAGGTCCACCGCCCGCTGTACCGCGGCGGCCGAACCGGCAATCACCACCTGCCCGGGCGAATTGAAGTTCACGGCAGATACCACGTCACCCTGAGCAGCCTGGGCACACACGTCGATGACCTGTGCGTCTTCCAGACCAAGAATGGCGGCCATGGCGCCTTCACCCGCGGGTACGGCCTCCTGCATGAAACGGCCGCGGTCGGCCACCAGCCGCACAGCGTCTGCAAAATCGAGGGCGCCGGCGCATACCAGCGCGGTGTACTCGCCCAGGCTGTGACCGGCCATTACCGCCGGGGTCTTTCCGCCCCTGGCTTGCCACGCGCGCCAAGCGGCCACGCCAGCGGCGAGCATGGCGGGCTGGGTCACATGGGTCTTGTTGAGTTCTTCCCCGGGACCGTTGGCCACCACCTGCCACAAGTCATAGCCGAGCGCCGCGGAGGCCTCGTCGAAGGTGGCGCGTGCTTCGGAATGATTTGCCGCCAGGTCCGCATACATGCCGACCGACTGGGATCCCTGGCCGGGAAACACAAAGGCAAGAGACATGATTTCACTCTCTACTTGTTATTCGTTCTGTTCCGTGGAAGAAACCTGACCGGTTTTCTTCATCCCTTGTAAGGTCAGTACTTGATGAGCGCCGAGCCCCAGGTGAAACCGCCGCCGAAGGCTTCGAGCAGGATGGTTTCACCGCGCCGGATACGGCCATCGCGTACCGCCACGTCCAGCGCGAGCGGCACCGAGGCGGCGGAGGTGTTGCCGTGATTGCCCACGGTGAGCACCACACGCTCCATGGACATGCCGAGTTTCTTGGCCGTGGCGGCGATGATGCGCGTATTGGCCTGGTGCGGAACCAGCCAATCGATGTCGCTTTTCTCCAGACCGTTGGCTTCGAGCGTCTCGTCGACGATACGGCCCAGCGTATTCACCGCCACCTTGAAGACTTCGTTGCCCCTCATTTCGATGAAGTTGCGACCGGGCTGCGACACGCCGCCGGGCACGTTGAGCAGTTCGTTGTACTGCCCGTCCGCATGCAGATGGGTGGAGAGGATGCCGGGCTCGTCGCTGGCCTCGATGACCACCGCGCCGGCACCGTCGCCGAACAGCACGCAAGTGCCGCGGTCGGTCCAGTCCACGATGCGCGACAGGGTCTCGGCGCCGACCACGAGGGCACGGCGCGCCGCACCGGTGCGGATGAACTTGTCCGCCACACCCAGGGCATACACGAAACCGGTACACACGGCCTGGATGTCGAAGGCCGCGCCGCCGCTGATGCCGAGGCGATGCTGCAGCAGACAGGCGGTACTCGGAAATACGCGATCGGGCGTGGTGGTGGCCACGATAACGAGATCGATGTCCGCCGGCCCCAGGTTCGCCGCTTCCATCGCCCGGCGTGCGGCCTGCTCGGCCAAATCGGAGGTGGTCTGGTCCTCGGCGGCAATGTGCCGCTGCGTGATGCCGGTACGCTCACGGATCCATTGATCCGTGGTGTCCACCATGCGTTCGAGGTCCTGGTTGGTCAGTATCTTCTCGGGCAGATAACCGCCGGTTCCGATGATGCGCGAGTATTTCAAACCGCGTGCCTCTCTTGCAGTAGTGCCCCGAGCTGCTGTTGGATGCGTTCCGGGACATTCTTCTTGGTTTCGATTACTGCTTCCTTGATGGCCTGACTGAAGGCAAAGGCATCGGCGCCGCCATGGCTCTTGATCACGATGCCGCGCAGGCCCACCAGGCTGGCGCCGTTGTACATGCGCGGATCGATGCGGGCGCGGAATGCCTTGAGCACGGGCATGGCGACGAGGGCCGCCAGACGTGTGAACAGGCCCCTGTTGAACTCGGCTTTCATGTAGTGGCTGATCATCTTGGCCACGCCTTCGATGGTCTTGAGCGCCACGTTGCCCACGAAGCCGTCGCACACCACCACGTCGACCGTGCCCTTGTTGATGTCGTCGCCTTCCACGAAGCCCACGTAATTGAGCTTGCTGGCCGCCAGCAGGCGAGCCGCTTCCTTCACCTGCTCATTGCCCTTGATCTCCTCCTCGCCGATGTTGAGGAGGCCGACCGTGGGGCGTTCGATATTGTCCACGGCGCTGCACAGCACCGAGCCCATCACCGCGAATTCGTACAGGTTGTCCGTGCCAGAATCCACGTTGGCGCCCAGATCCAGTACGTAGGAGTGGCCGCGGATGGTCGGAATGGCCGTGATGATGGCCGGACGGTCGATGCCGGGCAGGGTCTTCAACACGAACCGTGCCGTGGCCATGAGCGCACCGGTGTTGCCCGCGCTCACGCAGGCCTTGGCCACGCCGTCCTTTACCAGATCGATGGCCACGCGCATGGAGGAGTCTTTCTTGCCGCGCAACGCCTGGGAAGGTGGCTCGTCCATGCCCACCACCTGGGAGGCGTGGTGAATGGACAGGCGCCCGTTCAGCGCCATGCCGTGCCTGGCGAGTTCCGCCATCAGCACCGCCTGGTCGCCGACCAGGATGAGCCTGATCTGGGGATGTTCGGATAACGCACGCTTTGCTGCGGGGATGACCACGCCGGGGCCGTGGTCGCCCCCCATGGCATCGAGCGCAATGGGAGTCAGAGATGTCATGGTCTTCACCGAGCGCTAAGCGCCTGTCGGACTGCGCCGACAACCGCAAGGCCAACAAACAACGGGCCGGCACCTGTACGGCCCGGCCCGTTGTCGGAGCCCGCGCGGCAGCCGTTTCGACGGCCTTCCGGGAGCAGCGTCTTACTCGCCCTTGGTGTTCAGGACCTTGCGGCCCCGATAGAAACCATCCGGGCTCACGTGATGGCGGAGATGGGTCTCGCCCGTGGTGGTCTCGGTGGAGAGCGCACGCGCCGTGAGGGCGTCGTGGGAGCGACGCATGCCACGCTTGGACGGCGTCTTGCGGTTCTGCTGTACGGCCATTGCTATTCCTCGTCAGGTGCTTTTTTCGTTTTCAAAACTTTGAGGGCCGCGAACGGGTTCTCCCGCCGCTCCTCGTCCAGGTGTTCGTCTCCGCCATTGCCGGCGGGGCACTGCCCTTCCGGGTGCTTCGGCACGATGGGCAGCGATAATATCAATTCGTCCTCTACGATGTCGCGGAGGAAAATGGGGTCTTCACCCACTACCAGGGGCTCGTAGTGTTCCGGCAGACGCTCGGCGACGGACTCGTGGGCGACCACACCAAGGGCGAATTGCGTATTCAGTGCTAGCCGAAAATTCTCCAGGCATCGCTGGCACTGCATGCCCACTTCAGCCGACAGACTGCCGCGCAAATAGCGGATGCCTTCCGGGTCCACGCCGCACTGGATGTCCACGTGCACCGTGCCGCGGTCGTCGGTGAGCAGATCCACCAATCGGGTCATGGCCGCGACCGGGAGTTCTCCCTGCAGCGTACGGCGCGCTTCCGCAAGGCGGACTGGGTCGATTTTGTCGGGCAAGCGGCCGTCTGACATAACCGGCGTATGATACGCATCGCCCTTGACGCTGTCAAAATGACACCGGCCAGGAAACGCGAAAATCCATCAAGTGGGTTGACACTGTAGGGGATTTCCGGGGATATTCGTCGCGGCGGCGACGGGTGTAATGCCCTTCGCTTTTTTTATTGGTCCCCTCATCAGGCGCTCAGGAATTCCTTGCGTGATCAAGAAAATCCTCATCGCTAACCGCGGCGAAATCGCGGTCCGCATCGTCCGTGCCTGTGCTGAAATGGGTATCCGTTCCGTGGCGGTTTATGCCGAAGCGGACCGTCATGCCCTGCACGTGAAGAAAGCGGACGAGGCCTACAGTCTCGGGCCCGACACGGTAGCCGGCTATCTGAACGCCCATCGTCTCGTGAATCTCGCGGTCGCCACCGGCTGTGACGCACTGCACCCGGGCTACGGCTTCCTTTCCGAAAATGCCGAACTCGCGGAAATCTGCGCCCGGCGTCGTATCCGTTTCATCGGACCGACGCCAGACGTGATCCGTCGCATGGGCGACAAGACCGAGGCCCGTCAGGCCATGATCGCCGCAGGTGTCCCTGTGACGCCGGGCAGCGAAGGCAACGTCTCGGGTCTTGAAGAGGCCTTGGCCGTGGCTGAACGCCTCGGCTATCCGGTCATGCTAAAAGCCACCTCCGGTGGCGGCGGCCGCGGCATCCGCCGCTGTGCCAGCGCCGACGAGCTCTCCAAGAACTACGAGCGCGTCATCTCCGAGGCCACCAAGGCCTTCGGCAGCGCCGAGGTGTTCCTGGAGAAGTGCATCGATGATCCACGTCACATCGAGGTGCAGGTCCTGGCGGATCACCACGGCAACGTGATCCACCTCTACGAGCGCGATTGTTCCATTCAGCGGCGCCACCAAAAACTCATCGAGATTGCCCCTTCTCCGCAGCTCACACCCGAGCAGCGCGAATACGTGGGCAACTTGGGCGTCATGGCAGCCAAGACGGTGGGTTACCGCAATGCAGGCACCGTAGAGTTCCTGCTGGACCACAGCGGCAACTTCTATTTCATGGAGATGAACACGCGCCTGCAGGTGGAGCATCCGATCACAGAGGAAATCACCGGCGTCGACATCGTGCAGGAACAGATCCGCATTGCTGCCGATCTGCCGCTGCGCTACACCCAGGCCGACATCCAGCCGCGCGGCTTCGCCATGGAATTCCGCATCAACGCAGAGGATCCTAAGAACGGGTTCCTGCCCAGCTTCGGCAAGATCACCCGTTATTTCGCCCCGGGCGGCCCCGGCGTCCGCATCGACGGCGCCATCTATACCGGCTACGAAATCCCGCCCTACTACGACTCCATGTGCGCCAAGCTCATCGTGTGGGCGCTGGATTGGGAATCCCTGCTGGCACGCGCCGAGCGTTCGCTGCGTGACATCGGTGTCTACGGCGTGAAGACCACCATGCCCTACCATCGCGAGATTCTGCGTTCACCGGAATTCCGCCTAGGAAACTTCACGACCAGCTTCGTGGAGGCCCATCCCGAGCTGACCGCCTACTCGGTGAGGCGTCCGCCCCGGGAACTCGCTGCCGCCATGGCAGCGGCACTCGCCGCCTCCATGGGCTTCTGACAATACTCGTTTTCCGGCCAAGGTAATCGCCATGCCCAAAGTTCAGATCACCGAAACGGTGCTGCGCGACGCACACCAGTCCCTGATCGCCACGCGGATGCGTACCGAGGACATGTTGCCCATTTGCGACAGACTCGATCGCGTGGGTTTCTGGTCGCTCGAAGTATGGGGCGGTGCCACCTTCGACGCCTGCCTGCGTTTCCTGCGTGAAGATCCCTGGGACCGCTTGCGTGCGTTGCGCAAGGCACTACCCAACACCCGGCTGCAAATGCTGCTGCGCGGGCAGAACCTGCTCGGCTATCGCCACTATTCCGACGACGTGGTGCGCGCCTTCGTGCGCAAGGCCGCCGAGACCGGCATCGATGTATTCCGCATCTTCGACGCCCTCAATGACACGCGCAACCTCCAGGTCGCCATCGAGAGCGTGAAGGCGTCGGGCAAGCACGCCCAGGGTGCAATCTCCTACACCACCAGCCCGGTGCACGGCATCGCTCAATTCGTGGCTATGGCCCGCGAGCTGGAAGGCATGGGTTGCGACAGCATCTGCATCAAGGACATGGCCGGACTGCTCACGCCCATGGCCACCGCAGACCTTTTCAAGGCGCTGCGCAGCGCCGTCAAGGTGCCGTTGCACCTGCACACCCACGACACGGCCGGCCTCGCCGCCATGTGCCACCTGAAGGCCATCGAAAACGGTTGCTCGCACATCGACACCGCCATCTCGTCCATGGCGGGCGGTACGTCCCATTCACCCACCGAAAGTATGGTCGCGGCCCTGCGCGGCACCGAGTACGACACCGGCCTCGATCTGGAACTGCTGCAGGAGATCGGTTTCTACTTCCATGACGTGCGTAAGAAGTACCACCAGTTCGAGAGCGACTACACCGGCGTCGACACGCGCGTACAGGTGAACCAGGTGCCGGGCGGCATGATCTCCAACCTGGCCAACCAGCTCCGCGAGCAGGGCGCACTGAAGAGCATGAACGACGTGCTGGCCGAGGTGCCGCGCGTGCGCGAGGACCTGGGCTTCCCTCCCCTGGTCACCCCCACCTCCCAGATCGTCGGCACCCAGGCGGTGCTCAACGTGCTCACGGGCACGCGCTACAAAAACATCACCAATGAGGTGAAATTCTATTTGCAGGGCCGTTACGGCAAGGCGCCCGGTTCGGTGAATTTCATCGTGCGTCAGCAGGCCATCGGTACTGAAGAGGTGATCACCTGCCGTCCGGCCGATCTGCTGAATGCCGAACTGGACAACCTGCGTGAACAGATCGGCAGTCTCGCGCGCAGCGAAGAAGACGTGCTCAGCTTTGCCATGTTCCCGGACGTGGCGCGCGAGTACTTCGAACAGCGCGCCGCCGGCACCCTCAAGCCCGAGTCCCTTGAACCGCTGCCCAGTGAAGGCGGTGAAGTGCGCGCCGTGCCGACCGAATTCAGCGTCACCCTGCACGGTGAGACCTATCACATCCAGCTCACCGGCGCGGGCCACAAATCGCGCGACAAGCGTCCGTTCTATGTGACCGTGGACGGCATCCCCGAGGAGATCGACGTGGAGATCCTCCAGGAGATGTTCACGGAGAAGCAGAACGGCGGCACGTCGGCCGCCAACGGCAAGCGCCCGCGCGCCACCAAGCCGGGGCACGTGACCACCTCCATGCCCGGCACCATCGTCGATGTGCTGGTGCAGGTGGGGACCACCGTGAAGGCCGGTGATCCGGTGCTGGTGACCGAGGCCATGAAGATGGAATCGGAAGTCCAGGCGCCCATGTCCGGCACGGTCGTCGCCGTGCATGTGCAGAAGGGCGATCGCGTGACCCCCGACGAGGCCCTGGTCGAGATCGAATGAGCACGCCGCCGCTGGTCCTGGCGTCCACCTCGCCGTACCGGCGCGAGCTGCTGGCCAGGCTCGGTCTTCCCTTCCAGGTGGCGGCGCCCGAGGTGGACGAGGGCGCCCTGCCCGGCGAATCACCGGACGCGCTGGTGCGACGTCTGGCGGAAGCCAAGGCGCGTGCCGTGGCCGCAAAACACCCGGGTGCGCTGGTCATCGGCTCCGACCAGGTGGCGGTGCTGGAAGGCCAGGTGCTCGGCAAACCGGGCGATCATGCCCGTGCCACGGCGCAGCTGCGCGCCGCTTCTGGAAAAGCGGTGCAGTTCCTCACGGGGCTGTGCCTGTTCGACGGCCGCAATGGCACCGTGCAGGTGGACCTGGTGCCGTTCGGTGTGGTGTTCCGCGTGCTCAGTGATGCGCAGATCGAGGGCTATCTCGCCCGCGAACAGCCGTACAACTGCGCCGGCAGCTTCAAATCGGAAGGCCTCGGTATCGCACTTTTCGAACGCCTGGAGGGCGACGACCCCAACGCCCTCATCGGCCTCCCCCTCATCCGCCTCGTGGACATGCTCGCAAAAACGGGCGTACCCGTCCTGTAGCGCACCTACACCCACCGGCCGGGTCACGTTGACGCGCAGCGTCTACGTGACGGTTCTTTGAACTCGTCAGGCAGTGCTCTCGCAACCTGATCTGCCACTCATATGTCACGTAGGCGCTTGCGCGCCAACGTGACCTACTGCCTGACCGCGTCCGTGCTTACGCGCCACCGATAGACCAACGAAACCAGTTCATCAAACGCGGTAGTCCCGTAGCCCGGATTCCGCTGTGCTCCATCCGGGCTACGGGTGCGGAACCATCGGCGCTTGCTCAACGCAGCTTCGGCAGCGCCTGCTCCGCCATGAGCTTCATGGCCGTGGCACCGAAGCGCTCGAAGAAGCGTTCAAGGTACGGCGGCTTGGCCGTGTAGTCCACGACATCCTCGGCGCCGATGACCTCGCGTGCCACGTAAGCCGCACTGCCAAGCCCGTCGACAAGCCCCAGCTTCACGCCCTCCTCGCCCGTCCACACCAGCCCGGAAAAGACCGACGCTTCGTCCTTGAGGCGGTCGCCGCGCCCTTCCTTCACCGCGGTGATGAACTGGCGATGCACGTCATCGAGCAGGCCGCGGATGTGCTCCACCTGCCGCGGCTGCTCGGGACTGAACGGGTCCAAAAAGCCCTTGTTCTCACCCGCGGTATAGAGCCGGCGCTCGATGCCGAACTTGTCGAGGGTGCCCACGAAGCCGAAACCGTTCATGAGCACGCCGATGGAGCCAACGATGCTGGCGCGATTGACGTAGATGGCATCGGTCGCTGCCGCCACGTAGTAACCACCGGAGGCACAAATGTCGCCCACCACCGTATAAATGGGTGTGTCCGGATGGTCCTGGCGCAGGCGGCGGATCTCGTCATAGATCTCGCCCGATTGCACCGGGCTGCCGCCCGGGCTGTTGATGCGCAGGATCACCCCCGCAACCTGCCCATTGCCGAAGGCGCTGCGCAGACTGCCGATGATCTGATCGGCACTCACACCGCTGACGCCGTCGATGACCCCGTTGAGCTCCACCATGGCGGTATGAGGTCCGCTTGGTTCGCCGCTGTCCCGGTCACCCACCAGCAACACCAGCAGGGCGAACAGGTAGAGGAATCCGAGCGATTTGAACAGGATGCCCCAGCGCCTGGCGCGGCGCTGTTCGTTGATTACCGCGAAGGCCAAACGGTTGAGAATGTCCCGTTCGAAGTGGGGGCTGGTAACGCCTTGTTGGTTTTCTTGTTCGCTCATCGCCATGCTTTCAGTTGTTCGCCCGGCCCACCGTGGCCGGGCGCGTGTCGATCCAGGAAATCAGTTCACGAATGTCGTCGATGCAGCCGAGGGGATCGTGCGCCAGCAGACGGTCGACGGCGTGAACGCCATAGCTCACCGCAAGGGCATGGGTGCCGGCGTTGCGCGCCAGTTCCATGTCATATTCCGTATCGCCCACCATCAGCGTCTCGCGCGGCTCGGCCCCGAGCACATCCATGATTTCGAGCAGCATCTGCGGATGGGGCTTGGAGAAGGTCTCGTCGGCACAGCGCGTGGCATGAAACCACTTTCCGAGCCCCGTATCAGCGAGCACGCGGTCGAGCCCGTTACGGCCCTTGCCCGTGGCGACGGCCAGGAACAGGCCGCGCTCGGCCAGGTCGCGCACGGTGTCCTCGGCGCCCGCAAACAGCGTGGACGGGGTGGCATTCGCGCCCAGGAAATGATGGCGGTAACGCTCCACCAGCGCGGCGTGGGCGCTTGCCGAATGCTCGGGAAATAGCGACTGCATGGCCTCAGCCAGGCCCAGGCCGATAATGTTCCTGTAGGCGTCGTCGCTACGGGGCGCAAGGCCCACATCTGCCACAGCCGCGCGCAGACAGGCGACGATGCGCGCCTGGGAATCCATCAGGGTCCCGTCCCAGTCGAAAACGACCAGCTTGAATTCGCTCATGATTCCAGTTTGTCCAACACAGCCGTCAGTTCCGGCGGAAGCGGGGCCGACATGCTGATGTCACGGGGCCGCTCCATGGGCAGGGTGAACTGGAGCGCGCTGGCGTGCAAAAACAGGCGCTTCAATCCCAGGGCGGCCATGCGTCGGTTGAAATTCTCGTCACCGTATTTGTCGTCACCGGCCAGCGGATGGCCCGCATGGGCCGCATGCACGCGCACCTGGTGGGTACGCCCGGTGATCAGGGTCACCCGCATTAGACTGGCCTCATGGTAGAGCGTCATTGGCTCGAAGATGCTGAGCGCCGGCTTGCCCTCCGGGTCCACCCGCACCACGCGCTCCCCCGAGCTGAGCACATTCTTGCGCAGCGGCGCGCTCACCCGCCGGGTGCCGCCGCCCCAGCGCCCCTTGGCCAGGGCCAGGTACTGCTTTTCCATACCGTTGGAGCGCAGCAGGGCCTGGAAGGCGCGCAGGGCGCTGCGCTTCTTTGCCACCACCAGGCAGCCGGAGGTGTCCCGATCCAGGCGATGACCCAGTTCCAGAAAGGGCGCCTCGGGGCGCAGCGCACGCAGCGCCTCGATGATTCCATAGCTCAGGCCACTGCCGCCATGTACCGCGATACCGGCGGGTTTGTTCAGGATCAGCAGGGCATCGTCTTCGAACATGATGCTGCTTGCAATGAGCTCGAGGACCCGGGAACCCGGTTGGGCCGGCGGCGGCGCCTCACTGGTGCGCACCGGCGGCACCCGCACCAGATCGCCCTGCTGAAGCCGGTAATCGGGCTTGATGCGCCCCTTGTTCACCCGCACCTCTCCCTTGCGGAGAATGCGGTAGATGTGGGTCTTGGGGACGCCCTTGAGCTGGGTTATGAGGAAGTTGTCGATGCGTTGGCCGGCCTGGTGCTCACCAATCCTGACCTCCTGGACGACCGGGCGACATGGGGTTTTATTCATGGGTCGTATGATATCAGGACTCCCGGATGCGTTGATGCGCGATGGCGAGGCTGATAGACTTTTCCGCCGGCGCTCCGGGACTTGCGGAACTTTCCAAGGTCACGTCGAGGAGTTCCACGCCGTCCTGACACGCCGGCGAGATTGAACGGTAAGTTTTAGCGGCATCCCCACCGCGTGGTGGTTGGGGTGCCATAACAAGCGCTCCCGCAGTCGATAATGTTCCTGCAGGACAGGGCTGACTGAGTGTGGCCACGGCGGTGCCGACCGGATAATTCCCTCCTCGGCCGTCTCGATTTGGGTCCCTCAAACAAGCATCTGGCGAACCCGCGTCCGTGATCGGGCTGTGGTTGAGCGCCATAGAGACGGAAAAAACATGAAAAGAATGTTGTTCAACGCAACTCAGCCGGAGGAGTTGCGCGTAGCGCTCGTGGATGGGCAGAAGCTGTACGATCTCGACATCGAAAGCACCTCACGGGCTCAGAAAAAATCCAACATCTACAAAGGCCGAATTACGCGCGTCGAGCCCAGTCTCGAAGCCGCCTTCGTCGATTACGGCGCCCAACGTCACGGCTTCCTGCCGCTGAAGGAAATCTCCCGCACCTATTTTTCCCGCGACACCGAGTCGGGCGGCCGCGTCAACATCCGTGACGTGATCCGCGAAGGCCAGGAAGTGGTCGTGCAGGTGGAGAAGGAAGAACGCGGCAACAAGGGTGCGGCCCTCACCACGTTCATCAGCCTGGCGGGCCGTTATCTGGTGCTCATGCCCAACAATCCGCGCGCCGGCGGCGTGTCGCGCCGTATCGAAGGCGAGGACCGCTCCGAGATGCGCGACACCATGGCGCAGCTCGACATCCCGGCCGACATGGGGCTCATCGTACGTACCGCCGGCGTGGGCAAGAGCGCCGAGGAACTGCAGTGGGACCTCGACTACCTGCTCCAGGTCTGGCGTGCCATCGAGGAAGCGGCCCAGGGGCAGGCGGCCCCGTTCCTGATCTATCAGGAGAGCAGCGTGGTCATCCGCGGTATCCGTGACTACCTGCGCAACGACATCGCCGAAATCCTCATCGACGAGCCGAGCATCTATGAACAGGCTCGCGAATTCATGAAGCAGGTGATGCCGCAGAACCTCAACAAGGTGAAGCTGTACCAGGACCGCGTCCCCCTCTTCACCCGCTACCAGATCGAAAGCCAGATCGAGACCGCCTTCCAGCGCGAGGTGCAACTACCTTCCGGCGGCGCCCTGGTCATCGACCACACGGAGGCACTGATCTCCATCGACATCAACTCGGCGCGCGCCACCAAGGGCGGCGACATCGAGGAGACCGCCCTCAACACCAACTTGGAGGCGGCCGACGAGATCGCCCGCCAGCTGCGCCTGCGCGACCTGGGCGGCCTCATCGTCATTGATTTCATCGACATGACGCCTTCCAAGCACCAGCGCGAAGTGGAGAACCGCCTCAAGGAGGCGCTCAAGCAGGACCGCGCCCGCGTGCAGATCGGCCGTATTTCACGCTTCGGTCTGCTGGAGATGTCACGCCAGCGCCTGCGCCCCTCGCTCGGGGAGTCCAGCCAGGTGGTCTGCCCGCGCTGCAACGGCCAGGGAACCATCCGCGGCGTCGAATCCCTCGCCCTCTCCATCCTGCGCATTCTCGAAGAGGAGTCCATGAAGGAGAAGACCGGCAAGGTGGTTGCACGCACGCCGGTGGACGTCGCCTCCTTCCTGCTCAACGAAAAGCGCAATGCCATCGCCGAGATCGAAGCGCGCCACGGCGTGCGGGTGGTGCTGGTGCCGAGCCATCATCTCGAAACGCCAAAGTTCGAGATCCAGCGCGTGCGCATCGACGACATGGACGAGGCGACAGAGAAGTCCAGCTACCAGCTCATCGGCCAGCCCGAAGAAGTCATGGAAAGCCCGGCCGAGGCGCGCAAGGCTACGGCGGCGGCGGAACAGCCGGCCGTCCGATCCGTGGCCCCGCCGGTGCCGGTACCCGCCAGTCCCACCGCCGCGCACCCGAAGCCCGGCGCCGGCCTGCTGCGTCGTCTCATCACCAGCCTGTTCGGAAACAGCGAGAGCGAAGCGGAAGCCGCCAAGCCGGCCCAGCAGCCCCGCCGCGACGCCGGCCGGCCCGCGCCCGCCCGCGAGTCAAGCGGCCAGCGCCGCAACGACAGCAATGGCCGTCGCCGTGGCGAGAGCGCCCGTGGCCGTCAGGAAAGCAGCGACAAGGCCGAGCGTCAGCCGCGCCAGGAACGTCGCGAACGTCCGGAGCGTTCCGAACGCCAGGAACGTGCGGCACGCCCGGAGCGTCAGGCACGCCCGGAGCGTGAAGAGCGCAGCGCCCGTCAGGAACGTCAACCGCGCCAGGAACGCACCCCACGCCCGGAACGTGAGCGCCCCGCCCGCCCTGAACGGCAGGAGGCCCAGGAAGCCGAACAGCTCCTGGCGCTCGCCGCACCCATCGAGTCCGGTGAATCCGTTGTGACCGAGGCGGAGCTCGAAGGCCGCGCACCCGAGACCCAGGAAGGCGAGCGCAGCGGCGGCAGCCGCCGCGGCCGCCGTGGCGGGCGCCGCCGTCGTCGTGCCCGTGAACAGTACACCGCCACCGACTCGGCTTCCAATATGGCGGCTGACGAGTTCGACGGCGAAGGTGAGAACGGCAGCGAGGATCTGGAGATCTCCCTGCTCGAACGCCAGCTGGCCCGCGCCGAGATGCCCGAGCGCACCGAGCCGCGCGGCAACCCGGTGATGGTCGAACCGGCACCGAGGGTGGTGACGCCAAGCGAACCGCCCATGGCAGACCTGTTCGCGGCAGCCCCCGCGGACATCTCGGATGACACCGGTGCGGCCCGTGAAGAGCCTTCAGAAGAACGCGTCAGCACCGAAGCCATGGCGCCCGATGCCACCATTCAGGAAGCGCCCACGGACGAACCTTCCACGCCGCAAGGCCACGTCGCGACCAGCGACGCCGAACCGGTCGAACAGCCCCAAGCTGAACCTGCGGCTGAACCTGAAGTGGCGCCTGCCGTCTCGGAACAACCACCGGTTATCCTGCCGGAAGAACCGCTCGCGGCACCCACGGAGCCGGTCCAGCAACGGACCGTACCGGAAGAACAGCACACCGCCGAAGCGCCGGCCCAGGTGGAAAGCAGCGGCGACGAAAAACTGCACTAGAGTCTGCGAAATAAAAAAGAAGGGGAGCCTCGGCTCCCCTTCTTTTTGGCTCGCGACCAAGCAGGCCCGATTTTTCTGTAGGCGCCCACACCGTGGGCGATTCTCAATGGGCCTTTCGCCGACAGCGTTGGCTCCTATAACCCAAGCCCTTGGACCCCTCTCCCCAGCCCTCGGCAACCGCTCCCTGCGTTGCTCTCGACCGCCGGCTCCCGGCGCGGTCTACCTCCCCCATCCAGGGGGTCGTACCTCCTGCATCCATGCAGTCGTCTCCCGGAGGGAGAAGGGACGCAAGCTTCTGTCTCTCGTGGAAATGATGTGACTAAGGGACAGCTCCCGGAGAGAGGGAGTGTACGCGCAAGATGTGACCAAAAGGCAGGCTCACAGATGCCGGCGACGAATCTCCTCCAGCAAGCCCCGCCCGGCCGCCTCCACTAAATCGAAGACGTGGTCGAAGCCGTGCTGCCCACCGTAATACGGATCCGGCACCTCATCCTCACCGAGCTCCGCTGCAAATTCGAGGAACAGCCGCACCTTGTGCCGATGGTCCGCCGGGCAATCCCGCAGCAGCGCGGCGTGGTTCTGGTGATCCATCGCCAGGATGTAGTCAAAACGCTCGAAGTCGAGGTTCTCTACCTGGCGTGCCCGCTGCCCACTCAAGTCCACCCCGCGGCGGAGCGCCGTCTCCTGCGCCCGGTGGTCCGGCGGCTTGCCCACGTGATAGTCATGGGTACCCGCCGAATCAATGCCGATAGTCGCCCTCAGCCCGGCCTCGTCAACCAGGCGCTCGAACGCCCCCTGCGCCGTGGGCGAGCGGCAGATGTTGCCCATGCAAATAAATAAAACATTTACCTTTTTCATATAAAACAATCACTAATGCCCACATTCATCATCACGAAAGACCCGGAACAGAAACACAAGAACAACCAACCCTTCCATGGGTTCAGTCGGCTCCGGCATCCGGCAGATTCACTAACCGCCTGCTGCCGGGCGCTGTTTCACTTCCTCCTCCAGGCGGGCGCCTAGTACCTCCCTCGCCTTCGCCAGCTCGTATTTGTCCTGGAGGTTCATCCAGAACTCGGCTGTCGTGCCGAAATAGCGTCCAAGCCGCAACGCCGTGTCCGCGGTGATGGCTCGCTTGCCCTGGACGATTTCATTGATGCGCAGCGGTGGCACACGGATATCCGTTGCCAGGCGGTACTGGGTGATTCCGAAGTCCTCCAGGAACTCGACCAAGTGTTCCCCAGGATGAATTAGTTGGCCCACGATAGTCTCCTTCTCGGATCAGTGGTCATCCACGACCTCGACGTTGTACGCATGTCCGTCCCGCCACTCAAAACAAATCCGCCATTGCTCTTTGAATGCGGATACTGTATTGACCGGCGCGGTCTCCTCTCAATGCCTCCAAATGGTGCGAGGGCGGCACCCGTAGATCCTCCAGCATCACGGCCGCATCAATGCGGTCGAGGCGCATCCGCGCGCGCCGCTGGATATCGGGCGGTAACCGGCGCGAGCCCTCACCCCTGGCCAGTTTCTCCGTATCCCTGTCCCGATAGCCCTTGATCATGAACGAACAATAACGCCCCTCGTTATGGCCATCAAACCAGTAGGCTCAAGGACGCTCGCCTGGCTATGCGCATTTGGTTGGAGTCCTGCACATCACGCCTACACCCACCAACAGCGGGTCAAGCCAGGAAGCGGGCCAGGCAGGACAACGAACGTGGTTCCGCTGACCGACGGCGGTTGGAAAAACCATTCGCCCACGGGGTGGGCTCCTGCGGGTGGTTTTGCTATCCAGGTGTTTAGAGGGCCGTGAAACCCTGCGGCCATGGTCTATCAGTCGACCGCCCGACTCTCGACGAGCGATTGCGCCTAACGGGTTGCATGTGACAATTTTGGGCACATCCTTGACCACGCACGTCACTCCGGCGCCTGCGTTCGAGCCGGATGCGTGCGACACAGTTCACGCTACGTGACAAAAACGGCCATTTAGGTACTCGAATTGCCCATGGCACAGAGTATGCTACGTCTCGCCTGAATCCTGCCCCTTCAATCGGAACAGGCCATCTCAACAAAGGAGAGACTCCAAATGAAAAAGGCCCAGAAAGGCTTCACCCTCATCGAACTGATGATCGTGGTTGCCATCATTGGCATCCTGGCCGCCATCGCGATCCCGTCGTTCGGTGAATACCGCGCCAAGGCAAATGACGGTGCAGCTAACTCGGACGCCAGAAATATGGTGTCCCTGATGATCTCGGTGATGAACTAACCGTCTATCAGGAGAAAGAATCATGAATAAGACGCTTGCTTTTCTGCCTGCTGTTGCCATTGGCGTATTGATGTCCAGCCAGGTCTTCGCAGCCCCCATTACGATG
Source organism: Gammaproteobacteria bacterium (assembly GCA_023228645.1). GTDB lineage: Bacteria > Pseudomonadota > Gammaproteobacteria > Thiohalomonadales > Thiohalomonadaceae > JALOAT01. Next base: position 6,541 of record JALOAT010000044.1, on the reverse strand, counting down.
ACCACGTCGGGGTTAATCAAGACGGTCAACTGCGCTGCCCTGGCCAATGACGTATCCATCCAGCTTTCCCAGGGTGTCGTTGCTGCGTATGAATGCACTCCGCTCTCCCTGAAAGCAGCAACGTGCCATACAAAAGGCTCGAACAAGGAACAGACGCATAACTGCATCTATACGCAAGATCAGGATGAGGACGGCGTGCCGCTCGCCCCCGAATCGTGGACCGCATCAGCGCCTGGCGTGTGCCCCGCGTATTCAGACACTCTGACCGAGGAACAAAAGAAAGTAACCTTTACCGGACCTCTCGCCTACGGCGGCAAGAGCGGCGGTGGCAGCGTTGGACCGCGACAGCTCCTGGAGAAAAAGTGCGACGACAGTACGATTGGTACCGCAGTCAATGACATGAATTAACCTGTCACTGAGCCGTGCAATCACCGAGTGGCATACTCGCCGTATGCCACTCGACTTTTCGTTTCTGTTTCCGCTGAATAGATGTATGAACCTGATCAAATCGGACATCTATCAGGGTTTGAACATCGCAGTTCACTCCCGCCTCTTTTCCATTGTTCTGTGGCTTGTTGCCGCCCTTGTTATCTCCGTAATGCTGGCCGCCCAATTCAGCGCCCGCCAACCCGCCACAGTAGCACTGGATATCGGTATCACCGTCATTCACCTCGCCCTGCCGCTGCTCGTGATCTTGCTGGTGCAGGAATTGTTCAGTCGCGAGTTCGAGCGCAAATTCTTTCTGAATTCCTTCACCTATCCTCGCGACCGCAGCTATTGGTTGTTGGGGCGTTTTGCGGCGATTTTGATCATCGCTTTCAGTCTGCTGCTGATCATGGGCCTGATTCTGGCACTGCTGTCGCTGAATATCGCCAGTGCTTACCCGCAAGCGACGCCAGTTGGGCTGGGTTTGCCTTATCTGATCACCCTAGGCTTTACCGCCATCGACCTTCTGGTGGTCATTTCAATCGCGATCTTGCTGGCTGTCTCTGCCACTACCCCGAGCTTCGTGCTAATTGGCACTATCGGCTTTGTCTTGATCGCACGCAGCTACACGCCAATCATCGAATTACTACGTGCCAACCCATACGCCGTGGAACAGTTTTCTGCAGATCCGCGTCTTTACCAGGATTCGCTCGGCCTGCTCGCCTTTCTCCTACCCGACCTTGGCCGTCTCGATGTGCGCATGATCGCCCTGTACGACAAAATGACCTTCCTGCCATCCGATTGGCCGCTGCTTTTAGGCGCAACCCTCGCCTATGTCACCGCACTGTTGAGCTTGGGCGTGTGGGTGCTGAACAAACGCGAGTTCAACTAGCGTATGCCCCGCTGGTTCGCTCCTGCCCTAGCACTCGCAGCAGCGGCGCTCTTCTGGGTAGCCGTGGCCCTGCAGGGCGCCCTTGACATCCAAAGAGAAGAACGCCCGCCTGCTATCATCACGGCTGGGCCGGTTCAGCTCCTGCTGTACGGCGGTGATCGTTTTCTGGGCGCAAATATCGAGTCGATTCGCGCAGCCGCCTCCGTGACAGCAAACGATGCGGAGAATTTTCGCCTGCGTGCCCATCTGGCTGTGTCCCGTCTAAATCCCTGCCATGAGGACAATTATTGGATCGGCAATGCCTCACTCACCTGGGGCGGCGCTGAAGAGCAGGGCTTTTCGATCCTACACAACGCGATGTACTGCCGTTACTGGGATGAATGGCCTGCCTTCTTTTACGGCTTCAATCAACAGTTCTTCCTGCACAATGTGCCGGAGGCGCGCCGAATGTTGGAAATCGCCGCGCAGCGCTCACCGGCTAATGCAGCCGCATTCCGCAATTTTTCCATTATGCTCGCAGCCGGTGAAATCGACGATGTCCGCTTGGCTATAGAGATGCTCCTACGTGAGCGCGAACAAACTACTGATACCAAACTACGTGAGATGCTCAACAAGCGTGTGGTGCGCTTACGCGGACTGCTGGTGTTGCGCGATGCGCAGGCGGCCTTCGAGACACGGTTTGGCCAACGATTAAGCCGGCCAGAGGAACTTCTGGAAAGAGGCCTGCTGGAAGCATTTCCCGATGATCCACTGCGCCTCGGTTATGAGTTCCGCGACCAGACCTTTCATCTCACAAAGCTGACGATCCAGTAAGCGGATATGAAAATGAAGGCACTACTCGAGTTTATCTCCGTCAACAAGGCCTTCCGTCAACACCGACGATCGATCCAGGCGCTGCGGAACGTTTCGTTCAGTGTGAATGAAGGTGAAGTGTTCGGATTTGTCGGACCCAATGGTGCCGGCAAGTCGACGACAATCAAGGTTATGCTTGACGTGATCCGCGACTACGAGGGCGAGGTTCGTATCCAGGGGATCAATGCCCGTGAGGCAAAGAGCCGGGCCGGTGTAGCCTATCTGCCCGAGTCACCCGCCCTCTACGAACAGTTCACCCCGCTTGAAATCCTGCGCATGGCATTAAGCATGTACGGCATCAAACGCTCCGATGAACAGGCCTGGTGCATGCAGTGGCTGGAGCGCTTTTCCGTAGCGCAGAATGCCAACCGGCGCGTGCGTCAGCTCTCAAAGGGTAACGTGCAGCGCGTCGCCCTCGCCCATGCGCTGGTGGTCTCACCCCGGTTGCTCGTGCTGGACGAGCCGCTCTCGGGGTTGGACCCGGTCGGGCGCAAGGATGTGGTGGATATTCTCACCGAATACAAGCAGCAAGGCGGCGCCATCTTCTTCACCTCCCACGTGCTGCACGACGTCGAACGCATCGCGGATCGCTTCGGCTTCATCAACCAGGGCGAGTTGGTGACGACGCGCTCGCCGCGGGACCTCGTGGCCGAGCGGGCTGATTGGTTCACCGTACGTTACCTGGCGGCTGCGGAAATCGGCACAGGAGCAACGTGCGTTCGGGACGGGGAATTCGAGATGGAGATCAACCAGAAGGACCTGCCGGAATGGTTGCTGACGTTGAATCATGCAGGCGGGCAGTTGTTGGGTGTCAAACCCGCGGTGTCGCTTGAGAGCGTGTTTTTCAAGATCCTTGCCGAGAGCGGTGCCGCATCGGGCACGGCAACGTCCGGGCAAGCGGCATAGGGCGCCCTGTGGGCGCCGTTCTGCTGCTGTGAATTCTTTGCGTGTTGAAGGTGGGCATGGCCCGCCCTATGTGGGTCCGAGCGGTTGAAGGCGGGCATGGCCCGCCCTATGTACGGCGAGAACGCTGAATTGGCCGCCGCCCGGTGAACGTTCGTTCTTGATCCCCTCATCCTGTCCTCCGGCAATTGCTCCATGCATTGCCCTACCTCCTGCATCCATGCAGTCGTCTCCCGGAGGGAGAAGGGACGCAAGCCTCTCTCTAACAAATAATGATGTGACCAAGAGACAGCCCCTGTAGGAGTGGCCGCCGGCAACGAATGGCGCCTAAGCCGGGAAGAATCGCGGGCCGCTGGCCACACCTGGCGTCCCCATGACGAAACCGGATAAATCAGCGGCGGCTCAACGCTCCGTCGGCGGCGCGACGTTGGTCTGTAGCCAATAACTCACGATGAGTTTGACCACGTCGGTGAGCTGGCGGTAATCGACCGGCTTGCGGATGTAGCTGTTGGCGCCCAGATCGTAGCTGGTCAGGACGTCGGTTTTCTCGATGGAGGACGTGAACACCACCACGGGGATCATGCGCGTCTTGTTGTCGAGGCGCAGGGCCTGGAGGACTTCCAGGCCGCCCATCTTGGGCAGCTTGAGGTCGAGCATGACCAGGCGGGGGGGCGTGGCGACGCCGAGCAGGTAATCGACGGCTTCGCGGCCATTACGGGCGACCTCGATGGTGTCGCTGATGCCGGTCTGCTTGAGGGCGCGCAGAATCAGCTGTTCGTCGTCGGGATTGTCTTCCACCAAGAGAACCGTACTGGTCGCCATGCGTTTCACCTCCTGCGAATAATGTTACTCGATGGCCACCAGAGTGCGTCGGCAAAGGTGGGCGGATATTCTCGCCCATCATTGTGCCCGAGTGGAAGCCGAATGGCAGCGTACGGCTGGGGTCTATACGGTGTGCGAAACGTAGCTGGGTGCTTATTCCACCTGTGGAGCGAGCTTCGGCTTGCGAACAGCGCGTCTGGAAGCATCACGAGCGGAAGCTCGCTCCCACGCGTGGCAAGGGCTAAGGTTTCTTCCAGGGGGAACGCTTGAATGAACATTGAAGCATTGCGCGACTGGATCGGACTGCCGGTGTCCTACCGAGGTACCCGGTGCTGCGTGCTGGAGGTCCTGGAGGACGCACCTGCGCTGGTGTTGGTGGATCAGCAGGCCGGTGTTTCCCTTCAGACAGACCAGTTCGGTGATCCGGCACGGCAGGTGCCAAGCACCTATGTGGTGCCAATTTGGGCGGGCGGTGGCGGCGGATTGCATGAGGATTTCCTTTCCCTGGAGTTGCTGGACGGGCGCTGTCAGTAGTTAGGGGTGCCCGAGCGCAGGAGGCCGCATTCCTCGGGTTCCGCTTTGCTCACCCGCACTACGGGATGAGTGCCCTCACCTTTTCCAGATCCGCCGCAGTGTCTACGCCGGGGCCAGGCAGAGCGGCGGCTTCGGCCACGTGGATCTTCTCACCCATCCACAGCACGCGCAGTTGTTCCAGGGACTCGCGGGTTTCGAGCTCGCAGGCGGGCGTGGCGACGTAGCGAGCCAGGAAGCCGGCGCGGTAGGCGTAGATGCCCAGATGACGGTAATGCCGCGCACCGGCGGGCAGTGTGTGGGGGTGTTCGGCGAGGGCGTCGCGATCCCAGGGGATGGGCGCACGGCTGAAATACAGGGCAAACCCGCGCGCATCCCTGACCACTTTCACCACATTGGGATCGAACAGCTCCTCGGCGGAGGTGATGGGCGTGCACAGCGTCGCCATGGGCGCGGCCGGATGTTCCAGCAGCCCCGCGGCCACCTGGCTGAGCAGGGCCGGCGGCATGAGCGGCTCGTCGCCCTGGAGATTGACGATGACCTCGTCCGCGCCATAGCCAAGCCGGGCGATGACTTCGGCGAGGCGCTCGCTGCCGGAGCGGTGGTGGGCCGCGGTCATGCAGACGCGTGCGCCGAAGGCCTCCGCGGCGGCACGGATGCGCTCGTCATCGGTGGCGATGATTACTTCGCTGGCGCCGCTCTCCAGCGCAAGCGCATGCACGTGCTGCAGCATCGGCCGGCCGCCGATGTCGATCAGCGGCTTGCCCGGCAGACGCGTGGAAGCGTAGCGCGCCGGGATGACGACGCGAAAGCTCACTTCACTTCCTCTTCGGCCCCCAGCTCGCGCGCCTCGTCTTCCAGCATCACGGGGATGTCGTCGCGCACCGGATAGGCCAGGCGATCCGCCTTGCAGATGAGTTCCTGCTGCTCACGCTTGTAGACGAGCGGCCCCTTGCAGATGGGGCAGACGAGGATTTCCAGCAGCTTCTTGTCCATGGGTTACCTCTCGATGAGTTGCAGAATCCGACGGCCCGCGGCCTCGGGGACCCGCGCGTCCACGGGCAAATACCAGTGGTCGTCGCCGGCGAATGCCCGGCATTTCACCGCATCCTTTTCGGTCATGATCACCGGCAGCGGCTCGGCGAAGGTCAGATCGTCAGCAGCGAAAGCATAATGATCCGGGAACGGGTGTTCCACGGTTTCAAGCCCGGCTGCGGCCAGCGCAGTGAAGAAACGCCCCGGATGACCGATGGCGGCCACCCCGTGAACGCGCTGCCCCACGAGTTGGGCAACGGGCTTGCGCTGGCCGGTCTTGAGATTCACGAGCTCGCCGCCCTCCAGGCGCACCGCATCGGCCTGCGTACCGCCGTTGGTGAGGATGATGTCCACGGAATGTAAACGGGCCGGTCGCTCGCGCAACGGCCCTGCGGGCAGACAGCGCCCGTTGCCAAGACCGCGGCGGCCATCCACCACCGCGATTTCCACGTCCCGAGCGAGCCGGTAGTGCTGCATGCCGTCGTCGGAAACGATCACGTCGAGCGCATGATGGGCCAGCAGGAAACGTGCGGCGGCCACCCGGTCGGGTCCGACTGCGACCGGCGCGCCGGTGCGTCTGGCGATGAGCACCGGCTCGTCGCCCACCTCGCGGGGATCACTGTCGGCATCGACGGCCTGTGGCCAGGTTTGCGCCGCGCCGCCATAGCCCCGGCTCACCACGCCGACGCGCCGGCCCTGCGTGCGCAGGTATTCCACCAACCAGACCACGATGGGCGTCTTGCCGCTGCCGCCCACGGTGATGTTGCCGACCACCACCACGGGTACGCCCACGTGCTCGGCGCGTGCCCAGCCGCGTCGATAGGCGATGCGTCGCAGCGTGGCGACGGCACAGAACAGCCAGGCAAGCGGCAACAACAGGCGGGAAAGCGCGTTGTCGTCGTACCAGTAGTGGTCCAACCGCTTCACGTCAGACGGCAGCGGACGCCGGCGCGTCGGCGAACTGCATGCGGTAGAGATTGGCGTAAGCGCCGTTGCGCGCCAGCAGTTCCTCGTGGCGCCCGGACTCGACGATGGCGCCCTGCTCCATCACCACGATGCGATCGGCCCGTTCGATGGTGG
>JALOAT010000043.1 GCA_023228645.1 Gammaproteobacteria bacterium | reverse complement strand
TCAATCCCTCCGCGATCTCCGCGCCTCCGCGTCCTCCGCGTTATCCTTCTGAGCGTGCCAGTGACGGGGATTTTCCATGGGTGAGCCGTCTGCCGTGGTGCTGGTCCATGGGCTGTGGATGACCGGGACCCTGGACATGGCCTATTTGCGCCGGCAGCTGCGGCGCTGCGGGTTCAAGGTCTACGTGTATCGCTACCGGACGGTGCGGCGCAGCCTCGCGGAGAATGCATCGCGGCTCAATGGTTTCCTGGCCCACCTGCCCGAGCCGACGGTGCATCTGGTGGGGCACAGCATGGGCGGGCGGGTGATCCGAAAGTTGTTTCTCGACTTCCCGGACCAGCGCCCCGGCCGCGTCGTTACCCTGGGCGCGCCCCATTGCGCCAGCCGAGCCGCCGCGGCTTTCGGCCGGCGTGCGCCCGGTCGCTGGCTGCTCGGCAAGGGCCTTCAGGCCCTCACCGGGGCACTGCCGCCGTGGCAGGGTCAGCGTGAATTCGGTGTGCTGATCGGCGATCTGCCCTACGGCCTCGGCCGCCTGACCCGCCGCCTGCCCCTCCCCAACGACGGCACCGTGGCCGTGGACGAGGCCACCCTCGCCGACGTCGCCGACACCGTCACCCTCCCGGTCACCCATATCAGCATGCTGTTTTCCGGCGCCGTGGCCCGGCAGACCTGCCATTTCCTGCGCCATGGGCGCTTCCTCTCGGGGCACGACCATCGGGCGGCACCCGAATGAGTTTCAATGACTCTGACCCCACTGATCCTCCACTGATCGCTTCCGGAACTGGTTCATGGTCCTGGGCGTGTCCGCGTGGTAAAAAAGGCGGGTCCGGGGCGATGCCCGGCCAATGAGAACAACAATGACGGGACGCACCCGTAGCACATCCGAGTGGACCCTCGGTCTGCTCATTGCCGCAGCCTTCTTTCTGGCCTCGGGCAGCCCTGTGATCGCCCTGCTGGAGGGCTACGTACTCGCGTTCGGCGAGCGCTTTACGCTGCCCGCCACGGGCAGCGGCAGCGTCGTGGTGGTTGCCCTCGATCCGGACCCCTCCGCCCAACCCTGGCCGAAGCTGGCTGAACGCCTCGCCCCGGCGCGGGCCATCGGGCTGGTGCCGCCGGTGCCGGCCGCACTCCCGGCGCTGCCGGGCAACGCGGTCCAGGGCGTGTTCCCGCAGCGCATATCGGCACGCCCGTCGGCGGATTTCCCCGAGGCGATCCACACCTGGCCCGGGATGCGCCAGGATTCGCTGCTGCACCGTATTCCCAACCTGCTCACGGGCCAGCCCTTCATGCCGACCCGCGTGGCCCCGGAGCGCACACCCGCGCGGCAGCTCGCCGTGCTGGATTTCGAACCGGGCCCCGACCCGGTATTCCGCGCACCGCTGGTGGTGCGTGCCGGTGAGGCCTGGTCGCCCAGCTTCGCACTGCGCCTGGCCGCCCTGCTCTCAGGGACGGAGACCGGCCCCGAGGCACTCAAGGCCCATGCCATCGAGGCCCTGGAAGGGCCCATCGCCACGGATGGCGCCTGGCGGGTCTACCCGCGCCGCAGCCTGCCCGCGGTGCCAATCATTCCTGCCAGTGCAGTTGCCGAGGGGGACTTCGAGCCCGCCGGCAAGGTGGTCCTGCTCGGGGTAGCGGACCCAATGGCCGTGGAGCCTGTGGTGTTCGCCGGCGGCGAGCGGGTGGCCCCGGTGGTGGCCGAGGCGCGCCTCACCGCCGCCGTGGTGGACCGTGCCCTGTTCAGCGTGCCGCCCTGGAGTGCCTGGAGCCAGTGGGCCGCGCTGCTGGCGGTGGCGCTGGTGCTGGCGCTGGTGCTGCCGCGCCTGGCGGTCAGCACCGCCGTGGTGCTGGTGGTGCTGCTGGTGTTCGTGGCCCTGACCGCGGAGATGGCGCTGATCAGCCTGCGCACCACCTTCGTGCCCCTGGTCACCCCGGTGCTCGCCCTGCTCACCGGCGCCCTGGCCCTGCTCGCCAAGCGTCGGCTCGGCGCCCGCGCCCGGGCGCTCACCGTGGAGCTGGCCACCGCCAACCGCCTGCTCGGGCAGTCCTATCACACCCAGGGGCAGCTGGACGGGGCGCTCGAGCGTTACCGCCGCTGTCCGGCCGACGAGGACCTGCTGGAGCGCCTGTACACCCTCGGCCTCGATTTCGAGCGCCGGCGCCAGTTCGGCAAGGCGGCCGCGGTGTTCGAACACCTGCTGGGGTTGTCGGCCAAGTTCCGCGACGCGGGCGAACGTCTGGAGCGCAACCTCGACGCGGATGGCCGCATGTTGTTCGGCAAGACCGGCTCCACCACGCCCACCGGGACCGTGATCCTGAGCAGCACCGGTCTGACGCGGCCCATCCTCGGTCGCTACGAGGTGGAGCGCGAGCTCGGGCGCGGCGCCATGGGCGCGGTCTACCTGGGCCGGGACCCGAAGATCGGCCGCACCGTGGCCATCAAGACCATGGCCTTGTCCCAGGAATTCGACGGCGAGCAGCTCGATGCCGTGCGCGAGCGCTTCTTCCGCGAGGCGGAGACCGCCGGCCGGCTCGCTCACCCCAACATCGTCACCATCTACGACGTAGGCGAGGAGCAGGACCTGGCCTACATCGCCATGGACTACCTGAAGGGCGACAACCTGGCGACCTGGTGCCGCCCGGACAACCTGCTGCCCTTTGCCGAGACCATGGCCATCGCCATCCAGGTGGCCGAGGCCCTCGACTACGCCCACGGCCGCAACGTGGTGCACCGCGACATCAAGCCCGCCAACATCGTCTACGACCGCGCGGAAGGCACGGTGAAGGTCACCGACTTCGGCGTGGCCTGCCTCACCGATTCCAGCAAGACGCGCACCGGCACCGTGCTCGGCAGCCCGTCCTACATGTCGCCGGAACAGGTGGCCGGCCGCAAGGTGGACGGCCGCACCGATCTGTTTTCCCTGGGCGTTACGCTGTTCCAGCTGCTCACCGGCGAGCTGCCCTTCAAGGGCGATTCGCTGGCGAGCCTCATGTACCAGATCGCCAACGAAAAGCCGGCGGACATCCGCAAGCTGCGCAAGGACCTGCCCGCCTGCGTCGTGCGCATCATCGGCAAGTCCCTGCAAAAAGACGCCGAGCGGCGCTACCAGAGCGGCGCCGACATGGCCGTGGCCTTGGCCCGCTGCCGGGAACAGCCCAGGGAGGAGTGATGGCGAATATCCGTATCTGGGGCGTGACCGACCCGGGCCGCCAGCGCCAGCGCAACGAAGACGCCATCGTCTGGGACGAGTCGCGCGGCTTCGCCGTGCTCGCCGACGGCGTCGGCGGGCAGAATGCCGGCGATGTCGCCAGTGGCCTGGTGGTGTCCATCCTGGACGCGCGCCTGCGGGCAGACCCGGCCGGTGAACCGGAACAACACCTGGCCGCCGCCGTGCACGAGGCCAACGCACAGATCCACAGCCGCGCGGCGGCCAATGCGGTCTACGCGGGCATGGGCTCCACCGTGGTGGCGGTACAGTTCCTGGGCCGAGAACTGGTGGTGGCCCATGTGGGCGATTCCCGCCTGTACCGCTGGCGGGCGGGCGCCCTCGAACGGCTCACCCTCGATCATTCCCTGGTGCAGGAAATGGTCAGCGGCGGATTCATGAGCGCCGAGGAGGCGAGGGCATCGGGCCATCGCCACGTGATTACCCGCGCCCTGGGCAGCGCCTCGGCGGTGGATGTGGAGGTGCAGCGCCACGACCTGCGCAGCGGCGATCGCCTGCTGCTGTGTTCCGACGGCCTCAACGACCTGGCGGATGACGCCGAGATCGCCGTCGTGCTCGCCCGCGGCATGCCGCCGGAGGTCGCCGCCCTCGACCTGGTGGCCCTGGCCAATGAGAAGGGCGGCAGCGACAACGTCTCGGCCATCGTGGTGGACGTGCTTTGAGACCACGAACCGGCCCGCCCGTGCCGGCCGTGTTTTGACCAGAGGACCGATATGCCGAAGCTCATCATCACCCGTGAGGGGGTCAGCCTGCGGGACTACCCCCTGGACCAGCAGCGCACCACCATCGGGCGCAAGGCCGGCAATGACGTGTTGCTGGACGATCAGACGGTCAGCTCCGAGCACGCGGCCGTGTCCCTCATGGGCGCCCCTGCCATCACCGATCTGGACAGCACCAACGGCACCTTCGTCAACGGCGTCCGCATCAGTAAGCAGGAACTGCGGCACGGCGACGTGATACGCATCGGCCAGCATGAGTTGAAGTTCATCGACGAACAGGTCCAGGACATGGCCGCGACGGTGGTGTTCGCCCCCGCCCAGGCGCCGGCCCGCACCGCGCGCCTGCGCGTGCTGGCGGGGGCGCGTGCGGGCAGCGTGCTCGACGTGACCCAGGAGCGCACCACCCTTGGCAAGTCCGGCGAAGTGGCCGTGCTGCTGCGCGAGGCGGGCGGATTTCGGCTGCTGCCCATGGCCGGCAAGCCGCCGCAGGTGAACCACCTGCCGGTGGCTGTGAAGGGCGTGGCGCTGGCCAGCGGCGACGAGATCGAGATCGCCGGCTCGCGCCTGCGTTTCGAGGTGGAGTGACATGGCTGAGATCGGCATGAAACCGCGGCTTACGGTGCGCTGCGACGGGCTGGTGGTGCGCTCCTGCATGCTCGACAAGGCGCGCATCGCCATCGGACGGCGCCGCGGCAACGACATCCAGCTGGACGACCCGGCCGTGAGCGGCGTCCATGCCGTCTTGCTGATCACCCCGAGCGAGTATCTGGAGAGCTACCCGGTGGTGCAGCTGGAGGATGCAGGCAGCACCAACGGCACCCTGGTGAACGGCGAACGCATCCAGCGCCGGCGCCTGCACCACGGCGACATCATCCGCCTGGGCCAGCACGAACTGGTCTACGAGGAAAACACCGACGCCATGGACAGCACGGTGTTCCTGCTCTCCGATCCCTCCTCCTGAGCCGCGCCGGGGAAAACACCCAACACAGAGGCGCAGAGACACAGAGGACGCAGAGGATCGAATATGTCATCTGCCTTGCGTGGGTGCCGTGCAATCACTGGCCCCTCATTCCCTCTGTGATCTCTGTGTCTCTGCGCCTCTGTGTTGGGCTTTTGGGCTCAGCGCTTCCGACCCCATCGGCCCGGTGTTAGGATCGTGCGATTGCGAGAGTACGAGGTTTCCAATGGCAGGTCACAGCAAGTGGGCGAATATCCAGCATCGCAAGAACGCCCAGGATGCGAAGCGCGGCAAGATCTTCACCAAGCTCATCCGTGAGATCACCGTGGCCTCGCGCATGGGCGGCGGTGATCCGAACTCCAATCCGCGCCTGCGCGCGGCCATCGACAAGGCGCTCGGCGCCAACATGACCAAGGACACCGTCGAGCGCGCGGTCAAGCGCGGCGCCGGTGCGGGCGAGGGCGACAATTACGAGGCCATTCGTTACGAGGGCTACGGCGCGGGCGGCGTGGCGGTCATGGTCGATTGCCTGTCCGACAACCGCAACCGCACCGTCTCGGAAGTGCGCCACGCCTTCACCAAGCACGGCGGCAATCTGGGCACCGACGGTTCCGTGGCGTACCTGTTCAGCAAGACCGGCATTCTCACCTTCGCCGCCGGCAGCGACGAGGACAAGGTGATGGAGGCGGCCCTGGAGGCCGGCGCCGATGACGTGGTCACCAACGACGACGGCAGCATCGACGTGCTCACCAGTCCGGAAAACTTCGTCGACGTGAAGGAGGCCATGGCGGCCGCGGGACTCACGCCCGAGATGGCGGAGATCACCATGAATCCGTCCACCACGGTCGACCTGGCGCTTGAAGACGCCGAGCGCGTCATGAAAATGGTCGACGTGCTGGAAGACCTGGACGACGTGCAGAACGTCTACACCAATGCCGACTTCAGCGATGAGGTGATGGCCAAGCTGGCCAAGTAGCATGGAGCCGACCCTGCGCGTGCTCGGCATCGACCCCGGCTCACGCCGCACGGGCTTCGGCATCATCGAGCGCGTGGGCATGCGCCTTCGCTACGTGGAAAGCGGCTGCATCCGCGCCGGGGAGGGCGACTTCCCCGGCCGGCTCAAGACCATTTTCGACGGCATCCGTGACATCATCCGCATCTACGGCCCCGAGCAGGTGGCCATCGAGCGGGTGTTCATGCACCGCAATCCCGATTCCGCCCTGAAACTCGGCCAGGCGCGCGGCGCCGCGCTGTGCGCGGTGATGGACGCGGGGCTCACCGTCGCCGAATACATGCCCGCCGAGATCAAGCAGGCTGCGGTGGGCAAGGGCAACGCCGCCAAGGCGCAGGTACAACACATGATGCAGGCATTGTTACGCCTCCCCGGCGCACCGCAGGAAGACGCCGCCGACGCGCTCGCGGTGGCCGTGTGCCACCTCAACATCGGCCAGACCCTGGCGCGCATGAGCGCAACCGCCAAAGCCGCGGGCCTGCCCGCGGGCGCCCGCTATGGAGCACGCCGGCGATGATTGGACGACTGCGCGGCACCCTCGCCGAGAAGCACCCGCCGCAACTGCTGCTGGACGTGCAGGGCGTGGGCTATGAGATCGAAGCGCCCATGAGCACCTTCTACCAGCTGCCGGGCCTGGGCGAGGTCGTCACGCTCTACACCCAACTGGTGGTGCGCGAGGACGCCCACCTGCTGTTCGGCTTCGCCACGCTCAGCGAGCGTACGATGTTCCGCAGCCTGATGAAGGTGAACGGCGTGGGCGCGAAGCTGGCGCTCACCATCCTCTCGGGCATCTCCGCCAACGACTTCGCCCGCTGCGTGCAGGAGGGCGACACCGCCGCGCTTCAGCGCCTGCCCGGCGTGGGCAAGAAGACCGCCGAGCGCCTGGTGGTGGAGATGCGCGACCGCCTCGACGACTGGCAACCCGTGCCCGTGCTGCCCACCGCCCAGCCGGTGCCAGTCGCGCCGAGCGGCAGCCAAGCCCTGCGTGACGCCATCAGCGCCCTGGTCGCCCTGGGCTACAAACCCCAGGAAGCCAGCCGCCTGGTCAACGGCCTGGACGAAGACCTCTCCAGCGAAGACCTCATCCGCGCGGCGCTCAAACGGGCGGTGAAGGTGTGAAGAAGAAAGGCTTCAACACAGAGGCGCAGAGACGCAGAGAACACAGAGGTGAGCGCTGTTTGGATTTGTGCACGCCCGCGAGATCTCCCGCTGCTTGGGATTGGCAATGCACCCAAGCACACACAATCTTCTCTGTGTTCTCTGCGCCTCTGTGTTGGATTTTCCTTTGATGTATTTTCAGGCCGTTCGAGATGATTGAAACCGATCGACTCATCACCGCCGCCGCTTTGAGCGACGAGGAGGCCCTGGACCGGGCCATTCGGCCGCGCATGCTGGCCGATTATGTCGGCCAGGCGGTGGTGTGCGAGCAGCTGGAGATCTTCATCCAGGCGGCCAAGGGCCGGCGCGAGGCGCTGGATCATGTGCTGCTGTTCGGGCCGCCGGGCCTGGGCAAGACCACCCTGGCACACATCATCGCCAACGAGATGGGCGTGAACCTGCGCCAGACCTCGGGCCCGGTGCTGGAACGCCCGGGCGATCTGGCCGCGCTGCTCACCAACCTCGAACCCCACGACGTGTTGTTCGTGGACGAGATCCACCGCCTCAGCCCCATCGTGGAGGAGGTGCTGTATCCGGCCATGGAGGACTATCAGCTCGACATCATGATCGGCGAGGGCCCGGCCGCGCGCTCCGTAAAGCTGGACCTGCCGCCCTTCACCCTGGTGGGCGCCACCACCCGCGCCGGGCTGCTCACCTCGCCGCTGCGCGACCGCTTCGGCATCGTGCAGCGCCTTGAGTTCTACAACGTCGACGACCTCACCCATATCGTGCAGCGCTCGGCGCGCATCCTGGGCGTGCACATGGACCCGGACGGCGCCCGCGAGATCGCCTGCCGTTCCCGCGGCACGCCGCGCATCGCCAACCGCCTGCTGCGCCGGGTGCGCGACTACGCCGAGGTGAAGGCCAACGGCCGCGTGGACAGTGCGGTGGCCGACCGCGCCCTGGACATGCTGGACGTGGATGCGCACGGCTTCGACATGCTCGACCGCAAGCTGCTGCTCGCCATCATCGAAAAATTCGATGGCGGCCCGGTGGGCGTGGACAACCTGGCCGCGGCCATCGGCGAGGAGCGCGACACCATCGAGGACGTGCTGGAACCGTTTCTGATCCAGCAGGGATTCATCATGCGCACGCCGCGCGGACGCGTCGCCACGCGCAGCGCCTACCTGCACTTCGGCCTCAAGGCACGCAACGAGGCGCCGGCACAGCGTCAGATGGAACTCGGTGGCGATGACGACGTCTAAGGGCGAGTTCCTCTGGCCGGTGCGGGTCTATTACGAGGACACCGACAGCGGCGGGGTGGTCTACTACGCTAATTACCTGAAATTCATGGAGCGCGCCCGTACCGAATGGCTGCGCACCCGGGGTTTCGAGCAGGACGCCCTGCGCGCAGAGCAGGGCCTGCTGTTTGCCGTTCGTGCCGTGGAACTGGATTATCGCCTGCCGGCGCGCTTCAACGACGCGCTGACGGTGAGTGCGGAATTGGACAAGGCGGGGGGCGCCAGCCTCGTTTTCGTGCAACAGGTCCGGCGCGGTGACACGGTTTTGTGCGAAGGTATCATCAAAATCGTGTGCCTGGAGGAGAAAACCTTCAAGCCCAGGCCCCTGCCGCGGAATATCCAGCAAGCCCTATCGAAGGGGACGGAATGAGCGTCGACGCCTCCTTTTTCAGCCTATTTCTCAACGCGAGCCTGGTGGTACAGGCGGTCATGTTGTTGCTACTGGCCGTGTCCGTCATGTCCTGGGCCATCCTCATCGAAAAATGGCGTGCGCTTGCCCGCCTGGGTGAAGAGGCCGCGGCCTTCGAGAGGCGTTTTTGGTCGGGCATCGACCTCATCGAACTGTTCCGTCAAGTGAGCAAGAACCGCGAAGACGCCACGGGCCCCAAGGCGTTGTTCGAGGCGGGTTTCCGCGAGTACGCCCGGCTCAGCAAGCCGGCCATCGGCCACCCGGAGGCGGTGGTGGAGGGCGCGCAACGGGCCATGCGCGCGGCGCTCAATCGCGAGCAGGACCGCCTGGAACGGCATCTTTCCTTGCTCGCCACGGTGGGTTCCGTGAGCCCCTACGTGGGTCTGTTCGGCACCGTGTGGGGCATCATGAACAGCTTTCGCGCCCTGGGCGGCGTGCAATACGCCACGCTGTCCATGGTCGCCCCGGGCATCGCCGAGGCCCTCATTGCCACCGCCATGGGCCTGTTCGCGGCCATCCCGGCGGTGATCGCCTATAACCGCTTCACCAATGATGTGGAGCGGCTCATGAACCGCAACGAGACCTTCGTGGAGGAGTTCACGAGCCTGCTGCACCGCCAGGTCTACAACCCGGCCCTGGATTCGGCGGCCTGAGGCACGGCATGGCGGCGCAGCACGTCAGAAAACGCCGGCGTCCCATCGGGGAGATCAACGTCGTGCCGTACATCGACGTGATGCTGGTGCTGCTGGTGATCTTCATGGTCACGGCGCCCCTGCTCACCCAGGGCGTGAAGGTCGACCTGCCCCAAGCCAGCGCCGAGCCGGTCACCTCCTCCGACGGTCACATCATCGTCATCTCCGTGGAGCAGGACGGCCGCTACCATCTGAATCTCGACGGCGAGAAACAGGAGCCACTGGCGCTTGGCGATCTCGTGCATCGTGTGGTGGCCTTCCAACGCCTGCACCCCAACACGCCGGTGAACGTGGGCGGGCATCGTAACGCCAACTACGGCAAGGTGGTGCAACTCATCGCCGCGCTGAAGCAGAAGGACATCAGCAAAGTCGGTCTGCTCACCGAGCCGCCGGAGCGCTGACATGGACGATCGGACCTTCGGTATCGGCATCTCCCTGGGCGTGCACGTATTCGTCCTCGCCGCACTGGCCTTCAGCTTCCACAACGAACCTGCGCGCCTGCCGGTGGCCGCACCCGTGATGGAGGCCGTCGAGACCGTGGCGGTGGACGAGGCGATGGTGGAACGCGAACTGAAAAAACTGCGCACGGACGAGCAGGCGCGCCGCGCCGCCGAGGCCGCGCGCCAGCAAAAGCTCGCCAAGGACGCGGAGCAGATGCGTCTCGCCCGCGAAAAGGAGGCCAAGCGTCTTGCCGACCTGAAAAAGAAACGCGACCAGGAGCAGCGCGCCAGCGAGGCGGAACGCAAGCGTCTTGCGGATCTCAAGGCCGAACAACAGCGCGTCGCCGCGGAGAAGGCGGCCATCGAGAAGAAGCGCGAGGAAGAGGCGAAACGCCTGAAGGCTCTGCAAGAAAAGCGTGAGGCTCAGCAGAAGGCCGAAGCAGAAGCGGCCTTCAAGGCCAAGCTCGCCGCCGAGCAGGAGCGGCTGGTCCGCGAAACGGCCAGCATCAACAGCCGTATCAAGGCGGAGTACATCGACCTCATCGCCAACAAGGTGTCGCGCAACTGGCTGCGTCCGGCCGGCACCGCGGGCAGCGTGAACTGCCAGGTGTTCGTGCGCCAGCTGCCGGGCGGCGAGGTGGAAGAGGTGCGGTTGCTGCAAAGCTGCGGCAGCCCGGCCCTGGACCGTTCCGTGGAGGCGGCGGTGCGCAAGGCCTCGCCGCTGCCTGCGCCGCCCACGCCGGACGTGTTCGATCGGGAAATCAACTTCAGGTTCCACACAGAGGGGTAGAGGTGCGGACGATCCTGCGCATATTGCTGGTGGCTGCGTTGTGCTCGACGGGTACAGCGCAGGCCGTGCTCAACATCGAGATCACCGAAGGCATGGAGGGCGCCCTGCCGGTGGCCGTGGTGCCATTCGCCTGGACCGGTGCAACCCCGCTGCCCCATGACGTCGCCGCGGTGGTCAGTGCCGACCTGGCGCGCAGCGGGCGCTTTGCGCCGCTCGCCCTCGACCGCCTGCCGGCGCGTCCCACCCAGACCGCGCAGGTGGACTATGCCGCCTGGCGCGGCACCGGCGCAGAGAGCCTGGTGATCGGCCGGGTGCGGCCGCGCGAGGGCGGCGGTTTCATGGTCGAATTCCAGTTGCTCGACGTGCCGCGCAGCCAACAACTGCTGGGCTACAGCATCCCGGCCACGGCCAATCAGCTGCGCCGGGTGGCGCATCAGATCAGCGACATCATCTACGAGAAGCTCACCGGTGAGCGCGGTGCCTTCGACACCAACATCAGTTACGTGACCGAGGAGCGCGGCGCGGACGGCAAGCGCACCTATCGTCTGGCGGTGGCGGATTCCGACGCCTACAACGAGCAGATCATCCTCACCTCCAGCCAGCCCATCATGTCGCCGGCCTGGTCGCCGGATGGGCGCCGGCTCGCCTATGTGTCCTTCGAAGAGGGGCGTTCTGGCGTGTATGTGCAGGAGGTCGCCAGCGGCAAGCGCGAGAAGGTGGCCTCCTACCAGGGCATCAACAGCGCGCCGGCCTGGTCGCCGGACGGGCGCCATCTCGCGCTGACCCTGTCGCGCGACGGCAACCCGGAGGTCTACGTGCTCGAACTGGCCTCTTCGCGATTGACGCGCGTGACCGAAAACTGGGCCATCGATACGGAACCCGCCTGGTCGCCGGATGGCCGAGCGCTGGTGTTTACCTCCGATCGCGGCGGTCGGCCGCAGATCTACCGCCTGCCCATGAGTGGCGGGATGCCCGCCGGATCGCCCGAGCGCCTGACCTTCGAAGGGGCATACAATGCCCGCGCGCGCTATTCGCCCGACGGCCGTCGGCTGGCCCTGCTCACCGGCGAGGGCAACCGCTTCCGCATCGGCGTGATGGACATCGAAACCGGTAATTTGCGCGTGCTCACCGAATCACGACTGGACGAATCCCCCAGTTTTTCGCCTAATGGCGCCATGATCATCTACGCGACGGAGATCCGCGGGCGGGGTGTTCTGGAAGCGGTGGCCGCGGATGGACGTGCCCACCAGCGGCTTGGGCTCAGCAGAGGGGACGTGCGCGAACCCGCGTGGTCTCCGTATTTCAAGTAAGAAGAGGAAAACCATGAAAAAGCTGATGGCAATTCTTGTGCTGTTGTCCGGTGTGGGGCTTTTTGCCGGCTGTGCTCAGCAGCAGACCACCCCTACCGAACCCACCGAAGCCCCGGGCGCGGCGGCAGAGCAGGCCCCCGGCGCTGAGGCGGCCGGTGCGGAGACCGAGCGCGGCTTCGCCGGCAGCCCGCTGGAAGACCCGCAGAGCCCGCTCTCCAAGCGCGTGTTCTATTTCCCGTTCGACAGTTCCGAGGTGAGTGCCGAAGACCGCAACATCGTCGCGGAACACGCCAAGTTCCTGGCTGCCAACCCGAACGCCTCCGTGGTGATCGAGGGCCATGCGGACGAGCGCGGCTCGCGCGAATACAACCTGGGTCTCGGCGAGCGCCGCGCCCAGGCCATCGAACGCCTGATGCTGCTGCAAGGCATGGCCAAGGGGCAGCAGCAGGTCATCAGCTTCGGTGAGGAGCGCCCGGCGGCGCAGGGTCATGACGAATCCGCGTGGCGTCTCAATCGCCGCGTCGAGTTGATCTACTCGGGCGTGTAACACATGCGTGCAGTCCGGCTCACCTTCGCATGGGCATTGGTGCTGGGTGCGGGCGGCGCGTTCGCCGCCCCGCCCCAGGACCTCAATGCGCGCGTGACGCGTCTCGAACAGCAGCTGAGCAACCAGACGCTGGTCGACATGCACACACGCATCGACAGCCTGCAACGCGAGGTGCAGCAGCTGCGCGGGCTGGTGGAAGAGCAGGCCCACGCCATCGAGGGCCTGCAACGCCGCCAGCGCGAGTTGTACATGGACGTGGATCGCCGTCTCGCACGCCTGGAGCGCGAAGCCGGCACCGGCGCCGGCGTCGTGCCGGCACCCGGTGGCTTGTCCACGCCCGGTGCCGCTCCGGAGGCGCCCACGGAGGCCGAGCCGGCCGCCACGGCGCAGGAGCGTGAGGCCTATCAGAAGGCCTTCGACCTTTTGCGCGAGCTGCGCTACGAACAGGCGGCTGCCGCGTTCCGCGATTTTCTCAAGAACTACCCGCAGGGGCGGTATGCGCATATCGCGCAGTACTGGCTGGGTGAGGCCGCCTATGCGCAGCGTAATTTCAAACAGGCCATCACCGAATACCAGAAACTGCTCGACAACTATCCCAAGAGCCCCAAGCTCGCCGAGGCGCTGCTGAAGATCGGCTACAGCCACAACGAGCTCGGTGATCGGGCGGCGGCGACCCGCGTGCTCAACGAGCTGGTGAAGCGTTATCCGGATTCCACCGAAGCGGGCCAGGCGCGCAATCTTCTCGGCCAGTTCAGGCGCGAGGGATGAGCGGAGCCGCCGATGCCGCGGCGCGCCTGCGCGTCACGGAAATCTTTTTGTCTCTGCAAGGCGAATCGCGCAGCGTCGGCTGGCCGACGGTGTTCGTGCGTCTCACCGGCTGTCCCTTACGCTGCGGCTACTGCGACACCAGCTATGCCTTTCAGGGTGGCGAATGGCAGTCGCTCGACAGCGTCGTCGCGCAGGTGCATGAATTCGGCGTGCACCACGTGTGCGTCACCGGCGGCGAGCCGTTGGCGCAGCGCCCATGTCTCGAACTGCTCACCCGTTTGTGCGACCTCGGCCACGAAGTGTCCCTCGAGACCAGCGGCGCCCTCGACCTCGCCGGCGTCGACACGCGCGTGGTCAAGGTCATGGACATCAAGACCCCCGGTTCGGGTGAGGCGGCGCGCAACCGCCTGGAAAACCTCGCACGGCTCACCGCCCGTGACCAGGTCAAGTTCGTGCTGTGCGACCGCACCGATTACGACTGGGCGAAGACACTGCTTGCCCGCGAGCACCTTGCGGCGCGCTGTGAGGTGTTGTTCTCACCGGCCATGGGCCAGGTGGAACCGCGGGCGCTGGCGGAATGGATTATCGAAGACCGCCTGCCGGTGCGCTTCCAGTTGCAGTTGCACAAGATCCTCTGGGGTAACGCCCCGGGCCGATGAACATGCCAAAGAAAGCCGTCGTACTCATCTCCGGTGGGCTCGATTCCGCGACCGCGGCCGCCATGGCCCGCGCCGAAGGCTTTGCGGGCTGCGCACTCAGTTTCGATTATGGCCAGCGCCATCGCGCCGAACTGGTTGCCGCCGGCCGCATCGCCCGCAGCCTGGGCATGGAACACCGCGTGTTCCGGCTCGACCTGCGCCAGTTCGGCGGCTCCGCCCTCACGGACGACACCATCGCCGTGCCTGAAGGGCCGAGCGAGGGCATCCCGGTCACCTACGTACCGGCGCGCAATACGGTGTTCCTGTCCCTGGCGCTGGCCTGGGCCGAGGTGCTCGATGCCCATGACATCTTCATCGGTGTGAACGCCGTTGATTATTCCGGCTATCCCGACTGTCGCGCTGAATTTGTGCAGGCCTTCGAGACCATGGCCAACCTCGGCACGCGCGCGGGTGTGGAGGGCAGGGGCTTTCGCATCCGCGCGCCGCTCATCGATATGAGCAAGGCGGAGATCATTCGCACCGGCGCCCGGCTGGGTGTCGATTACGGCCTCACGGTGTCCTGCTACGACGCGGATGCGGAGGGCCGTGCCTGCGGGCGCTGCGATTCCTGTCGCCTGCGCGCGGAAGGCTTCCGGGCGGCGGACGTGCCCGATCCCACGCTTTATCGCTAAATTCCGGAAATCCTGAGAATATTCCTACCCCTTTTAGGATGGTGACGCTCTGCGTGGCCGTCTCTATCCTTGGGGCGTTTCAACCCCAGTCACCACGGGGAAACCAACAGGCGGATCAACCGCCGGACAGGAGGAGAAACATGATCTTCGAGAATTTCGGGGAGGCCCAGTCGTTCCTGCTTTGGGCCACCTTCGCCGTGGCGCTCATCATGGGTGCGGTCGTCAACAAAACCAACTTCTGCACCATGGGCGCGGTTTCCGACTGGGTGAACATGGGCGACACCGGCCGTATGCGTGCCTGGCTGCTGGCCATCGCCGTGGCGCTGCTCGGCGTGGTGGTGCTGGAGTCCATGGGTCTGGTGCAGGCCGACAGCGCCTTTCCTCCGTATCGCGCCGGGCAGTTCCTGTGGGCTGAGCATCTCCTGGGCGGCGTGCTGTTCGGCATCGGTATGACGCTCGCGAGCGGCTGCGGAAACAAATGCCTGATCCGCATTGGCGGTGGCAACATCAAATCAGTGATGGTGCTGCTCATCATTGGCGTCATCGCCTATTTCATGGTCAACCCGTTTCCGGGCTCCGACCAGACCCTGTTCACCGTGCTGTTCTATGACTGGATCCGCCCGCTGTCCGTGCAGATGGGCGCCAGCCAGGACCTCGGCTCCCTGATCGCCTCCGGTGAAAGCGTCGCGACGGCGCGCCTCATCATCGGCGTGGTGCTGGCGCTCGCGGTGCTGGCCTTCGTGTTCAAGTCCGCGGAGTTCCGCGGCAACATGAACAACATCGTCGGCGGCATCGTGGTGGGTGCGGCGGTGGTCGGCGGCTGGTACATCAGCAGCAACGTCATGGTGGGTACCGAGGACGAAAGCTTCGGCCTGCAGAACTTCGTGGCCGAGCAGTGGGACATGTATGCCGGCGAGGGCGACGTGAAGCCCGCCGATTCCCGCCCGCTCAGCGCGCAATCCTTCACCTTCATCAATCCCATGGGCCAGACCGTCGGTTATGGCGCCGCTGGCTTCGACGCCACCATGCTTACCTTTGGCATCATGGCCGTGGCCGGCGTCATTCTCGGCTCACTGATCTGGTCGGTGATATCGCGCGGCTTCCGCTTCGAATGGTTTGCCTCGTTCAAGGATTTCCTGAACCATTTCATCGGCGCGGTACTCATGGGCTTTGGCGGCGTGCTCGCCATGGGCTGCACCATCGGTCAGGGTGTCACGGGTATTTCAACGCTTGCCCTCGGCTCCTTCGTCACCTTCGTCGCCATCGTATTCGGCAGCGCGCTGACCATGAAGATCGCGTACTACCGCATGGTCTACGAAGACGCCAGCTTCATGCAGGCCTTCGCCACTTCGCTGGTCGACATGCGTCTGCTCCCCGGCTCCATGCGCAAGCTGGAAGCCATCTAAAACCTTCCATCGTGTGCTGCCGGACTTGCCTTTTTCGTCAGGTCCGGTAGCATAGCCCCTCTTTTTTTCCGGGTCGTTAGCTCAGTCGGTAGAGCAGCGGACTTTTAATCCGTTGGTCGAGAGTTCGAGTCTCTCACGACCCACCAATTGAACCAACAGGTTACGCGCCACCCTTGGCGCGTGCACTGTTCCTACTGTCCAAAAAGTGTCCATTCCGCCAGCGGGTTCAGCCTAACAGCCCCGCCATGTGCCCCGGCGCAAGATGCGCGTGGCGCATGGTCATCGTTAAGCTCTGGTGCCTGATAATCCGTTGTAGCGTCAATAGAACCGCCACCTGCCACGAAGTGACTCGCAAACTGTATGCCGCAATGCCGTCGCCAGAAACAGGGAGCGTTGCCGCTGAGGTGTGGCAATTCACCTGCGGTGTGCGCCATATAACATATTGATGTTATAGGTAAAGCGCCTCACAATCCATGCGCGCAGTGGGGGCTTCTTGTGGGGTCACGTAATAACAAAATCGATATTGCCACCCTGTACCAAGAGTACGGCGATGCCCTGCGCCGGTTTATCGCCAAGAAGTTATCATCCGGCGATGCGGACGACGTGATGCACGACACCTTCATGCGGGTGCTGTGCCTGGAGGACGGCTATGAATTGCGCCGACCGCGTCCCTTCCTGTTTCAGATCGCTTCGAATCTGGTCCTCGACCATCTCCGGGCGCGCCGCGCCCACGTCTACGAAAACTGCGAAGAGAGCGATGCGGTACAGCAGGCGACTGACAATGTCACTCCTGAGCATACGGTGTATGCCCAGGAGCGCTTGGCAGTTCTGCAGCACGCCATTGCGGAACTACCGCCGCGCTGCCGCGAGGTCTTTCTGATGCACAAGTTCGAGCACCAAACTCACGCTGCTATCGCAGCGAAATTGGAGATTTCCGTCAACATGGTAGAGAAACACGTTATTCGGGCGCTGGCGCACTGCCGGGAGCGCCTAGCGGTGCTCGACTGAAGGGCATAGCCATGGGGGGAATGGATACACCGACATGGCGTCGGAGCCATTCATTTGGAATAAGATCTACCCCATGCCACGTGATGACGACTTCAATGGTCAGGAACTGCCGCTCGCGCGGCGGCAGGCAGCAGAATGGTTCGTTCGGCTGCGCGATAAGCCGCCCACGAAAGAGGCAAGGTGCGCATTCGAACGGTGGCTGGCCGCCGATCCCAGGAACCGGGAGGAGTATCAGGCGATACAGGGCGTCTGGCAGGAATTGGATGGCCTGAGGGAGACCTTTCCCGTTGAGGGCATGGCATACGCTGCCGCAGCTCGGGATCCCGGTGAGCGTGGCACGACGCGGTGGAAAGCCGTGGCGGTGGCGGCAGTGCTCGTATTGTCGGTGCTCACCGGACTGGGGGTCTTCTTATACGATCCCGGCAGTTATCAAACCGCCAAGGGAGAGCAGCAGACCCTCCGGTTGGCTGACCAATCGGTGGTACACCTCAACAGCGACTCGGCACTCCGTGTGGAGTTGACCTCGGAGCGGCGCACCCTGCATCTGCAAAAGGGGGAGGCGTATTTCGAGGTTGCCCCTGACCCGGCCAGACCGTTTGTCGTCATTGCCGCCGGCGGTGCGGCTCGTGCGGTCGGTACCCGGTTCGGTGTCTACCGGCATCAGGCCGGTGTGCGCGTGTCCGTGGTGGACGGGCGTGTGGAGGTTGCCGTCGGGGGTGGCGACAAGCAACTGCTGAATGCTGGTGAAACCGTGACCTACAGCGATGACGGCGGCATGCTTTCCCCCATCGGGAACAACGACGTCGGAGTCCTCGACTGGCTGGACGGGCGTGTCCATTTCGAAGCCGCGCCACTGACCGAGGTCGTGGCGCAATTCAACCGTTACCAGGAAGCACCCCTTCATATCGCCGATCCCCGCCTGAATAATCTCAAACTCAGCGGTACTTTCCGCATCGCCAACTTGCATACGCTTCCCCAACTCCTGCCGCGCATGCTCCCGGTCTCCCTGGAGCAAACGGAAGAAGGTGTATTGCTGATCCGGCCCGATTAGTCCGCTTCCACTCACCCTCCAGCCGGTCCTTCTGCAAATTGTTCCCGCCCGAGGTCAGGGTTCTTGTTTTCAGTCCGTCTTGGAATACATACCACCCCATTTGCCGGGGTGGGAATTCCTGCTTGACGTCTGAAAACAAAAACAAGGGAAAAAATAGTGGAGCTTCGAACCGACCTGTGCCGGTCCACTTCCCAGGGGTTGAAACGTATTGCCCTCGCACTTGCCCTGGCGCTGCCGCTGAATGCCAAGGTTGCGCTCGCGAGCAACGCCATCGACTTCAGCATCGGGCCGCAGCCGCTCGAATCGGCACTTCGTGCCTTCATCGAGCAGTCGCACGTCGACCTGCTCTATTCGCCGGACCGCATTCGCGGCCTGCGCACCGGCGGGGTGACCGGTGCTCTCGCACCGGCGGACGCGCTGCAGTTGTTGTTGGCCGGTACCGGTATCGGTGTCGAGCGCAATGATGGTGCTTATCTGCTGGTAAACACCGGGGCCCCACCGCAACGCGGGGAGGTTCCCCTGTCCATCACGGTCACGGCCACCCGTACGGAGAGGGAGATCCTTGACGTGCCCGCCAGTGTGTCGGTGGTGACCGCCAAGGAGATCGAGCAGCAGCGTGCAGCCAAACCGGAGGATTTGCTGCGAAGCCTTCCCGGTGTGGATATGGCGTACAAGGATGGCGTAGCAGTGCCGAACGTACCGATCCTGCGCGGAAGCGGCCTGTCTTCGGCCGGCAGTACGACCCAGTTCCTGTTGAACGGCATGCCGTTGGAACCGATTGCCGAGCCGGTCCGTAACTACTGGTACTCGATCAACCTGGATAATGTGGAGCGTATCGAGGTGGTGCGCGGCCCCAGTTCCGTGCTTTACGGACCCAGCGCCATGGGTGGTGTAATCAATGTCATCACGAAGCGAGGTGCCGGTGAACCGCATGCCTTTGCCCGCGTTGGCGGAGGATCGCACAACGCCCGTGAACTGGCGGCCGGGGCTGGTGGTTCTTTTAAGGACTTCGACCTCCAAGTAAACGCCCGTACCTATGAAACGGACGGCTTCAAACAGCTCCCCGAGACCCCGCCGCCTTATGCGGCCTTTCCCTTCAGCTTTACGGATCTCGACAACCGTGGCGGCAAAGAGCGCAAATATGGAGCACGACTCACTTGGTGGCTGGATGACGACACCGATCTGTCCCTCGGTGTCCAGTATTACGACAACGAGGGCGACTGGCTGGGTGGCCACCCGAACTACCGCGCCGAGAACGAGGGAGATACCTATGATATTGCCTATAACAGCCGGTTCGCTGGAGGGCAGGAACTCAAGGTCAAGCTTATCAGTGCCAACAGTTCCTGGTGGCAGACCTACGACAGGTACTTTCTGACAGGATCTCTCGACGAGACGAGCCGCAGTCATGAGAGCCGCAAGACCCGCTCGGCGGATGCACAGCTCGATCTCCATCCCATTGAGGGCAATACCCTCACTCTGGGCGGAACCTACAGCGACGGTGACATTGTCTGGGATGACTACTCCGCTGGCGGCGCCGCCCTCATCTCCAGCAGCAGCCGCAAATCGCGTCAATACGGCGCCCTGGTCCAGGACGAGCATCGCTTCGACCGTCTGACGGTGACCGCCGGTGCACGATATGACAAGTACGAGTTCTACGATGATGTCCGCAGCGGTACGCCCTATCCGGACTCGGACGATACGGTTGCCACACCGCGGTTGGGTCTGAGTTACAAATTGCGTGAAGGGTTGGCTTTCTACGGCACCGCCGGCACCGCCTATATTCCCGCGCCAAATAGCATTAAGTACCGTAGTGGCGGCATCTGGCTGGATAATCCCGACCTCAAGCCGGAAACCGCCGTTTCCTATGAGGCCGGCGTCAAATTTGCATCCCTGGATGGCGGTGCGGATGGCAGCGCGGCCATCTATCACAGCACCTACAAGGACCGTATCACCTCGGCCATGGTCGGGAGCCAGATGCAGTACCAGAACATCGGCGAGATCCAGACTGCGGGTATCGAGTTCGAACTGAAAGGCCGGCTCGCCCGGTCCTGGCGGCCCTTCTTCAATTACACCTACACCGACGCGGAGATCACCGAAAACCCATCCAACACCGCATGGGAAGGGAACATTCCCGCCAACGTCACAAAGCATAAAGCGAACATTGGACTGACCTACGACAACCCGAATCTGTTCACCGCCTATGTGGTTGGCCGGTATGTCGGGGATCGTTATTTCATGGACAGCAACGCAGACGACACCAAGGCGGGAAGCCATTTCATCACCGACATGAAGCTGTCGAGGGCTTTCAATACCGGAAGCGGCCCGGACTTGATCGCCTCACTGTCGGTCAACAACGTTTTCGACCGCGACGGGAATGGTTTTTTCTACGAAAAATTGGATGGCCGCAATTACTGGCTTGAGTTGGAGGCCAGGTTCTGAACAGAGCGGTTTTTCATTTTTGCCCGGCCACGAGGCACCTACGAGACGTGAAACAAGAGAAGTGCAATGAGTGTGGACAAGACGAAGTCTGAACATCAGCAAACCAGCGAAATGGAGCCCATGAGTATCCGACGGATCGAGTTCGACTCGCTGGAAGGGCTCAACCAGGCATTCGAGGCAATGACAGCGATGATCTGCTGTGGCAATCAAGGAGGTCCCGGCTGCACATGCGGAAGCATGGGCGGCTAACAGGGCCGGGTTGGTTCAACTGACGTTGTAATCGTCCCGTGGCCGGGCAATTCAATCGAAGAAGTGAGGAGAGATGGATGGAGCGGAGAGATTTTCATAGCTTTAGCAAGGACGGCCGACACTATGTCTTTCTGACAGACATCGTCTCCTTGTTTGAGATTGATGCAGACACGGCGTCAGTCTTGGCGAAGGTCGAAGCCGGTGAGGCGCTTTCCGGAGAGCGTGCGCTGCACCGGTGGCATCAGCTCTGCGACCATATGGAAGATCTGGCTCGCAACATGTCGAAGGCCAAGCCGTTACGCAGCCCGGCGGATATCCCAGATCACGTGATCGGCCTCTATCTCTTTGTTTCCCAGCAATGCAATCTGCGCTGCGCCTATTGCTATGCGGATGAAGGAGAGTATGGCCAACCCGGCAAGATGAACAATGAGGTCGTGCAGCAGACATTCGACCGATTCTTCAGCGAGGGGCAGAGACACCAAGTCACCTTCTTTGGTGGGGAGCCGCTGATGAATCTGCCGGTGGTGGAGAAAACCATTGAAATGGCTGATGAGTATCGCAAGGCCAGGAAGGCCGACATCGCGTTCAATGTGGTGACCAACGGCACGATCTACAGCAAGAGGATCGAGGCGTTATTCCGAGATCACATCAGCGACGTGACTTTCAGCCTGGATGGCCCGAAGGGACTCCAGGATGAGCAACGGCCCAGCAAATCCGGCTGGAGTACGCATGACCGGATTTCAAAGAATATCGAACGGTTGACCGCAAACACCCGTGTCAATTGGGGTATTCGCAGTATCGTCACCCGCCAGGGCAGCGATCAAGTGGAGGCGATCTACCGCCATCTGAATGAGTTCCGCCCCGGTGGCATCGGATTGGTCGATGTGGACGTGCCGGCGGATCATCCGCTTTACATGGATGACGAGACCTATGGGCGGTTTGTGGAACAGATCGTCGCGGTCAACCGCCAGGGCCTGCGCAGCTTTGTCGAGGGCGGGCAACCGGTGGCCTTCGAATATCCGTTCTACATCCTCTTCCATTTCGTTTCACGCACCCACAATCTTTATCACTGCAACGCCGGAACCAACCTGCTGGCAGTAACCGCGGAGGGCGACGTCTATCCTTGTCACCGCTTCGTCGGGATCGACGAGTTCCGCATGGGTAACGTGGCCGATCCCAGTCTGCGGGAGAGCGCACCGTTCCAGGCTATCCGTACGCGCTTCATCCATACGACGGTTGACGAGCGTAGTGGTTGCCGCGACTGCTGGGCGCGCTATCTCTGCGGCGGTTCGTGCGACAAGTACTCCTACACCGAGCACGGCGACATGGAACCTCCGGTCGAGCGGCACTGCCGCTATATCAAGACGGTGATCGAGGCGTTGTTGCCCGATGTCGCCGCGGTGATCGAACAACCCGCCGAACGCCTGGAACTGATGCAGCGCCTACGGGCCGGTCTCTCCTGCCGTATCGGGACCAAGGGTGGGGAAGAAGTCCATGTCGCGTGACTTCCGGCGTATTTCCGGCACGGACGAGGACTATCTGTTCTTCCCGGAAAGCGCGCATCTCTACACGATAGAGAAAGCGCACGCCGCCTCGGTGGATGCCTGTTGCGCCGGGGCGGAACCGCCCTCGGGATCTTTGGCAGGGATCCTCGTCGGGGAGGAGGCCCTGATGCGGACGGCCATGGACAAAGCGCAATCCTGCCCATTCATTTCGGTGACCGATAGTCTCTGCCTCTATATGGCACATGACTGCAACCTCGCCTGCAGCTATTGCTACAACGACGGTGGTCACGTGGTGCAGGCTCCGCCAGTGATGGGCCCGGAAGTGATCGAGGCAGCCTTTCGACGCTATTTCAGCGAGCCGGGCAAGACCTATGCCGTCTCATTCTATGGCGGGGAACCGTTGCTGGGTTTCAAGGCGATGAAGCAGACCGTCAGGATCGGCGGGGCGCTGGAGCGGGAACGGGGTGTACGCATCCACTACAGCATGACCACCAACGGCACCCTGCTGAACAAAGAGATATTGGCCTTCATCGACAGGCACATCGATTCGGTCACTATCAGCCTGGACGGCCCGTGCGATGTCAATGACCGCCATCGCTCGCCGAAGAAGGAAGGCGAATGCTGGAGCGCTCACGACCGTACCATCGCGAACCTGAATGAGCTACGCAGGCACACCCGGGCGAAACTTGCCTTGAAGGCGACCCTGGCCGGCGACATGGCGACAAAATGTGAGGCGTCGGTCAATTACCTGGAGGGACTGGGGGCGGATGTCGTGCTCGTGACGCCGGCCAATGTCCCCGCAGGCAGTCCGGCGCAGATGGATGAGGCGGCGTGGGATGCCTACACCCGGACCCAGGTGTCGTGGGTGCAGCGTTTTTTCTCAGGTGGTGAAGGCGCGATTCCGGCGCTGGCGCGCAAGGGGATCTGGAATGCATTGGCGACCCTGCTGACGGCCAGGCGGCCTTGCCACTATTGTGGTGCCGGTCAGAATCCTGCCATCACCGCTGACGGGGCCGTCTGGGCCTGCCATGGATTGGTCGGTATACCGGACTACTTCATGGGTAACCTCGCCGATGAGTCTGCCGAGCGCGAACGGCGGCTGCGTCGCCGCTTCGATGACCTGAATGTCCGCCAGCGGCAGGAGTGCAACTGTTGCTGGGCACGCTACCTGTGCGGCGGTGGCTGTTATGCCCGTGCTGCCGCCGCCAACGGTGAGGTGGAACAGCCTAACAAGCAGCACTGCGAATCCACCCGGCGAATTGCCGAGGCCATGGTAGCGGGATTTGCCGAGGCCATGGCCGATCCCTCCCGGCGTATGCATCTGCTTCACGAGGCCGGGGAGCGGTTCGCCGGGGTAGGTGCTCGATGAGTGTCGCCTTGCGCAATCTTTACCTGTTGGTGTCCCAGCGCTGCAATCTCACATGTAATTACTGTTACGCGGAGGGTGGACACTTCGGCGAAAGCCCGCGCCTGATGGATGGTGCCACCCTGCGCCGCGCGTTCGACACGATGTTCCCGCTTGCGAGCAAATCCCTTGTCGTCTCCTTCTTCGGAGGCGAACCGTTGCTCAATTTCAGGCTCATGCAGGAGGCGGTGAGTCTGGGAGAGGACATGGCCGGGAAACACGGGCTGCGCCTGCGTTACGCCCTCACCACCAACGGGACCGTTGTTTCCAACGATATCGTGGCCTTTCTTCGCGAGCATGTCGATTACGTCGCGGTCAGCCTCGACGGCGATGAATCCGTCACTGATGGTCAACGGCATTTTCTCCGTGGCCGCCGAAGTGTGCATGCCACGGTGCTTGAAACCCTGGCCCGGTTTCGGGAGGCGGGTATTGCGTTCGCGCTGCGGGCCACGGTCACGGAGTCAGGTATGCAAGACCTGCTCGGGACAGTGCGTGATTTCGGGGCGCTCGGCGCGTCCGCCATTCGGCTGGTCCCAGCGTTTCAGGTTCCCGGTTGGAAGAACCGCAGGTTGACGCGGCTGGCCGAGGAACTCTATGCGGTCAATCGGGATGCAATGGCTCGGGCTGTGGCTGGCGAGGAACCGTGCTACGGCGAGCAGTTCTACCGGATACGCGGATTTATGAACGGTGAGCGCATGCATCACCCCTGCGATGCGGCCAACGGGGTGTTGGCGGTGGCGGCGGATGGTGGTGTCTACCCCTGCGATCACTTCGTCGGAAATACTGCGTTTCGCATGGGCAGCGTGCATGACAGTGTCTGGCCCGGCCCCGAGGCGGCAGGGGTGCAGGCACTGCTCAGTGGAAACTCTGTGGAGCAGCGCCCAACCTGCCGCGGTTGTGACGTGCGCCACATCTGCGGCGGTGAGTGCCCAGCCAACTCCGTTGCTGCAAGCGGTGATATTTCAAGACCTACGACCTCCCACTGCACATTGATGCACCGGCTCTATCCGGCGATAGGAGAGGCGTTACGACGTTCGGCATCAGCAAGGGGAGAGTCGCAACGCGGGGCCGTACGATGAACGGCCCTGTGATTGACGTGGAGGATGTCGCGTTTCGCTATCCGACCGGTACGATGCCGGTCAGCGGACTCTCGTTCATGGTTGGACGCGGTGAGGTGTTCGGCCTGCTCGGCGCCAACGGCGCGGGCAAGACCACGACCATCAAGTTGCTCACCACCTTGTTGCGTCCTACCCGTGGCCGGATCCGTATCGCTGGTCTGGATACAGGGAGGGAGGCCACGGTCATCAAAGGAAGGCTCGGGGTCGTCCCCCAGGACAACAATCTGGATCCGGCGCTGGATGTCAGAGGAAACCTGGTCTTTCACGGTCTCTTCCACGGCCTGGGGAAACGCGAGACGGTGAGGCGCGCAGAGCAATGGCTGGAGCCCCTTGGTCTGAAGGAAAAGGCCCGCGAGCCGGTGATGCGGTTGTCCGGTGGCACCAAGCGTAAGGTGATGCTAGCCAAGGCGTTTATGACGGAGCCGGAACTGCTGATCCTGGACGAACCGACCTCCGGCCTCGACCAGGAGACCCGAAGCTTCATTTGGCAACAGATCACGCGGCATTGCCGTTCGCATGGGACTGTGTTGCTTTCGACCCACTACCCGGAAGAGGCCGAGCATCTCTGCGACCGGGTCGGCGTGCTCCGTGGAGGGCGGCTGGGGGAAACGGATCAGCCAGCGGGGATGGGTACCCCTGTCGCCGGCAAGATCGTTGCCCTGGCTCCCGGGCTTCTCCGTACCTCTACTCCGAGTGGCGCGGCATGAGGTTCGTCCTGGCGATGCTGGTGCGGGACTTCGGTGCAGATACCCGGGCGCTGCGATTTGCCATGATCCGGCTGGTGATCCAGCCGGCCGTTTACCTGTTTGTCTTCGGGCATGTGGTGGGCGGTATGTTTTCCGCAGGCGGTAGCAGCTACGCCGAGACCATGGCGCCGGGGATCGTTGCCATCGCCATTATGAGCGGCCCCGTTACCGTGATCGCCAGTTCCATTCTGCCGGGCTACTACTACCGCACCCTGGAGGGGTGGCTGCTGGCGCCGGTGAGCCTGCGGCTTCTGCTGGTATCCAAGGTACTGGGCGGGGTCTTCTACGGAACGGTCAGCGGCTCTGTCGTGGTGGGGCTGGTCTGGTTGCTGCTCGGTTTCGCCCCCGTCTCCCTATCTCTGCTGCTCGCCATCGGTGTGACCGCGGCGTTGTTCTTCTCGCTGCTGATGCTGGTGATCCTCTGTCTGCCGCGGACCCCGGACAAGGGGCAGGAGGCCTTCTCGTTTGTGTTGATGCCGCTGACATTCTTCGGCTGCACGTTCTACTCCCATTCGATGCTGGATGCACCGTACAGCCAGCTTTCGCTGATGTTGCCCACCACTTACGTCAGCGAAGGGCTGCGTGCCGCCTACAACCCGTCGCTTCCCCACCTGCCCCTGGTGCAAGTGATGGCGGGGATCGGCGTCAGTACGCTCTTGCTGTTGCCGATGGCCGAATGGGCATTCCGGAGGCGATTGCGGGATTTCCTTTGGTAGACCGGCTCGGATTGATTTGCCGCTGATGTGAAAGGAGAAAAACAATGAGGCGCATGCGTCACCGCCTGATGCTGATAGCGGCCCTGCTGGCCATCGTCACCACACAATCGGCCTTTGCCTGCCGCCCCTTCGGTTCTTACGACTTCGTGGAGGATGCTCAGGGCAATGTATGGTTCACCGAACAGGACAGCAATGCCGTCTCCCGAATGGCCAGCGACGGTTCGGTCACCGCCTATCCGATCCCGACGCCTAACGCTGAACCTTACTCGCTGGCGCTAGACGGGAAGGGAAACCTCTGGTTCTCGGAAAGACGTGCAGGCAAGCTCGGGCGTGTGGCGCCGGATGGGACGATCACGGAATACGCGCTCCCCATCGAAGGCGCACAGCCCTTTGCGCTGCTCTCCCAGGGCAGTGCCCTTTGGTTCACCACCGGCCCTTTGCGCCGAACGGTGGTCCGCATGGATATGGAAGGTAAGTTCACCGAGATGCCCGCTCCCCACGGCTGGCCTTCCTCCATCTCGGCCGCCGATGACGGGGCGCTGTGGGTGACCCTGTTGCAGCCAGGCGAGACGATGGCGCAGGCCCAGGGTTATCTGGCACGCCTGGATCGCGCCGGGCAGTGGAAAATCGTGGAGCAGCGCGGTGCCGGGAGTTGTCCCAACAACGTCCATATCGGTGGCGACGGTGCTCTCTGGCTCTCCGACCGTTGCCGCGGCGCCATCGAGCGGCGCGACGCGCAAGAGCGTACCGTCAGCTTCCCCTATCCCGAGGGATTGGTTCAGAACGCCGCTCTCGATCATGACGGCAACTTCTGGTTTGTGGACAGCACTCGCAACAATCTCATCGGCCGGATGAGCCCCGGCGGCAGACTCGATACTTGGCCGCTGCCGGGCAATAACGGTGGGCCGTTCGCGGTTGCGGCGCTGCGCAACGGCGATGTAATTTTTTCCGAGATGTACAACTACAACATCAACCGCTTCATGAGGGGGGTGTTTGAGGAATATCTCGTTGCGGTGGATCACCGCAAGCAGATCAGGGAGGTGGAGGAGGGTGAGATCTGTCGCCTTGAGTATGCCGCCGTCATCGCCGACAAGATGGCCCTGGAACGAGAACGGGTCGAAGCGCTGAAGACAGCCGGCTTCAAGGCGGCGCCGGGGCAGGAACTGGTTAGCGGGCGCTGTCTTACGTGCCACGACGCAACCCGCATCCTGCGCGCCCGTAAAAGCGACTGGAGTTACACGATTGAACTGATGCAGGCCCAGATCACGATGCGTGGCTTGCCTGCCCTGACCGATGAGGAGCGGCGGACCGTCATCGGCTACCTGAACCGCTACTACAACACCACCAATTGAGCGTGAGTGATACCGGCCCCGCCCACGGGCATTGAAGATCTGCCCCGCTGGGTGTGTTGGTCTCGCATCATGCTTGCATGCCGGGTGCGGCTGGCGGCCATGGGTACCCGCGTTTGGCTTGGCGCTACGACATTCCGAATTTCTTCAGCTTGCGCCACAGCGAGACGCGATCGATACCGAGCATGCGCGCCGCCTTGGATTTGTTGCCGCCGCTTTGTTCCAGGACCCAGCGCAGATAGGCTTCTTCCCGATCGGCAAGTGAGGTGATGGTGTTGGTTTCGGGAAAGGTGCGCGCGCCGGCGGCACGCAATTCGTCAGGAAGATGCTGCACCTCGATGCGCTCGCCGGTGGCGAGGGCGACGCCGCGGGCGATGATGTTTTCCAGTTCACGCACGTTGCCGGGATAGTCGTACACCTGGAGCAGGTGCATCGCCTCAGGCGCGATGTCGTGCACCTGTCGGCGCATGTGGGTGGTGTATTTCTCCAGAAAGAATTGCGCCAGCAGCGCGATGTCACCCGCGCGCCGGGCAAGGCGCGGCAGGTGGAGATTGACTACGTTGAGGCGGTAGTAGAGGTCGGCACGGAAGCGGTTTTCGCGCACTGCCTCGCGCAGGTCGCGGTTGCTGGCGGCGACGAAGCGCACGTCTACAGTACGCGGTTCCGTGGCGCCCAGACGCAGTACTTCGCGCTCCTGGATGACACGCAGCAGCTTCACCTGCATGGAGGCGGGCATCTCGCTCACTTCGTCAAGGAACAGGGTGCCGCCCGCAGCCGCTTCAATCAGCCCGCCCTTGCTGGTGACGGCGCCAGTGAAGGCGCCTTTTTCATGGCCGAACAACTCGTTGGCGAGCAGTTCTTCCGAGAAGGCGCCGCAGTTGATGGCGAGGAAGGGCGCATCGGCGCGCCGGCTGTGGGTATGAACGTCGCGGGCCAGGAGTTCCTTACCGGTGCCGCTTTTGCCGGTGATGAGCACGTTGCAGTCGGTGGGCGCCACTTGGCGCGCGGTGACGAGCAGGGATTGCATGTCCGGATCGCGGGTGATGATGGCGGTGCGATCCTGCGCCCCAAGTCGCGCGCGCAGTTGGCGGTTCTCGCGTTTGAGACGTACTTTCTCCGCCGCCTCACCCACCACCTTGCGTACCTCATCCAGGCGGAACGGCTTGGCCAGGTAGTAGAACGCGCCGCCGCGCATGGCTTCCACGGCGGCATCAAGGGTGGCATAGCCGGTGACGACGATCACCTCGGCATCCGGCTGCAACTGGCGCGCGCGCGCGAGCACCTGCATGCCGTCCACGCCTTCCATGCGTACGTCAGTGAGCACCACATCGACGTCGGTCTCGGCGAGGATGCGCAGGGCTTCGGCGCCCTGGGTCGTGCCGAGCACCCGGTAGCCGGCGCGTTCCAGTACGTGTTGAAGGTTTTTCAAGGCGACCGGCTCGTCTTCCACGACGAGCACCAAGGCGGCGTCCGGCATTTCGTTCATGCGTGCTCTCCGGCTGGCGGCATGGCGAGGGGCAGGCGGATGTGGAAGGTGGTGCCCGTCCCCGGGGTGCTGTTCACGCTGATGCAGCCGTCATGTTCGGCGATGATTTCGTGAACGATGGCCAGCCCCAACCCGGAACCATGTCCTACGGCCTTGGTGGTGAAGAAGGGGTCGAAGACGCGTGGCAGGATATCGGCGGGGATACCCGCGCCGGTATCGCTCACCGTGAGTTCCATGGCGGTGCCCGGCGGACAGTTGCCGGGGTGCGGTGCATCCTGGTGCGCAACAGCCGCCGTCATACGGATTTCACCTTTGGCGCCCATGGCCTGCTGAGCGTTTTTCAGCAGATTGATGAGCGCCTGTTGCAAGCGCTGCTTATCGGCATGGATCTGCAATCCCGGTTCGATGTCGAGGCGCACGGCAATGCCGCTCGGCATCTGCCCGCGCACCAGCTGCAACACTCCCTGCGCGAGATCGAGGAATTCCACCCGTTCGCGACGGAAGCGCCGCTCGCGGGCGAATTCGAGCAGGGTTTGCACGATGCGCCGCGTCCGTTCCGTCTGTTCGTCGATCTGTGCGAGCATCTCGCGGCGCGCCTGAGGGTCCATATCCTCGAACTCTTCCATGAGGATCTGACAGGTGGTGGAGAGATTGGACAGCGGATTGTTGAGTTCATGGGCGACGCCGGACAGCAGGGTTCCCAGCGACGCGAGCTTCTGTGAGCGCACCAGGTGTGCCTGTTGCGACTCCAGGTCTTCCATCATGCGGTTGAAGGCGGCGGTGAGCGAGCGGATTTCCTTCTGCCGCGAGTCGATGTGGATGCGGTGCACGCCGCCTTGCGCTACCCGCTGCATGCCCGCCTGGAGTTGGTAGAGCGGACGCACCACCAGGTTGGAGAGGATGCGCGCGGTGATAATGCCGAATACCGCCAGCAGGGCGACGCCCGCAAGCAGGCGGGTTCGTGAGGCGGCGAGGCTCTGTTGCACCATGCGCCGCTCGGCAGCCCCCATTTCCTCGGCGCGCGTGGCGATCCACTTGCCTTCCTGACGGATCTGATCCGCCAGCGGCGTCTCGTCGCTGTCCCGTCCGGCGCTGGCAAGCAGAGCGCGGTACCGGTGCAAGCCGTTCTGGAGTCGCTGCAATTCCTGGTCGCCCGCGACGCGCGCGAAGTCCTCCGCATGGCCCGCCAAAGCGGCCAGTGCCGCATCCGCATAGGCGAGTCCCTGTTCCTGATCGCTCCGTTGGCGGTAGAGGAAATAGTTTTTCTCGAAGCGGCGCATTTCCAGCGTGTCGTTGAGGAAATGTGACACCCGCTCCCCGGCGCTCACCCACGCCTCCAGACGCTGGAGCTCCAGGACCGTGGCCACGGCAATGAGGACGATGGCGGCACCGATGGCGGAGTAACCCCAGATGATTTTGCTGGCGATGCTGGTGGAACGTGCCATGGCTGTGATGAGTTTCGAAAAGTGTTGCGCATTGCAACATACGATGCTGCAAATCGCAACAGCTGTCACGCAGGCGGTGTTCGTTCCCTGGTGGGAAGAAGGTGGATTCCGGCTTGCACCGGAATGACAAGATAAACCGGCCATTACCTGCGGGGTCGGTGCCCGCGCTTAGGTTACCGGGATGGCCGCAGGCTCTCCTTATGTCGCCCCGCCAAGGCCGGGGTCCACGTTATCCAGGCGGGATGTCTCGGTCCGTCGGTGGGTGTGTTGCATAGTGCAA
Organism: Gammaproteobacteria bacterium; assembly: GCA_023228645.1. GTDB lineage: Bacteria > Pseudomonadota > Gammaproteobacteria > Thiohalomonadales > Thiohalomonadaceae > JALOAT01. The sequence goes on along the minus strand of JALOAT010000043.1, from coordinate 3,499 downwards.
CACCGCGCAGGGGCGTCTTTGTCATGCCAATCTAATAATTTCCGTCAAAACAATGGCTTGTGAACGCTGTGCCGGCTGGCACGGGTCTTGATAGAGCTGGTGTTTGATATCAGAGGAGCCCGTCATGCTGAGCAAGCGCTTTGCCGCCGTCACATACGCCGAAGCCGGCGATGCCGAAACCGCCCTGCGTCTCGCGGATGAGGCGCGCAATCCGACCGGCCAGCCGCCCTCGGGATCTGAGCATCGCCAGCAATCGCCGAAGGAGGGCGCCGGTCAGCCGGCGCGGAACCCTGATGGCGGGGCATCGGTCTCCCGCCTGGCGGTGCTGGGGATCATCAGCGCCGTCCTCTACGGGGTGCTGTTCCTCTATGAAGCCCCGATCCTGAGCATATCGGCGCAAGGCCAGTGGATGTTCATCATCCCGGTGGTCATCGCCTTCGTGTTTTCCTACGTGCACGGCGCGTTCACGGGACTGTTCTGGGACGTCCTCGGCATCAAGGCGAAGGGATGATCTCTGTGGGTACCGAACTCAACTTCATCGATCTCAATCTGATCAATATCGTCTACCTGCTCATGGTCGGCTTCGTCGGCGGGCTGGTGAGCGGCTTCATCGGCTCGGGCGGGGCCTTTGTGCTCACGCCGGCCATGATGAGCATGGGGGTACCGGGTATCGTCGCCGTGGCCAGCAACATGTGCCACAAGTTTCCCAAAGCCTTGGTAGCCGCCATCAAGCGCGCCCGCTACGGCCAGGTGGACGTGAAACTCGGCATCATCATGGGCCTGTCCGCCGAGGCGGGCGTGCTCATCGGCGCGCAGCTTCAGGAGCACATCAAGCACAGCTTCGGCGACGCCGGCTCGAACCTCTATGTCAGCGTTGCCTTCGTGGTGGTGCTCGCCATTGTCGGCGGCTGGGTGATCTACGACGCCGTCAAGATCCACCGCTCCGGTGACAAGGACGCGGAGGAAAAGCCCACCCGTTTGGCGCTGTGGGTCCGTTCCGTGAACATTCCGGGCACCATGGTCTATTTCGAAAGCATCAAGGCGCGGGTCTCGTTCCTGTTCACCGTGCCGCTGGGCTTTGCTACCGGCATGCTGGCGGCCACCATCGCTGTGGGCGGGTTCATCGGCGTGCCGTCGATGATGTACGTGCTCGGCGTGCCGAGCATCATGGCGTCCGCCACCGAGCTGGTCATCGCCTTCGTGATGGGGACCGGCGGTACCATCAAGTACGCCTGGGGCGGCTTCGTGGATATCCGCCTGGCCATGGTGATCCTGGCGGGCTCGCTGTTCGGCGTACAGCTCGGCGCCATCGGCACCACTTATGTGAAGCCGTACATGATCAAGGTGGTGATGGGGATCATCATGATCCTCGTGCTGGTTTCGCGCGCGCTGGTGCTGCCGGTTTATCTTTCGCAACTGGATCTGATCACGCCAATTGCCGCGGGCACGGCGGATACTTTGAAGAGCGTCAGCTTTGCCGTCATGCTGATTGCGCTTATCGTCGGTGCGGGCATCGTGCTGGGGGCGCTCTGGCACGGCCGGCGCGCGCATCTACGCCCGCATGAATTCATCGAAAATACCGCAACCGACTGACTTTGCTTCACTGCGGTGGGACCGTAAGGTCCCCCGGTGGGCACGTCCAAAATAACCGCACATTCTCTCCCAGCTGGCCCTGCAGCGGCATTCCCCGTTTGGGATGGTCGTCCCTGCCGCCGTGGGAGCGTAACCTAGCGCGCTTTCGCAACGCCATCCAATGGGGCTTTGTCCGGTCCTTGGACCGGCGGCTTCCGGCCGTCCGGGCCTTTTGCGCGCCGGCGGACGCCGTTCAGCCCCGTTTCACGAGATCTAGGAGAAGCAGGGCATGTTGTTGAACGACGCACCGCGGCCGGCCAAGCCGCGCCCGGGCCTATTCGGGCTTATTTCCATCCTCACCTTCATCCTCACGGCTGCGGCGCTCATGGCCAGCGAGCCGGCGCTTGCCCAGGTGCCGTCGGCGCCCGAGGGCATGGTTGCGCTTCCGGCGGAAGCGGGCGGCCTGCCGTGGTGGGGCTGGCCGCTGCTGCTGCTGGTGGTGACCTTCGTGCTGGGCATCGTCGCGGTGCTCGGGGGCGTCGGCGGCGGCGTGCTGTTCGTGCCCATCGTGGGTGGCTTCTTCCCCTTCCATCTCGACTTCGTACGCGGCGCGGGTCTGCTGGTCGCCCTGGCCGGTGCGCTTGCGGCCGGGCCTGAGCTGCTGCGCTCGGGCATGGCCAGCCTGCGCCTTGCGCTGCCGCTGGCGCTCATCGCTTCCGCCTCCGCCATCGTGGGTGCCATGATGGGCCTTGCCCTGCCCACCAATGTGGTCAACACCGCGCTCGGCGTCACCATCCTCGGCATCGTGGTGCTGATGTGGGCGGCAAAAAAGTCCGAATACCCCGAGGTGCCCAAGGCTGACCCGCTTTCTTCAATGCTGCGCATCCACGGCATCTATCGCGAGGGTTCCACCGGCAAGGACATCGACTGGCGCGTCCACCGCACACCCGGCGGCCTGGCGCTGTTCGTGGTCATCGGCGTTATGGCGGGCATGTTCGGCCTCGGCGCAGGCTGGGCCAACGTGCCGGTGCTGAATCTGCTCATGGGGGCGCCGCTCAAGGTGTCCGTGGCAACCTCCAAGTTCATGTTGTCCATTGTCGATACCTCGGCGGCTTGGGTGTACATCAACCAAGGCGCGGTGCTCGCCATGATCACGATCCCTTCGGTAATCGGCATCATGCTGGGCTCGATGCTGGGCGTGCGCCTGCTGAAGGTGGCCAACGCCGCGTTGGTGCGGAAAATCGTCATCGGCATGCTGCTCCTCGCGGGCAGCCGGGCCTTGCTGAAGGGCCTGGGGATCTGGGCCTAACAAGAGGACTATCGATATGGAAAAGCAGCATCAATACGCCAGCGAAGAGCAGGTTGTCTACGCCAAGATTCTCGATGCGGGAATGAAGCTGGGCTTCGTGATCGTGGTGGTGAGCTTCGTGTTGTACGTGTTCGGATTCGTAACCCCGCACGTGCCGGTCGAGCAGTTGCCGCACTACTGGACCCTCTCGGCGCAGGAGTACCTGGCGGCCACCAACGTACCCACCGGCTGGGGTTGGCTGTCCCTCGCGGGGAAGGGCGACTATCTGAACTTCATCGGCATTGCCATACTTTCGCTGGTCACGGTGGTCTGCTATCTGCGCATCCTGCCCATCTTCGCGAAGGGTGGCGACAAGGCGTTCACCGCCATCGCCGCGGTGGAAGTACTGGTGCTGGTGCTGGCCGCCTCCGGCATTCTTGTGATTGGCCATTGACGAGGGCATGTCCATGACCGAACAGCTTTCTCCCATCGGGCGTTGCCAAAGCATCCTGGTTGCCAGCGACGGTTCCGAGTTTTCCGCCGGCGCGGTGCGCGAGGCCATCGCCATCGCACATAAGTGTGGCGCCCGCCTGTACGCGCTCACCGTAGTGCAAACCAATCCGGAGTACGAGGCGCTGG
>JALOAT010000094.1 GCA_023228645.1 Gammaproteobacteria bacterium | reverse complement strand
TGAATTTATTTCTGAGCACGCCATCACGACAAATCACGATTTAGATTTATATGAAGGATCGACAATTTGGCTAGTGCTGACCACAAGTGGTGATGGTGGCAAAGATTGGTATGCCACCAAAGTTCCTTGGATACATAACGGACTTTTTAACTATCGTGGTGAAAAATATGGCGATACTAATAATAACAGAATTATATTTTGCCAAAATCAAGAAAATATACAAGAATATTTTTTAACACAAGATTTTATGCCCGAATCAGCTTTATCAAACTTGAACTCAATTTTTCCATCTGAAGACTTAGCAGATACTTTCATCAACATAACCATTTTAACTCGTGATAATTCACAAGACACTGTAAGCTCAATATTAGACAATATCATCAAAGAGCGGTCATTTGCTCATAGTGGTACTGAAGCTTACACATTGTTTGATATGATCTCCATCGTTGATGAAGATCTGCTTAAATCAATTCCATTATTTCAAAAGGACTCATAATATGACATCAGGTATTTTAATCGGAGTTGTTGGGTTTATGGGTTCAGGTAAAGATACTGTAGCCGATATGCTCATAGACCGCGGTTTTATAAAGGATAGCTTTGCCCGAACTTTAAAAGACGCAGCATCAGTATTATTTGGTTGGGATCGTCAAATGCTTGACGGCACTACTACAGAATCAAGACAATGGAGGGAGATTCCAGACCCTTATTGGTCAAAGGAAACTGATAATCCAAAATTTACACCAAGGCTTGCTTTACAGTTGCTTGGTACTGAAGCCATCAGAGAAACATTTGCTCAAGACTTTTGGGTATCTACAGTAATTAAACGATGGCAAACTGCTGGTAAGCCAAATACTGTTATCACAGATTGCCGTTTCCCAAATGAAATCAATGCAATAAGGCGCAATGGTGGAAAAGTAATTCACGTTCATCGTGGAGAATATCCCACTTGGTATCCTTTACTAAATCGAATTAATAAAAAACAACACAATGATGTCGATATGGTTAAATTCCAATCAATGCTATTGAATAAAGAACTACCACATTCAAGCGAATATGCTTGGATTGGTCACGATTATGACATAGTATTGGATAACAACGGAACACTTGACGATTTAAGTCAAGCTGTAAGAAATATTGAAATATAAAAAGGGGCGCGAGCCCCTTTTTTATTGGTTCATAGTTGAGAGATACTTTTTAACTTCTTGTGAAGCTGTAGCTTTATTAAGCGCAGTACCAAATTTTTCGTTCAAATGGGTCATAATTCGTCCCATATGCTTCATTGAAAAATCATCTTCACCAGCCATCAAGGTAACAATAGCTTCCTTAATATCTTGAATTGATGTTTCTTGAGGGAGAACACTAACAAGTAATTGTTTTTCATTTGTTGCGTTCTGATATTGTTCTGAAGTCTCAGGAGCCACAGAAATCATATCATCACACTGCTTAATCATCTTACGAAGAGCAGAAATGATATCCTCATCACTAACATTAATATCAGTTTTCGTCTTGAGTGCTCGTTCCTTGGCATTAAGCTGGGCAAGATTAATAGCACTGCCAAGAACGGAAGCTAGAGGATCTCGAGCCTTCCTAAGTTCAATATTTTTTGCCTTCACTTTATCAAAAATAGTCATTCACTTACTCCCTTACTAACTCTAAAAGTTCAGGACGAAACCGTTCTTCTTGCAACTCGTTTCGTGTATTGAACCATATACATATTACCACATTTTCGTCAGCATAGTCAACAGTCATATTTGGACCAATACTACGCTTGAGACGGACCACATTACCAATAGTAAACATAGTTATCCCTTTAGCATTTAATTTTGTAAGAACGGGCAGCCGTGTTCTTATGATTGCGAGGAATAGCCCCAATAGTTTGAATATCAATCTCAAATTGATCTTTTTCTTCTCGTTTGAGCCAATTAGGGAAAATTACGTCATCAACCTTCACAACAGTGAAAAGACCATCTTCACGATGGGTAATGTAAATTTTCTTACTCTTAGAGAAAAACTTTCTAACAATAGCCTCCAACTGAGCGACCTTTGCAAGGTGATTAGAATCAAACTTATCTGGACGATTAATAAGAGCAGACTTACTGCGGGCTTCAGCATCCAGATATGCATATAGCCCAAAGCCTTTAGGTACCGAATGCGTATCAAGCTGTTCTTCGTTGAGAGCCACGTTATTTCCTTTCTTGAAGTTCTTGAGAGACATATATTCCAAGCTGAATGCCGTAATATATACCAACCATAGCTTGTGCCATATAAAGTATTATGCCAATAGCTGCAATTTTTTTCAGATATTTTTTCATATCTACTCCATATCGTGTGGACAACATAACATAACCAATTTGTATGTCAATCACCGATCCATAGAAAAAGGGCGGACCTTTCGATCCGCCCCAATCTTGTATCTTTTTAAGTAAAACTTAGAAGAAACGGGTATTTGCTGACATACCGATCAAGCCCAAGTAGTCAGCTGCGTTACCGAAGCTGCTTGCGCTGTTGGTGAGTGCCAAGTAACCATAACGTGTGGTGAAACCAACAACTTGTTCAAGTGTGTTAGGATCTGTTAGGATACCTGAGCTCATCAATGGAATGTATGGGCAGTAATATGCTGCTGCGTCAACTTCTGTACCTTCGCCCTTGTAACCGACGAGAACTGGAGTTGTGTCGTTAGCAAACTGGTCAACATAAACTTTCATGCTGCTGTTCAAAACGCCGACAAACTTGGTGTTTGTTGGGCCTTGGAATGTACCTTCAGTGGTACGAGCGAAAGCTGAAGTTGAAGCTGACTGCAATACAGTCAAAGCAGTTGGGGAAACAACAACCCAGTTACCAACGCCACGACGTGTACGCTGAGCGATAACGTTAGCGCGGTGCATAATTAAGGTTGCAAGTGCAGCGTGTTCGTCACCAACGTAAGTTGCAGTACCAGAAACGAGGTTCTGATCGTAAGTTACGGCTGGAGCACCTGGAAGAGCGCGGAGGTTAGCCAAAATTGTTTGGTCGATTTCTGCGGTGATTTCCTGTGCCAAAGCAGCGGTGATTTCAGTTTCAAGATCAATGCCTTGTTGTGCCATTGCGTCTTGTGAAGCTTCTGGGGTCCAGCGAGCTGATAGCTTGCGGGTCTTAGCTTCGACGGTTTCACGAAGGACTTGAACTTGGATACGGTTACCTGGCAAACCTTCAAGAGTTGAAGTATCAGCTGCTGCTGGGCTTGCACTATCACCGTTACCTGAGTAGAACTTAGCCATTTCGAATGGACCGAGGGCTTCAGTACCAGCGGTAACTGCGGTTGGTGAACCGAAAGTATCAGCGTAACGAACGCGCAAAGTGTGGATCTGACCAACTGGGCCAGTCATTGGCTGAACGCCAATCAATTCGTTAGCGATAACGGTTGGCATAACACGGCGGATAACTGGGAGGATAACCTTATTAAGGGTTGCTACGTTACCTGCTGATGTTGCACCTGGTGTTGCGGATTCTGCCAAGAAACCACGGCCAGCGCCAAGGCTGTTGCGTGTGTTGTCGAGGACTACACCCATAGTATTGCGGCGTTGACCTTCGAGACCTTCAAGAAGGGTCTCTTTGGTTTGCTGCCATTTGGATTCAAAGAGTTTAGACATTTTCTATAGCTCTCCTTTTGTAAAGCTCTTTTATGTTAATATTTATGTTTAAATGCCGGCAAGGCGCTTGATTTCGCCCAAATCGACATCTTCTTGGTCAGTTTCAACAGATTCTTGTATAATTTGTGGCTTTCTATTTCCACTAACTTCTACTTTCTTGCTTTCAACTAAACGAGTTGGTTGCTTGCTAACTGTTGAGGTGATAGATGGCAAATATTTTGAGAAGGCACTGTTGAGATTTTCAGTAGCAACACCTTCAAGAAGATGGGCCATATTTTCTCTTGCCTTACCATTCAACTTACCAAGCAATTCATTCAAAGTAGCAGAACGTTTCGCTGTGCTTTCTGCAATCATTTGACGCTTCTTAGCTTCTTTAGCTTCAACTTGCGCTGATTCAAGAAGTGTAGATGCGTTTGCTGCTTCTGCTTTAGCTTCTTCGAGCTGTGCTCGGAGATCACGAACAACACTGTTCTTCGAGAAGAATAGTGAAGCAAATTCTGCTTCAAATTGTTCGAAAATTTTCTTACCAAATGCATTTTTACGGCTTTCGACGATATCTTCATGAAGTTGAACCATTTCGTCCTTCATCCAGGCATTTGTTTGTTCTTCAACTATTGTTGCTGTACGGTTAATCAAATCACGACGTGCTTCTTCAAGCTTGATCTTACCTTCCTTAACGAGCTTTTCGCGCTGTTCGACAAGACCCTGACGCTCTTTCTTAAACTCTTTCAACTCAGTATGTAGATTTTCAGTTACAAACTGTGTCAATGCTTCAATAGTATTAGCTAACTTAGCTTCTGATGCTTGAGTCTGCTCTGCGAGTGAAGTTTCATATTCAGCTTTAGCTTCTTTCAAACTCTTACGGTCTGATTCAAACTCAACGATTTCTTCTTTGAGAACGTTGAGGATGAAGCTTTCCATAACTTCAAGACGCTTTACCATTTCATCCTTGCTTTGTTGTGCATTTTCGGTAATTTGATTTGCCAAACGCACACGATCTTCAACAACAGCTTGACGATCAGCTTGGAATTCTTCCAATTCAACTTGCAATGCTTCCTCAACCATTTGTGAAACTGCATTAATTAATGCTTCACGATCGTGCTCAAAGCGGTTTGCCATTTCCTCACGAAGTTGGGTTTCAACTTCGTCGCGGACTTCTGCAATCTTAGCTTCGAATGCTTCTGAAATCTGAACCTTAACGTCTTCAGACAAGAGATCGCTTTCAAGCAATGGTTTTAGAATGTCATTCATTTTATTTTCTCCTAAGGGTTATGTTAGAATGATCTAACCTAAGCCTCCTTTTAAGAGGTTTTTTTCACCAAAATTAATTGGCAAAATTATTTTTTAATACAGTAACACCGTATTAAACTACTGGTTATTTATTTTGTGGGTGGATTATTCTAGTGAATTAATGGTATTTTGATAAGAAAAGGCGCAAGAGTTATATCTTGCGCCTTATCTAATATTTGAAATTAAAGGCTTTTAAACCACTCAACTATACCTTTTGAAAGATATTTTTGAGCTTTCGGATCGTGTCTGACAGCTTCTGCTAAAGTTTGAATCTTATCACCACCGTGCTTAAAGCCAAGTGCTTCATATATTGCTCTTGGATATGCGTCTGGTGCTGATGGGGTGGCAACTAAATCAATGGTTACAATTTCAAAATCTGAAACATAACCACGATCATCAACATTACCGGAACCTCTTGAGCTAACTCCTAAAGGAATTCCGGCCTCAACCAACGTTTTAGCAAGTCTACCATATTCAGTGTCAAGAATTTTCATCTTACCAACACCGTCTGCACCATCTAAACGTATCTCAGTAATAACGTGTGAAACGTTTTTTAACGAAATAGTTAATTCGGATGGATGATCGCATTCTCCCAAAATTGGGAAACCTTTTTTAATTTTGTCAGTCATTTTTTCAACAGCTGACGAAATTTCCTTTAATGGATAAATGCGACCATTCTGGTTTCTTACATCACCTTGGATGAAACAACCCTTGAGGTAAAGATTCTTATTATCATCCGACTCGCGAATGATACCAGCTTGGCCAAATGTCATATGTTCATTTAGTAACATCTGCTTCTTTACCTCTTATAAGGATTACTTCTTAGCAACTGGTGTTGTCTTTGACTTTTCTGGGGTTGCGAATTTACCGCCACCTTGTTCTTGTCCGTCCATTTTTGGATGTTCTTCTGACCAAGCTTTCTTACCAGATGTCATAATGTTAGTTGCGTGGGTCTTTGCAGGTGCAACTGCTGGTGATTTTTCACGCTCGTAACCTTTGTGGGCATCTTGCTTTGAAACCATATCTTTGGCGTCTACTTCTTTTTCTTCTTTGTCAGCTACTGGAGTCTTGACAGTCTTTTCTGGAGTTGCAAACTTTCCATCAAGTTCACCGCCATCCATTGAGACTTTAACTTCTGACCAACCTTCTTCAAGACCAAGTAGATCTTCTTCAGTTAAGTCGAAATCGGTTGATTCTTCCATAGTGTCGTCAGAATCTTCATCTCCGTCTTCGTCCTTGTCACCTTCCATATCG
>JALOAT010000042.1 GCA_023228645.1 Gammaproteobacteria bacterium | reverse complement strand
TGGAGGACAGCAAGTCCGACATCGGCTGGGGCAGCCAGATCCGCTCCTACGTGCTCGACCAGTCCCGCATCAAGGACCTGCGCACCGGCATCGAAACCGCCAACACCCAGGCCGTACTTGACGGCGACCTTGACGACTTCATCGAGGCCAGCCTCAAGAGCGGGCTGGAGTAGTGTTGTTCCGCCAATGAACGCAAGCGGACATAAAGGCAGAAAGCATTAACCACGGGGGACACGGGGAACACGGGGAACACGGGGAAATCCATCAACGGTTACCCCTACCTGTAGGAGCGGCCTCAGGCCGCGATTGTCGTCGGAAACCGCACTATCGCGGCCGGAGGCCGCTCCTATAGAAAAGATCGATTTCCCCCGTGTTCCCCGTGCCCCCCGTGGTTAGCTTTTCTCTTCTGTCTTCGGCCGCTCCCGTTCATTTGCGGACATTAATTGGATTTCATCATGACTGACATTGAACAGACCCTGGACGAGAACAAGCTGATTGCCGAGCGGCGCAGCAAGCTGGCGGCCTTGCGCGAGAAGGGCGTCGCCTTTCCCAACGACTTCCGCCGCAACGTGGTGGCCGGCGAGATCCACGCCAAATATCATGACCGGGACGCGGAGGCGCTGGCGGCCACGCCGGTGCGCGTGAGCATCGCCGGACGCATGATGTCACGGCGCGTGATGGGCAAGGCCGCGTTCGCGCACATCAAGGACATGTCGGGCCAGATCCAGCTGTTCGTGCAGCGTGAGATGCTCGGCGAGACGTATGAAGACTTCAAGCGCTGGGATATCGGCGACATCATCGGTGCCGAAGGCGAGCTGTTCCGCACCAAGACCGGTGAACTGTCGGTGAAGGTGGACAGCCTGCGCCTGCTCACCAAATCACTGCGTCCGTTGCCGGAGAAGTGGCACGGCCTGTCGGACCAGGAGACCAAGTACCGCCAGCGATATCTCGATCTCATCATCAACGACGTGACGCGTGAGACCTTCCGCGTCCGCTCCAGCGTCGTCCACCACATCCGTGACTTCATGGTGGCGCGCGGCTTCCTGGAAGTGGAAACGCCGATGATGCAGGCCATTCCGGGCGGCGCCACGGCCAAGCCGTTCGTCACCTTCCACAATGCGCTGGACATGGAACTTTACCTGCGCATCGCCCCCGAACTCTATCTGAAGCGCCTGGTGGTGGGCGGCTTCGAGAAGGTCTTCGAGATCAACCGCAATTTCCGCAACGAGGGGCTGTCCACGCGTCACAACCCCGAGTTCACCATGATGGAGTTCTACCAGGCCTACGCGGACTACCGTGACCTGATGGATCTCACGGAGGAACTGCTGCGCGAGGTGGCCGCCAAGGTATTGGGTACCACTACGGTGAAGTACCAAGGCGAGGAGTATCACTTCGGTGCGCCGTTCAAGCGCATGACCGTGAAGGAGTCCATTCTGCACTTCAACCCGGCTCTGCGGCCGGAGCAACTGGACTCGCTAGAGGAGGCGCGCAAGGTCGCCGAGGCCCTGGGCATCCCGCTCAAGCCCACCTATGGCCTTGGCAAGATACAGATCGAAATTTTCGAGAAGACGGCCGAACACCGTCTCAGAGAACCGACCTTCATCACCGAGTACCCCACCGAAGTATCACCCCTGGCACGGCGCAACGATCAGAATCCGTTCGTGACGGATCGTTTCGAATTTTTCGTCGGCGGGCGCGAGATAGCCAACGGCTTTTCCGAGCTCAACGATCCGGAGGATCAGGCCGAACGCTTCCGCAAGCAGGTGGAGGAGAAGACGGCCGGGGACGAAGAGGCCATGCACTTCGATGCCGATTACATCGTCGCCCTGGAACACGGCCTGCCACCCACGGCGGGCGAGGGCATCGGCATCGATCGGCTGGTGATGCTGTTCACGGATTCGCCGTCCATCCGTGACGTGCTGCTGTTCCCGCACATGCGTCCGCAAGGTTGAGGGTTGTAGGAGCCGACACCGTCGGCGAATGTGGTGCCGATCACCGCCGCGTGGTTGGCAAGGCATTCGCCCACGGTGTGGGCTCCTACGGGTGGCTTGATGTAGGAGCCGACATCGTCGGCGTTGTGGTTCCGCTACCCGCCGGGCGGTTGGAAAAACCAATTCGCCCACGTGTTGGTTTCTCCGTGGCCTCGTGGTTAAGCCCTTTCCAATCACTCACCCGGCGAGGATGGAATGCACCTCGCGGATGTTGCCCGCGGTTTCCGCCATCTCCACCACGTTGACCTCCGGGCTCAGGCCCAGTCGCCGGAAGGCCGGGACAGTGCGCCAGTCCTGTTGCGTGACCGGGTGGCTGGTGCCGATGTAGCTCTGCAGGTTGGCGACCGTCACCACGTCCACGTAATCAACCTTTTCCGATGCCCGTTGCAGGTCTTCGTGGCCTTCGGCGACGGCCACCAGTTCGGGCGGGAAATTCCAGGCTTCGAGAATGGCCTTGCCAATAGGTCCGTGCGCCGTGGCGATGAGCTTGTCGAGCATCGCTTCATCCTCGAGCAGCTCGGGCACGTCTTCGGCGCGCACCAGCACCGGCAGTACGCCGATGTCGTGGACCAGCCCGCCCAGCATGGCCTGTTCCGGTGACAATCGGGTGAAACCGGAGGCGAGCGCGTGGCTGATGGCGGCGACCTGCGTGCTGTGTTCCCACACGGCGCGCAGCTTGCGATCGGTGACGTCCGAGGTGGCCTGGAACATCTGCTGCATGGCCATGCTCACCACCATGTCACGCACCAGTTTCATGCCGAGCCGCGAGACGGCCATGTCGACGGAATCCACGGCGCGGCTGCCACGCAGCAACGGGCTGTTGGCCACTTGCACCAGGCGCGCGCTGAGGGCGGCATCAGTGGTGATCACCCCGACGATGTCGCCGAGGTTGGCGTCCTCGTCATCCACCACCTCGCGCACGCGCAATGCCACCTCGGGCAGGGTCGGCAGGGTAAGCCGGCCCTTGGCCAGGTCTTGCAGGAGTTCGCTCAGGAATTGTTCGGCAAGACGGTTCATGACTTCTGTTCCGGGGTACTGAGGTCATCTACTTCGTATGGCTGAGGCAGTATCTGCAACAGCGCGCCGTCCGCATCACCGATGCGCACGGGCGTGCCGTTTTCCACTGCCTCGATCAGTACCACGGCGAGCAGGTCACAACCGCCCTGCGGCGCCGGCTGCGCATTGACCACCTTGCCGGTGCCCTGGCCGCTTTCGATCTCTGCGGCAAACAGTTCCGTACCCGGCGCGGGGCAGGGTGCGTCCACGTGGGCGAGATACATGCGCCGCTTGAGCTTGCCCAGGTACTGCATGCGGGCCACCACCTCCTGCCCCGTGTAACAGCCCTTGCGGAAGCTCACGCCGCCGATGGCGTGCAGGTTGAGCATCTGCGGTACGAAGGCCTCGCTGGTGGCGTCCAGCACATGGGGCACACCGGCGCGGATCTCCGTGACCATCCAGGCGTCGGCCCCCACTGGGCGCGCCTGCGTCGCCAGGCGCTGCCACAGCGCCGCCAGTGCGGCCGGTGTACCGTGACATTCGAATCGCCCGCCCGGCACGCGCACGACCGCGATGTCCGGGGTCTGCAGTACCGCGTCGGTCTGGTCGGGCACCGCCGTGCCCAGTGCCTCGCCCAGCAGCGCCGCGGCACGCGGACCTGCGATGCCGAAACGCGCCAGCATGTCGCTGGCGTCGTCGAGCCGGACCTGCGAACGCAACACATACATGCGCAGACGCTTGAGTACGAACGCCAGGCGTTCCGCGGGCAGGCGCAGGTAATAGGTGCCGTCACGATGGAACAGGCGGAAGGTGGCGAGGATGCGGCCCTTGGGGGTGCAGTAGCTGTTCAACTGGCTGTGGTTGTCATCGACCAGTCGCACGTCGTTGGTGACCTGACCCTGGAGGAATTCGACGGCGTCCTGGCCGCTGACCGCGATGAGTCCGAAGTGTGAGAGATCGGCAATGATGTCACCGGTCGTGGCCTGACGCTCTGCGGCGGCATCACCGAACCCGATCACCCGGCCATCGCTGATCTGCGCGCCGGCCGACGTGAGGAAGGACTGCCAGTCGTTATGCATGCGAGCTCCTTTTCTTGTTTCCTGCCAACGTCCGCGCCGTCGGCTTTTGCGCCATAATACACCGGTTTACGCCAGTTCCCCGTTGGATGCGACGCATGATAGACCGCAACGCCCGTCCGGTTTTCCTGGACCTGCGCCGGATTCGCCTGCCGGTGACAGCGCTCGTCTCGGTGGCTCATCGGATCAGCGGAATCATGCTGTTTCTGGCCATGGCGCCGGGCCTCTATCTGTTGCAGCAGGCGCTGGAAAGCCCGCAGGGATTTGCCGCCGCCGCCGATCTATTGGCCACCCCCGCCGCCCGGTTCGTGCTGGTGCTGCTGGCCTGGAGTCTGGCACATCATGTATTGGCCGGCCTGCGCGCACTGCTGCTCGATATCCATATAGGGGTGTTTCTGGCCCGCGCGCGCGCCAGTGCCGTCGCTGTCCTGGTGCTTGGATGTGTGGCCTTCGCAGTCGCAGGCGTGCTGGCGTGGTGAGGGGACTGTCCGGCCTTGGGGCCTGGCTTCTGCAACGCCTCAGCGCGGTCTATCTGCTGATTTTTCCTATGCTGTTTGCCCTGGAATACAGCCGGGTGGAGGGCCATGATCACGCCGCCCTCGTGGCCACCCTGGCCCGCCCCTGGATCGGCCTCGCCGCCGGATTGTGCGTATTTTCACTGCTCACCCACGCCTGGGTCGGCATGCGCGACATGGTCCTCGATTATGTGCGTCCCGCGGCACTGCGGCTCGTTTTGCTGGTGGTGCTGGGCGGCTGGCTGCTGGTGCTCGGTTTCTGGTCCGCCTGGCTGCTGCTTGGAGTGACGCTTCCGTGAATATCCCACGCCGACGCTTCGATACCCTGGTCATCGGCGCCGGCGGCTCGGGCCTGCGCGCCGCTTTGCAGCTGGCGCACGCGGAGGCCAAGGTGGCGGTGGTCTCCAAGGTGTTTCCCACCCGCTCGCACACTGTCGCTGCGCAGGGCGGCATCAACGCGGCCCTCGCCAATGTCACGCCGGACAACTGGCACTGGCACATGTACGACACCGTGAAGGGCGGCGACTTCCTCGGCGATCAGGACGCCATCGAATTCATGTGTCGCGCGGCGGCCAATGTGGTCGTCGAGTTGGAACACGCGGGTGTGCCGTTCTCGCGCCTGGACAGCGGGAAGATCTACCAGCGCCCGTTCGGCGGCCAGAGCCGCGATTTCGGCGGCGCTCAGGCCACCCGCACCTGTGCCGCGGCGGATCGCACGGGCCACGCCATCCTGCATACGCTCTATCAGCAGAACATCCGTGCCCGCAGCCACTTCTTCGATGAGTTCTTTGCCGTGGACCTGTTGCAGGACGCGCAGGGTGACGTGCTCGGCGCCTTGGTCATCGAGATCGAGACCGGCGAGCCGCTCATCATCGAGGCGAAGACCACGCTCATCGCCACCGGCGGGGCGGGCCAGCTGTTCCGCACCAACACCAACGCACGCATCAACACAGGCGACGGCATGGCCATGGCCCTGCGCGCCGGCATCCCGCTGCAGGACATGGAGTTCTTCCAGTTCCATCCCACCGGGATCGCCGGCAAGGGCATGCTCATCACCGAGGGCGCGCGCGGCGAGGGCGGTTATCTGGTGAACGCCGAGGGCGAGCGCTTCATGACGCGCTACGCGCCCCATGCCGCCGACCTGGCCAGCCGCGACGTGGTGAGTCGCGCCATCTACGCGGAAGTGAAGCAAGGTCGCGGCTGCGGCCCTAATGCCGATCACGTGTTGTTGCAGGTGGCGCACCTGGGCGAGGAGGTTATCCGCAAACGCCTGCCCGGCATCCGCGAGATGGCCATGACCTTCCTGGGCATCGATCCGGCCAAGGCGCCCATCCCGGTTTATCCCACCGCCCACTACACCATGGGCGGCATCCCCACCAACCGCTTTGGCCAGGTGGTGGTGCCGGTCGCCCACGGTGAGGAGGTCATCCCCGGCCTCTATGCGGTCGGCGAATGCGCCTGCGTCTCCGTGCACGGTGCCAACCGTCTCGGCGGCAACTCCTTGCTGGACATCGTGGTGTTCGGCCGCGCTGCGGGGGGCCACATCATCGAGTACCTGGCGGAGCACCGCTATCACCGCGAACTGTCCCAAGCGCATGTCGATGCCGCCGTGGCGCGCCTGTCCCGCTGGGAGCGGCGGGGAGGCGGCGAAACCGTCGAAGGCCTGCGGCGTGAATTGCAGGGCGTGATGGAGACCTATTGCGGCGTGTTCCGCAGCGAGGAGGTATTGCAGGAAGGATTGGCAAAGGTCCTCGCCATCCAGGCACGGCTGGACGACGTACGCCTGCGCGACACCAGCCGCGTGTTCAACACCGCGCGCATCGAGGCCTTCGAGCTGGAAAACCTGGTGGACCTGGCGGTCGCCACGGTCAGCTCCGCGCTCGGGCGCAAGGAAAGCCGCGGCGCCCACTCGCGCGTGGATTTTCCCGAGCGCGACGACCAGCACTGGCTCAAGCACACCCTGTTCTACAAACAGGGTAATACCCTGGAATACAAACCCGTGCGCACCAAGCCGCTCACGGTGGATACCTTCCCGCCCACAGCGCGGGTGTACTGATGAAAAGCATCGACCACGGGGGCTCGGGGGGAAGAAAATGAACCGCACAGGGCATCGGGAATTGAACGCTCCAATGGCGAGAGCTGCCACGAGCATTGTCCTTCCCCGTGTTCCCCGTGGTTAAGGCTCTCCACAATGCGCTTCAGAATCTACCGCTACAACCCGGAAACCGGCCGCGCCCCGCGCATGCAGGCCTTCGAACTGGCGGACGTGGCGCCCGGGACCATGCTGCGGGACGCGCTGCTGCGGCTGCGCACGGAGCAGGATGAAAGTCTCACCTTCCGACATTCCTGCGGCGAGGGGGTGTGCGGCTCCGACGCGCTGAACGTGAACGGCCGCAACCTGCTCGCCTGCACCACGGCGGTGGAATCGCTGAAGGAGCCCATCGAGGTGCGTCCGCTGCCCGGCCAGCCGGTGATCCGTGACCTGGTGGTGGACATGAGCCAGTTCTTCCAGCACTACCGTGCCGTCAAGCCCTACCTGATCGTGGGCGACCCGGCACCCGAGACCGAATACCTGCAGTCGCCAAAGCAGCGCGATCAGCTGGACGGGTTGTACGAATGCATCCTGTGCGGTTGCTGTTCCACGGCCTGCCCCTCGTACTGGTGGAACCCGGAAAAATTCCGCGGCCCCGCGGCCCTGTTGCAGGCCTGGCGTTTCCTCGCCGACAGCCGCGACCAGGCCACGGACGAGCGGCTCACGGACTTGGACGGGGCTTATCGGCTGTTTCGCTGTCACGGCATCATGAACTGTGCCGAGGCCTGTCCCAAGGGTCTCAACCCGGCGCGCGCCATCGGCCTCATCAAGGCGCTGATGCTGCGTCGTGCGCTATGAGTGCCGATACCGAACGCCTGCGCTGGCGCTGCCGCCGCGGCCTGCTGGAACTGGACCTGCTGCTCGAAGGCTTCCTGGCGCGCGGCCACGGGCAACTCGATCCGGACGAGGCCGCCGCCTTCGAGGCGCTGCTGACGCTTCCCGACCCGCAACTGCTCCGCTATCTTCTCGGCCAGGACACCCCCAAGGATCAGGGACAGGCCCGTGTCATCGCACGCATACGCCACACCGCTCACGCTCCATCCTGAGCCGTCGCGCCGCCTCCGCGCCATGCTGCTGCTCGTGCATGCAGGTGCCGCGCTGTGGCCCTTCCTGGTGTTGCCGCCGCTGGCTGCCGTCGCGCTGCTCTGCATGGTGTTCGCGAGCCTGCATCACGCCTGGAGCCGGCACCTCGGCAGTCGCCGCATCACGCAGGCGGTCTGGGGGGCGGACGGTGAGTGGGCATTGGAAACGGCCGACGGCGCCACTCGCAGCATGCGCCTCGCGCCCCTCGGCTACGTGAGCGCCTACGCAGTGGTCCTGCGCCTTCACAATGATCGAAGTACCCACACCCTGGTGCTCCTGGCAGACAGCCTCGATGCAGAATCCTTCCGCCGTCTGCGTGTGCGGTTGCGACTGGGTTCGACAGAGGATGCACCGGCGCAGGATACGCCGGCGAAGCCGGTTTGATTGGTAAAAGGTTTGGCCCGGATGGAGCAACGCGGAATCCGGGTCTGCTTTGCCACGGTCAACCTTTGCCATTCCCCGGATTTCGCTGCGTTGCATCCAGGCTACGAGACCATACGCCCAGCTGGTAGAGGGATCGGGTGGGCCGTGGCCGCCGTTCAGGCGCCTTTCCTGGGCACCAGGATGGTGTCCTGTGGGGGGAGGGTGTCGTCGCGCTGCGGATAGTCGAGGGTGTAGTGCAGTCCGCGGCTCTCCTTGCGCGCCATGGCCGAGCGGATAATGAGGTCCGCGACGGTGGCGAGGTTGCGCAGTTCCAGCAGGTCGTTGGTGACGCGGAAGTTGCCGTAGTAATCGGCGATCTCGCCGAGCAGCAGGTCGATGCGGCGCTTGGCCCGCTCCAGGCGCTTGTTGGTGCGTACGATGCCCACGTAGTCCCACATGAAGCGGCGCAACTCTTCCCAATTGTGGGACACCACCACCTCTTCGTCGGAATCGGTGACACGGCTCTCGTCCCAGTAGGGCAGGAGCGGCGGCGCGGGCACGTCATCGAGGCGGCTGCAGATGTCGTCGGCGGCCGCTTGGCCGAACACCAGGCACTCAAGCAGCGAATTGCTCGCCATGCGGTTGGCGCCGTGCAGGCCGGTGAAGGCGGTCTCGCCGGCGGCGTACAGGTTGGCCAGATCGGTGCGCGCGTGCAGGTCGGTCATTACGCCGCCGCAGGTGAAATGTGCGGCGGGCACGATGGGAATGGGCTCGCGGGTGATGTCGATGCCGTAGTGCAGACAGGTCTGGTAGACGGTCGGGAAATGATTGGTGATGAACTCGGCCGGGCGATGGCTGATATCCAGCAGCAGGTGCTCGGCGCCCAGGCGTTTCATTTCGTGGTCGATGGCGCGTGCCACGATGTCACGCGGCGCCAGCTCGCCGCGCGGGTCGAAGCACTGCATGAAGGGCTCGCCGCTCGGTAACAGCAGGCGGCCGCCCTCGCCGCGGATGGCCTCGGTGATGAGGAAGCGCCGCGCCTTCGGGTGGTACAGGCAGGTGGGATGGAACTGTATGAACTCCATGTTCGCCACCCGGCAGCCGGCGCGCCAGGCCATGGCGATGCCGTCGCCCGTCGCCAGGTCAGGATTGCTGGTGTACAGGTACACCTTGCTGGCCCCGCCCGTGGCGAGCACCACGAAGCGCGCAGCGATGGCGCGGACCCGGCCCGAGGCCCGGTCGAGCACATAGGCGCCGACACAGCGGTTCTGCGCCTGGCCGAGCTTGGCCGTGGTGATGAGGTCCACGGCGATGTGCTGGTCGAGCAGGGTAATGTTCCCGTGCTGGCGGGCGCGCTCCAGCAGGGTCTGTTCGATGGCGCGGCCGGTGGCATCGGCCGCGTGGATGATGCGCCGGTGGCTGTGACCGCCTTCACGGGTCAGGTGATAGCCGCTGTGTTCCTCGTCGAGCGTGAAGGGCACGCCCATGTCGATGAGCCACTGGATGGCGTCCGGGGCGCGCTCGGCGGTATAGCGCACCACGTCCTCGTGGCACATGCCGCCACCGGCCGCCTGGGTGTCATTCACGTGGGAATCGATGGAGTCGCCCGCATCCAGCACGGCGGCGATGCCACCCTGGGCGTAAAGCGTACAGCTCTCGGCCAGGCTGCCCTTGGAAACCACCAACACCGAGGCGCGATCCGCAACGTTCAATGCCGCAGAAAGCCCGGCAGCACCGCTGCCGAGTATGAGAACATCGCAGGTCACAGGTTCCGGGGGCATAGTGCCTTCTTGCAGTAAGAAATCAACGCTATGAAAATAAACGGAAAGGCGGATCCGTGCCGGAGGCCCATAAGGCTGTCTATGATATGGGCAAGAAGCGGGTGACCGAAAGAGGCCCGCGAACTTGGCCGCCGCCGCGATGTCTATGGCAGGTGCAGGGGGACGGTCCTCCTGTACGGGGAGGAAACAGCCCGAATGGGCGCGATGAATGTCGACCAGCAACTGGTTGAGCGGGTTCAAAGGGGAGATAAGGCAGCTTTCGACGTATTGGTCCTGAAGTACCAACACAAGATCGTCAAGCTGATCTCCCGATACGTCCGCGACCAGAGCGAAGCCCTGGACGTGGCGCAGGAGAGCTTCATCAAGGCCTACCGTGCCCTGGGGAACTTTCGTGGCGAGAGTGCGTTTTATACCTGGCTGTATCGTATTGCCATCAATACGGCCAAGAATTATCTGGTGTCGCAGGGGCGGCGGCCGCCCGACACCGACGTGGACGTGGACGACGCCATGCAGTTCGAGGCGGAGCCCGGACTGAGGGAAAGCGATTCGCCGGAGCTGCTGGCGCAGCGCGACGAGATCGAACGGGTCATCTTCGAGACCATCGAAGGCCTGCCGGACGATCTGCGCACCGCCATTACGCTGCGAGAGCTGGAAGGCTTGAGTTACGAGGACATCGCCTTGGCCATGGCATGTCCCATCGGCACGGTGCGGTCCCGGATCTTCCGGGCGCGCGAGGCCATCGACAAGCGACTGAAGCCGTTGCTTGAAGCGTGAGAACATGAAGCCGAAAGGCCTTTTGGGCGGGTGTCACATGGCAAACAGCATTGACGAGCAGATTTCCGCACTGATGGACGGCGAATTGCCCGAGCGCGAGGTCCCCTGGGTGCTGGAGCGCCTGCGCAAGGAACCGGGCCTGGCCGGCCGCTGGCGGCGTTACCATCTCATGCGCGATGCCCTGCACGATACGCTCCCTGCCCACATCCATTTTGACCTGAGCGAACGCATTCATGCGTCGCTCAAGGACGAACCGGTCATCCTGGTCCCGCGCCGCACCATCCAACGCCACCTTAAACCTCTGATGCGGCACGCCGCCAGCATGGCCATTGCTGCTTCCGTGGCGGCCATCGCCATCCTTACCTTCCAAGCCATGTACGAGGAAACACCCACCACTGTGGCCGTCAACACGCCGGCACCGGTGGCTGAGCGCACCGCGCCCGCTCCCGTGAGCACCGACCCGCGCCTCGACGCCTTTTTGGTCAATCACAACGAACACTCGGTGTCCACCGGCATGCATGGCATGCTGCCTTACGTGCGGATTGTGAGCCAGGACGCCGGGGGCGAGGCGATTAAATGAAGTCTTCCGGCATCCTGTTCGCGTTCGGCCTGCTGTTTCCCCTCGGTGCCCTGGCGGAGCCCCCGCAGGATGCCGGTGACTGGCTGAACCGCATGTCCCAAGCGGCGCATTCGCTCAATTACGAAGGCACCTTCGTGTACGAGCACCTGGGCACCATCCAGTCCATGAAGGTCTTCCACGGCGCCGACGAACAGGGCGAACGTGAGCGGCTCGTCACCCTCGACGGCGCGTCCCGCGAGGTGATCCGGGACAACGACAAGGTCACCTGCATCCTGCCGGACGACAAGGCCGTGCTGGTGGACGCCACCGGCCCGGCGCGCCCGTTTCCCATCAGCCTGCCCACCCGCCTCGAACAGCTGGAGGGCTATTACGACGTACAAATGGCCGGCAGCGATCGCGTCGCCGAGCGCGCCGCGCGTAAACTGAGCATCCGCCCACGGGATACCTACCGCTACGGGCAGAACGTCTGGCTCGATGAAGAGACCGCGCTGTTGCTCAAGTCGGAACTGGTGGACGAGGGCGGGCAGGTCATCGAACGGCTCATGTTCACCGACCTGAAACTGCACGCAGAGGCCCTGCCGCCGGCATTCTTCGAGCCCCAGCAGACCGGCACGGATCTGACCTGGTACACGCGCGGGCCGGAGCACGCCGGCGACCAGGAAGACTCGCCCGGGAACGCCTGGCGCGTGGAGGACCTGCCGCCGGGATTTCGCCAGGACATACGACGCGTCCACCGGGTGGCCGCGACCGCCGGGCCGGTCGAGCACCTGGTCTACACCGATGGCCTGGCATCCGTGTCGGTGTTCATCGAAAAGGGCGTGGACGACAAGAGCTTCATGGGCGTGTCGCGCAAGGGCGCAGTCAACGTCTATACGCGCGGCACGGACGGCTATCGCATCATGGTGATCGGCGAGGTCCCGCCTGCGACCGTACGACGCATCGGTGATTCCGTCACCCTCGCGGGGGAAGCCTCGTGATTGAAGAGACCGTCCAGATCACCACCACCGAAGGCGAGCTGGCCTGGGTGGAATCGGTGCAGCGCAAGACCAGTTGCGGCCATTGTGTGGCGCAGAGCAGCTGCGGCACGTCGGTGCTCTCCAAGGTGCTGGGCCGGCGAGCGCTCACGCTGGTCGCCCACAACCCCATCGGCGCCAGGCCCGGTGACCGGGTGGTGATTGGCTTGCACGATGATGCCCTGGTGCGCGGCTCGCTGGCCGTCTATCTGACGCCTTTGCTGATGATGCTGGCGGCGGCGCTGGCCGGCGAAGCGCTGTTTGCCCAGGCGAATGATGGCCTGGTGGCACTGCTTGGCCTGGCCGGGCTCGCCCTGGGTTTCGCCTGGGTGCGCAGGTTCGGAAGCCGAGCCGCCAACGATTCGCGGTATCGCCCGGTGATCCTGCGCATGGCGCCGGAAGAATTCGCTCCCGTTCACTTTAAGAACTGACAAGACGAAAGAAGGTCCATTCATGCGACAGCTGTGGTCCGCTGCCCGTTCGAAGCGTCAACTTGTGCTTCTTTTCCTCTCCGCCGGCATGTTCTTTTCCGCGTCGTGCACGGCACGCGAGCTGCCCGATTTCACCCGTCTGGTCGACAAGTACAGTCCCGCCGTGGTGAACATCAGCACGACTCAGAAGGCGGCACCCGATGAGACTGGCGATCGGCGCGGCCATCAGGAAATGCCGCGCTTCCCCGAGGGCGGGCCGTGGGACGACCTGTTCCGGCGTTTCTTCGGCGAAGGCCCGCGCGGCGGCGGCCCCGAGATGCCCGATCGTTCGCTCGGCTCCGGGTTCATCATCGATCAGGAAGGTTTCATCCTCACCAACAACCACGTGGTGGAAGGCGCCGACGAGATCCGCGTGCGCCTGTCCGACCGGCGCGAGCTTACCGCCGAGCTCATCGGCGCGGATGCACGCAGCGACATCGCCCTGCTGCGGGTCAAGGCCAAGAGCCTGCCGGTGGTGAAACTCGGGCGTTCGGACGATCTCAAGGTAGGCGAGTGGGTGATGGCCATCGGTTCGCCATTCGGCTTCGACCACTCGGTGTCCGTGGGCGTGGTCAGTGCCCTGGGCCGCAGCCTGCCCACCGAGAGCTATGTGCCGTTCATCCAGACTGACGTCGCCATTAATCCGGGCAACTCGGGAGGGCCGCTGTTCAATCTGGACGGCGAGGTCGTCGGCATCAACTCCCAGATTTACAGCCGCACAGGCGGCTTCATGGGGCTTTCCTTCGCCATCCCCATGGACGTGGCCATGGGTGTGGTGGAGCAGCTCAAGGAGAAGGGCTATGTGAGCCGCGGCTGGCTGGGGGTGCTCATCCAGGACGTGACCCGCGAGCTGGCCGAGTCCTTCGGCATGGAGCGCCCGTCGGGCGCCTTGGTGGCCAAGGTGCTGGACGACAGTCCGGCGGCCAAGGCCGGTGTGCAGGTGGGCGACGTAGTGGTGGAGTTCGGCGGCAAGTCCGTCGACTACTCCTCGGACCTGCCGCCGCTGGTCGGGCGCGCAGTCATTGGCGACGACATCCCCATGAAGATCATCCGCAACGGCAAGCAGCAGACCCTCACCGTGCGGGTGGGTGAGCTGCCGGCCGAGGAAGAGATCGCTGCGGCGGCCGAGCCGCGCAAAACGGTGGACAGCCGGCTGGGCGTCGGCGTGGCGGACCTCTCCGCCGATCAGCGCGAGCAGCTTGAGCTGGGTAAGTTCGGCGTGCTGGTGCGCGAGCTGGAACAGGGGCCGGCGGCCGACGCGGGTGTCCGCCCGGGCGACGTGATCGTGCGCATCAACAACGTGAACGTGGAAAATGCCGCGCACTTCAAGCGCCTGACGGCGGAACTGCCGGCTGGCAAGACGGTACCCCTGCTGGTGCAGCGCCGCGCCGGCCCCATTTTTCTGGCCCTCAAGGTGCCGGCGGCGAAGAAATAAGAGGAAATGCGATTAACCACGGAGAACACGGAGGGGAGAATATGGTCTCTTCCTGTGTCTCCGTGGTTGAAGGCTTTTTCCAAGGATTTCACATGCGCCTGACCTTCTATTTTCGTGATGGATGTTCCCTGTGCGAGGCGGTACTTGACGAGTTGGAGCCTTATCGCCGCAACTTCGGCTTTGAATTGGAACCCGTGGACGTGGACGGCGATCCGGAACTCCAGGCCCGCTACGGGCAGAGCGTGCCGGTGCTCGTCGGCCCCGACGGGGCGGAGATCTGCCGGTATTTCCTCGATCCGCCGGAGTTGAAGCGGTATTTATCCACCCCTTGAACATGGGGTAGAATCCCCTGCCATCACGCGGCCGGGACGGGGGCTCGCCCCACGATTCCACGGCAAGAAGGGGCGCCCTCTGGGCGCCTCTTTGTTTGTCCCGGTCGCCCAGAGCGGAAACCGCACAGTGACCGACCTCACGCATATCCGAAATTTCTCCATCATCGCGCATATCGACCACGGCAAATCGACCCTGGCCGATCGCTTCATCCAGATCTGCGGGGGCCTCACGGAGCGCGAAATGTCCGCGCAGGTGCTCGATTCCATGGACCTGGAGAAGGAGCGCGGCATCACCATCAAGGCCCACAGCGTTTCGCTGAATTACAAGGCGAAGGACGGCGAAACCTACCTGCTGAACTTCATCGACACCCCCGGCCACGTGGATTTCTCCTATGAAGTGTCCCGTTCCCTGGCGGCCTGCGAGGGCGCCCTGCTGGTGGTGGACGCTTCCCAGGGCGTGGAGGCACAGACCGTGGCCAACTGCTACACGGCGCTGGACCAGGGCCTCGAGGTCATGCCGGTGCTCAACAAGATCGACCTGCCGGCCGCGGATCCCGACCGTGTGAAGACCGAGATCGAGGAGATCATCGGCATCGAGGCCCAGGACGCGGTGGCCGTGAGCGCCAAGAGCGGCATCGGCGTCACCGACCTGCTGGAGGCGCTGGTGCAGCGCATCCCGGCCCCTCAGGGCGATCGTACAGCGCCCCTGAAGGCCCTCATCATCGACTCCTGGTTCGACAATTACCTGGGTGTGGTCTCGCTGGTGCGCGTGACCCAGGGCACCCTCAACAAGCGCCAGAAGATCACCGTCATGTCCACGGGCCGCAGCTACCAGGTGGATCGGGTAGGCATTTTCACGCCCAAGATGCACGACCTGGAATCCCTCGCTGCGGGCGAGGTGGGCTTCATGATCGCCGGCATCAAGGAGATCGACGGCGCGCCGGTGGGTGACACCATCACCCAGAGCGAAAACCCGGCCGCTGAGCCGCTGCCCGGCTTCAAGCAGGTGCAGCCGCGGGTGTTCGCCGGCCTGTTCCCGGTCAGTGCCGAGGAATACGAAGGCCTGCGCGAGGCCCTCGGCAAACTGCGCCTCAACGACGCCGCGCTGTTCTTCGAGCCGGAGACCTCGCAGGCCCTCGGCTTCGGTTTCCGTTGCGGCTTCCTCGGTATGCTGCACATGGAGATCGTGCAGGAACGTCTGGAGCGCGAATACGATCTGAACCTCATCACCACCGCACCCACCGTGGTCTACGAGGTCGAAAGCACCAAGGGCGAGGTGGTCCAGGTCGACAACCCGGCCAAGCTGCCGGCGGTCAACTACATCGCCGAGATCCGCGAACCCATCATCACCGCCAACATCCTGGTGCCCCAACCGTACCTTGGCAACGTGATGACCCTGTGCGTGGAAAAGCGCGGCGTACAGAAGAAAATGCTGTATGCGGGTAACCAGGTTCAGCTCAGTTACGAGATGCCCATGAACGAGGTGGTGCTCGATTTCTTCGACCGCCTCAAGTCCGTGAGTCGTGGCTACGCCTCCCTCGATTACCACTTCGAGCGCTTCCAGCCGGCAAAACTGGTGAAGCTCGATCTGCTCATCAACGGCGACCGTGTGGACGCCCTGTCCATCATCGTGCATCAGGAACAGGCCCAGTACCGCGGTCGCGAGCTGGTGGAGAAAATGGCCGAGCTGATTCCCCGCCAGATGTTCGACGTGGCCATCCAGGCGGCCATCGGTGCGCATATCATTGCTCGCGCCACAGTGAAGGCGTTGCGCAAGAACGTACTGGCCAAGTGTTATGGTGGTGACATCACCCGCAAGCGCAAGCTGCTGGAAAAACAGAAGGCGGGCAAGAAACGCATGAAGCAACTGGGTTCCGTGGAAGTCCCGCAGGAGGCCTTCCTGGCCGTGCTGCACGTAGGCAAGGACAACAAATGAATGTGAGCTTTCCGTTGCTGCTGGTTGCGGCGACCTTCATCACCGGCGTGATCTGGGCGCTGGATGCGCTGTTCTGGGCGCCGAAGCGCCGCGCCCGCGTCGCGGAATTGGCAGGCGTGGCGGGTGGTCAGGAGGCGGCGCAGGCCGCGGCCAAGGAACCGGCGGTGGTCGAGGTCGCGCGCTCGTTCTTTCCCATCATCCTCGCCGTGCTGGTGGTGCGCTCGTTCGTGGTGGAGCCGTTTCGCATCCCGTCCGGCTCCATGATGCCGACCCTGCTGGTGGGCGATTTCATTCTGGTGAACAAGTTCTCCTACGGGCTGCGCCTGCCGGTGCTGAATACCAGGGTGCTGGACCTGGGCAGTCCCGAGCGCGGTGATATCGCAGTGTTCCGCTATCCGGAAGACCCGCGCATCGATTACATCAAGCGTGTGGTCGGCGTCCCGGGCGATCACCTCGTATACCAGGACAAGGTGTTGTACGTGAACGGTGAGCCCATGGCGCAGACGCCTATCGGCACCTACGTGGGCGAGGGATCCGGTGCGTCCATGAGCGGCGCGAGCCAGCGCATGGAACATCTCGGCGGGGTGAACCACGAGGTCCTGGTGGTGCCCAACGCCTTCGAGCGTCCGTTCCAATACACCGTGCCCGAAGGGCACTATTTCGCCATGGGTGACAACCGCGACAACAGCCGTGACAGCCGATTCTGGGGGCCTGTGCCGGACGAAAATCTGGTCGGCAAGGCGTTCTTCATCTGGTGGAACATCGACTGCGGGCAGCGTGGTCTTTTCGCCTGCCTGATCGGTGCGGGTGAGACCGTGAACTGGAGCCGCATCGGTTCCAGCATCGAATAATTCCAAGGGGATGGGAGAGAGCTTATGACATTTGCAAGGCATCAACGCGGAATGACGATGATCAGCTGGGCGTTCCTCCTGGCCGCCCTCGCCGTGGTGGTCCTGTTTCTACTCAGGGTGTTTCCGATTTATTTGCAGGATTTCGCCGTTGGCTCCGCGGTCCGTTCTCTCAAGGAAGACACCTTGGCGACCTATTCGACGCCCTCCCAACTGCAGACGGCGTTGCTGCGCCGGTTCTCCATGAACGATGTAACGAACGCCACACGCGACGATGTGGAAATCACACAACGCAGCGGCATGTTCGACGTGAACGTGAACTACGAAGTGCGCACGGCATTCATGTTCAACATCGATCTCGTGCTCAGCTTCGAGCACGACGTGCAGGTCCCGGTGCATTGAATCCTCCGCTCGACAGGTTGAACAAGGCGCTCGGCTACGGTTTCAAAGACCCGGACCTGTTGCGCTGTGCGCTGACCCACCGCAGCTTCGGCAGCCGGCACAATGAACGCCTGGAATTCCTGGGTGACGCGATCCTCAGCTTCGTCGTTTCCTCGGAGTTGTACGTGCGTTTCCCCAGCCTCGACGAAGGCCGCCTGAGCCGCTTGCGGGCCTCGCTGGTCAAGGGCGACGCGTTGGCGGAGCTGGCTCGGCAGCTGAATCTTGGCGACTATCTCCAGCTCGGCTCGGGTGAACTCAAGAGCGGCGGCTATCGTCGCGCCTCCATCCTCGCGGATGCGCTGGAGGCCATCATCGGTGCGGTCTACCTGGATGGCGGCATCGATGCCGCGCGCCGCTTGATCCTGACCTTATACGGTGACGACCTGGACAAGATGTCGCCGGCAGAAAACCTCAAGGACCCGAAAACGCAGCTGCAGGAATTCCTCCAGTCCCGCCGCCTGCCGCTGCCCCAGTACGAGGTGATCTCCGTCACCGGCGAGGCCCACGACCAGACCTTCGTGGTGCACTGTACCGTCGGCGGCCTGCCCGAACCCACCGAAGGTGTCGGCGCCAGCCGCCGCCGTGCCGAACAGGCCGCCGCCGAAGCGGCGCTGAACCAACTGATTTCGCAACGTCCGCATGAACGCAAGCAGCCATAAAGGCAAAAAGCATTAACCACGGGGAACACGGGGAAATCGATTGTTTCTGTAGGAGCGGGCTCAGGCCGCGATGCGCGGTATCCGACGACAACGCGGCTTGAAGCCACTCCTGCAGGTAGCGGTAACCGTTGATGAATATCCCCCGTGTCCCCCGTGGTTAGGCTTTTCTCTTCTGTCTTTCCGCTGCATTGATGCGCGGACCTTTCTAGCAGGTACTTGAATGACCGATTTTCGTGCTGGATACGTGGCCATCGTGGGGCGGCCCAATGTGGGCAAGTCCACGCTGATGAATCATCTCATCGGCCAGAAAATCAGCATCACCTCCGCCAAGCCGCAGACCACGCGCCATCGCGTGCTGGGCATCGACAGCGGTGACGGATACCAGGCCGTCTACGTGGATACGCCGGGCCTGCACCTGGGCGCGAAAAAGGCCATGAACCGCTACATGAACCGCGCCGCGGCGGGCTCACTGGAGGGCGTGGACCTGGTGCTGTTCGTCATTGAGGCGGGGCGCTGGACCGCCGAGGACGAGATGGTGCTGACGCGCCTGGCCGAGGTGACCGTGCCGGTGATCCTGGTGGTGAATAAGGTCGACAAGTTCCCCGACAAGACCACGCTGCTGCCGCTGCTTGCGGAGCTGGCGAAGAAGCGCGAGTTCGCCGAGGTGGTGCCCGTGTCGGCGCTCAAGGACAGCAACCTGCCGTCTTTGCGCAAACAGGTGCCCCGTTACTTGCCCCAGGGCGAGGCCATTTTCGAGCAGGATCAGCTCACCGATCGCAGCCAACGTTTCCTGGCCGCGGAGATCGTGCGTGAAAAACTCATGCGCAACCTGGGCGAGGAACTGCCCTATGCCCTCACCGTGGAGATCGAACAATTCAAGGAGGAAGGCGGTGTCTACGACATTGCCGCCGTGATCTGGGTCGAGCGCGATGGCCAGAAGAAAATCGTCATCGGCAAGGGCGGTGCCGGCCTCAAGCTGGTCGGCCAGCAGGCCCGCGAAGACATGGAAAAGCTCTTCCAGTACCGCGTCTTCCTGCGCCTGTGGGTCAAGGTCAAGGAAGGCTGGTCCGACGACGAACGCGCCCTGCGCAGCCTCGGCTATTCGGATGACTGAAGAGAAAAGCGCTAACACGGGGGACACGGGGAAATTGAATTACTGTAGGAGCGGCCTTAGGCCGCGATTCCTGTCAGGTGGTAAAACCTCGCGCCTGCACACCCTTCTCCGATGACATGCCTGGAATTCCCCGTGTCCCCCGTGTTCCCCGTGGTTAAGGCTTTTTTCCCATGACCGGCGAACGAATCGCACTACAGCCCGCCTATGTGCTGCACCGGCGGCCGTATCGGGAGACCAGCCTGCTGGTGGAGGCCTTCACGGCGGAGCACGGGCGGGTGGGCCTGATCGCCAAGGGCGTGCGGCGGGGCAAGGGCCGGCTTCAGGGGGTGATACAGCCTTTCCGGCCGTTGCTGCTGTCCTGGAGCGGGCGCGGCGAGTTGCGCAACCTCGTCGACGCGGAGCCCAGCGGCCCCGTGCCGGTGCTGTCCGGGCGCGCCCTCTACAGCGGTTTCTATCTCAATGAGTTGCTACTGCGCCTCACCGAAAGGGAAGATCCGCACCCGGCCCTGTTCGCACGCTATGGCGAAACCCTCGCCGCCCTGTCGGGCGACGAAGAATGGGCACTGCGCCTGTTCGAGCGGGACCTGTTGACCGAACTGGGCTATGGCCTTGGCCTGCAGGTGGATGCGGAAGGCGAGCCCATCGCGGTCGACGCGCTCTATGATTACCGGGCGGAAATCGGCGCCATTCGCTGCGGTGAGGTGCCGACGGTGCATGCCATTTCCGGGCGCGCCCTGTTGGCGCTGGGCGGCCATGGGCCGGCCGATGTACAGGTCCGCCGCGAAGTGAAGAAACTTTTGCGCCGCGTGCTCAGGCTCTACCTGGGCGCGCGGCCGCTGGAGAGCCGTGCCTTGTATGCGAGTGCTCTCGGCCTTAAAGACAACGAGGAAGAACAACCGTGAGCGATCTCTTTCCCATCGAACTCGGCGTGAACATCGATCACGTGGCGACCCTGCGCCAGGCACGCGGTACCCGCTATCCCGATCCGGTGCAGGCCGCCATTGACGCGGAGCAGGTCGGCGCCGACGCCATCACCCTGCACCTGCGCGAGGACCGCCGGCACATCCAGGACCGCGACGTGGAAATGCTGCGCGGCATCCTGCAGACGCGCATGAATCTGGAAATGGCCGTCACCGATGAGATGATCGCCATCGCCGAGCGCATCCGCCCCCATGACTGCTGCCTGGTGCCCGAGCGCCGCCAGGAACTCACCACCGAGGGCGGCCTGGACGTGGCGGGGCAGATCCCGCGCGTGAAGGAGGCCTGCACGCGCCTGGCTGCCGCCGGCGTGCGCGTCTCGCTGTTCATCGATCCGGACCCGCGCCAGATCGAGGCGGCCGTGGCCTGCGGCGCGCCGGTGATTGAATTCCACACCGGCCATTACGCCGACCTGGAAGCGCGCGAGCAAAAGGCGGCAGAACTGGCGCGT
Source organism: Gammaproteobacteria bacterium (assembly GCA_023228645.1). Taxonomy (GTDB): domain Bacteria; phylum Pseudomonadota; class Gammaproteobacteria; order Thiohalomonadales; family Thiohalomonadaceae; genus JALOAT01. The sequence goes on along the minus strand of JALOAT010000042.1, from coordinate 14,900 downwards.
ATCCGCGATGCGGTGCGCGTTGCCCACGGGGCAGGCTTGTACGTGAATGCCGGTCACGGCCTCAACTACCACAACACCGCGCCCATCGCGGCCATCCCGGAGATCCGCGAGCTCAACATCGGCCATGCCATCATCGCGCGCGCCCTGTTCACCGGGTTGCAGGAGGCCGTGCGCGAAATGAAGCGCCTCATGGTGGAGGCGCGCAGCCGGTGATCCTCGGCATCGGCACCGACATCGTGCGCATTGCGCGCATGGAGGCGAGCCTGGCCCGCCACGGCGAGCGCTTTGCCGAACGCCTGCTGGCGCCGGAGGAAATGGCGGAATTTCACGGCGCGGGAAAACCTGCCGCGTTCCTGGCGAAGCGCTTCGCCGCCAAGGAGGCCGTGGTCAAGGCCATGGGTACCGGCTTTCGCGACGGGCTTTCCCTGCGCCACATCGCCGTGGCCCACGAACCCAAGGGCCGCCCCTACCTGGTGTTCACGGGCCGCGCCGCGGAGCTGCTTGCGGAACTCGGGGCAGGGGAGTGCCACCTCAGCCTGGCCGACGAACACGACACGGCCATTGCCTTCGTCACCCTGCTGAAAAGGACACCCTGACGTGGTGCTGTTCGAACTGGCCATCCTCGCCATCGTGGTCGCCGTCGTGGTCCTCGCCCTGAACGTCCGCAGATAACTCAGAAGAGAAAAGCTTAACCACCGGGGACACGGGGAACACGGGGGAAGCCAAGAGGGGTTGCCCCTACCTGTAGGAGTGGCCAGGCCGCGATTTCGTCGTATCCTGCGCTATCGCGGTCCGAGCACCCTTTGGGTATAAAGCCGCTTCTGTAGAAAAAATCGATTTCCCCGTGTTCCCCGTGTTCCCCGTGTTCCCCGTGTCCCCCGTGGTTAATGCTTTTGCCTTTATCGCACTTGCGGACTTTGTCCAGGTACACCGCTGCGGGCTGTGGTTTTGCTAAGATTGCCCGCCATGTCCTCCCTCGTACTCGAACGTCTCGGCCATTACGCGCGCCTGGCGCGCCTGCATCGGCCTATCGGCATCTACTTGGTGCTCTGGCCGACCCTGTGGGCGCTGTGGATTGCCGGGGAGGGCCGCCCGGACCTGGCGGTCTTCGCCATTTTCATGGTCGGCACGGTGCTCATGCGCTCGGCCGGCTGCGCCATCAACGACTACGCCGACCGGGATATCGACGGCCACGTTTGGCGCACCAAGGACCGCCCCATCGCCGCCGGTCACGTGACGCCGCGCGAGGCGGTGATGGTGTTCGTGGTGCTGTCGCTGGCGGCCTTCGGACTGGTGTTGTTCCTGAACCCGCTTACCATCCAGCTTTCCGTCCTTGGCCTGTTCCTGGCGTTCAGCTATCCCTTCACCAAGCGCTACACCTATCTGCCCCAGGCTTATCTGGGCATGGCCTTCGGCTGGGGCATTCCCATGGGCTTTGCTGCCCTGACCAACGAGGTGCCCGGCCCGGCCTGGGTGATGTTCTTCGCCAACGTCATGTGGTCGCTGGTGTACGACACCATGTATGCCATGGCCGATCGGGAAGACGACCTGAAGATCGGCGTGAAATCCTCGGCCATCCTGTTCGGCCGCTTCGACCGGCTCATCATTGGCGTTTTGCAGCTGCTGTTCCTGCTGCTTCTCGCCATCGCCGGTAACGACCTGGGCATGGGCGCGTTCTACTTCGCCGGTCTCGCCGTGGCGGCGGTGCTCAGTGCCTATGAACAGTGGATGATCCGCAAGCGCGAGCCCATGCGCTGTTTCCAGGCATTTTTGCACAATCACTACGTGGGCGCGTCCATCTTCGTGGGCATCGTCCTCGATTACCTGCTATGAACAACGCGGACTGGATGCGCCGCGACCTGGCGGTGCTCTGGCATCCCTGCACCCAGATGAAGGACCACGAGCGGCTGCCGCTCATTCCCATCCGGCGCGGCGAGGGCGTATGGCTGGAGGACTTCGAGGGCAAGCGCTACCTCGACGCCATCAGCTCCTGGTGGGTCAATCTGTTCGGCCACGCCAACCCGCGCATCAACAACGCCGTCAAGGCACAGCTGGATCAACTGGAGCACGTGATCCTCGCCGGCTTCACCCACGAGCCCGTAGTGCAACTTTCCGAGCGCCTCGTACAGCTGGCGCCGGCTGGCCTCAGCCGCTGCTTCTATGCCGACAACGGTTCCTCCGCCATCGAAGTGGCGCTCAAGATGAGCTTCCACTATTGGCGCAACCGCGGCGAGGCAGGCAAGACCCGCTTCATCACCCTCACCAACAGCTACCATGGCGAGACCCTGGGCGCGCTCGCGGTGGGCGACGTGGGTCTGTACAAGGAGACCTACCAGCCGCTGCTCCTGGAAAGCATCGCCGTGCCCTCGCCGGACTGCTTTCAGCGCGAAGCGGGCGAATCCTGCGCCGCCTACAGCGAGCGCATGTTCGTTCACATGGAAGCGGCGCTGGCGCGACATGCGCATGAAGCCTGCGCCGTCATCGTCGAGCCGCTGGTGCAGTGCGCCGGCTACATGCGCATGTACGATCCCGTCTACCTGCGCCTGCTGCGCGAGGCCTGCGACCGCCATCAGGTCCATCTCATCGCCGACGAGATCGCCGTGGGCTTCGGCCGCACCGGCACGATGTTCGCCTGCGAGCAGGTGGGCATCACACCCGACTTTATGTGCCTTTCCAAGGGCCTCACCGGCGGCTACCTGCCGCTGTCCGTGGTGCTCACCACCGGCCAGGTATACCAGGCCTTCTACTGCGATTACGAGAACATCGGCGCCGCCTTCCTGCACTCGCACAGCTACACCGGCAACGCGCTCGCCTGCACCGCGGCGCTCGCCACCCTGGATATCTTCGCGCAGGACGACGTGATCGCGCGCAACCGCGAACTGGCGCGGGTGATGGGCGAGGCCACCGCGCACCTCGCGGACCATCCCCACGTGGCCGAGGTGCGCCAGCGCGGCATGATCCTCGCGGTGGAGCTGGTCAAGGACAAGGCGACACGGGAACCGTATCCATGGCAAGAGCGGCATGGCCTGCGGATCTATCAGCACGCACTTGCGCGGGGGGCATTGCTGCGGCCGCTCGGCAACGTCAGCTATCTCATGCCGCCGTATGTCATCACCGAGGAGCAGATTCGTTTTCTTGTGCAGGTCATGGAAGAGGGCATCAATTTGGCCACGGCGGGTTAGGAAAAAAGCTGTTAGCCACGGGGACGGATGTGCGCAGCGACTTGTTCACGATGTAGGTCAGGTTGCGCGTAGCGCTACCTGACACTCCCGCAATGTCACGCAGGTGCTGGCGCGCCAACGTGACCTACTACTGCTAACAGGTGCACGAGAATATCTTGATCTTCCCCCGTGTTCCCCGTGGTTAATGCTTTTTTCTTCAAGACAAGATGATGCTGAACTGGAAAACCCACGCGCTGCCCATCGATGCGGTCCTGGCGGATATCACCGGGACGCTGGCGCGCAACGCGAATCTGGTGTTGCAGGCGCCGCCCGGCGCGGGCAAGACCACGCGCGTGCCGCTGGCTTTGCTGGATGCGCCGTGGCTCCAGGGGCGCAGGATCGTCATGCTGGAACCTCGCCGGCTGGCGACTCGCGCCGCCGCTGAGCGCCTGGCCGCGGAGCTGGGCGAGAAGGTCGGGGGGACGGTCGGCTATCGCATCCGGTTCGAGAACCGCGTGAGCGCGGCGACGCGTATCGAGGTGGTCACCGAAGGCATACTCACGCGCCGCCTCCAGCGCGACCCGGAACTGTCCGGCGTGGGCCTGGTGATCTTCGACGAATTCCACGAACGTCATTTGCACAGCGACCTGGCCCTGGCCCTGTGCGTGGACGCCCAGCGCGGCCTGCGCGAAGACCTGAAACTGCTGGTGATGTCGGCCACCCTGGACGGCGGCCCGGTGGCGAGGCTGCTCGACGCCCCGGTGATCACCAGCGAAGGCCGCAGTCATCCGGTGGACGTGCGCTATCTGGCGCGCGACCCGGAAGGCCCGCTGCCCGAGATCATGCGCGCCGCGGTGACCCGCGCCCTGGCGGAGACGCGCGGCGACATCCTGGCGTTTCTGCCGGGCGCCGGCGAGATACAACGCACCCGCGATCTGCTCACCGACCTGCCGCACGAGGTGCAGGTCCATACGCTGTACGGCGACATGCCCATGGACGCGCAGCAGCGCGCCATCGCGCCGGACCGGCAGGGCCGGCGCAAAGTGGTGCTCGCCACCAACATCGCCGAGACCAGCCTGACCATCGAAGGCGTGGCCGTGGTCATCGACAGCGGTTTCGCGCGCGTGCCGCGTTTCGACCCCAACACCGCGCTCACGCGCCTCGATCGGGTGCGCATTGCACGCGCCAGCGCCGACCAGCGCGCCGGCCGCGCGGGGCGCCTCGGGCCCGGTGTGTGCTATCGCCTGTGGGGCGAGAACACCCAGCGCGGCCTGGTGCCCTTCGCCGCAGCGGAGATCGCCGAGGCGGACCTGGCGCCGCTGGCGCTGGAATTGGCGCTATGGGGCGCCGATGCGGACGGCCTGGTCTGGCTGGACCCGCCGCCGCACGCGGCCCTCGCCCAGGCGCGCGACCTCCTGAAAGAGTTGGACATACTGGACGGGCACGGCCGCATCACCGCCGCCGGGCGCGAGATCGCCGAATGGCCGGTGCATCCGCGCCTCGGCCATCTGCTGCGTGAGGGTCGGCGCCTGGGCCTGGCCGCGCTTGCCTGCGATGTGGCGGCGCTGCTCTCGGAGCGCGACGTGTTCCGCGGCCCCGCGCGCGACGCGGACCTCTCCCTGCGCCTGGATGCGCTGCGTGCCTTCCGCCGCGGCGGCCGCGATGGTGCACGCCGCCTGGATGCGGACCCCAACGCCTGCGCCAGTGTGAACCGCGCCGCCGAACAATACCGCCGCTTGCTCGACGCAAAAGACGCGGACGACGATGACGCCACCCTCGGCGTGCTGCTGGCCTTTGCCTATCCCGATCGCATTGCGCAATTACGAAGCGACGGCGAACGCCTGCTGCTGGCCAACGGCCGCGGCGCGCGCCTGCCGCAGGGCTCCCATCTCGCCAAGACGCCCTGGCTGGTGGCGGCGGTGCTGGATGGTCGGGGCGACGACAGCCGCGTGCGACTGGCCGCGGAGATCACCCTGGCGCAGCTGCGCAGCCATTTCCAGCACCGCATCGAGAGCCGTGAAGTGGTTCGTTTCGACGAGCGCCGCGACGGCGTGACGGCCACGCGCGAGGAGCGGCTCGGCGCCCTGGTGCTGGAGAGCAAGCCGCTGGCCACGCCGCCGCCGGGCGCCATCACCGCGGCCTTGCTCGATGCGGTGCGCAGTCGCGGCCTCAGCGTACTGCCTTGGTCAGATACCGCACGCGAACTCGTGGCGCGTGTGGAATCCCTTCGTCACTGGTTGCCCGAGGAAGGCTGGCCTGACCTTTCCGAAGCGGCGCTGCTCGGGACCTTGGAGGACTGGCTTGCACCGTACCTCGATGGCCTGACGCGTCTTGAACACCTCGTGCGCCTGAACCTGTATGACATCCTGCTCGCGCGTCTGGATTGGGCCATGCAGAAGCGCCTGGAGGAGGGCGCGCCCACGCACATCGCCGTGCCCAGCGGTTCACGCAAACGTCTCACGTACAAGGTGGGTGAATCGCCCGTGCTGGCGGTGAAACTGCAGGAGATGTTCGGCCAGGCCGACACGCCCCGCGTGGCCTTCGGCAAGGTGCCCGTCACGCTGCACCTGCTCTCGCCGGCGCAGCGCCCCATCCAGGTCACGCAGGACCTGAAGGGCTTCTGGGAGCGCACCTACGCGGAGGTGAAAAAGGAACTGAAGGGACGCTATCCCAAGCACCCCTGGCCCGACGACCCGTGGAGCGCCGTGCCCACGGCGCGCGCCAAGCCGAGGAACTGACGGCACCGAGAGTGCGGGGTCGCATGTGGGGCCGGTTCTCACATTCCAACACCCTCAGTGTGGGCGCCTACGGTGGTTATCGAAACCTTGGGAGCCGACACCGTCGGGCGAACGCGGTTTCGGTTAAGCACCGGCGGTTGAGGCATTTGCCCACGGTGTGGGCACTAACGGGTGGTTATCGAAACCGGCTCTTCCGCAAAAAAAATTTGCGGGTGGCCCTGAGCGCCCCGTTCCTCCGGGAGAAACCGATACGAAATTTTCTGAGTCGCTCATTCCCTATTGCCTCGTGTGATCTTCTTTGTTAGGTTCTCACGCGAAAGCCCAATCAGGATGGGACCATCGCGTTATGGACGACACGGCCCGCGGCATATTCCGCTACTTTGTTTCCTTCCTCGCCACGCTCCTTGCCCTTTTGGTGCTAACGCCGCAGGCGGTTGCTCAAACCTCGGCTAATTGGATTGTCTCGAATGCGGGTCCCGATGGCCGGATCGCTACCCAAGCCGACATAGCCCTCCCGTTTCAATCCACCTCGGAGGCATTGCGCGCGTTGCGCGCGGTGAATTACGGGCAGTGGGATGCAACGGCGGCGTTGGAATTCGTCCATTCCATCCCTTATGAAGGTGTCGAATCCCTTTCCCGCAAGATCATGGCGGTCGCTGAATATGGGGAGGTTCCATCTATTTGGGTCGAAGCGCTGGTGGCAAGTCAGGGTGAAGATGGCGGGTTCGGCGAGTTCGAGGGTTACCAGTCGACGCCCTACGATACGGCACTGGCTCTCGATGCCTTGGCCCAGGCTGGTTACGCGAACAAGCCGGTTTTTGTCGCGGCGGTCAGCTATCTCGCTTCAGTCCGCAACCCCAACGGCGCATGGAGCACCGATCAAAGCCCCCAATCCGCCGTAATTGTCACTTCGCAGGTGATCGAGTCCCTTTGGCTCGTCCGTCGCATGGTTCACGTGACCGATCTTGTGGAGGGCGGGAGAAATTACCTGCTTTCGGTCCGCGATGCCGTTGGAGCCTGGGGAAATGCATTGGAGACCTCCGCCGCGTTGATCGCCCTCTATCCGACCCTTCAGGAGAAGGACGTTCTGCTGGCGGCGAAAGAGCGCCTGTTGGGGATGAGGGAGGCGAACGGCAGTTGGGGTGGAGACCTCTTCGTTACCGCCATGGCACTCCGCGCACTGGCCGCCTCCATTCAGCCATTCGGCGACTTGGGCGTTGTTTCCGGCACGGTCATCGACGGCGACACGGGGGCGCCGCTCTCGGGGGTGAGCGTAACCCTGTCAGGCGCTGCGCAGTTATCGGCCGTCACCGATTCCAGCGGTTCATTCCTCGTGGACAACCTGATCTCCGGGCGATACGACATCGTGCTTGATCTTGAAGGTTTCCAGGCGCTAAGCAGCAGCTTCCAGATTCAGAGCGGGACGGAAATTCGTTACGGCACGCTCCAGATGTTGCGTGGCTCCACCCCGAGCCCATACGCCACTGTTACCGGACGCCTGACACGCGCCGATACCGGCGCACCGCTCGCGCAGGTCCGGATCTTCGTGGCCGACGTGGAGAAGGCAGTCACCGACGCAGAAGGAAAATATCAGATCACCTCAATTTCCCCAGGAACGGTTTCACTCCGTGCCGAGGGGGACGGTTTTGAAAGCGCCGTAGCCATTGCGGAGCTTGTGGCTGGCAAGGTGGCGCTCTTTTCGCCCGCCCTGGTGCCTTACACCAAAAGGGAAGCCTCCGTCGAGGGAACTGTCAGCCGCAACTCCGATGGTGTACCCCTTGGAGGAGTGGCGATCCAGGTGGAGGATGACGCCGGGATCATCCATCAAGCGACCACGGATGCAGGTGGCTTCTATCGGATTGGCGGACTCCCTATGGGACACCTGATCATCCGTGCGGAACACCATGGCTACTGGCCGGTGCAAGGGGAGACCGATATCGCGGTTCCCACCATCATCAAGTTTTCTCCCCGGCTCGCTGAACTGGATTACGGAGCCCCCACCCCGGCAACACATGGCACTGTGGCAGTGACCGTACGTGACGGCGTGGGCGGGCAGGCACTTGCCGGCGCGCGTGTGGAACTCTTCTCCGGCGACGGGCGCGTTGCCGTGACCGACGTGGAAGGAATGGCGGTTCTCGATCAGCTGCCTTCTGGTGCGGCGGTCTTGCGTGTGTCAGCGGAGGGATTTGATCCAGTCGAGTACAACCTGGAGATCTCAGCAGGCATCGTGCTGGAGCTGCGCGACGTTGCGCTCTACCCCACCGGGTACTGGACCCAGGGAGGATTATCAGGATACGTCGTCAATGCCAGCAGCGGTGTGCCCATGGCCGGGGTGGATATCGAAGCGGTTTTTGGCGGTGTTGCCTATACGCTGGTCAGCGATACGGGCGGCCGGTTCCAGTTGGACGCGTTGGTCCATATGGAAGGTGATATTCGAATTTCGCGCACCGATTATCATCCAGTGGACATTGGCGTCGTACTGACGCCGGGACGGATGCTCGAACTCGGGGAGATCCGCATGCGTCCTGTGATGGCTTCTGAGTTGAGGCCCGATCTGGTGATCGGAAATCTCGACTTGACGCAAGTCGCCAACGATCCGCTGACGCTGGCCTATTCGGGCACCGCCGTGCTCACCCTTGTCAACGAAGGCACGTCACTGGCGACGGGCCCGGTGAACGCGCTGGCATTTCAAGATGCCAATGGCGACGGCCATTACACTGCCGGTGCCGACCTGCTCCTTGGGGAGGCGTCATTCCCTGGTGACGTAGCGGTCGGCCAGGAATTGCATCTGTCCATTCCTCTTCAGGGTGTCGCACCCTATCGCGATGCGCCCATCCGCGTCTGGATTGACAGTGCGGAGCGCGTGGTGGAACTCGCCGAAGGGAATAATTACGCCACCAATACCGGCCAGTGTTCGGTCCAGGATCAACCCGTGAACCTGGATCTGGCCATGTGCATGGATGGCTCAGGCAGCGTCAGCAGTGCGGAATTCCAGTTGCAGTTGCAGGGGACGGCCGCGGCCATCGAAGATCCCGAAGTCGTACCCCATGACGGAACGGTTCGAATCACCGTATTGCAATTCAACGGTTCGACGAGGGTGGAGGTGCAACCCACCATCATCACGGAAGAGAATGCTGCGGCGGTCGCTGCCCAGATCCGCGCCATTCGCCGACTGGGCGGCGGTACCAGTATCCATAGTTGCATCAACACCGCGGTCTCGCGGCTCGCCTCGGCATCGCCAGCGAGTACGATGCAGGTGATTGATATTTCCACGGATGGTATGTCGTCAAGAACCTCCGCCATCACAGCGGCGCAGAATGCGCAAGTGGCAGGAATCGATGCGTTGAACGCCATCGGCGTCGGCACCGGAATCGACAGGGGTTTGCTCGACTCCATCGTATTCCCGCAGCCCCCTGGCGGAGAACGCGGATTCGTGCTCACCATCAACAACTACGGGGACTACGCAGACGCTATCGCAAGCAAGGTCTATCGCGAAACGCGGCTGGTGGACCTGACCGCAGGCAAGCTGGCTGTCATCGACAACGGTGACGGCTCGGCGACCATATCCGTTGTTGTCGGCAATGGCGGCACAGGTAACGTCAGTTCCGGCACCCTCCTGCGGCTCACCGCGCTGCGCGCGGACGGCACCATCGCCTGGGAGCATGAGTCGGTGTTGGAGGCATTGCCTGCCGGCGGTCACGTGGAAGTTTCCGTTAACGCGACATTGGGCAGCGACGTGGTGTCGGTGAGTGCGCAGACGGATCCTGCTCAATCCATTGGCGAGTGCAATCGCACCAATAACCGGGTGACGCGGGCGGTGAACACTACCCGTGGTGCGATCACGGTGTCCACCGACGCGGTGCTGTATGGCACCGACGCCCCGGTTCAGATCGCCGCGCAAGCGGGCAACACGGGTGCCTTGGTAGGGGCGTTCGATGCGGTTTTGACTGTCGAGGATATGGCCGGCAACGTTATCGCCACATTTGGCCCGTTCCCGACGGGCTATCTGACTTCCGGCTCCAGCAAGGACTTCATGCAAGAGTGGAATACCGGGAATTACATGGCGGGTGAATATCGTGTGAGAGCGACCCTTTTCGGTGAGAACCGGATGCCATTGCACGAGGCGGCAACGGTGTTTCGGATTGCCATCAACGGCGACACCGCCCTGACGGCGAGCCTTGCCGCGGACAAGCCCGTTTACGAACCGTGGAGCCAGGTAAATTTCGCGGCGCATGTTACCTATCACGCAACCAATGCGATTCAGGAGCCCACCACGGCGCTCCTCACGGTGCTGCGCGCCGATGGGTCCGCCGTTTACAGCGGTTCCACGCCCATCGGTGAGCTTTACCCCAACGCTTCCGCGGACCTCGCATTCACTACCTGGCTTGCGGACGAGAATACGGGCGACCTGACGGCAACATTGAATGTGCTGGGCGCTGACGGTGTAGTGTTGAGTTCGGCCTCCACAGTGATTCACGTAAAGCGCCAGCCCGCTTCTGGCCTGGTCGGCTCCGTGGATGTGGACCACCCTGTGGTCTTCCAGGGCGATGCCAACCTCTGCACGGAAACCCTCACCAATTTCGGTAACGGTGATATCGACGGCGTAACCGTGCGCCATCAAGTGCTCAGCATGGATTCGGGCCAAGTGCTGCGCGAGATGACCGCGCTAAGAGACCTTCCGGGTTATACCACCCACGAGAACGTCTGGTCCATCTCCACGCAAGACCTCCCCGTGGGCGAATACGCCTGCGTGCTGAGTGTGCAAGTGGCGGGTCAGGACAAGAACCTCGCTGCCGCCGGTTTCCTGGTGAAAGAACCGCCCGTCCGCATCGATGCTGGTTGGCAGGCAGGGAGCAAAGGCCGGATTCTGGTGTTGCTCGATGACGCGGACGGTGACGATCACTGTGGCGATCATCCACACCATCTGCGCTCGCGGCACGGAATGGTCGTCGATGCCGGCACGTCGGTGAAGGTACAGTTGGCCGATGCAAAGGGTCGCCCCCTTGCCACCGCGGAGTGGCCGCCAAAGGCATCGCACGCGGAAGACGAAGACAAGCAAGAACGGCTCTCCATCGTCAGTTTCGATCACCAAGGACTCATCGTGCGCTTGGGAGGTAAAGGTAGCGAGTGCCGTCATTGCGTCCTCGACGCCACGGTGTTCAGTCACGGCAAGATGCGGCGCTTGAGCACAGGACCCATGGACTGTGGGTGTGACAGGATGGTGAACAGCCTGTTCGGGGACTTCGCGGTGATGGAGCATAGCCAGGATGCGTCCAACGATCCCCATGGCCCGCGCAGGGCGCCCGATACCACCACCCAGCGCCGGTTCCTCGAAGCCCTGCTGCAACGGGAAGGGTGGTACTACACCATCGTCACCGATGCCCGTGACTTTGCCGACGAGTTCCACCACGGTGGTTACGTCGCCTACCTGTTGTTGAGCGAACAGGTGAAGTTGGGCGAAGACCTGCAACAGGAACTCATAGAAGCGGTCAACCGCGGCGATGGCCTCTTCGTGGCAGGCGGCCACGACCAGCGCAATGGACGTCTCCATGAAGCCTTGGGCATCCGTTCGAGCGGCAAGCATGCCTCCGCTCGGGGCTTGCGCATCGACGGAAGCGGCTGGACCGAGCCTGCCGAAATCGCGCTGGAATTGGGCGAACGGCTGGCCCGCATTACGCTGGACGGCGCCCAGGTCATTGCGCGCTATGTGAACGGCGGGCATGACAAAAAGGATCACGATGATGACCATCGTCCCGGCCATGCCCGCCACGGCCATGAAGATAAGCACGGCGCATCCGGCAAGGGGGGCCACAACGGCCATGCACCTAAGGATGACGCTGCGATCACGGAGCATTCCTACGGACGCGGCCGGGCCATATACGCCGGGTTCGATCTCCTCGCGGAGGCGGCGTTGGAGGGCGAGGCCGGATTGTTTGCGGATCTCCTCAACCGTGCGGCGCACCGGGCCCATCCTGAACAGGTGCCGCTGACAGGCGGCGTCGCCATCCCCCTCATGCTTACGCTGGAGAATCAAGGCATGCCGGTAACGGGCCGCGTCTTGATCACATTGCCCGTGGGTACGGAGATGGTGAGCGCCGCAGGCGCCGTGCAGAAACCCGACGGCACGGTGGAATGGCGCTATTCCCTCGCGACGGATGCCACTGCACAACTGCACCTGCTCGCCATCTTCCCCGCCACGGCCGAACGGGTGAACGCCACGATTCAGATCATGAATGGCGCTTCCTACGTGGATTACGCCACCGTAGGCCACGTCCTCGGATTGACGCCCACCCCCACATTGGCGGAGGCCATCGCTACCGCCAAGGGACTGGTGGCGGCGAGAAACGGCGCCGATTACCGCAAGACCCTGCGTGAACTGGAGCAGGCGAATAGGGAACTGAGCCGCGGCAAGATCGCCAAAGCGGTGAGCAACCTGGCGGATGCGGCCGAACCATTGAAAGGCAAATCAGTGACTGAGGCGGTGGAACTCCGTCTTACCATCGATGCATTACTGCGCGAGACGGCGCACCGCTTACCGTAAAGACACATACGAGATTCGAGATACACAAGGAAAACAAGGCCCCGGCTGCCTAACGAAGAACAGGGAACACCATGCGCCATCCGATGCTTACGATCCTCCGCCATGCCGGCCTCTTTATGCGCACCATCACCGGCACTGTGCTCGTGACTTTCACCATGTTGGTGCTGGCACCGACTGCGGCGGCGGTTCAGGCCGATCATAGGAAGGCAAGAGAGGCGGCCCTGCTCGCACCCACGGAAGAAGAAATGTTGTCGAAGACCGTCGAAGAGATCGACGCGAGACTTGAGCGCATGAAGCGTAAGCTGGAAAAAGGAGAGAAGACGCAGGCGGAGAGGGCAGAACTCAAGGTGTTGCGTGAGAAGGTCAGAGAACTGGATAAGTCGGTCCTGGCCCGCTTCGCGGAAGTCGGAAAGCACATCAAGGCCAAGAAGCTCGACCCGGTTATTTTGAAGCGCCATCAGGAAGCGGTGGCAATCTATAAGCAGGAGTTCTCCGCGCTGCTTGAAAACCTCCAGGCCGTCGACAAAGCGCGCAATGAGGTCGAATTCAAGCAAGGCATCGACAAGGCGAAAAAACATCTGGCGGGACGCAAACACAAGCGGGCTCAGCAACCCTTCGACCCCAATCATCTCCCTAACCATCACCTCCCGCCCGCCCAGGTGAAGCCCAAGAAGACGAAAAAGGACTTCACCCGTGCGGATCTCCACGACACGCCGTATCAGAAATACGCCGCCCTGGGCGACTTCAAATATGACAAGCTGCCAGGGGCGGACGATCCGGCGTATCTCGCGGAAAGTGTCGAAGTGCGGATGACCGATAGCGTGCGCGCCAAGGCCGCCGAACTGAACCACGATCCGGTCAAGATTTACCATTGGGTGCTCAACAACGTGGAATGGCTCCCCACCTGGGGCGCCATGCAGGATGCCGATCACACGTTATCGAGCCGGCGCGGCAACGCCATGGACATCGCAAGCCTCACCATTGCCTTGCTTCGCGCGTCGGGCATTCCCGCGCGCTACGTCCACGGCACTCTCGAAGTGCCGGAAGCGAAATTCCGCAACTGGGCGGGCGGGTTTGAGAGTATCGAAGCGGCGGCCGGCTTCGCGGCCTCGGGTGGCATTCCGACCACCGGCGTCAGCATGGGCGGAGAGATAACCAAGGTCCAGATGGAGCACGTCTGGGTAGAGGCCGCCATCGACTACCTGCCTTCGCGCGGGGCGGTGAACCGTGAAGCGGATAGCTGGGTGGAATTCGACCCCAGCTTCAAACAGTATGAATATCTCGCTGGGCTCGACGTAGCGCAGATTGCAGGCATCGACGGGGCAGCGCTTGCACAGCAATTCACTGCAAGCGGCACAATGAACACGCAAGAAGGCTGGGTGCAGGGGCTCGACCCAAGCATTCTTCAGAATGCGCAAGTGCAGGCGAAGACGGCGCTGGAAAATCACCTTGCCCAGATGCCGAATCCCACGGTGGGCGAGGTCATAGGTGGACGCAAGACCATCGTACGTGACTATCCGGGGCTGCCCTCGTCGCTCACGAACAAGCGGGTGGTGCGGGGTGCCCACTACAGCGCACTGCCCGCAAGGCTCCAACACAAGATAACCTTGGCCTTAGGCCAAGACCCCTACGCCGAAATCATCGGCGGCACGTCACCGGAAATCACTTATCCGCTGGCACGGGTGAACAATCGCAAGGTGACGGTTTCCTTCAAACCGGCCACGGCAGCGGACGAAGAGGCATTGCAATCGCTCCTGCCCGAAGGGGACATCACCGATGTGAGCCAACTGCCTACCAGCATTCCGGCCTACCTCATCAAAGTGGTGCCGGAACTTCGGGTGGAGGGGGAGGTGGTGCTCACAGGTGCCACCTCAATGGCTCTCGGCAGCGACTTCAAATTCCGCTACGCCACCGACGTAGTGAGCCACGGCAAGCGGTGGTATGAATCGATTATTCCTGCCGGAAGTTACTATGCAGTGCAGATTGCTGGTGGAAGCGTCGCCCCGGCTCGGCTTGATGCGGCCAAGCAGAGACTGGAAGCGGCCAAGAGTGCTCTTGAAGCGCAAGACTTGGCATTCATTGCGGGGCTCACCCGCGACGATTTGCTGGGAGAAATGTTCCACGTGGGCACGCTGGGCTACTCGGCCGAATACGAAGGGCTCACCCGCATCGCCGGATTGCAGCAAGGGGCCATCGACATCATGGCCCCGAGCATGGGAGTCTATGGCTACAAACCGAAGGTCATCTACTCCTTCGGCTTCCCTCGGGCCATTGCCGCGGGCGGCGTCGAAATGGATCTGCCGGGGCAAAAGGGCTACAACGCGACGTTGAATGGAAATCGCGAACAGCTCATCGGGTTTCGTCTGCACAATGGTCTTTTGGGCTCCGCGCTCGAACACTCGATCCCCGAGCAGATGTTCGTCACACCGGAAGCTCCGGGTGAAGGTATATCGGCGGTGA
>JALOAT010000093.1 GCA_023228645.1 Gammaproteobacteria bacterium | reverse complement strand
GCACGGCTAACCACGGATAGGAGGAAACAACGATGAAAAACGGGCCCTTGGCGATAGCGGTGGTATCGATGATGGGCTGGCAGGGCACGGCCCTGGCGCAGACGGAACTTGAGCAGCGTATCCAGAGCATGGAGCAACAGATGCGCTATCTGGAAGGGCGCGTGCAAAGCAGCGATGCCGGCGACAAGTGGTGGCAGGGTGTCTCCATGAGCGGCTTGGTGGAAGTGGAAGCCGTCAGTACCAGCACCGACGACGCAGACACCAGCGACATCGCCGTCGCCACGGTGGAGCTCGGCCTGGAAGCCGAATTGAGCGACTGGGCCCGCGCCAACGTGGTGTTGCTGTACGAAGAGGACGCGACCGCACTGGACGTGGATGCCGCCACGCTGACCTTCGGCAACACCGAGTCCGTGCCGTTTTATCTCACCGTCGGCCGCACCGCGGTGCCGTTCGGGCGCTTCATCAGCCACCTTGTTTCCGATCCGCTGACGCTTGAGCTGGGGGAAACCTCCGAGACCACCGCCTTGGTCGGTTTCAAGCAGGGCAGCTTCTACGGCAACGCCTTCGTGTTCAACGGCGATACGGACACGGGTAGCGACGACACCATCGACAACGGCGGCCTGAATCTCGGTTATGCCCTTGAGGGCGAGACCGGTTTCGACATCAGCCTGAGCTATCTCAGCGATCTCAGCGATGCTGACGCGATCACTGATGCGATCGGTAATACGGTAGAGGACGACGTCCCCGCCTGGAACGCCTACCTGGCCGTTACGCACGGCCCCTTCACCGCCCTCGCCGAATACCTCGCTGCAAGCGATAGCTTCGCCACCGGCGAACTCGACTTCCGCGGCCGCGGCGCTGAACCGAGCGCCTGGAACGTGGAGCTCGGCTACACCTTCGAGCTGGCCGGCAAGGAAAGCACCTTCGCCATCGGCTACCAGGGCACCGACGAGGCCCTGGACCTCGACCTGCCCGAACAGCGCCTCCTCGTAGGCCTTTCCGTGGCCCTGGCAGAGTACACCAGCGTGAGTTTCGAATGGGCGCGCGACGAGGACTATGCGGTGGCCGACGGCGGCACAGGCGAAGACAGCGATACCTTCACCGTCCAGGTGGCCCTGGAGTTCTGATCTCTACGGGCTCGCCAGCTTCAGGCCGACGATGCCGCACAGGATCAGCAGGAGCGAAACCAGCCTGCCCCCCCGTGGCAGGCTCGCCGAGCCAGACGATCCCCACCACCGCCGTGCCCATTGCGCCGATGCCCGTCCACACGGCGTAGGCCGTGCCGACGGGCAGGTTTCGCATGGCCATGCCCAGCAGGACAAAACTGAGCACCAGGGGCTGCCGGCGCTTACTTCTGCGTGTCCGGTTTGGCCTTGTTCAGGCTCTCGCGCAACAGCTGCCCGAAGCTGCCGACCGATTCATCGGTCTTCGGCTTCGCGGCCGGCCGGTAGGCCTCGACGTTGGCGGCCTCCTCATGGGAAGCGGTATCCAGCGACAGACTGAGGCGGCGCCGCGCACTGTCGACGGCAAGCACCGTGGCCTCGACCACATCACCCGGATTGACCACCTCCTTCGCGTGGCTCACCCGGCGGCCGCCGCCCAGTTCGCTGTTGGGTACCAGCCCTTCCAAACCCGGCTCCACCTCGACAAAGGCGCCGAAGGGTTGCAGGCGGGTGATCGTGCCCTTCACCTTCGAGCCCGCGGGGTAGCGTGTTTCGGCCTCCTGCCAGGGATCGGCGCCAAGGGCCCGGATGGACAGGGCGATGCGCTCGCCCTTGTCGGACTGCTCGATGCGCAGCACGGCGACCTCCACCTCATCACCGGGCTTTACCAGATCCTGCGGCTTGGCGCCCCGGCTGTAAGAGAGTTCGCTGACGTGGACCATGCCCTCCAGGCCGCCCAGATCGATGAAGGCGCCGTAGTCCTTCACCGAGGTGACCGTACCCTTGAGCACCAGCCCCACCGCCAGCCTGCCGCGCAGCTCGGCGGCCTGCTGATGCGCCTCCTCTTCCAGCAGCGCCCGGCGCGAGAGCACCAGGTTGGGACGACGGCCGCCCTCGTACTTGGTGATGCGGAAGCTCAGACGCTGCCCGACGTAGCCTTGCAGGTCATCCACGAAACGCGTGGCCACCTGGGAAGCCGGACAGAACCCGCGCATGCCGGCCACCTGGACCTCCAGGCCGCCCTTGGCAACGCCCGACACCATGCCCTCCACCGGCAATCCGTTGGCGAAGGCCTGTTCGAGGCCGGCGCTGTCATGGACGTGCCGCCCGGCGCTGCGGCCCAAAAGCAGGGTGCCCGTACGATCATCGCGGCTGAGCACGTAAGTCTCGATGGTATCGCCCACCTGCGCGGTATGACCTTCGGCATCGGTGAGCTCGGCGATTTCGATCACCGCCTCAGCCTTGGTGCCGAGGTCCACGAAGGCCTGCTCGGCGCCAATGGACACGATGCGGCCACGCACACGCTCGCCCGGCAGAGGCGCCTTGTGACCCTGGCCCGGGCTCTTGCGTTCGTATTCGTTCAGAAGGGCGCTGAAATCTTCGTGTTCTGCCATGGGAAGAGGATGCCGAATAGAGGGACGCAGGGGCGCTGCCGGCTCGGCCGCTGCATCGGGAAAATTCACTGCCCACTCGGGGCCGGGCAGTAAGCCTACTACCGCACGGGCGGGTTCGGAATAGCGCGATGATGGCTTTCCAGGGGCCTGTGGCAGATGAACCCGTAACCAGTCCTTCCACCATCACGATTCCACTGAATATCTCGGGCACGAACGCTGCGCCTCAAAATACACAGAGCAGTCCGTGTGCCGACGGTCAATCCCGATCACTCCAGTCGCCCACCTGCGCAACCGGCACAGCGGTGCCCCTCTCAGGCAGCGCCCACATGGGTCAGTTTTCACTCGTTCGTGCGCCGCGGCGCAAGATCAAGCACTGACCCTGTGTGGACGGGTGCCTTTTCGGAGCTTCCTCAGAAGACCGCCTCGACACCCAGCGTGAACGTACGCCCCGGATTCACCACGATGGAGATGTCCTCATCCGTGAGCACGCCGTCCGCCACCCCGCCGGTGCCGATGCTCGCGCTGTCGTAGTTGCCGCGCGCGGTGTTGTAATACCTGCGGTCGAACAGGTTGTCGATGCGCGCGAAGAATGACCAGGCCTGGCTGTTGCCGTACTTCAGGTCATACTGCGTCACCAGGTTGAACGTAGCATGGCCACCGATGTTCACGAGGTTTACTTCGTCCGCGTAGTACGAGGAGATGGCATCCATCTCGCCGGTCAGCATCCAGCGCGGCGTGGCGCGGTAGTTCAGCGCCATGTTGAGATGGTGGCGCGGCACGCGCGGCACGACGTTGCCGGTGTTGTCGCGCCGCTCAATGCAGTAGCTGTTGGCCGGATCGTACTCGCTGGGATCGCAGACCCCGTCCGCGTTGCCGCCGGTAACGCTGTCGAAGTAGCCGTTGCGCCCATAGCGGTTGCCGAGCAGCAGGTTGAAGTTCCTGTAATCGGTGAACTTGGCGTCCAGGTAGGTGTAGGCGATGTTGGCCCACCATTGGCGGCTGACGTCGCTACGTAACGCCAGCTCCAGGCCCTGGCTGCGCATGCCGCCGATGTTCTGGTACATCTGCTGTTCGTCGGTCGGAACGCCGCCGTACTGGCCTACCGAGGCCATGATGTAGTCGTCGCGGTCGATGCGGAAGATTGCCATGTCCAAGTCCCAGGGGATGCCAAACAGCTCGGTCTTGCGCCGCAAGCCGATCTCCTTGTTGATCGCCTGCTCGGGATCCAGGTCGGGATTGCTTGCGGTGTTGCCGGTAGGCGAGATATCGCCAGCGAACAGCTGATCCACGGTAGGGGCACGGAAGCCTGTGGAGACGTTGGCGTAAAGATCGCTGTAATCGGACAGCGCATAATTGCCGCCCAGCCGCCAGGAGGTGACGTTGAATGCCTTATCGAGGGCCAGGCCGCTCAGCTGGTCCTCGTAGTCCAGCGCAATATGGTCGTAACGCCCATTCAGCGTGACGGTGAACGGCTGCGAGAGGCGGAATTTCATTTCACCGTACAGCGCCTGCACGTTTTCATCCGTGGTGTTGTCTTGGGTCACGGTACCGGCGCGTCTCACCGGCGCGAAGGGCGACGGTGAGCTCTTGAAATCCACGAGGTACTGACTCTTGTTTTCGTAGGTATTGGCGCGCAGGTCGAGCCCGGCCATCCAGGCCAGGCGCTCGCCGCCTGAGCGCCACTCGCTCTTTATGCCGCGCTGTACCTGCCGGTAGTCGTTGCCTGTGGTGTAGGCGTCCACGTCGGTTACGCTGTTGCCAGCGGCGTCGAAGTTCTGGGGCGCGGAGACGAAAGCCGTGTCGTCAGCGAACTGGTAGACGTTCACCAGCAGGTTGCTCGTCGCGCCGAAATCGTGGGCATAGGTGGCGAAGTACTTGCCGAGGCTCACGTCGAACATGCGTGCATAGTCGCGCCCCTCGACGCTGCGCGGGTCCAGCCGCGCCTGGGTGGCGCCTTCGACAGTGCCGTGGCTGTCTTTTTCGCGTTCCGAACGTTCGAAACCGAAGGTGATGTCGCTGCGGTCGTCCAGATAGTACTGGAGCTTGCCGTTGACGTAGTCCGCCGTGTATTCCGACTGGAACCAATAGCCGTCGCTGGCGCGGCGCGAGACCTGCAGATGGGTGTTGAACGTATCGTTGGCGTAGCCCGCGCGGACCAATCCCTTGCGATAGCCGTCGCTGCCGGCGTCTGCGGAAACCCTGAACCCGGCGTTCTTGGCGCCGCGCTTGGTAGTGATGATGACGGCGCCGGCCAGGGCGTCATCACCGAACAGGTACGAGGCGCCGCCCTTAATCACCTTAATCGACTCGATATTGTCGAGATCGATGTTGACCTTGCCAGTTCGCTCGAATACGGGCACGCCATCGATGACGATGGCGACCCCCGGTTTTTCGCCGTAATAGCGTTGGTTCTCTACGCCACGCATGTGAATCTTGAGGGTGTCGCCGCTATCGAACTCCGTCGTGATACCGGGCACGGACTGCAAGAGTTGCTGGATGTTCTCGGCGCGGGAGTTATCGACCCGTTCACCGCTGACTATCGCGATGTTGGAGGCCTCGTTCCGTTTGGATTCGAAACGATCGTCGATGGTCGTGGATTCGACCTGGATGGTGCCGAGGTCGGCGGCTTGGGCGATCCCGGCGGCGAGGGGTAGGGCGAGACCTGCGAAAACCTGCCCCAGGATCACCGGCAGGGTGTTCTTTCTGTGTGACATGAGATTTCCTCAAGTGAGCGCTGTCGTTGTACCTCCCTGAATCCGTGTGTGCCTGTTCACGGCCAAATGGCGGCCGCACATTCCTTTGGTCCACTGCTGCCACGTGGATTGCAGAGACCGTGCCAGTGTTAAGCCACTGTATTTTCGCGCGTTATTGGCAATACCCAGGCAGTATGTGTGGGTTTTGGCGCAGGATGGGGTGAATTGCCCTTGCGGGACCGGAATAGACAGGGCTCCGGGCGGCACGGAGGGGACGGAAGGAATTCGCTATCGGGGGCCGCTCTTGATCTTGCATTCTCCATCACGCCCGCAAACGGCATCTTTCAAGACAGCGTTTGCCGGGCGCAGCACTTCTTGAATTTCTTTCCCGAGCCGCAGGGGCAGGGGTCGTTGCGACCCACCTTGGGTTCGGCTCTGCGCTGAGGAAAGGGGCGGGCAGCCTGATGGTGCGGTAGCAGGAAATAGGTGCGCAGCTCCGCCACGGCCCTCGGGATGGCAGCGCGGGCAACCTCGATCGCATGCCTCGGATCCTGCGACTCCCGCAGTGTCTCACGACCTCGCTCAGTGCCCAACATTACCATCGGCGACAACATGTCCAGATGATCGGCGAACACCGGCTCCCAGGAATCCGGAAAGCGAAGCACCCCCAGCATGAACGCCGTCGCCCACCCGTCCGGCTCAAGATACGTGCTGCCGTCTTCCTGTTTGATGGGATAGAACAGTGGCTCAAACTTGCCGCCATCGAGTTCGCTCACCACTTGGTTGTAATAGCGCATCAGCAGACCCATGATGTGCTGGGCTTGTGCCATGTCAGCGAATTCCGGCGCGGCCTCGCCCTTTTGAGGATCCCACACCCAAGGCATCCATTGGCTTGGGACGATGAAGGAGGGATTGAGCGCCACCGCCGCGAGGAAGCCGTTCACGGACGACAGCTCCATGGCGGTATCCGGCGCATCGGCGGAGACCAGAAAAGCGGCAAGCTCCTTGAGCTCGGAAAGGGAGAGTGCGGCATCGAAATTCACGGAGTGCTCCTGGAATACCTGGGCCAGCTGGGCGTCGGCCCTAGTGGTATCACTATTGGGCTTATCAGTCTTGACGGTACGGTTCGGCGTTGCCGGAAGATTGTAAGCGGTCGATAAACCGCACCCTAGCAAGCTAACCGCCAGCGGTGATCTCAATCGACAGGTTGTACGGCAGCAGCGCCTCGAGTTGTTCCGCTGTAGTGGCCGTAGGCAGCTCTTTGAAAAG
>JALOAT010000041.1 GCA_023228645.1 Gammaproteobacteria bacterium | reverse complement strand
CGTACTCGTCCGGGTAGATGTGACCTTCGAACACGAACTCGGCGGCGGCGGGCACCTGCAAGTCATTGCCGATGCACTTGGTCACTTCGGTCTTGCTGCCGCGCAACAGGCCGGCGAAGGCGTATTCGCTCAGGGTGTCGGGCACGGGCGTGACGGCGCCGAGGATGGTGGCGGGGTCGGCGCCGATGGCGACGGCCACGGGGAAGGGCTTGCCCGGATGCTGTTGCTGGAATTCGCGGAAATCCAGCGCGCCGCCGCGATGGGAAAGCCAGCGCATGATGACCTTGTTCCTGCCGATCACCTGCTGGCGGTAGATGCCCAGGTTCTGACGTTCCTTGTGCGGGCCGCGCGTGACGGTGAGGCCCCAGGTGATGAGCGGGCCGGCGTCGCCGGGCCAGCAGGTCTGGATGGGCAGTCTGGACAGGTCCACCTCGTCGCCTTCCAGGATCACTTCCTGGCAGGGCGGGGCATTCACGGCCTTGGGCGCCATGTTCAACACCTGCTTGAACACGGGCAGTTTCTCCCAGGCGTCCTTCATGCCCTTGGGCGGCTCGGGCTCCTTCAGGAAGGCGAGGGTCTTGCCCACTTCGCGCAGCGCGTCCACGGAGTCTTCGCCCATGCCCAGGGCCACGCGGCGCGGCGTGCCGAACAGGTTGGTGAGCACGGGCACGTCGAAGCCCTTGGGATTTTCGAACAGCAGGGCGGGGCCGCCGGCGCGCAGCACGCGGTCGGAGATCTCGGTCATCTCCAGGTGCGGGTCCACTTCCATGCGGATGCGCTTGAGCTCGCCCATGGCTTCGAGCTTGTCGAGGAAGTCGCGGAGGTCTTGGTACTTCAAGGGTCGCCTTTCCCGGTTAGGGGCGGCCGCAGGCCGCGATTGTTTTTGGTTGAAACCACGCTTCGCGGCCTGCGGCCGCTACTACGGGCAATGCCCCGCGGATCGGGTTTTCATTTCGACACACCCGTTCGGCTGTCCGGACCGTACACGCTGATGCAAGGATACCAGAGGGTTGACCGCGGGCGCGGTGGTAAGATTCGCCAGCCATTTCCCGGGGGATCCATGTCTTACGTCGCCGCGCCCGCCTTTTCCGCCACCCGTTTCGAAATCGTCCGCTGGTCCGTGTTTGCGGTGCTGGTGGTCGCCTACATGTCGGTGTATTTCCACCGCATGGCGCCCGGTGTGGTCGCCGGCGAGTTGATGGCCTCGTTCCAGACCACCGGCGCGGCACTCGGCTCGCTGGCCGCCATGTATTACTACGTCTACACGGCCATGCAGGTGCCGGCCGGTGTGCTGGCCGACACGGTGGGGATCCGCGCGGTGGCCGCCCTCGGCAACGTGGTGGCGGGTGTCGGCTCGATTTTGTTCGGGCTGGCTGAGAGCTTCGAGATGGCCTCGGCCGGACGCTTCCTGGTGGGCCTGGGCGTGTCGGTGATCTTCGTGGGGCTCATGAAGAGCAACACGGTGTGGTTCAGCGAGCGCCGCTACGGCCTGGTGAGCGGGTTGACGCTGTTCCTCGGCAACCTGGGCTCGGTGCTCGCGGCGGGTCCGCTGGCGTTCGCGCTCACCCTGTGGAGCTGGCGCGAGGTGTTCGTGGGCCTCGGCGTCGGGTCGCTGCTGTTCGGCGTGCTGTCGCTGCTGGTGGTGCGCAACCGGCCGGAGGACGCGGGCTTTCCCTCGCTGCGCCAGATGGAAGGCCGCGCCGCGCACGCCGCGCGTAGCGGGCATTGGTGGCAGGCCTTGAAGGCGGTGCTGGGCACGCGCGCGGTGTGGCCGGGCTTTTTCGTGAACTTCGGTATGGCGGGCGGGCTGTTCGCCTTCGTAGGCCTGTGGATCATCCCGTTGCTGCGCGACAGTTTCGGCCTGGGGCGCGCCGAGGCGGCGGAATACGCCACGCTCACCCTGTTCGCCATGGCGGTCAGCGCCATCACCATGGGTTCGTTGTCGGACCGGCTCGGTCGGCGCAAGCCGGTGCTGCTGGCCTGCGCACTGTTGTACGCCGGGGTGCTCGCCTGGCTGCTGTTCATGCCCTGGCAACCGGGCTCGTACGCGAAGGCCTTGTTCGTGCTGCTCGGCTTCACGGGCGGCGGATTCCTGATCACCTATCCCAGCGCGAAAGAGGTGTGCCCGCCCGCGGTGTCGGGCATGGCCATCAGCGTGGTGAACACGGGCCTGTTCCTGGGGGCGGCGCTCATGCAGCCGCTGTTCGGCGCGGCGCTGGACCTGGGCTGGGACGGTACCGTGAGTGAGGGCGTGCGCGTGTACGGCTTCGAGGACTACCGCTATGGACTGGGCTTGATGCTCGGTTACGCGTTGATGGCGTGCGCGGCGGCCACGCGCATCACCGAGACGCGGGGGCGTAATCTTACGGTGGCCGAGACAAAGGGTTAAACACAGAGGTGCGGAGACACAGAGAACGCAGAGAACCTGAAGGTTTCAGGTGCAGGTCCCTGCACGTCCATTCCTTTGCGATCTTTGCGCCCTCTGCGCCTTGGCGTTGGGCCGTTGCTTTCACTCAGGCCAGGCACGCCGCGTCGAAGCAGACGCGGTTCTTGCCGCTCGACTTGGCGTCGTACATGGCCTGGTCGGCGCGCCGGATCAACTCGTCGGAGGTGAAGCCGCTCCGCGGATAGAAACTCGCGCCGATGCTCACACCCACGCGCACGGTGTGGGCGCCGATGGCGATGGGCGCTTGCAGGGCATCGATGAGTTTGCGCGCCACCACCTCGGCCTCGAACGGACCGGAGGTGTCGTCAAGGATGACCATGAATTCATCGCCGCCGATGCGCGCCACCGTGTCCACGCGGCGCAGATGCCTGCGAATGCGCCTGCCGGTTTCCACCAGCACGCGATCCCCGGCCTTGTGGCCGTAAACGTCATTGACCGGCTTGAAGTCGTCCAGGTCGAGATAAAGCAGGGCGAACGGACGGCCGTGGCGCTCGGCGCGGCTGATGGCGTGTTCCAGGCGCATGTCGAAGAACAGGCGGTTGGGCAGGCCGGTGAGGACATCGTGCAGCGCCAGCTGTTTTTCGCGCTCCCGCTCGGCAAGCAGTACGTAGGTGAGCAATGCCACCATGAGCGCGGTGGCAAAGCCGATCACGCGCACCCGCGATTCGCTCGCCCAGCCCTGGGCCGGCATGACCGCCAATTCCCAGCTGCCGCCCGGCAGGTCCATGGGCAGCCTCGCGGCATCCGTGTTGAACAGTTCGGCGGCGCCGAACGAAACCCCCATGGCGGTTCCGCTGTTGCCGCGTAGCGCAAAACGGGTGTCACCGTCGAACATGCCCGCCGTGGAGAGCAGCCCGTCCAGGTCCATCACCACGTAGACCCAGCCGAAGCGGGTCCCGCTCAGTGCGACCGGCGCGATGTGCACCAGTGCCGTGCCCGAGGGCGCGAGCGAAAAGGGACCGGCCAGGACGGGCATACCGCTGGCCCGCGCCTGTTGCTCCGCCTGGGCAAAGCCCGCATCCCGCGGCAGGTCGGCGGAGGCGAGCCCGACGCGGGCCACGGCGAAGGGCGGTTGATCGTCGCGGCGCAGCACCAGGGCACGCAGGTAGGCGTGGTCGCGCAGGACCTCTTCGAGCAGAGGGCCGTAGGTGGCCAGAGGCACTTCAGGGCGGGCGCTGGCGGAGGCCGTGAGACCGCGTGCGAAGCTGCGCATGCTGGCGAGTTCGCCCTGCACATGGTTGCGCATGCCTTCCGCCCGGGCAATGACCAACTGGTGTTGCAGGGCACGCTGCTGACCCTCCACCAAATCGCTTACGCGGTCGGCCACGAACAGGGCGGCGACCAGCACGCCGAAGGTGATCGCGAGAATGAGCGGCTTCGCCAGGAAAGAGCGGGTCATGGGCCGCACCGGGATGAAAGTTGGCCCGAGTATACGCCTGTGGGGGGTGCGTCACCGTGACGCAGCGAACTCGGCGAGCAGCGGCGCATGGTCGGAGGGCCGCTCGGCGGCGCGGGGCCGGGTGTCCACCGTGGCGGACACACAGCGGGCGGCCAGCGCCGGGCTGGCGAGCAGATGGTCGATGCGCAGGCCGCGGTTGCGACGGAAGGCGTTGAAACGGTAATCCCACCACGTGTAGACGATGCCATGGGGGTTCTGCGCGCGCAGCACGTCCACCAGCCCCAGGTCGAGCAGGCGCCGGAATGCCGCGCGCTCAGGGCCGGAGAACAGCACTGTATTGGCCCACAGCAGCGGGTCGTAGACGTCCTGGTCCTCGGGCGCGACGTTGAAATCACCGAGCACAATCAGCTCGCGGCCCGCCGCGAGCACGTCGGCCAGGTAACGGTGCAGGCGCTCCAGCCACTCCAGCTTGTAGTCGTAGGCGTCACTGCCGACTGCCTGGCCGTTGGGCACGTACACGTTTACCACGTGCACGCCGCCCAGCTCGGCCGCCACCAGCCGCTGCTGCGGATCGACGGTGCCGGGCAGGGCCTTGAGCACCGGCCCGTGCATCGGCAGGCGCGTGATGAGGGCGACGCCGTTGTAGGCCTTCTCGCCCGTGAATACCGCCTCATAGCCCGCGGCGCGCAGCTCCATAACCGGAAACTGATCGTCTGCGACCTTGGTCTCCTGCACGGCCAGCACGTCCGGCTGTTCCGAGGCGAGCCAGTCGAGCACCTGCGGCAGGCGTACGCGCAGGGAGTTCACGTTCCATGTGGCGATCTTCATGGGCGGGGGGGAGATGAAGAACACAGCCCAACGCAGAGGCGCACAGACGCAGAGGAATTCATGGGTTTTCGCTGAGCACTCCGTGTCGCTGCGGCTCGGCGTTCGTCTTGCCGGAACTCAGATGCGGAAGCCGCCGTGGCGGACGCGGATGCGGTGGTCGAGCCAGAGCGCGCCGAGCACGAAGCCGAACAGCAGCGTGACAGTACCGACCGCCACCAGTGCACCGATCGAGCTGTTGCGGCGATCGCGCTTGAGGCGTTCGAGCTCGGCACGGGTGCGCTGTTGCTGTTCCTGCAGTTTGAGCACCAGCGCCATGGCGGGCTGTTCGTCGATGAGCAGGCGCCGCTCCATCCAGCCCTCGATGTCGCCCGGCGCGCGCACGCGCACACGGTCGTCACGGATCTCCAGCACCTCCACGGGCGTGCCCGTGGGCAGGGCACCAACGGGTTCGCCCCGTGCCTGCGCCGTGGCGTGCACGTCCGCCAGCACGCGGTCGGTGACGTACAAGGTCTCCGCCGCCGCGCCCAGGGAAAGGGCACAAAGGCAGAACACCAGAGCAAGGCGGAGTGAGGTCATAGCTCTTTCAGGCGATACCGCTGTGCCGCAGCAGCGCCTCGATATCGGGCTTTCTGCCGCGGAATTCCACAAACAGCTCCATGGGGTCCCGCGCGCCGCCCTGTTCGAGCACGGCGGCGAGAAAGGATGCACCGGTTTCGCCGTTGAAAATACCTTCCTCTTCGAAGCGTGAAAAGGCGTCGGCCGACAACACCTCGGCCCACTTGTAGCTGTAATAACCAGCCGCATAGCCACCCGCAAAGATGTGCGAGAAGCCGTGCTGGAAACGGTTGTACTCGGGCGGATGCACCACCGCCACTTCGGCGCGCACCTCGTCGAGGATCTGCTGGATGCGCGCGCCCTCGGCGGGGTCGTAGTCCGCATGCAGGCGGAAGTCGAACAGCGCGAACTCCAACTGCCGCACCATCTGCATGCCGGCCTGGAAATTCCTTGCTGCAATCATCTTCTGATACAGCGTCTCGGGTATAGGTTCGCCGGTTAGGAAATGCCCCGAAATCAGCTTCAGCGCCTCGCGCTCCCAACACCAGTTCTCCATGAACTGGGAGGGCAGCTCCACCGCATCCCAGGGCACGCCGTTGATGCCGGACACGCCGAGCCAGTCCACGCGCGTGAGCATGTGGTGCAGGCCGTGGCCGAATTCGTGGAACAGGGTCTGCACCTCATCGTGGGTGAACAGGGCGGGCTTGCCGTCCACTGGCGGCGAAAAGTTGCAGGTGAGATAGGCCACGGGCACCTGCACGCCATCGCGGGTGCGCCGGCGGCCGATGCAGTCGTCCATCCAGGCGCCGCCGCGCTTTTTCGGGCGCGCATACAAGTCCAGATAGAAACGTCCGCGCAACTCGCCCTGGTTGTCGAGGATGTCGAAAAAGCGCACGGACTCGTGCCACACCGGCACGCCCTTCACCTCGCGGATGTCCAGGCCGAACAAACGGCGCACCACCTCGAACAGGCCGCCCACCACGCGATGTTCCGGGAAGTAAGGCCGCAGGATCTCCTGTGAGATGGCGTACTTCTCCTCGCGCAGCTTTTCCGCGTAATAGCCGATGTCCCAGGCCTGCAAGTGGTCGAGCCCACGGGCCCCGGCGAAGGCGCGGATCTCGTCGAGGTCGCGGCGGGCCAGATCCAGCGAGCGCCGCGCCAGGTCACGCAGGAAGGCCAGCACCTGCGCGGGGCTCTCGGCCATTTTGCTGGCGAGCGAATGTTCGGCGTAGCTGTCGAAACCGAGCAGCTGCGCAGCTTCGTGGCGCAGCGCGAGGATGCGCTCCATCACCGGACCGTTGTCGAACTTTCCGGCATGGGGTCCGCGCTCGGAGGCGCGTGTCACATAGGCCTCGTACACCTCATGGCGCAGTTCGCGGTCGTCCGCGTAGGTCATCACGGCGAAATAGGACGGGAATTCCAGGGTGATGACGAAACCGTCCAGACCGTCGCGCTCGGCATTCTGGCGCAGCAGGGCCTTGCTGTTGTCCGGGATGCCCGCGAGCAGGCCCTCGTCGCTGACGTGCTTGCGCCAGGCGTGGGTGGCGTCGAGCACGTGGTCACCGAAGGTGGAGGTGAGTTGCGAGAGTTCTTCCTGGATGGCCTTGAAACGCGCCTGCTGCGCGGCGGGCAGGTCCACGCCGGAGAGCCGGAAGTCACGCAGGACGTTGTCAATGAGGCGGCGCTGGCCGGGGGCGAGCGTGGCGTATTCGGGACCGTCGGCGATGGCCTTGTAGGCCTCGAACAGCCGCGCGTTCTGACCGAGTTCGGTCTGGTAGGCGGAGAGCTTGGGCAGGCAGGCGTTATAGGCCGCGCGCAGCGTGTCGCTGTTCAGCACGGCATTGAGATGGCCCACCGGCGACCATACGCGGTTTAGCCGATCGTCCAGCGCCTCCATGGGCTCCACCAGGGATTCCCAGGTGAAATGCTCGGTGTCCGCCAGCAGGGCCGCGATGCGCGCGCGATTGTCCGCGAGCACCGTATCGATGGCGGGCTCCACGTGCTCCGGGCGGATGTCGCCAAAGGGCGGCAGCCCGGTCATTTCCAGCAGCGGGTTGGGCATGGCTCGGTTAGGATGATCCCCAGGCACTCTTTGAATGCACTCTATCACGTGAGCTCTGAAGAAAACAAAAACATCCATCCGTATCAGTCGCTTACGCCTGAACGCGTGCTGGATGCGGTGGACAGCGCCGGGTTTCGCAGCGATGGTCGGCTGCTTGCGCTGAACAGCTATGAGAACCGCGTGTACCAGGTGGGCATTGAGGACGGCGCGCCGGTGGTGGTGAAGTTCTATCGGCCGGGGCGCTGGAGCGATGCGGCCGTGCTGGAAGAGCACGCCTTCGCGCTGGAGCTCGCGGAGGCCGAGGTCCCGGTGGTCGCGCCGCTGCCGGGCGCCGACGGGGCCACCCTCCAACACTTTGAAAACTTTCGCTTTGCCGTGTTCCCGCGGCGCGGTGGCCACTGGCCGGAACTGGACGACCCGGAGGTGCAGCTGCGCCTGGGCCGATTCCTCGGCCGCCTGCACGCGGTGGGAGCAGTGCGACCCTTCCGACACCGTCCGGCGCTCGATCCGATCACCTTCGGCCGGCAGCCGCGCGACTACCTGCTCGGAAGCGGCGCGGTACCCGCGCAGTATCGCGAGGCCTATGCGGTCATTACGCAGGAACTGCTCGATGGGGTGGCGGCGGGCTACGCGGAGGCCGGCCCGGTGCGGACCCTGCGCCTGCACGGGGACTTTCACCCGGGCAACATCCTGTGGACGGAAAGCGGCGCGCATCTGGTCGACCTGGACGATGCCCGCAGCGGCCCCGCGGTGCAGGACCTGTGGATGCTGCTGTCCGGCGAGCGCGCCCAGATGGCGCTACAGCTGTCGGATCTGCTGGAGGGTTACGAGGAGTTCAACGACTTCGACCGGCGCGAACTGCGCCTCATCGAACCGCTGCGCGCCCTGCGCCTGGTGCACTACACCGCCTGGCTCGCCGAGCGCTGGAGCGACCCGGCGTTCCCGCGCGCCTTTCCCTGGTTCAACACGCCCAAGTATTGGGAAGAACACCTCGGCACCCTGCGTGAGCAGCTGGAACGCCTGACCGAACCGCCGCTCGGCGCAGCCTGGTGAGCTGACGGATCGCGGGCAAAAAAAATGGAGGACTGGGGAAGTCCTCCATCAACAGGGGTGTAATCAACGTCTGCGTCGAAACAGACTGTAATAATCCCGAGCGCTCGCGTCAAGATTGACGTAAGGAATTTCCTGAATTTCCCTTCTGGCGTTTATCGTTGCTATAGTCGGGCGCCAGGACATCACCTGCTCATGGATCGAGCCGTGTACGTCAGCCCTCACGCACCGTTTTCGCCGGTACGATCGCCTGCCCTCGCCGGGCGTCTCGCGCCGCTGTTGTTCATCCTGCTGCTCTCGGCCTGTCAGGCCGCCTTGCCCGAACGCATCCCGCCGCAGGGCCATCTGACGCGCCCGCCGCCGGCCGCCGACATCCCCGCGATCATCGAACCACCCCTGGAAACTGCCGCGCCCGCGCCGGTGTACACCGTGGAGGCCGAGGGCGTCGCGGTCCGGGAGCTGCTACGCGCGCTGGCGGGCGACGCCGGGCTGAGTCTGGACCTGCACCCGCTGGTGCAGGGGGCGGTGACCTTGCACCTGTCGGACCAGCCGCTCGCGCGCATCCTGCACCGTATCGCCCGCCAGGCCAACCTGCGGATCGAACTGACCGGCAGCCATTTGATCGCGCAGCCCGACCGGCCCTATCTGCGCAGTTATCACGTGGATTACGTGAACCTGGCGCGGCACTCGCAAAGCAGCGTCAGCGTCGCCACCCAGATCGCCACCACCGGCACGGGCGCAGTCGGCGGCACGGCGGACAAGGGCGAGAACACCTCCACCACCACCCTGGTGCAGGAGTCCCGTAACGCCTTCTGGGAAAGCCTGGTGAACAACGTGCAGGGCTTGCTCGGAGCCGCCGGGGACGCGGCCGGGCGTGTCCTCGTCAACCGGGAGAGCGCACTGCTCACGGTGCTGGCCACAGACCGCGAGCATGACGCCATCGCCGAACTGATTGGGCAGGTGCTGGCGCGGGCGCGGCAACAGGTGCTCATCGAGGCCACGGTGGTCGAGGTGGAACTCTCCGATCGCTATCAGGCGGGCGTGGATTGGTCCTTGCTCGACGCGGACAGCGGCTGGCGCTTCGAGCAGCAGATGCTCGGCGCCAGCCTGGGTGCACCGCCGGTGGCCACACTGACCATCGACAAGGGCGGTGAGCACAACCTGCTCGCCACCATCCGCATGCTGGAGCGCTTCGGCAATCTGCGCGTGCTCTCCAGCCCGAAGCTCATGGCCCTGAACAACCAGACGGCGATGCTCAAGGTGGTCGACAACCGCGTCTATTTCACCATCGACGTGGACATTCAGGGCGCCACCTCCAACAGTCCGGCGATCACCACCTTCGAGAGCAACGTCCATACCGTGCCGGTCGGCTTTATCATGGCGGTGACGCCGCAGATCGCCGAGACACGCCAAGTCACGCTCAATGTGCGCCCCACCATCACGCGCGTGCTCGGTTTCGTGCGCGATCCGAACCCGGCGCTCGCCACGGCGGGTGTGATCAGCGAAGTGCCGGAGATCCAGGTGCGCGAGATCGAATCGGTGCTGACGGTATCGAGCGGACAGATCGCCGTGCTCGGCGGACTCATGCAGGACAGCACCAACGATCAGCGCAGCGGCGTGCCGTTGCTGTCCCGCGCGCCGGTGATCGGACGGCTGTTCAGCTATCGCGACCAGGAAGTGCGCAAGACAGAACTGGTGGTATTCCTGCGTCCCACGGTGGTCTCCGAGGCAGAGCGGCACCCGCAACTGGAAGGGCTCGCGGACAGATTGCCCGAGCCCACACCCCCTCGCGCACGAGGGCAAGGGTCATGAGCCTCGCGCTGGATCGGATCGAACAGCGGCCCTACCCACGCGCGGACCTCGACTGGGTACGCGCGCGGCCGGCGCGGCAGAGCCCGGCGCCCGAGCCATCGTCTCACCATGCCCACTGGGGAGCACGCACCGTGATCGCCGCGCAAGACTCCACGGCGCGGCGCACACTGGGCGAGGTGATGCCGTCCACCGCGGTGATCGCGCTACTGGGCGCGGCGGTGGCCGTCGCCCTCGCAGGCGTCGCCGACGACGCGCCGGTCCTGGCCCCCGCCCTTGGCGCACCGGTCCCGGAGACCGCAGAGGCGTATGCACCACCGCCGCTTGCACAGCTGGATGCCCTGCCGCCCCGGCAACAGGCGGCCGTCCCGCCGGTGAGCCCACCCCGCGCATTAAAACCGGCGCCACCGCGCCTGCGAGTCAGCCACAGCGCACCGCCCGCAACCACGGCACACAGGGCAAGGGAGTTCTTCCTGCTCGGCAATGACCACGCGCGGAGCGGCCGCTGGCGGGCGGCACAGGCGGCCTATGCACGTGCCCTGGCCTTGGCGCCGCACGCAGACTTCGCCTTCAACCTCGCCGTAAGCCTGGAACACCTCGGCCGCACCGGGGAGGCTCTCGTCCACTATCGCGCGGCGGTCGCCATGGCCGACGAGCAATCCCGTTTCGACAAGCACGCTGTGGCCGCGCGCGTCACGGCCCTCGCCCATGCAGGGAGCAATGCACCGTGAAGGCCATGGAAGCCATCGGCGATCTGTTACTCGCGAAGGGACTCATCTCGGCGGATCAACTGCGCATCGCCGCCATCGAGCAGACGGCTCGCAACGAGCCCCTCGGCCGCATCCTGGTCAGACTCGGTTTTTTGGACGAGGCCACCCTGCGCGGTGCACTCAGTGAGGCGCTGGCGCATGCCAGCGTGGACCTCGACAACGCCATCCCGGACCCGGAGGCCCTCGCACTGGTGCCGTTGCCCGTGGCGCGGCGCTATCAGGTGGTGCCCCTGGCCTTCCATGCCGGCAGCGGTCGCCTGCAGATCGCCACGGCCGACCCGCACGACCTGGTCATGCTCGATCAGCTCGCCGCGCACGTGGCACGACCGGTGCTGCTGGACCCGTTGCTCGCCGGCGAGGCCGAGATCGCCCGGGCCATCGACGGCTTCTACGGGCTCGAACATTCGCTCGACAAGATCCTGCACGAGCTCGAGACGCGTGAACCGCAGGGCAGCGAGCCCGCCGATGCCCGTCATCCGCTGGTGCGGCTGGTGGATGCGCTGGTCTCCGAGGCGATCAAGCAAGGGGCGTCGGATATCCATCTGGAGCCCGAAGCGAGCTTTCTGCGCGTGCGCTATCGCATCGATGGCGTGCTGCGGCAGGTGCGCAGCGTGCATCGCAAATACGCCCCGTCCATTGCCGTGCGCGTCAAGGTCATGGCCGGTCTCAACATCGCCGAGGCGCGTGCACCCCAGGACGGCCGCATTTCGCTGTCCGTGTACGGCCGCCCCGTCGATCTGCGCGTCTCCACCCTGCCGACCCTGCATGGCGAAAACATCGTGCTGCGCATCCTCGATCGCCGCGCCGGCATCGTGCCGCTCGACGCCCTCGGCCTGCCGCAGGACGCGGTGACGGCGCTGCGCCGGATGATGGCCCGCCCCGAGGGGCTCATCCTGATTACGGGGCCGACCGGCAGCGGCAAGACCACCACCCTGTATTCCATGTTGAGCGCCATCAACAGCGAGCGCATCAACATCATGACCTTGGAAGACCCGGTGGAATATCCCATCACCGGCTTGCGCCAAGCCGCCGTGGGCGAAGCGAGCAAGCTGGACTTCCCGGTCGGGGTACGCGCGCTGCTGCGCCAGGACCCGGACGTGCTGCTCATCGGCGAGATCCGCGACCGCGACACGGCGGAAATGGCGCTGCGCGCCGCACTCACCGGGCACCAGGTCTACGCCACCCTGCATAGCGCCTCGGCGGTGCGCGCCATTCCCCGGCTGCTCGACCTGGGGCTGTCACCGCCGGTCCTGGCGGGCAACCTCATCGGCGTGGTGGCACAGCGCCTGTTGCGCCGGCTGTGCGTGCACTGCCGTGTCGAGGAGGAGGCCGATGACAGGATGCGCCGCCTGCTCGGTGACGAGGCACCGGCACGGACCTGGCGCGCCGCCGGCTGTGCGCAGTGCGGGCACACGGGCTATCGGGGACGCCTCGCCGTCATGGAGCTGCTCCGCTTCGATGCCGAACTGGAGGACCTCGCGGCACGCAACGCAGGCCTGCGGGAGCTGCACGAGGCGGCGGTGCGCAACGGCTTCGTCAGCCTCGCCGATGCCGGTCTGCGACGGGTACGTGCAGGGGACACCAGCCTGGACGAGCTGGCGCGCGTGGTCGATCTCACATCGCGGGGATGACGAGGATGGAGTTCGCGTACCGGGCAATGGATGTGGACGGCCGCGTGCGACGCGGCCACAAGCAGGCCGCGCACGCGCAGGAGCTGGAGGCCCGTCTCGCCGCCGAAGGCCTGGACCTCATCACCTGTCGGGTGAAGCGCCTGCCCGTCCGGCGGGGCGCGCGCGGCCTGCGCCGCGAGCTGCTGCCCTTGTGCGTCCAGCTGGAACAACTCACCGGCTCAGGGGTGCCGCTGATGGACGGCCTGCGCGACATCGCCAGGGACGCGGAAAACGCCCGCCTGCGCGAGCTCCTCGAAGCGCTCGCCACGGGCCTCGAACAGGGACGGCTGCTGTCCGACACCCTGGCCGAACATCCGCAGGTATTCGATGCCGTGTTCGTGGCGCTGGTGCGTGTCGGAGAACAGACCGGGCACCTCGCCGAGGTACTGCGGGATCTTGCCGATACGCTGCGCTGGCAGCAGGCGTTCGCAGCGCGCCTCGGCCAGGCGCTCATGTACCCGGCCCTGGTGGCGATCGTGGTGTTCGGGGTGCTGAGTTTTCTGCTGATCTCCGTGGTGCCGCAGCTGGTCGCCTTCGTGGCCAACCTGGACGGCCGACTGCCTGTCGCCACACGAGCGCTGCTCGCCGCCTCCGAGGCCTTCGTGAACTATGTGCCGTGGCTGGCCACCCTGGTCATGGTCGGCTGGGCGGGGCTCCGCTTCAGGACCGCCCGCGACTTGCGCTGGCGCGAGCGGGTGGATGCGTGGCGGTTACGCCTGTGGCCCCTTGGCCCGTTGCGGCACAAGGCCGAGCTGGCGCGCATCACCCGGGTCATCGCGCTGATGTACGCCGCCGGCGTTCCCCTTCTCGATGGGCTCGCCACGGCGCCGACGGTGACCCGCAACAGCGCCGTGTCTGCGGCCATGGCGCAGGTGCGGCGCGCGGTGCTGGACGGCGCCCCGCTCGGCAGGGCGTTCCGGGTGAGCGGGCTGTTCCCGCCCCTGGTTGTCCGCATGGTGACCGTAGGTGAAAACAGCGGCGCGCTCGACGCCGCCTTGCTGCGGCTCAGCGAGTGGTTCGAGCGCGACGTGAACACGCGGTTGGCGCGCCTCGAACGCGCCATCGAGCCCGCGGTGACACTGGTGCTCGGCGCATTGCTCGGCTGGATCGTCCTGGCCGTGCTCGGGCCCATTTACGAGCTGGCGGGGACCTTGCCGTGATGCTGTCGCGCGTGCTCCTGCTCGGCCCTGCCGAACTTACCGTGTACCGGCTGCAGCGCGGACACATCACCGAGGCCTTTGCCTTCAGCGACGACCCGTCCGGTCACGCCGGTTTCGCCCGCTACCTGGCGGATGCGCCGGCGTTATCGACGGGCCTGCTGATCGACCGGCCGGATGAGCAGTTCCGCATCGAGACCCTTCCCCACGTGTGGAGCGATCGGGCGGCGTTGCTTGCCCGTCATGGCGAACGCCTGTTCACCGAGACACCGTACCGTTGCGCCCGCGTGCTCGGCCGCGAGCGCCACGGGCGGCGCGATGATCGGGTGCTGTTCTCCGCCTTGGTGCGGCCCGAGGCGCTGGCGCCGTGGCTGCGCGCTCTCGAAGCGGAGCCGCTCGCAGCGATCACCTCGGCCGCGTTTCTCGATGCCCGTCTGCTCGGCAAGGCCGAACGCGCGGGAACGGTGCTGCTTGCCTCGCTGCACGAAGGCGGCCTACGCCAGACCCTGCTGGTGGATGGCGAGCTGCGCCTGAGCCGCCTGGTCGCCCTGCCCGAGGTGCCGGACGACGCGGCCGTCGCCGCCGAGATCGCCAAGACCCGCCAGTATGTGCAGCGCGCCGACGGCGCGGGCGGCAGCCCGCTCCGCGTGCATCTGCTTGCGCCCGGCGACCGACCGAGCCACGCGGAAGATACCGCCGCCCTGCCGCTTGAGGCGCTGGCGCGCGCGCACGGCGGCAGCCGGCACGCCTGCCGCGACGTGCGTGCGCTCCGCGTCGAGCTCCTCGCCCGCACCCCCGAGAATCGCTATGCCACGGCGGAGCAGCTAGCGGCCCATCGCCGCCGGCGCGGGCTGGATGCCCTGCACCTGTGCGCCTGGGGCACCGCGCTCGGCCTGGCCGTGGCAGCGGCGCAGAACATCGCGGCTGGCAGGCAGGCGGAGCTGGCCATGGCCGAGGCACGCCAGCAGCTCGCGACGGTGCGTGCCGTGCCCGCGGAGACAGACGCCATCGCACGCGCCGCGACCATGCGCGCCCTGGTAAGCGCCGCGGATGCCGAGCTTGCGGCACGGTTGCGCCCACGCGTGTTACTCGCGCCGCTCGGCGCCGTGCTCGCACAGTTCCCGGAAGTCCAGCTCGACCGATTGGAGCTCACCGATCAGGCGGCCCCCGAGGGGACGCCGAACGTCGCGATCACCGCGCACATCGCACCCTACTCGGGGGCCCCGCAGGAGGCCGAGGCCGTGCTCGATCGGCTGGTGCGTGCCCTGGAGGCGCTGCCGGAGGCCCGCGTCAGCGTGCGGGAACGGCCTTTCGCCACGCCCGGTGCGCTGTCGGGCGCCACCGGCGAACAGCCCGCGCAAGTGCTGCCGCGCTTTTCGCTGCACCTGAGCATGGGAGGGCCGCGATGACGGAGCGTCGGCAACGCAGGCCGGTGACCCCCAGGCGGCGCAGCGGCTTCGCCCTGGCGTTGGCCCTGCTCAGCTGGCTGGCCACCATGGCATGGGCGCAGCACAGCGCAAGCGAGGGCCGGCAGGTGGCAGCCGCGCTGCACACGGCCACCGAACACCGGGTGCAGAGTATTACCGCGCGCCATACCCTCGCCGCCTACCAGGCGCGTTACGAGGCCTTGCGGGCGCGCGGCCTGTTCGCCGGCGCGACGCGCCTTGCCTGGGTGGAGGCGGTGCGTCGCAGTGCCGCGGCGCGGGGGCTGGAGGTGCACTACGAGCTGGCACCGGCGACCACAAGCGACCGCGCGGACGGCGTGATATTGGAGACCGCCGCCATGCAACTGACGCTGAATGCCCCGCACGAGGGCCGGCTGCTGGGTTTCCTGGAAGTGCTCGCGCGGGACACGCCGGGCGTGTTGCGGGTGCGGCAGTGCGCGCTGGCCCGCGCGCCGGTGGGCATCGATGTGCGCTGCCGCGTGGAGTGGCTCACGCTGCGCATGGCGGGGGAGGAAACGGCATGAGGTACTGGTTGGTGGTGTGCGGCCTCGTGGTGTCGTCCGGCGCGCGGGCCGACGGCCTGGGCCGCTTGTTCACCACGCCCGGGCAACGGGCACAGCTTGAGCGCCCGGCGCCCGCTGCTACGCAGGCGCCTGCGGCTACGCAGGGCCGGGCGATAGTGCAGCGCCGTGACGGCACACGGTGGGTCATCAGCGACGGCCGACGAGTCGCAGACCCGCCCGCTCCCGCGCCGGCCTCGGCGGAGGAGGGGCATCGGTGATCCAGGCCAGGCAATCGGGCGCAGCGCTGTTGCTGCTTCTGCTTGTCGCCGTCATCGGCGCGGCGGGTTGGTTCCTGGCCAGCGGCGCCGCCGAGCGGAGCGCGGCGCGGCGGGCGGCGGAGGATGCGGCGCGGCTGGCGCGCGCCAGCGACATGATCCTCGGCTATGCCCTCGCCAATGCGCGGCGCCCCGGAGAACTGCCGTTCCCGGATCGGCACGGCGACGGCAATGACGACGGCAACGGCGACTGCATCACCAGCTGGGGCACGGTCCAGGGCAAACACCTGCTCGGCCTGTTTCCGGCATTCCTGGAACAGGGCTGCTGGCCCGAGCGGCCGGCGTTCGGGGCCATGCTGACCGACGCCGGCGGACACCGCCTGTGGTATGCGGTCGCGCGCAGCCTGGTGCGCCCACAGGACATGTTGAACAGCGCGACCGATGACGGCTGGCTACAGGTGCAGGGCCCCGCCGGCCCGGTGGCCGGGCAGGCGGCCTTTGTGGTGTTCGCGCCGGGAGCGGCCACTGGCAACCAGCAGCGCACCGCCAACACCCAGCCCGGCATGTACCTCGACAAGGTGCTGCTCGGGGGCACGCTGCACGACAACGCCGATGGCGACGAGCGCTTCGTCGCCGCCCCCCGCGGGGAGGCGTTCAACGATCGCCTGGCCGTGATGAGCCGCGCCCGCTTCATGTCGGCGCTCACCCGACGGATCGCGCGCACGCTCCACCAGCGCCTGGAAGCGCATCGCGCCGCCCACGGGCACTATCCGTACGCGGCACTCGCGGACGGCACGTGCTCGCACGGCCTCGCCTACGGCTTCTATCCGCTGGCCCCGGGCGACTGCGGCACCGCGCCTGCCGTGCCGCCCGACTGGTTCGCCAACCAGTGGCTCGCGGTGACCACCTACCAGCGGGCCGCGGCCGATCAGGTCACCCTGCAATTCCTGGGCTGCGCGGCGCTGTTCAGCCTGCACCCTGGGGGACTCGCACAGACGGGGGACTGCGCATGAGCTCCGTGCGGGGATTTTCGCTGCTCGAAATGGCCGTGGTGCTGGTGGTGATCGGCCTGGCGCTGGGCGGTCTGCTCGCGCCGCTCGGGGCCTCTGTGCAGCAACGGCGCCTCGACGCCACGGAGGCCGCACTGGCGCTCGCCGCCGAGGTGTTGTCGGGGTATGCGGTGATCCACGGGCGGTTGCCCTGCCCGGATGCGGACGCCGATGGCGACGAGGACTGCCCACTGTCCGGGGAGGGCACCTTGCCCTGGCGCACCCTCGGCCTGACCCGGGCGCAGGCCCGCGATGCCTGGCACAACCCCCTGCGCTACCGGCCCGACGCCGCCTTCGTCGGTACCGCCGTCGCCGACCCGCCCGCGACTATCGACGGGCTGCGCCTGGCGGACATGGCCGGCCAACCGCTCACCGCCCTGAACCCCGCCGCACCGGCCGCCGTGCTCCTGAGCCGCGGCGCCGACGGCCTCGGCAACGCCGGCAACGACACCGACGACGGGCGCTACACCCAAGGGCCGCCGTGCACGAGCGGGTGTGCGGTGTATTTCGACGATCAGGTCACGGCCTATTCCACGTACCTGCTCATCGCCCGCCTGGCTGCCGCCGGGCGCTGGCCCTGAACCAACCGCCAATCCCAAGGAGGGGACATGAAAAAGAACCACGGCTTCACCCTTGTCGAGATCGCCATCGTGCTGGTCATCATCGGCCTGCTGCTCGGCGGTGTGATGAAGGGCCAGGCGATGATCGAAAACGCCCGCATCCGCAATCTTGCCGGTGAGCTCGAAGCCACCGCCGCGGCCGTGTACGCCTATCAGCAGCGCTATCAGCGCCTGCCTGGCGACGACGAGCGTGCCACGCGCTGGATCGGCGCCATCGCCGGCGACGGCAATGGCCGTCTCGACAGCAACGACAATGCCTTCGAGCTCGGCACCATGGGCAATCACGAGCGGCGAAACTTCTGGCAGCACCTGCGCCACGCCGGCCTGCTCAAGGGCGATGCCGCCGATACGCGTCAGCCCCAGCACGCCTTCGGGACGCCGTTCGGTGTGGTGTCGGGGAACGGCGCCACACCGCTCGGCCTCAGTGGCCCCATCGTGCTGTGTGCATCCATGGTGCCCTGGCAGGCGGCCGAGGCGCTGGACCTGCAACTGGACGACGGGCGCCCGGACAGCGGTACGCTGCGCGCCCAGGTCCAGACCGATCCTGCCGCCAACCTGGGCAACGCCGCGGCGGCCGCGGCCCAGTACAGCGTGGCCAGCGGCGCGCACTACGCCCTGTGCAAGGCCTTGTAGGGGCCGGGCGCCCTGTCACACGGCTTGTATACTTGGGCGCACGCACGACCGCCGCGACGCGGTCTATGCGCCCGTCATTTCACACAAGGAGACGCGCAGCAACGAAGGGCCGGCGGCCCGTCGCGCGCGTTTGACGCCGATGCCAGTACGAGCCTTCAAAGACATGTCCCCCGTCATCGACCCGAGCGCCTACGTGGACGAGGCGGCCGTGGTGATCGGTGACGTCAGCATCGGGGCCGACAGCTCCATCTGGCCCATGGCGGTGTTGCGCGGCGACGTGAACGCCATCCGCGTGGGTGCACGCACCAGCATTCAGGATGGCTCGGTGCTGCACGTGACCCACGCCCATGCCGACGTCCCCGGGGGACATCCCTGCACCGTCGGCGACGACGTGACCGTCGGCCACAAGGTGGTGCTGCACGGCTGCCACGTCGGCGATCGCTGCCTGATCGGCATGGGTTCCATCGTGCTCGACGGCGCACGCATCGAGCCCGAGGTACTGCTCGGTGCGGGCAGCCTGGTCCCGCCCGGCAAGGTGCTCGATGGCGGTTATCTGTGGCTTGGCGCGCCGGTCAGGCGCGTCCGGCCACTGACCGATGCAGAGCGGGAAAAGCTGCGCTATTCCGCACAGCACTACGTGCGTCTCAAGAACGCCTACCCATAGGGCGGGCCGTGCCCGCCGTTCTGGGCCACAGCGGGATGGCGGCCACAGGCCGCCCTATGGGAAGGGTCGGTTCATCCGGCGGCCTGCGGCATCACGCCGTAATTAGCGTAGCCACAGGCTACCCATAGGGCGGGCCGTGCCCGCCGTTCTGGGCCACAGCGGGATGGCGGCCACAGGCCGCCCTATGGGAAGGGTCGGTTCATCCGGCGGCCTGCGGCATCACGCCGTAATAAATAAGCCTGGCCACAGGCTACCCATAGGGCGGGCCGTGCCCGCCGTTCTGACCACAGCGGGATGGCGGCCACAGGCCGCCCTATGGGAAGGGTCGGTTCGTCCGGCGGCCTGCGGCATCACGCCGTAATAAGCCTGGCCACAGGCTACCCATAGGGCGGGCCGTGCCCGCCGTTCTGGCCACAGCGGGATGGCGGCCACAGGCCGCCCTATGGGAAGGGTCGGTTCGTCCGGCGGGCTGCGGCATCACGCCGTAATGCGTGGCCACAGGCTACCCATAGGGCGGGCCGTGCCCGCCGTTCTGGCCACAGCGGGATGGCGGCCACGGGCCGCCCTCGGCAAGCCCTTCTCACGGCTTGCATTCACCGCACCATAAGCAACACTTGATACAAGTCCCCCAAGGTGAAAGCCCGATGGAACTCTTCATCGGCAACCTGCCGCGCTATGCGGCCGTGTCCCATCTCAACCGGTTCTTCATGGGCTTCGGTCGGGTGGCGCATTTCCGGATTCTGGAGAAGGTGCGGGACGATGGCGAGGTGGAGCATATCGGCCACGGCGTCATCGAACCGGACATCGCGGCGCGCCGGGCCATCGAACACCTCAATGGCAAGCGCCTGCTGGGTGAACCGGTGGTGGTCAGGGAGTATGTGCATCGGGCACCGGTCGACCGGCGCGGTAAGCCGCACCATCGCGGCAATGGCGCAGCCAAAGCGGGAGAGCGGCGACAGCGCGGGCGCTTCCGGCCCGCACCGCTCAGCTGGCGCTGAGTGCGTCGCGCAGACTGTCGATGACCGGCGCGGTGCTCGGCCGTACGCCGCGCCAGAGTGCGAATGATTCGGCCGCCTGTTCTACCAGCATGCCGAGGCCATCAACGGCATGCGCGCCCTGGGCCACCGCCCACTGCATGAACACGGTGGGTCGGGCCCCGTACATCATGTCGTAACACCACGCGTGCGGCGCCAGCAGGCCCGCCGGCAGGGGCGGAAGCTCGCCTTGCAGGCTGGCCGAGGTGCCGTTGATCACCAGGTCGAAACATTCGCCCGCCAGGGCCTCGAACCCTGCGGCGTGCACCGCACCCTGGCCGGCAAAGGCGCGCGCGAGCTCGGTGGCGCGCGGCACGGTGCGGTTGGCAATCACCACCGAGGCGGGTTGCTCCGCGAGCAGCGGCCCGAGCACCCCGCGCACGGCGCCGCCGGCGCCGAGGATCAGGAGGCGCTTGCCCGCCAGTGCCACGCCGTGGTTGTCCCTGAGGTCGCGCACCAGGCCGACGCCGTCGGTGTTGTCGCCGTAGCGGCTGCCATCGGGCCGGAACACGACGGTGTTCACCGCACCGGCGGCTTCCGCGCGCTCGCTGCGCGTGTCCATCAGGCGCCAGGCCTCTTCCTTGAACGGCAGGGTCACGTTGCAGCCCTTGCCCCCGTGGGCCTGGAAATTGCCGAGGGCCTGCTCGAACCCGCCCAGATCCACCAACATGGTCTCGTAGCTCATGCGCTGGCGGGTCTGGGCCGCAAACAGCGCGTGAATACGCGGCGACTTGCTGTGGGCGATGGGATTGCCCATCACCGCGTACAGGTCCGGTTTGGCGTCGAAATCGAGCAGCGACATGTCAGCCGAAAATCGCCTTCAGGATGTAGAAGAATACGATGGCGAAGAACGCGCCTG
Organism: Gammaproteobacteria bacterium; assembly: GCA_023228645.1. Taxonomy (GTDB): domain Bacteria; phylum Pseudomonadota; class Gammaproteobacteria; order Thiohalomonadales; family Thiohalomonadaceae; genus JALOAT01. Next base: position 17,692 of record JALOAT010000041.1, on the reverse strand, counting down.
CCGGCAGCGTCACCACCCAGGACATGAAGATGTTGCGCACCACCTCCAGGTTCAACGCGGCAATGCCGCGCGCCAGGCCCACGCCCAGCACACCGCCCACCAGGGTATGGGTGGTGGAGATGGGCAGGCCTGCCGCCGAGGCGAACACCACGGTGCCCGCAGCCGACAGGGTGGCGGCGAAGCCGCGGCTGGGGGTCAGCTCGCAGATCCCGCTGCCCACTGTCCCCATGACCTTCTGGCCGAAGGTCACCAGGCCCACCACAATGCCGATGCCGCCGACCACCAGGATCCACGGGGGCATGGCGGTCGTGCCGTTCACCAAGCCGGTCTGCGCTACACCGATCACGGCCGCCATGGGACCGACCGCATTGGCCACATCGTTGGACCCGTGGGCAAAGGCCGTGGCGCAGGCGGTGACCAGCATCAGCACCCCGAACACCTTCTCCACGTTGGCGTAGTGGAAGTCGATGTCGGCTTTGGGGTCGAGGCGCATGCGCATGATGGCCAGGTTACCGATGCCCATGAGCAGTGCACCGAAGCCCAGGGAGAGCAGGTAGGTCTCGGTGGTGTCGATCTCCAGGCCGACGTGCTTGAGGCCCTTCTGCAAAGTGACCAACCCGACCACGAAGGCGGCGATAAACATGTACATCGGCACCCAGCGCTTGGCGGCGCGCAGCGGATTGTCGGCCTCCAGGATCAGCACCTGCACACTGCGGAACAGGGCGAAGCCCACGATACCGGCCATCACCGGCGAAACCACCCAGCTGGCGACGATAGAACCGATCTTCTCCCAATGCACCGCCTCGACGCCGATACCCACGGCCGCGAAGCCGACCACGGCGCCGACGATGGTGTGGGTGGTGGACACCGGCCAGCCGTAGTGCGATGCCACCAGCAGCCAGATCCCCGCCGCGAGCAACGAGGCCAGCATGCCAAACACCAGCAGCTCCGGCGCGCCGGCCAGCACCTGGCTGTCGATCATGCCGTTGCGGATGGTCTCGGTGACTTCGCCGCCGGCCAGCACCGCGCCGGCGAATTCGAAAATGGCCGCGATGATGATGGCCTGACGGACGGTGAGCGCGCCCGAGCCGACCGACGTGCCCATGGCATTGGCCACGTCATTGGCGCCCACGCCCCAGGCCATGAACAGGCCGAACGCGCAGGCGAGCAGGATGTATACGGTTGCGTACTCCACGGGAGCCTCCTCAGCGGGCCAGCATCAACTGCAGGCGGCTGCCCACGCGCTGAGCGAGATCTCCCAGACCGCCGATCCCTTCGATGACCCGGTAGATGAACATGACGTCGACCGGGTGGAGCTCCTTCTCACGCGCGAACACCTGTGCGCGCACCTCGACCTGCAATTTATCCGTATCGCTTTCGATGGCGTCCAGCTCCTTGAGCAGGGACTCCATCAATTTCACCTCGCCACCGCGAAAACCGGTCTCGACCAGTTCCTCCAGTTCGTCGGTGGCGCGCTGGGCCTGGGCGGAGGCATCCACGCTGCGCTTGATGAAGTCCATCAAGCGCGGGCGCACGTCCTCGGGGAACTCCATTTTGCGGCCGAGCACCAGGCCGGCGATGTCCTTCGCCTGGTTGGCGATCTGGTCCTGAACCGACAGCACCTCCAGCACGTCACGGCGCGACATGGCCATCATCCAGCCCGAGGGCAGATGCAGGCGCAGGTTTTTCTTGAGGGTGTCGGCCTCGTTCTCGAGGTCCGAGATGCGCTGCTGGATGCGTTCGGCCTCGGCCCAGTCGCCGGCGAACACCGCCTGGAAAAAGGGGATAAGTTCGGCGATGGTCACCTGCACCTTGGCCATGTGATGCTGCAACGGCCGGATGGGCGAGGCGCCGAACAGGCTGAAGATGTAGCTCTTCGGCATACAGGTTCTCTTGGTCCTTGAAGGGCGCCGATTATACCGCCCGCCCGGTGCCATCGCCTACAAAGCGTGACCTCAGACACATTCCGGCCGGGGATCAAGAGAAAGCATGAACCACGGGGGACACGGGGAACACCGGGAAAACCGGTTCAGCAGTTCACGTTACGACAGCGACGTGACTTCTCTGACCGCCCCTGTGACGTCGCCGCTGTGCGCCAACACGCGGCACGATGAGGCCCGGCGGTCTATTTCCGGCTCTTCACCAGTTCCGACAGCGCCGCCCCGTTGATCACCCGCACCATGCCCCGTCCCGTGGCCACGTGGCCCAGGGCGGTGAACCCCTGCATCAGGCGCGCGATCACCTCGCGGGTGGTGCCCAGGTGCGCGGCCAGCTCCTGCTGGGTCATGCGCACCACCCCCTCTTCGGTGGCGTGGAGCAGCAGGAAGTTGGCCAGACGCTGATCGAGGGTGCAGGAGTGGAGCTGCTCAAGCTCGCCCATGAGCCGGAAGACCAGGGTGGAGAGCGCCTTGACCGTGAGGTCCTGCACCGAGGGTTCCCGCTCGAACAAGCTGCGATAGAGCGGTCCGGGGATGATGTCAACGCAGGTGTCGGCATCCGTCTCCACCCACGCGGGATAGAGCAGATCGTTGAACAGGCAGTTGAGCGCCAGCACGCAGGTCTCACCGGGGCGGATGAAGTAAAGCGTCGCCTCGGAGCCCTGCGGGGTGAACGTGAAGACGCGCAACCGGCCGCGCGTCACCAGATAGGCGCCTGAGACACGCTGCCCCTTGTGGATCACGGAAGTGGGCCGCGCGAACCGCTTGGACACCACACCGGTGCGTAACCGTGCGCGACCCTCCGGGGAAAGATCGAGAAATGTCATGGACTCCCGTGTCACCGCCATGCCGCCCTCTCCCATGCGCCACCGGCGGCGCGGAGCATCATCCCGCTTCCTGTCGAAGAAAACGCCTAACCACGGGGGACACGGGGAAAACCGAGGTTTTGAATTCATTGAGAGAATCCCGTGTCCCGCTAACGCTTTTTCCCGGGTCCGAGGCAAAAGCTCTCATTGGGACGAGGCATATGTTATCTCCTCGCGCTGCGCGTTCCACCGCTTCACCTGTTCGGCGAGGGAGTCGCTGGTGAGCGCATGGAGGAAGGCGACGATGTCATCCACCTCCCGGTCACTCAAGGCGGGCTTGTCCAGCCGGGTCAGCGATGCGGTGCGCGGGGACCAGACCAGATAGCGGCCGGTGCGGCCCAGTTCACTGCTCGCCATCACCCGCACCGCCTCGGCCAGGTCCGTCACCGAGCCGTTGTGAAAATAGGGGCCGGTCAGCGCCACGTTGCGCAGCGACGGCACGCGCCAGAGCCCGCGCCCGCTCCCCTTGGGCGCCGCGCCGCTGTCCTCCGTCAGGCGATAGCGCTCCTCATAGGGCACCGGAAAGGCGGGGAAGATGCGCAGCGGGGCCTTGCCGTCGAATTGACTCGCCGCGCTGAAGTTGGGTCCCGAGTGGCAGGTGACGCAGCCGAGGGACTGAAACAGCCCCATGCCGCGCAGTTGCGCCGGCGTGAGCGCCTCCAGATCGCCGCGCACGAAGCGGTCGTAGGGCGTGTCCGGGGTGATGAGAGTGCGCTCGTAGGCGGCGATGGCCTGGACGATTCGATCGATGGTGATGGGCTGGCCGGGAAAGACCTCGGCGAAGCTCTCCCGATAACCGGCATCGGCCTTCACCCGCTCCTCCACTGCGGCCAGGGAAGGCATCCCCATCTCCACCGGATTGACCAGCGGCCCCTTGGCCTGCTCCTCCAGGGAGGCGGAGCGGCCGTCCCAGAACAGCACCGACTGGAACGCCGCATTCCACACCGTGGGGGCGTTGCGCTGGCCGATCTGCCCATCGATACCTACGGAGGTGGCGCGGCCGTCGGCGCCGCTCCCCTCGCGCACCTGGTGGCAGGTGGCGCAGGAGGATTTGCGATCCCGTGACAGATTGGGATCGAAAAAGAGCCGCTCCCCCAGGGCGATCTTCTCCGCGCTCATGGGATTGTCTGCGGGGACCGGCGCGGCGGTCGGCAGCGCCTGCCAGACGTAATCCGTTTGCACGGCCGGCTCGGCGGCACCGGGCGCCGGCAGCGGCTGCCACACGTAGCGGCGCGATTCGAACGCACCGTAGAACGGGTCCTTCGCGGGGGGAGGCGGCGGAATCTGCGCCTTGGCAATCAAGGGGGCGATCATCACCTCGGGGGCCTGCACCACGGCCACGATCATGAGCAGCTTGAAGGCGAAGGCGAGGATGCCGGTACCGAGGGCGGTGGCCAGCAGCCACTGCCCGCCCCGCGCCAGCCTGCCGCGCGGTCCCAGGTCGTAACGCACCATCGCCAGCAGCACGACGCCGCCCACGACGATCGCGATGACCCCGGTGGCCACTACATTGGTCGTTGCGAGATCCATGGTTCAGCCTCCATGCTCCGCCGCCTGCGCGGCGGAGCACCTGCCGTCGACCTCAGGCCGCGGCGCGCCGGAAAAAGGTGTCGCCCGGCGTCGCGGTGGTCACCTCGGTGATGGAGTCGAAAGGAAGCCCGACCCGCGCGTGGGCGCGACGTACCGCCTCCGCGTCGGGGGCCATGGTGAAGCAGAAGGCGCGGCCGTCGCCGTAGCCCACATGAATGCGCAGGGGCACCACGCCTTCGGCGTAGCAGGCCTGCTCATACTGGGCGAAGAAGCCTTCGAACTGCTCGGGGGTGAGACCCGCGGGAAAGGTCTTGCTGTTGACGTCGTGGGTGTCGAGAAAGAACTTCATGGGCTGCATGGCCGTTCTCCTGTGTGTGGACCTGCTCAGGAGAGTAGTCACGGCCTTTGCCGCCATCTGTAGCAAAAGCTACACAAGGCGGCGCGCGTCAGCCATCGTCCTCACGCCGCGCCTCGATCGCCGCCGCTATTCCGCGTCCACGTCCAGCGGGGAGAAGTCCCCGGGCCTAATATCGCCGCCGGACGTGGTGGTGCATGCATTCCGGGCGCGGAACCGTGAAGATCGTGTCTTACCCCCGCAGCCAGCGCGCCGCGTCGCGGGCGAAGTAGGTGAGGATGCCGTCGGCGCCGGCGCGCTTGAAGGCGAGCAGGGCCTCGAGCACCACCGCACGCTCGTCCAGCCAGCCGTTCTGGGCGGCGGCCTTGAGCATGGCGTACTCGCCGGAGACCTGGTAGACGAAGGTGGGCGCGCCGAACTGGTCCTTCACCCGGCGCACGATGTCCAGGTAGGGCATGCCCGGCTTCACCATCACCATGTCGGCGCCTTCCTCCAGGTCCAGCGCCACTTCGCGCAGGGCCTCGTCGGAATTGGCCGGGTCCATCTGGTAGGTGTACTTGTTGCCCTTGCCCAGGTTGCCGGCGGAGCCCACCGCATCGCGGAACGGGCCGTAGAAGCTGGAGGCGTACTTGGCTGAGTAGGCCATGATGCGGGTGTGGATGTGGCCGGCCGCCTCCAGGGCGTCGCGGATGGCGCCGATGCGCCCGTCCATCATGTCCGAGGGGGCCACCACCTGGGCGCCGGCCTCGGCGTGGGACAGGGCCTGCTTCACCAGCACTTCCACGGTCTCGTCGTTCATCACGTAGCCGGTGTCGTCGATGAGGCCGTCCTGACCGTGGGTGGTGAAGGGGTCCAGGGCCACGTCGGTCATCACGCCCAGCTCCGGGAATTCCTTGCGCAGGGCGCGCACCGCACGCTGGGCCAGGCCGTCCGGGTTGTAGGCCTCCGCCGCGTCCAGGCTCTTGGCCTCGGGCGGCGTCACGGGAAACAGCGCCACCATAGGGATCCCCAGCCTCACCAGTTCCTCCGCTTCCTTGAGTAACAGGTCGATGGAGACGCGCTCCACCCCCGGCATGGAGACCACCGCCTCGCGCTGGTTGCGGCCCTCCAGCACGAACATGGGATAGATGAAATCGTCCGGCGTGAGCGTGGACTCGCGCATGAGCCGGCGCGAGAAATCGTCGCGGCGCATGCGGCGCATGCGGGTACGGGAGAAAGTGCCACGGGAGGTGTCTTTGCGGCTCATGGGGACTCCGAAGGGGGTGAAAGATTGCCAATTTACCACGGAAGGGCGCGGCCCGGCCGGACCCCCGCCGCGCGCCCGGGTGGCTGCTATGTGTTGTGACAACGGCGAGGCGGAGATCGCTCGTGCTGACCATCGACGGCTCTTTCGGGGAAGGCGGCGGCCAGGTGCTGCGTTCGGCGTTGGCGCTGTCCCTATGCATGCAGCGCCCGTTCCGGATCTACCGGATCCGTCAGGCGCGCCGACGTCCGGGACTCCAGCCGCAGCACCTCGCCGCGGTGCGCGCGGCGGCGCTGGTCGGCGGCGCCGAGATCGAGGGCGCGGAGCCGGGGTCCACGGAACTGCTGTTTCGTCCCCACAGGGTGGTGAGCGGGACCTTCCACTTCGGCGTGGAGACCGCGGGAAGCACCGCGCTGATCCTGCAGACCGTGTTACCGGCACTGCTCACGGCTCCGACGCCATCGCACATCCTGCTGGAAGGCGGCACGCATAATCCGCAGGCGCCGTCCTTCGATTTTCTCGCCCGCGCCTTCCTGCCCGTGCTCGCGCGCATGGGACCGAGGGTCTTGGCGTACCTGGAACGGCCCGGCTTCTATCCGGCGGGCGGTGGGCGGGTGCGCGTGGAGGTCCAGCCGGCGCAACGCCTGGCGGCGCTCGACCTGTACCAGCGGGGCGCCGTGCAGGCGATCCGGGCCCGCGTCATGCTGGCCCATTTGCCGGAGCACATCGCCGAGCGTGAGTCGCGCACCCTGCGTGAGGCCCTGGCGTTGGCGGCGACGGCGGTCGAGCAGGCGCACGTGGACGCGCGCGGGCCGGGCAACGCGGTGATGGTGGAGGTGCAGAGCGAACATATCACCGAGGTATTCAGCGCGATCGGCACGCGCGGCGTGGCGGCCGAGGCCGTGGCCCGCGAGGCTGCGGCGGAGGCAACACGTTACCTGCGCGCCGGGGTGCCGGTGGGTGAATTCCTGGCCGACCAGTTGCTGCTGCCCCTGGCCCTGGCGGGCGCGGGCAGTTTCATCACGCTGACACCAAGCCGACACTTTCTCACCCACCGTGAGGTGGTGCGGCGTTTCCTGGACACAGACATCCGCTGCCAGGAACTCGCGCCCGATTGCTGGCGGGTCGACGTGGGTTGAAACAATCAGTGGGGTCAGAGTCAGCTGATCTGGACGAATCGCACTTCAATTGACTCTGACCCCACTGATCCTGACACCAAGCCGACACTTTCTCACCCACCGTGAGGTGGTGCGGCGTTTCCTGGACACAGACATCCGCTGCCAGGAACTCGCGCCCGATTGCTGGCGGGTCGACGTGGGTTGAAACAATCAGTGGGGTCAGAGTCAGCTGATCTGGACGAATCGCACTTCAATTGACTCTGACCCCACTGATCCTGATCCCTGATCAGGAGGCGGCGAGGTCGGCGAAGGCGGCGCCGGTGAGGCGCGCGAGGTCGTCGGGGGCCAGTTCGATTTCCAGTCCGCGCCGTCCGGCGCTCACGTACACAGTCGGGAACTGGCGGGCGGAGGCGTCGATGAAGCTCTTCAGCCGTCGCTTTTGGCCGAGCGGACTGACGCCGCCGAGCACGTAGCCGGTAATGCGCTCCACGTCCTGTCGGTCGGCCATGGCGGCCTTCTTGGCGCCGGCAGCCTTTGCTATCAACTTCATGCTCAGCTGGGCCGCCACCGGGATGATGCCCACGGCGAACACCTTGCCGTCCAGTTGCACCACCAGGGTCTTGAACACCCGGGTGGCGGCCACGCCCATTTTCTCGGCGGCTTCGGTACCGTAGGCAGCGCACGACGGGTCGTGTTCGTAGGCGTGCACGGTGTGGGTCACGCCGACCTTCTTCGCCGCGTCGATGGCGGGGGTCATGCCGCCGCTCCCGCGAGATGGCGCGCCAGGAGGCTGTAGCGGTGATCGAGCGCGGGCAGCGGGATACGCACGCGCCAGCCGCCCCCTGGCGCCTCGGCCAGGGCGTTGCCGGCGAGGTCTTGCATGCGTTCCACCCGCAGCGTCCGGGCGCCTTCGGGGTGGATCAGTTCCAGCCGGTCGCCCACGGCGAATTTGTTCTTCACGTCGATTTCAGCGAGGCCGCTGAGCGGGTCGTAGGCCATCACCTCACCCACAAAACGCTGCACCTCGCTATCGGAACGGCCGGTCTCGTAGGTCTGGTAATCCTGGGGCGCGTGGCGCTGGTAGAACCCGCTGGTGTAGCCGCGGTTGGCGAGGCCGTCGAGGGCCGTCACCAGGCGGGGATCGAAAGGCCGCCCGGCGCAGGCGTCATCGATGGCGCGGCGATAGATCTGCGCGGTGCGCGCCACGTAGTAGTGGGACTTGGTACGGCCCTCGATCTTCAGCGAATCGATGCCGATCTCCACCAGGCGCGCCACGTGCTCCACGGCGCGCAGGTCCTTTGAATTCAAAATATAGGTGCCGTGCTCGTCCTCCTCGACGGGCATGAGCTGGCCGGGGCGCGTGCCTTCCTCCAGCAGCAGGGGACCGATGGTCGCGCCGCCCACCGCATCGCCGCTCGCGTCTTCGCCGGCGGCATGGACCTTGTAGTCCCAGCGGCAGGCATTGGTGCAGGTGCCCTGGTTGGGGTCACGGTGGTTGAAGTAGCCCGAGAGCAGGCAGCGGCCCGAGTAGGCGATGCACAGGGCACCATGGACGAACACCTCCAGCTCCGTGTCCGGGCATTGCTGGCGGATCTCGGCGATCTCCTCGAGGCCCAGCTCGCGGGACAGGATCACCCGGGCGATGCCCTGGCGCGCCCAGAAGCGCACGCTCTCGGCGTTCATGGTGTTGGCCTGCACCGACAGATGGACAGGCAGTTCGGGCCAGTGCTCGCGCACCAGGAGGATGAGCCCCGGGTCGGCCATGATGAGGGCATCGGGGCCGAGGGCGACGATGGGGGCCATGTCCTTGAGGAAGGTCTTCACCTTGGCGCCATGGGGCATCACGTTGGCGGCAAGGTACAGCTTGCGCCCGAGCGCATGTGCCTCCTGGAGCCCGGTCGCGAAGGTATTCAGGTCGAAGTCGTTGTTGCGCACGCGCAGGCTGTAGCGGGGCAGGCCGGCGTACACCGCGTCCGCCCCGTAGGCGAAGGCATAGCGCAGGTTCTTCAGGGTGCCGGCGGGGGCGAGGAGTTCGGGCTTTTTCATGGTCGGAGCCTTGAGAGGCACATCAGTGTATCGCGATTGCCTACCCTTGATGGGTCAGCGAGAATGCGACCCACCGTCTGGGAGCCGAATCCTATGAAGAACCTCCTGCTGCCCTTGTTTCTGGTGATCGCCTTCTTCCTGGCGAGCCCCGGCGCCCGGGCCGATGTCGCCCCGCACCAGGTCCTGCGCACCGCGTCGGACGAGATGTTCTCGGTACTGCACACGCATCGCGCCGAGCTGCGCTCGCGCCCCCAGGAACTCTACGGGTTGGTCGACCAGATCCTCGCGCCGCACGTGGACTTCCAGCTCATCTCCCAACTGGTGCTCGGCAAGCACTGGCGGACTGCCGATGCGGACCAGCGCGCGCAATTCGTCAGCGAGTTCCGTACCCTGCTGGTGCGCTTCTACGTGGGCGCCCTGCTGGAGGACCCGCGCAAACTGGACGAGCTGCTCGACTTCAGCGACACCCTGATCCAGTTCCGCCCCGCCGAGGTGCTGGATGACACGCGCAAGGCGCTGGTGCGCGCCGAGGTGCACCTGCCGGCCGGCAACGTGGTGCTGGTGAGCTTCAACCTGCACCACAAGGGCGAGACCTGGAAGGTCTACGACGTGGTGGTCGAGGGCGTGAGCTTGGTCACCAATTACCGCACCAGCTTCGCCAACGAGGTGCGCCAGGGCGGCCTGGATGCGCTCATCGAGCGCCTCGCCGCGCGCAATCGCGCCCTGCTGGCCCAGCGCAGCGCGCGGGCTGACTGACGGGAAGAAAGCCAAAACACGGGGAGCACGGGGATAAATATTCCGGAGATGCCCGCGCCGCGTAGCGCTCAACCGAGCCGTCGGAGCCCGGCATATCGGAACAGACACAGAAGGGATTTCCCCCCGTGTTCCCCGTGTTCAAGCTTTTTTCTCTCTAAGGTCGATCGTCTCTTCCCTGCGCAGCCAACGTGTAAACTTCCGTTTTTAGTCTCAGGAGTCTCCATGGAGCAGTTCCACGGCACGACCATCGTCTGTGTGCGCCGCGGCGACCGGGTGGTCATCGGCGGCGACGGCCAGGTCACCCTCGGCAACACCATCATGAAGGGCAACGCCCGCAAGGTGCGCCGCCTGTACCACGACAAGGTCGTGGCCGGCTTCGCCGGCGCCACGGCCGACGCCTTCACCCTGTTCGAGCGCTTCGAGGCCAAGCTGGAGAAACACCATGGTCACCTGACCCGCGCCGCCGTCGAGCTGGCCAAGGACTGGCGCACCGATCGCATGCTGCGCCGCCTGGAGGCCCTGCTCGCCGTGGCCGACAAGACCACGTCGCTGATCCTCTCGGGCAACGGCGACGTCATCGAGCCGGAGGGCGGCCTCATCGCCATGGGCTCCGGCGGCCCCTTTGCCCAGGCCGCGGCCCGCGCCCTGCTGGAACACACCGAGCTGTCGGCCCGCGAGATCGTCGAGCAAAGCCTCGGCATCGCCGCCGACATCTGCATTTACACCAACCGCAACATCACCCTCGAAGAGCTGGAGTGTTGAAGAAGACAACCACGGGGAACACGGGGACACGAGGAAGAACTATTCATTCTCCCCGTGTCCCCCGTGTCCCCCGTGTTAATGCTTTTTCTTCGGAAGACCGAACATGAGCCCAATGACCCCCCGCGAGATCGTCCAGGAACTGGACAAGCACATCGTCGGCCAGGCCGCCGCCAAACGCGCCGTGGCCATCGCCCTGCGTAATCGCTGGCGTCGCAGCCAGGTGCAGGGCGCCATGCGCAACGAGATCACGCCCAAGAACATCCTGATGATCGGCCCCACCGGTGTGGGCAAGACCGAGATCGCCCGTCGCCTGGCCAAACTGGCCAATGCGCCCTTTCTGAAGGTGGAGGCCACCAAGTTCACGGAAGTGGGCTACGTGGGCCGTGACGTGGAATCCATCATCCGCGACCTGGTGGACATCGCCATCAAGATGACCCGCGAGCAGGAGATGGCCAAGCAGCGTTTCCGCGCCGAGGAGGCCGCCGAGGAGCGCGTGCTCGACATCCTGCTGCCGCCCGCGCGGGTCGGCTTCGCCCAGGAACCCGCGGAGGCCAGCGATAGCGCCACGCGACAGAAATTCCGCAAGAAGCTGCGCGAGGGCGACCTGGACGACAAGGAGATCGAGGTGGAGGTGAGCGCTGCGCCCATGGGTGTGGAGATCATGGCCCCGCCCGGCATGGAGGAGATGACCAGTCAGCTCCAGGGCCTGTTCCAGTCGATGTCGGGCAAGCGCACCAAGCGCACCAAGCTGCGTGTGAAGGAGGCCCTGCGCCAACTCACCGAAGAAGAGGCCGCGCGGCTGGTGAACGAGGACGAGATCAAGGCCCGGGCCGTGCAGGCGGTGGAGCAGAACGGCATCGTGTTCCTGGACGAGATCGACAAGATCACCAGCCGCAGCGAGCAGGGCGGACGCGGCCCCGACGTCTCCCGCGAGGGCGTGCAGCGCGATCTGTTGCCGCTGGTGGAGGGCTCCACCGTCACCACCAAATACGGCATGGTGAAGACCGACCACGTCCTGTTCATTGCCTCCGGCGCCTTCCACCTGGCCAAGCCCTCGGACCTCATCCCTGAGTTGCAGGGTCGCCTGCCCATCCGCGTGGAACTGGACGCCCTGTCGGTGGAGGACTTTGTGCGCATCCTCACTGAGCCCGACTGCTCCCTCACCGACCAATACAAGGCACTGCTGCGCACCGAAGGCGTGGAGGTGGAGTTCGCCGCCGACGGCATCGCGCGCCTGGCCGAGGTGGCCTGGCAGGTGAACGAGCGTACCGAGAACATCGGCGCACGGCGCCTGCACACGGTGATGGAACGGTTGCTGGAAGCGCTGTCCTTCGAGGCGGCCGATCGCAGCGGCCAGACGGTGGTGATTGACGCCACCTACGTGAACAACCAGCTGGGTGAGCTGGCCGATAACGAAGACCTGAGCCGCTACATCCTCTGAAGTCCGAAAAAAACCCCACAGTCCCACGCGTTGAATTCGATGGAACAAGTCGCCATCGTGTGGGGGCACCTTTGCGGTGCATTCCTCACAACTGTATGCTTAGGCACCCGCTCCGGAGGGACTTTTCCCGATGACCCAAACCCTTCCCACCGAGATCCATCTCCACAAGAAGAGCCACATCCTCGAAATCCGTTTTGAAGACGGCAGCCAGTTCCGGTTGCCTACCGAGTATTTGCGGGTGTTTTCGCCTTCTGCGGAGGTGCGCGGCCACGGACCCGGCGAGGAGAAACTGCAGGTCGGCAAGGAAGACGTGAACATCGAGAAAATCGAGCAGGTCGGCACCTACGCCGTGCAGATCCATTTCGACGATGGGCACAATACCGGCATTTACGCCTGGGAAACGCTCTACGACCTGGGCAAGAACTACGACACCTATTGGCAGGACTACCTGCGCCGCCTGGCGGAAGCCGGTTACACGCGCAAGGAAACGCTAAACGGTTGAGACCATGTCCGAGCACGACACCACCCATTTCGGCTTTCAGCAAGTGCCCGTCGGTGAGAAGGCGCACAAGGTAGCCGAGGTGTTCCATTCGGTCGCCGGCAAGTACGACCTCATGAACGATGTGATGTCCATGGGCATCCATCGTCTGTGGAAGCGCTTCACCATCGAGCTGGCGGCGGTGCGCCGCGGCCAGCGCGTCCTCGATATCGCCGGCGGCACCGGCGACCTGACCGCCAAGTTCGCCCGGCAGGTCGGCCCCGAAGGCAAGGTGGTGCTCGCGGACATCAACGCCTCCATGCTCGAAGTGGGCCGCAGCCGTCTCACCGACCGCGGCATCATCGGCAACATCGAGTACGTGCAGGCCAATGCCGAGTGCCTGCCGTTTCCCGACCACCACTTCGATGTGATCACCATCGCCTTCGGCCTGCGCAACGTCACCGACAAGGACAAGGCGCTGGCGTCCATGAACCGGGTGCTCAAGCCAGGCGGCAAGCTGTTGGTGCTGGAGTTCTCCAAGCCCGTGGCGCCGGGGCTCGGGCCGGTGTACGACGCCTACTCGTTCAAGCTCCTGCCCCTCATGGGCCAGCTCATCGCCAACGACCGCGCCAGCTACCAATACCTGGCCGAATCCATCCGCATGCACCCGGACCAGGAAACCCTCAAAGGCATGATGGAGAACGCCGGCTTCGTACGGTGTGACTACTTCAATCTCACCGGCGGCATCGTCGCGCTGCACCGGGGCTTCAAGGTATGAGCGAGCCGCGCTACGCGGGCTTCTGGCGGCGCACCGCCGCCCACGTGATCGATTCGCTCATCTACATCCCCCTCGCACTGCTCCTGCTGTACGCCGTGTATGGCAGCGCCTACTTCGGCGCTGCCGCGGAACCCTACGGCTATCACGGGCTCTGGGACATATTCGTCCAGCAAGTGCTGCCGCTCATCCTGGTCATTCTGCTGTGGGTGCGCTATGGCGCGACACCCGGTAAATACCTCATGCGCTGCCGCGTGGTCGATGTGCGCACCGGCCAGCCGCCGGGGTTCGGCCGCGCGGCGCTGCGCTACTTCGGTTATCTGGTGGCCATGCTGCCGCTGCTGCTCGGCTTTCTCTGGATTGCCTGGGACCGGCGCAAGCAGGGCTTTCACGACAAGATTGCGGGGACCGTCGTAGTGGTCAGCAGCGAGGACGAGGCCGGGAAGTCCATCGAACAGTTGATGAAGGAGGGCGGTGTTTGAGCCTCGATCCGACCCTGTCCACGGCGGCGCTCGCCGCCTTCGAAGCCGCGCTGAACAGTGCCCTCGCCCTCGACCCCGACACCCTCCAGCGCCTGCACGCCCTCGACGGCAAGGTCATCGGCCTCGAACTCGTGCCGCCGGGCGTTACGCTCTACATGGCCCCGGGCGCTGAAGGTCTCCGGCTGATGGGCCATTTCGGTGCCGAGCCGGACACCACGCTGAGCGGCAGTCCCTTCGCCCTGGCGCGACTCGCCATGACTCCCAAGGGCACGCCGGCACGCGGGCTGTTCGCCGGTGAAGTGATCATTCGCGGCGACGTGGACCTGGGCCGGCGCTTCCAGGACATTTTCAAGCGCCTCGACCTGGACCTCGAAGAACATCTGTCCCGGCTCACCGGCGACGTGGTGGCGCATCAGCTGGGCGACGTGGTGCGGGGCTTCGCAGCCTGGGGTCGACAGGCCATGGAAAATCTCGGCCGCGATACGGCCGATTACCTGCAAGAGGAAGCACGCATCACGCCGACCCGCGGCGAGGCGGAAGGCTTCGCCGCCGCAGTGGAGGCGCTGCGCGAGGAGACCGATCGCCTGGCCGCACGGGTGCGCCGGTTGCAAGATCGTCCGGGTCAGCCGACATGTTGAAACCTGGCCAGGCCCTCCGCCTCCTCTACATCGGCTGGGTGCTGCTCAAGAACGGGCTCGATGAGCTGGTCTTCACCATCCCGCTGTTCAAGCCCTTCTACTTCCTGCGCTGGTTCATGTGGTGGCGCGTGCTGCGCCCGGACCGGCCGCGCGGTGAACGCATCCGCCGCTCCCTGGAACAGCTCGGGCCGATTTTCGTCAAGTTCGGCCAGATCCTCTCCACACGCCGCGACCTGCTGCCCGGCGACATCGCCGACGAGCTGGCGCACCTGCAGGATCGCGTGCCGCCGTTCTCCGGCAAGCTCGCCCGCGCCATCATCGACCAGGCCTATGGCCGTCCCCTCGAAGAGGTGTTCGCGAGCTTCGACGAGACGCCCATGGCCTCGGCCTCCATCGCCCAGGTGCACGCCGCCACGCTGAAGGACGGCAAGGTGGTGGTGGTAAAGGTGGTGCGCCCGGACATCGCGCCGGTCATTCGCCGCGATATCAGCCTGCTGTACATCGTCGCCGACATGCTCCAGCGATTTTGGTCCGAAGGCAGGCGCCTGCGCCCGGTGGAGGTGGTCGCGGAGTTCGAGAAGACCATCATCGACGAACTCGACCTGCTGCGCGAGGCCGCCAACGCCTCGCAGCTGCGCCGCAACTTCCAGGACTCGCCGGCGCTGTACGTCCCCGAGGTGTACTGGCCGCTCAACCGGCGCAACGTAATGGTGATGGAGCGCATCAGCGGCATCCCCATGGCCAACGTGGCGGCGATTCGCGCGGCCGGCATCGACATGAAGGCGCTGGCCGAACGCGGCGTGGAAATCTTCTTCACCCAGGTGTTCCGCTACAACTTCTTCCATGCCGACATGCACCCGGGCAACATCTTCGTCCGTCCCAACGGCCAATATATCGCCGTCGACTTCGGCATCGTCGGCAGCCTGAGCGAGGACGACAAGATCTACCTTGCGGAAAACCTCTTGGCCTTCTTCAAGCGCGATTACCACCGTGTTGCCGAGCTGCACGTGGAATCCGGCTGGGTGCCGCCCGGCACGCGCGTAGACGAGTTCGAAGCGGCCATCCGCACGGTGTGCGAACCCATTTTCGAACGCCCGCTCGCCGAGATCTCCTTTGGTCAGCTGCTGCTGCGCCTGTTCCAGACCGCGCGCCGCTTCAACATGGAGGTGCAGCCGCAGCTGGTGCTGCTGGAGAAAACCTTGCTCAACATCGAAGGGCTCGGTCGCCAGCTCTATCCCGAGCTGGATCTCTGGACCACCGCCAAGCCCTTCCTGGAGCGTTGGATGAGCGAGCAGATTGGTGCGCGCGCATTCTTCAATCGCGTGCGTGAGCAGATCCCCGGACTCGCCGAGAAGCTGCCGGAGCTGCCCGCCTTGATCCATGACGTGCTGCAGCAGGCCAGGAACGGCAAGCTGCGCGTCGACGGCAACAGCGACGAACTGCGGCGTCTGCGCGCCGACCTGCGCCGCACCAACCGCCGCACCATGAGCGCCATCGTGGGCGGCACGCTGGTACTGTCCGCCGCGGTGATCTTCGGCCTCGACGGCTACCAGCCCACCGTGGTGGGTGGGGCGCCCTTCGTGTCCTGGGTGCTCGGGCTCATGGGTGTCATGGCCTGGCTGCTGGCCTGGCCGAGGGATTCGGACTGAAACGACGGAACATGCCCTCTTCCAACGGTCTCCGCATCGGCGTCTTCGTGGACGCCGAAAACATCCGCTACAACGGCGGCTACCAGATGCGCTACGACACGCTGCGCCGCTTCGCCGGCCGCAGCGGCGGCACGCTGCTGCGCCTCAACACCTACGTCGCCTTCGACCAGCAACGTGCCGAGGACGATGCGGATTACAGGAAAAAGGCCACCAGTTATCAACAGCGCGTGCGCGATTTCGGCTGGAAGGTGATCGCCAAGAACGTGCAGCGCTTCACCGATGACGAAGGCAACGTGACCATGAAGGCCAATGCCGACCTCGACATGGCGGTCGACGCCATGCTCCAGGCGGAGAACCTGGATCAGGTACTGCTGGTCACCGGCGACGGAGACTTCCTACAGGTGGTGAGTGCGCTGCAAAACCGCGGCTGCCGCGTGGAGCTGCTGGCCTTCCGCAACGTATCGCGCGAGTTGCAGCGCCGGGTGGACGATTTCTTTTCAGGCTACCTGGTGCCCGATCTGTTGCCCTTCGGCGGTGACGGCAAGAACGACTGGGGCCAGGTGGGTTCCTACGTACGCGGTGTCTGCAGCAAGTGGTTCCCTGAGAAGGGCTATGGCTTTCTGCGCTATCTGAAGCGCATCGACCCGAACATCTGGATCACCGACCCGCGCGACCCCGAATCACCGTGGGAAAGCGTGTTCTGCCACGCCAGCGAGCTGGACAACGCCACCGTGGAACAGCTGCTCAGCCGCGAGTCGGTGTTCGAGTTCTGCCTCAAGGAAAGCGACCAAAAGGAAGGCGGCCGGGCCGCAAGCAACGTGCGGCTCGTCACCTAGCACAGCAGGGGCAAAAGGCAAAAGCATTAACCACGGGGAACACGGGGGGATTAATCAATGGTACCCCAGCCTGTAGGCTGTCCCTTGGGCACATTCGCCAGCCCCTCTTGCCCCCTCTCCCTCCGGGAGACGAGCGCATGGATGCGCGAGGTACGACCCCATGGATGGGGGAGGTAGACCGTGCCGGGAGCAAGCGGTCGAGAGCAACGCAGGGAGCGGTTGCCGAGGGCTGGGGAGAGGGGATCAATTCAGGTGCGGCTATTGGTTGAGGGAGAAGGGACGCAAGCTTCCGCTCGCGAGCCTTTGGTTCCGCCGGCCCCAGGGATCGCAAGCAGAAGCTTGCTCCCACACAGATACGTCTTTCCGAGCAAAGGTCCTTCTTCGCCCCGTGTTCCCCGTGTCCCCCGTGGTTAGCTTTTCTTCTCAGGTGCTCCTGGGCTCAGGCTGGCTGGCCCGGCCGCACCAGCCCCTGTTCCACTTCGGCGCGTTTTTCAGCACTTTCCAGGATTTCGATCAGCGTCAGGGCGAAGTCCATGGCCGTGCCAGGACCGCGCGAGGTGACCACCTTGCCGTCGTGCACCACGGCGTCCTCCAGCAGGGTCACGCCTGGCGGGGCCGCGCGTTCGAGCACGCCCGGAAAGCCGGTGGCGCGCCGGCCTTCCAGCAGGCCGGCCGTGGCCAGCACCTTGGGGGCGGCGCAGATGGCGGCAGTGTACCTGCCGGCGTCGGCCATGCGCTTGAGCAGACTCACCACGCGCGGGTCGTCGTTGAGGCGGTCGG
>JALOAT010000005.1 GCA_023228645.1 Gammaproteobacteria bacterium | reverse complement strand
GAGAATCGTGGAACCGCTGATGCCCTTGAGATTCTGGAAGACCTGGCCCAGGGGTTTGATGACGGTCTGGAATTCCCCGAGCAGTTCGTCGACTGCGAAGCCAGCCTTCTGGCCGCCGCTGGCCACCACCACAATACTTTGACGGCGCACGTCCCGCTGGCCGACGGCAAAGTGTTCACTGAGCCGGAGCAGTGGCAGCGCCTCACCGCGCAGATTCACGTATCCGGCGTTCTGTTCGGCATTCGGAAGTTCGATACACTCCTGAACCATGTCCAGCGGCACCACGTAGGCGTTGTCGCCCACACCCACCAGAAATCCGTCGATGATGGCGAGGGTGAGTGGCAGGCGAATGCGCACGGTCGTGCCGACGCCTTCCTCGCTTTCGACTTCCGCGGTGCCCCGCAAGGCCTCGATATTGCGGCGTACCACGTCCATGCCGACGCCGCGCCCGGAGAGATTGGTCACCGATTCGGCAGTGGAAAAGCCCGCGTCGAAAATCAGCTGGAAAACCTCCTGAGCACTCATCTCCTGACCGGGTTGAACGATGCCGCGCTCGCGTGCGCGCGCCAGGATGCGGTCGCGGCGCAATCCACCCCCGTCATCCGTCACTTCGATGACGATACTGCCGGATTCGTGATAGGCATTGAGCGATACGCGGCCCCGCGCGGGCTTGCCCCGTGCTGCGCGTTCCTCAGGTGCCTCGATGCCGTGATCGATGGCGTTGCGGACCAGGTGCATGAGCGGATCGCCGATCTTTTCCACCAGTCCCTTGTCCAGTTCGGTCTCGGCGCCGGTGATGCTCAGTTCGATGGCCTTACCAAGCTCGCGTCCCACGTCGCGTACCACACGATGAAAGCGGTGGAAGGTCTCGCCGATCTCGACCATGCGCAGTCGCAGCGCGCCATCGCGGATCTCCTCGACCAGGCGGCTCATGGCGGACAGGGGTTCATGCAAGGCCGTCACGCCCGATTGCTGGGCCAGCAGGCTGGCCCCGGAGCCGGCGATGACCAGTTCGCCAACCAAATTGATCAGGCGATCGAGCTTGTCCGCCTGCACGCGAATGGAGCCCCTGTCCTTGGCCTTCTCGTCGCGGGTCTGGCGTTGCTTGTCGAGGGCCGCTTCCACGACGGGCTGCGACACGGCCTGTCGTTCCACCAGGATCTCGCCGATCTTGCGGTTGGCGCCTTGTTGCGCAACCGATTCCGCCTGCTGAATGCGCAGGCCTTCTTCGAGTTCACGGCGCGTGAGCGCACCGCTGGCCACCAGCATGTCGCCGAGGAATTTCTCGTCATTGCCGGATTCGTGGATGAGGGCGATGTAGTCCTTGACGTTGCAGTGGGGCGCCAGGATGCGTACCCGGCAATCGTCGTGCAGAAACTCGAAGACGTTCTCGATGGTCTGTTTGTCGGCCGCCGATTGCAGCCCGACCTCGAAGCCGAGATAACAGGTCTCCGGGTCCATGGCCGCACCACGCGGCAGGGTGTCATACAGGGCGTTAACGGAAACCAGGTCGCCGACCGTCGACAGGTAGCGGATGAACGACAGGGGGTCGAGGCCGTTACGCAGGGCGTTCGGGCCGCAGCGCAGGGAAATGTGCCAATGGGACGACGTAACCCCCTCTGCATCAGGCGGAGAGGGGGGCAGCGGCGTGTCAGCAACCGTGGCGACGGACGCCGCTTCGCCCAGCCAGGTACGCAGCGTCGCTTGCAGCCGTGTGCCGGCTTTAGCGGCCGCTACGTCAATCGGTTCAGTGCCTTTCGCGGCCACGTGATCCACAAGCACGCCAATATGGTCGCCGCATTGCAGCAGGACTGCGATGAGCTCCGGATGGACGGCGAGTGTTCCGGCGCGAACCCTGTCCAGGGTGTTTTCCACCACATGGGTGAAACCCACGATTTCGTCGAGGCCGAACAGGCCTGCCGAGCCCTTGATGGTGTGCGCGGCACGAAAGACGGCATTGACCACGTCGTCATCATCACTTTGCTGTTCGAGCTGTAGCAGTCCGTCTTCCATTTCCTGCAGCAGGTCGCGGCTCTCGCTGAGGAAGGTGGCCAAGGCTTGGTCGAGGTCGATGGACATGGCTGTTTCTGAATTAAACGGGGGAAGGGACCGCGTAACCCACATCGTCGGCGAGACCAAGCAGGTGCAGCACATCCAGCACGCTTGGGCTCGCCGATGAGATGCGCATGGGACGTCCGCGTTCAGCCATTTCGCGCTTCAGCCACAGCAGCACTTGCACGCCGGCACTGTCGAATTCGCTCACGTCAGCGAGGGCCAGGTCGAGCAGTTCAGCGTCATCGAGCAAGGCGGCCAGATCACTCTTGATGGCAGTGGCCGAATAGATGGTCAGCTCGCCGGCGATTTGCACCTTACAATGGCCATCGTGTGTTTCGCTGTGCAGGGTCATCGGTGTGTCTCGAAATCAGGGCAGAATCAGCTTGGAAACCGCGTCGAGCATTTGTTCGGGTTTGAACGGCTTGACGACCCAGGCCTTCGCGCCGGCCGCCTGGCCTTCCTGTTTCTTGCTGTCCTGGCTCTCGGTGGTGAGCATGATGATGGGCGTGAACTTGTAGTTGGCATTGGCCTTCACCTCCTTTACCAGCGCAATGCCGTCCATGTTGGGCATGTTCACGTCGCTGATGATTAGATGGATCTTCTGTCCGGTCATCTTGCAGAGAGCGTCTTTGCCGTCACACGCTTCGATAACGTCGTATCCCGCGCCTTTGAGGGCGATGGCGACGACCTGCCGCAGGGAGGCGGAGTCATCGACAATCATGATGGTCTTGGCCATGGCGGGTCCTCAAAAGAACGTTATTTCGCTCGTTTCGGTTTTTTCTGAGGCGGTGTTGAAGTGATCGTCGCGCTGTTCCTGGGTTGTGTAACTGCGCAAGAGTTCCACGAGCAGCGCATCGCGATCGAAGTCGGGTTGGCCTTGTCTCGCGCCGTTGACCTTGGAGGTGATTTGCTCCAAGGCGGCGATAATCGGCGAGACGATCTGCGAGACCCGATCCTGGAACTGCAGCGAGACGAGAATGTCGGCGATTTCCAGGCGGATACCCTCGCTTTCATGCCGTAGCGTATCGGCCGAGTCGGAGATGCCGGAGACCATGGTTTCGAGGCGGGCCAGCACGTCGGTGATGGTGTGTTCGGCGGCGGTAACGTGTTCGGCGTCATGCTCGGCGGCGTTGACGGTGCGCTCGAGCGCCTCGGCCATGGCCTTGTTGATGCGGTCCACGGTGGCTGCAATCTGTCGTCCCGTCTCGCCGGACTGTGCCGAGAGCAGGCGCACTTCGCCCGCGACCACGGCGAAACCGCGGCCGGCCTCACCGGCACGGGCCGCCTCAATGGAGGCATTGAGGGCGAGCAGATTGGTCTGGGACGCGATCTTGGCTACTTGATCGGCCATGGACTTCAGCGCGTCGGCATGGTCCGCCAACTCGCGCACCGCGTTCACCATGGCGCTGCGCGATTCCAGCACTGCTTCGAGGGCGACCACCACGCCTGTGAGCGCCTGGCGGCTTTCGTTGAAGGCGTGCGCGACGGTGCCGACGCTGTCTTGCGAGTCCGTCATTGCGGCCGACTGCGAGGCGGCGACGGCGCACGCCAGTTTCTCCACCAAACCGGCGAAACGCGCCGCGAGGGCAGTGACGGCCGTTTCCGTCTGTTCCTTGGCGGTGGTCAGCTGCCGTGCCCAGATAGGAAATAGTTGTTCGCTCAGGGTGGTGAACTCGTGGTGCACCGAGGCCGGCGGCGGCGGCGTTGGCGTTGGCAGCGGGTTGTGCCCAGATAGATTGGCGGTGCGTGAGGTGCGACAGACAAACCAGATCACGCCGACCAAGGCAAGCGCGATGGTGACGACGGTCAGGGTTGCACCGATGAGCATATTGCCTCATGACGCGCCGTGGTCGGCTGCATCACCTCTCGATAACCTGTCCATGGCCGGAAACATCATCGCGGCAGTGTGCGAACCACGGTGCACCGGCGTTGGTGGGTTCCAACACGCTTCGCTCCCCGCTGGCGGGGTTTCGGAGCGTGCTGGCCCAGTGCCACGTCGTCGACAGGCACGGCGACGAGCACCGGTGCTTTGTAGCGGTTCAGGGGCGCTGTGAATGTGACCGAAGCGTCAGTCGCGGCGACGCAATGACGTGTCTTTGTCGAATTCGTGTTTTTGGTGAGGCGTGCGGGTGCACGTCGTGCGTCAGGCCACATTCATCGTCACCCCGGCGAAAGCCGGGGTCCATGCGGTTGTCGTGGATTCCGGCTTTCGCCGGAGCGACGAACTCTTCTCAGCGGGCGAGCGGTGGCGGGGCGGGCGGCGTGCATGCAGTGGCGACGAAGCGATGGGTGAGCGGCGAATCCTGCGCGGGCCATTGGCCCTTGAGGCGGTTGTCGCCGGCGTCGCCCTCGAATACCAGATAGCTGTACTTGCCGTAGTGGGGGATCTTGCGCGCCAGTGCCGGTACGGCGGCCGGGCTGTCGCTACCGACCCAGGCAAGCACTGCGTCGTCATGCCGCGTGGTGAGCACGAAACCATGTTCCGTGCGGGGCCAGGATTTACCCTCCAGCGTCACATGATCGACCGTATCGCCCGCGACCATCGGTAGTGCGTTTCTGTGACGGTTCTGCCAGCCGAGCAGCAGCACGGGCCGCTGTGCGGGAAGCGCGGCGAGTTCCACGTCGTCACGGATCTCGGCGTCACGCAGCCCGGCGCTCCAGGCCGTTGCCAGCTGATGCCAGGCGCTGCGCAGCGGCGCGGGGGCCTGGGCGGGGAGCAGGATCAACGGACGCTCCGCGCCCAGCACGGCGCTGATGGACGCCGGCTGTTCGCCCGGCAGCAGGCGCCGGAACAGGTCGATGTGGGGATCGACCGCCGCACAGGCCGGGGCAGCGGGCAGAGCCAGCCGCTCGGTGACGCGCGCGCGGTCCATGACCAGTGAATGCTGTAGCCAGCGCCCGTCGGTGAGTTGCACGAACACGGGCACGTGCAGGTGGAACGGGGGCTCAGGTTGGGTTTGCGTCAGGGTGAGAGTCAACTGGTGGTGACCGGCATCAATTCCGGCGAGCGTCAACTGCGGCGCGCCCGTGCGGCTGAACCATTGACTGAAGAACGCGCGCAAATCGCGGCGGCTTTCCGCCTCGAAGGCGGCCCGCAGGTCGTCCACACGCGCCGGGCGGAAACGCGCGTCGCGGTAGAAGCGTTGCAGGCCCGCCAGGAAGACTTTATCGCCCAGCTCGCGACGCAGCATGTGATAGAACATCAGCGCCTTGCCGTAGCCGACGGCCTGGCTGGCGCCGCTGTGGCGCTCGCGAAATTGGGCAAGCGGGAGATCGCGCGCCTCAGACACATAGGCGGCGTACGCCTGCAACTGGTCGCGCCGGTATTCGCTGCCGCGGTCGGCCCGCTCCTGCAACAGGTGATCGGCTAGATAGGCGGTGAGGCCTTCCGCCCAATTGCCCTGCGCGGCATCGATATAAACGCCGTTGCCCCACCAGTTGTGCAGGATCTCGTGCGGGTAGGAACTCTCCAGAAGAAACGGCAGCCGGATCACGCGCGGGCCTAGCAGGGTGAACGAGGGCATGCCGTAGCCGGTTTCCCAGAAGTTCTCCACCAGGGCGAACTTGGCGTAGGGATAGGCGCCGAGCAGTTCGCCATAGAGCGCAAGGTAACGGGTCGTGGCGGCGAGGTAGCGCTCGGCCAGGGCCGCATCGGGCGCGCGCAGGTAGACCATCGCTTCGGGGTGCTGGCCGCGACGGTAGACCGTGAACGGCCCCGCGATGAGATAAATTTCCTCCTGCGGAGTGTCTTCGCGCCAGCGCACGCGGCCGTCCGCCTGTTCGCGTGCACCCTGACTCACCGCTTCCCAGCCCGGCGGCAGTTGCACGGTGAGTTCGAAGCCGTGGCGCGGGTGTGCGGGAAACCACGGATACCAGCCGCTCGCACCGTTCAGCACCACGCCCTCGGCATCGATGAGGCCGGGCGTCACCTCGCGGCCGTGGCCGGGCCCTTCGCCGTAGGCGGCGAGCGGGTGGTGAATGACCCCGCCATAATGGAGGCTGACCGCACGGGCGCCTTCGGCCAGTTGCAGGCGATAACGCTCATAAGGCACGGCCTGTGTGCCGCCGCCGAGCCGGACCAGACGGGCGCCACCGTCGACCTGTGGGTTGAGCCCCGCGTGCAGGCTGAACTCCACGGGCCCTTGCGGCGGCGCCGGCCAGGTCAGCCGGTCGGTGACCCTGAGGGCGTGGCGGGGCGGGTCCAGTTCCACGGTGAGGGCATGGTGCAGCAGCGGCCGCGCCGACGCCGCGATGGGCAACAGCGCGAGGAGCGGCAGCAGCAGGCGCCACCACATGGGCTTTTTATCGGATAGGATTGAGGGCATGGAAAATTCACCGAACAACGGTACGCTTCGCCTCCCGGGCGTCTGCCTGGGCCTAATGTTAGTCGCCTTGACGGCGCTGCCGTGTCGCGCCGAGGTCCTTGATGCGCGGGCCGTGGATCTGAAGGCGTTGCCCACACTGGAACAGGTCCTTCCGTCGCTGCTCGACAAGCGCGTGGTGTTCGTGGGCGAGAGCCACGACCAGTACAGCCATCACCTGGTGCAACTGGCCATCATCCGCGCGCTGCATGCGCAACACGGCGACATCGCCATCGGGCTGGAGTTCTTCCAGCAGCCCTTTCAGGAGCATCTCGACGCCTTCGTGGCCGGCGAGATCGACGAACGGACCATGTTGCAACGCACGCAGTACATGGACCGCTGGGGCTTCGATTACCGTCTTTATCAGCCCATTTTGCAATACGCACGCGACAACCGCATCCCGTTGATCGCCCTCAATGTGCCGAAAGAACTGACCCGCAAGGTGGCGGAGGGCGGTGTGGCGAAGCTCAGCGCCGAGGAACGGGCGCAGTTGCCCGAGATGGAGCGCGGGGAAGAGCGCTACCGGCAGCGGCTGCGGACACTGTACGAATCCCATCCGGCACGTGAAGGCGGAACGTTCGAAAATTTCCTTGAGGCGCAACTGCTGTGGGATGAAGGCATGGCGGCGCGAGCGGCCGAGTACATGAAACAGCATCCGGACCGGCGTATGGTGATCCTGGTCGGTGCCGGACACGTGGCCTGGCGCGACGGCATTCCACGGCGGCTCGAACGTCGCACGGGCGTGCCGTCGGTGGTGGTGCTCAACGGCCCGCAGGAAGTGGTTTCGCCGGAGGTCGCCGATTTCGTGGTGTTGCCCGAGCGCGTGGAACTGTCACCCAAAGGAATGCTCGGCGTGCTGATGGAGAATGCCGAACCGGGTGTCCGGATCAGCGGTTTTTCGAAAGCCAGCGCGGCGCAGGACGCCGGTGTGAAACAGGACGATCGAATCGTACAGATCGACGATGAATCCGTGGCCAATACCACGGACGTGCAACTGGCGATGTTCAGCCGCAAACCCGGCGAGATCATAAACCTGGGCGTGCTGCGGCAGGCGGGTACGGCGCAGGAGCAATTGCTGCGTTATCCCATCAAGTTGCGCTGAGCCGGCCGGCGGCGCACCGGCAATAACCGCGCGCCTTGCGTATCACCGGTGGTATGCAAACCGTGTTGCGTATCGCGCATGGTTGTTTGTGAGACGAAAGTCGCATGCATCCCCCACCGCGCCCTTGACGCCTCGTTGCTTCGGTAATCAGCGCGAGACCCAGTCAGCTGCGCACCAGCGAGACCAGTTCGGCTACCACCAGCACCGACAATGCAATGGCCGCGGCGAGCAACACCACGACCAGTACGACGATCATGATGATGAGTCGACGTTCGCCAGCCTTGCCACGACTGGCGCGGCCCAACCCCTGCTCGATCAGCGCCAGGTTGCGGCTGTTGGCCTTCCAGGTGAAATCGAAGATGTCGCCGAGCACCGGCACCAGCCCCACGGCCAGATCGATGCCGATGTTGCCGACCATGCGCAGCAGATGGGTGGTGGGCACGCCGAGGCGGGCGCCCAGGGCCACGATGTAGGTGGAGAGCGCCGCCCCCAGGCCGTCACCGACGCCCGGCAACAAGCCCATGAAACCGTCGAAGCCGATACGGTAGCCGCCGGGCAGTGGGAACGCCTCGTCGAGCAGCCGGGCGAGACGCCGCAACCGTTGCAGATCAGTGTCGTTGTCCAGCGTTGGTCGGTTCACGGCGCACCTTTTCTTCGAGTATAGAGAGCGAGCCTTCGGCGAGCGCACGGCTATCCTTGGCTCAAGCCACTGCCCTGTGCGTTTGCATGGAGTTCTCACTTGAGCCGAGGCGCCCGTTCCGGCTCGACCTGACCGTGTGGGCTTTACGCCGCCGGCCAAGCAACATCGTCGACCGTTGGGACGGGCAGGCGTATCGCCGCACCGTGGTTCTCAACCACCGGGCCCGTGAAATGGCGGTGGTGCAGACAGGCGGCGCAGACACAGCACGGCTGCGGGTCTCCGTGGCAGGTATGCGTCTCGGTGTCACAGCCGTCAGACAACTCACCGCCCAGCTGGAACGTCAGCTGGGACTGTCCGTCGATCTCACCCCTTTCTACTGCTTCGCCGCGCACCATCCGCCGCTCGCCCGATTGGCACAGCGTTTTCGCGGGCTCAAGCCGCCCCGCTTTCCCAGCGTGTTCGAAACCCTCGTCAATGCTGTTGCCTGTCAGCAGATTTCGCTGGAGGCCGGCCTGGCGTTGTTGAACCGTCTTGCGGTGACCTTCGGTCCATCCCTGGCGGCCGCCCACGGTTTCCCGCAGCCCGCGGATCTGGCCGGACGCGACCCGCAGCAACTGCGAGGGCTGGGATTCAGTACCAACAAGTCGCGGGCATTGCTCGGTATGGCGGAGGCCGTGCACGGAGGTGAGCTGGATCTGGAGGCGCTCGCCGCACTGGACGATGCCGAAGCCCTGCGTCGTCTGGTGCAGCTGCGCGGGGTGGGACGCTGGAGCGCCGAATACGTGTTGTTGCGCGGCCTCGGCAGGACCCACGTGTTTCCCGCCGATGACGTGGGCGCGCGCAAGCGGCTCGCGCAGTGGCTCGGCCTGTCCGAGCCACTGGATCGTGAAGGCGTGCAACGCACCCTGGCGCACTGGCAGCCGTTTGCCGGGCTCGTGTATTTCCACCTGTTGCTGCTCGGGCTGGTGGAACGGGGTGTGCTTGGGAAATAAGAAAACAGCCCAACGCAGAGGCGCAAAGACGCAGAGATCGCAAAGGGATGGAGATGAAGGCCGAGGCGTGCTCTTGGCGAAATCTTCCTCTGCGTCTCTGCGTTGAAGTCCTTCTTCAAGTCTTCTTGCGATAGGTGATCGCCATCATCGGGTGCCACTGGCCGTCGTCGCCCAGGACCTCGGAGTGCTGCATGCGCTGGCCTGCGTCCGTGATCTCGATGATGTCCCGGGAGCGGGCCAAGGTGCCGGGGGTGCTCATGCTCGGCCCCTCGGAGTCGAGGACCAGCCGTTTGCCGCTGGAGTCCAGTGTGCCTTCGTACACCCACAAATAGGTCATCATGGAGCCCAGCCAGGTGCCGACATAACGCTTCTTCAGCGGGTCATAGCCGAGGGTCATGATCATGGAGGCGGTGCCCCCGCCCGGCATCTCGCCGGAGGACTCCGCCACGAACCACAGCCCGCCGATGGAGCGTACGTTTTCGGTACCCGTGAACTTCATGGCCGGCTCGCCGGGCTGCATCTGGGTGCTGCCTTCGAAACTCCACTCGCCCAACAGCTGTTCCAGCCAGTGATGCTGCGGCAGCGGTTCCGCCTGCATGGTCGACACATCGGGCGTTTCCGGTTTGGTCATGACGGTCTCCTTGTATGCGGGTCTGAGGCAAGCTTAGAACGCGCCAAGGCTATTCTGACGGGTTGGAAGGCTGGATGGCCTCGACCCGGTTGCGGCCGTGGCGCTTGGCGGAATACAGGGCCTGATCGGCCGTGCCCAACAGGGTGGCGAAGCTGAACAGATCGGCCCTTGCGCCCGCAACGCCCACACTGATGGTAACCATCGGGGCTATCGGCGAGGTGGCGTGGGGCAGCGCCCTTTCCGCCACCGCCTGACGCATGGCTTCGGCCAGCGTGATGGCCGCGGAAGCCTCCGTTTCCACCAACACCACCAGGAACTCGTCGCCGCCATAACGCACCAGGATATCGCTGGGGCGGCGCAGACGGCTGCGCAACGCGTGCGCGACCTGTCGCAGGCAATCGTCGCCGCGCTGGTGACCGTAATGATCGTTGTAGGCCTTGAAATTATCGATGTCGGCCATGATCACGGCCACCGGGTGCCGGTGGCGCGCCTCCCGTCCCCATTCCCTGCCGATGAACTGTTCAAGGTAACGACGATTGGGGATCTGCGTGAGCGGATCGTGGAGCGTCTGGTTTTCCATGGCGAACTGCGCACGTTTGAGTTCGCTGATGTCACGGTCCACCACCAGTACGGAATCGACCCGACCGTCGGCACTGAATTCCGGGACTACGCGCGAGTGGAGGTAGCGTATACCGCCGGGCGCGGGAAGTTCATGTTCGACGATTTGTTCCTGGCCGGTGGCGAAGGCCCGTTGCAGGATATCTTCCCTGAGCGAGATCTCCCCTGGCGTGAGTCGCATTTCGGCCGGGCTCTTGCCGATAAACCAGTCCCGCGGCCTGCCGGTGAACCTCTCGATGGCCGGGTTGATGTAGCGGATGCGCATTGATGCATCCACCCGAGCGATGATGTCCGGGGAACGCTCCGAAAGGGCCTCGAACTCCTGTTGCCGACGGTGGAGGATCGCCTCGGTTCGCTTGCGCTCGGTGATGTCGATGACGCCGGTCACGGCACCGCGGTAATTGCCATGGGCATCGTGGAGGGGCGCCGTGACGATGTGGGTGACGATGGGCTCGCCGTTTTTGCGTTGGAACGTGAATTCGTATTCCGCGCGCATGCCGCTGCGTCCACGGGCGAGATTGCGCCTGGCCACTTCCGTCTCTTGCGCGTCCATGAAACCGAACAGGTTCCTGCCGAGCATTTCTTCCGCGGAGTAGCCGAGCAGCTCCTTAATTCGTTCGTTGATGAAGGTGGTGTCGTCGTTTTCGTCGATGATCCAGATTCCTTCGTAAAGGTGCTCAACCATCTCGCGATACTTTCGCTCGTTTTCACGCAGCGCTTCTTCGGCCCGTTTACGTTCGGTTATGTCGCGGCTGATAACGAGCACGGTTTCCACCTGATCGCCCATGCCGAATTCAGGCACCATGCGCGTATCGAGCACCCGCGGGCCTGTCGACGTGGGCAGCGTGACCTCAATCGTCTGTGCGCGCGCCGTGACGAAGGCCTGCTCGAGAAAGCGGTCGAGTAAGCCGGCGAGTTCGTCGGACAGGCCGATCTCGTGGTTCCTCTTGCCAAGCACCGCTGTTCTTGGCTTGTGCAACATGCGCTCCAGCGCGGCGTTCACGTAGATCCTGCGCAGTGACCGATCGAAGCGAACGATCATGTCCGAGGAATTTTCCGCCAAAGTGCGGAATTCACGCTCCCTTTGACGCGACTCTTCGAGTGATCGGCGATCCGTAATCTCTTCCGCCACCACATTGATGCCATAGACTTCGCCGGCGTCATTGCGCAAAGGCCAGTACTGGTTGAGCCAACTGCGGCGCACGCCAGGCTGCGCAGGGGTCTCCGCCGTCAGTTCGTAGTCCAGCACGGGTTCGCTGCTCTCGAGTACATGGAGCAGCAATGCCTCATTTTGCTGGGCGACGTCGGGGACGAGCTCGCGCACGGTTTTTCCGATATGGTCCTCCACCGATCTCCCGTTGATTTCGGCGAGGCGTTCATTGATGCGGACGAAGCGTAGCTCTCTATCGAGGACGCAAAGCCCGACGGGCGCGGTGCGGTAGATCAGCTCCAACTCGGCGGCGAGCGGCCGGTACCTGCTTTGGCTCTCGTGCAGGGCCTTCTCCGTTTGCTCCACGTTTGCAATGCCCTGGCCGACGCCGAAATGCGCCAGCGGCTCGCCCGCCGGGCCGAACGCGATTTGTCCACGGATGCGCACGCGGTGCTCCTCGCCTCCCGCACAGGTGCGGAATTCGAGCACATAGGGCGACTTCGTCCGCATGGCATGCTCGATGGCGCGCGCGACGGCCGGCCGATCGTCTGGATGCACAAACCGATCGATGTCCTTGAGCGGGTGTTTCCGACGTTGGGCAGGAAAGCCCAGCGCCCGCGACAGGTCCGCGGACCAGCACAGGCTATGGCTACGTAGATCCGCGTACCAGAAGCCGATCCCGGCGAGCCGTTCCGCGTGTGCCATCTGCGCGGTTCGCCGATGCAGCGCCGTTTTGGTTTCCCGCAGCGTGTGTGCCAGCCGGATGCGCTCACCCTCGGCTTCCCGCGCTGCCCGTTCCAATGCGGACAAGCGGGTCATGACCTCGTGGATGTTCACGTCGTCCATAGGGGGAGGAGACGGGTGATTGGGCACCTTAGCGAAACGCGCGGGGCGTCGTTGCAGTAAGCATAGGTGTGGCCGCTGAGCCCGGGCTCGACGGCCTGTGGGTAGGCGAGAGCCGCAGCGACTGAGTCAGTCAGCGCCGCCCTCGAGGGCATCCTTGATGCGGCGTTCGATGATGTTCATATCCAGGCGGCTGCGATCCCGGACGATCTGCCGCACGGTTTCGTTGACCGTGCTGAGGTCCTCGAGCAGGTCGCGGAGGATCTCCTGTTGCTGGCGTACACGGGTGATCTCCTGCGGCTCACGCACCAGATCGCGGACGATGGAATCTTCTGCCCGCGAGGCCACCAGCGGCTCGGCTTGGTCTTCCAGGTAAAGGAATGTGCGTCGTCCAGGACCGCGTTCCTCCTCGATGGGCATCACGGCAGTCACGCGATCCGAACGCACGTATTTGCCATAACCGAGAGGCACCAGCACGCCGTGTTGAACTCGCATGGGGAACGCTCCTGGGTCGCCGCCCGGAGGTGGTTGCAGTAAGTCTAGGAAGACTGTCGTGATCGGGCGGTGGCCCAGCGTTCCGCCACGGGCCGAGACCCGGAGGTTCAGCCGAAGGTATCTCCCGGATCGTGCGGGGGCGGGTTGCGCCTGGCCCCCAGGCGGGCCATCACGCGTGCCGTGGTGAGCAAGTCCGCAAGGGGCGCGCAGGGCAGATCGGCCGGGGGCAGCAAGGCGAGCAAGGCGTGGCGTTTGAGCACGACGAAATAGTCCTCCGGCGCGAGCAGATGCCTTGCCAGGGCAAAGCCCCGATCCAGGTGGCGCATGGCCCCCGTGCGACGCCTGGACATGAGTATCTGCCCATAAACGAGTTCCACCAGCGCCTGCGCACGGGTGTGACGGCGGACGACGAGGGCCGCCAGGCGTTCGTATTCCGCCTCCACGTCCTCCCCGAGTGCGGCCTGTGCCCGCATGGCGGACAGCCGCAGGGCGAGAGAGCCTCGTCCGCGGCGGCGCAGCGCCTGTTCGCGTTGCTCCACGAGGGCCAGGGCCTGTCGGGCCGCATCGGCGGGGCAGGGATCGGCATACCAGCGGCCGAGGGTGAAAAATCCCACCATCAGTCGCCTTCCAACAGGCGCAGCATGGCGCGCCCGGCGTTCGACAGAGTGCGCGATGCATGGTGCACCACGCCCAGGTGGCGCATCAGGGCCAGTTCCGGCACGCGCAGCACCGCGGTGTCGTCATCGACCAGGGTATGCGGCAACACGCTCCAGCCCAGGCCCACCGATACCAGCATCTTGATGGTCTCCAGGTAATTGGTCGACAGCTTCACTGCCGGATGCCGCCCGCGCGCGGCGAAGGCCGATTCCAGCAGGGCGCGGGTGAACGTGCCTTGGCCGGGCAGCACGGCGGGCGATTCGACCAGCGCCTCCAGGCTCACGCGCTTGCGCGCCGCGAGCGGGTGGTCGCGGCCGACCACTACCGCGAGCGGATCGTCCCATAGCACGCGGGTGGTGAGATTGGCGGGGGCCGGTTCCGGCAGGGTGACCACGGCCAGTTCCAGATCGCCGTGCAGCACCGCTTGGCAGGCCTCCTCGGAATCCAGGAAACGGATGTCCAGGTCCACTGTGGGATAGCGGGCAGTGAAGGCGCGCAGCAGCGGCGGCAGGTGGTGCAGGCCGACGTGGTGGCTGGTGCCGAAGGACAGCGGCCCTTCCACGCGTTCGGAAAGGTTGGACAGCGCACGGCGGCTGTCCTCCACCGCCTCCAGAATATGCCGCGCCCGCGGTAGCAGGGCACGCCCGGCCTCGGTCAGCGTCACCTGCCGGCCGATGCGGTCGAACAGTGGTGAGCCCAGCTCCTGCTCCAGGGCCGTGATGCGCTTGCTCACCGCCGGCTGGGTCAGGAACAGCCGCTCCGCGGCTACGGAGAACGAGGCCTGCTCGGCCACGGCCACGAAGGCCTGGAGATTCGGGATGTCCATGCCGATGCCTGCCAGGAATGGATTCTATGAAAAAGATGAATTGGAGTAATGAGTCCAGCCTACGTAGACTCGCACTTCGAATCAAGCCATGGCGGGGAAGAGGTTAACCACGGGGGACACGGGGGACACGGGGAAGAATGTGTCTTTCTCTCAGGAGAGGCTCACACTGCGTGCGAACCTGAGCGGGGTGGGCGGCGGTATCTGATGTTCACCCCCCGTGTTCCCCGTGTTCCCCGTGTCCCCCGTGGTTAATAGCTTTTCGCGCAGTATCAACGGAGTACGCCCATGAGCGGCAAGACGCTTTACGACAAGCTGTGGGATGCGCACGTGGTGCGCTGTGACGAGGACGGCACCTGTCTTCTTTATATTGATCGCCACCTGGTGCACGAGGTGACCTCGCCCCAGGCCTTCGAGGGCCTGCGCCTGGCCGGGCGCACGCCGTGGCGGGTGGGCTCGGTCATCGCCACGCCCGACCACAACGTGCCCACCACCGCGCCCGAGCGCAAGGGCGGCATCGCCGCCATCGCCGACGAGATCGCCCGCCTTCAGGTGCAGACCCTGGACCAGAACTGTGCCGACTTCGGAATCAACGAATTCAGGATGGACGACCTGCGCCAGGGCATCGTGCACGTGGTGGGGCCGGAGCAGGGCGGCACGCTGCCCGGCATGACCGTGGTGTGCGGCGACTCCCACACCTCCACCCACGGCGCCTTCGGTGCGCTGGCCCACGGCATCGGCACCTCCGAGGTGGAGCACGTGCTCGCCACCCAGTGCCTGTTGCAGAAGAAATCCAAGGCCATGCTGGTATCCGTGGACGGCAAGGTGGGTCCGGGCGTTACCGCCAAGGACATCGTGCTGGCCATCATCGGCGAGATCGGCACCGCGGGCGGCACCGGCTACGCCATCGAATTCGGCGGCGAGGCCATCCGTGACCTCTCCATGGAAGGCCGCATGACCGTGTGCAACATGGCCATCGAGGCCGGCGCCCGCGCGGGCATGGTGGCGGTGGATGAAAAGACCATCGACTACGTGCGCGGCCGGCCCTATGCGCCGAAAGGCGAAGTGTGGGACCAGGCCGTGGCCGCCTGGCGCGAGTTGAAATCGGATCCGGACGCCCGGTTCGACCGCGTGGTGCGCATCGACGCGACGGCTATCCGCCCGCAGGTCACCTGGGGCACCTCGCCGGAGATGGTGGTGGCGGTGGACGGGAAGGTGCCCGATCCGGCCAACGAACCGGATACGGTGAAGGCCGACGGCATGCGCCGCGCCCTAAAGTACATGGGCCTCACGGCCAACACGCCCATCGAGCAGATCGCCGTGGACAAGGTCTTCATCGGTTCCTGCACCAACTCGCGTATCGAAGACCTGCGCGCCGCCGCTGTGGTGGTTCAGGGCAGGAAGAAGGCCGCCAACGTGAAACAGGTGCTCGTCGTGCCCGGTTCCGGCCTGGTGAAGCAGCAGGCCGAGGCCGAGGGGCTCGACAAGGTGTTCATCGAGGCCGGCTTCGAATGGCGCGAGCCCGGCTGCTCCATGTGCCTGGCCATGAACGCCGACCGCCTGGAAGCGGGCGAACGCTGCGCCTCCACCTCGAACCGCAACTTCGAGGGACGCCAGGGCGCCGGTGGCCGCACCCACCTGGTCAGCCCGGCCATGGCCGCGGCGGCGGCGGTGGCGGGCCACTTCGTCGACGTGCGGAAGATTTGAAGAAAACAGCCCAACGCAGAGGCGCAGAGACACAGAGGACACAGAGATGAATCAATGGGGTTTCTCGGTGTTCTCTGTGTCTCTGCGCCTCTGTGTTGAAAGGGGTTTCCAATGGAAAAGTTGAACAAGTTGAATGGGATTGTGGCGCCGCTCGATAGGGCGAACGTGGATACGGACGCCATCATTCCCAAGCAGTTTTTGAAGTCCATCAAGCGCTCGGGTTTCGGGCCGAATCTCTTCGACGAGTGGCGCTACCTGGACGTGGGCGAGCCGGGCATGGACAACTCCAAGCGTCCCCTCAACCCGGATTTCGTGCTCAACCAGCCCCGTTACCAGGGGGCGCAGGTGCTGCTCGCTCGCCAGAACTTCGGCTGCGGCTCCAGTCGCGAACACGCCCCGTGGGCCTTGCTGGACTACGGCTTCAGGGTCATCATTGCGCCCTCGTTCGCCGACATCTTCTTCAACAACTGCTTCAAAAACGGCATCCTGCCCGTCGTGCTCGATGAGGCGAAGGTGGACCAGTTGTTCAAGGAAGTGGCCGCGAGCGAAGGCTACCGGCTGGCCATGGACCTGGACGCCCAGACCCTCACCACGCCCACGGGCGAGGTGATCCGTTTCGAGGTGGACCCGTTCCGCAAACACTGCCTGCTCGAAGGCCTCGACGACATCGGCCTGACCCTGCAGCACGTGGACGCCATCCGCGCCTACGAAGCCAAACGCCGCACCGAAGCGCCCTGGCTGTTTTGAAGAAAAAGACTAACGCAGAGGCGCAGAGACACGGAGGACACAGAGAACACACAATGTTTTTCCTCTGTGTTCTCTGCGCCTCTGTGCCTCTGTGTTGAAAAGGGTTTTTTCCAATGACGAAGAAGATTGCTGTATTGCCGGGTGACGGCATTGGGCCGGAGATTGTCGCCGAGGCCGTGAAGGTGCTCGAGGCGCTGCGGGACAGGTTTGGCCTGAAGGTGGAGATGGAGCACGGTCACATCGGTGGCGCCGGTTACGACGCCGCGGGCCATCCGCTGCCCGATGCCACGCTGGCGCTGGCCAAGGCGGCCGATGCGGTGCTGCTCGGCGCCGTGGGTGGGCCCAAGTGGGAGGCGCTGCCCATCGCGGTGCGCCCGGAGAAGGGCCTGCTGGGTATCCGCAAGGGCCTGGAGCTGTTCGCCAACCTGCGCCCGGCCCAGGTCTATCCCCAGCTCGCCTCGGCCTCCACCCTGAAGCCGGAAGTGGTCGCGGGCCTGGACATCATGATCGTGCGCGAGCTCACCGGCGGCATCTACTTCGGTCAGCCGCGCGGCATCCGCAACAACGCGCAGGGCGAGCGCGAGGGCTTCAACACCCTGGTCTACAGCGAGAACGAGATCCGCCGCATCGCCAAGGCCGCCTTCGACATCGCCATGAAGCGCAACCGCAAGGTGTGCTCCATCGACAAGGCCAACGTGCTCGAATGCACGGAGCTGTGGCGCGAGATCGTGACCGATGTGGCAACCGGGTATCCCGAGGTGGAACTGAGCCACATGTACGTGGACAATGCCGCCATGCAGCTGGTGCGGAATCCCAAGCAGTTCGATGTGATGCTCACCGACAACATGTTCGGCGACATCCTCTCGGACGAGGCCTCCATGCTCACCGGTTCCATCGGCATGCTGCCGTCCGCCTCCCTGGACGCCAACGGAAAGGGCATGTACGAACCCATCCACGGCTCGGCCCCGGACATCGCCGGCCAGGGCATCGCCAACCCCATCGCCACCATACTCTCCGTGTCGATGATGTTGCGTTACACCCTGAACGAAGCGGCCCTGGCCGACCGCGTGGACGCCGCAGTGTCCAAGGTCCTCGACCAGGGCCTGCGCACCGTCGACATCTGGACCGAAGGCTGCAAGAAAGTCGGCACCGCCGAAATGGGCGCCGCCATCGTCGCGGCATTGGATTAAAGGCAAACGGCCCAACACAGAGGCGCAGAGGCACAGAGGGGACAGAGACAAACAATGATTTTCTCCGTGTCCTCTGTGTCTCTGCGCCTCTGCGTTAATCTTTTTTCTTCGAGGAACTAGTCAATGAAGCGCGTAGGGTTGATCGGTTGGCGTGGCATGGTGGGTTCGGTGCTCATGGATCGCATGCGCGCCGAGAAGGATTTCGAACTTATCGATCCGGTGTTCTTCACCACCTCGAACCCGGGTGGCAAGGGGCCGGCCATCGGCAAGGACGTGCCGCCGCTGAAGGACGCCCACAACATTGACGAGTTGAAGGCCATGGAGGTGATCATCTCCTGCCAGGGCGGTGATTACACCAAAGAGATCTACCCCAAGCTGCGCGAGTCCGGCTGGAATGGCTACTGGATCGACGCCGCCTCCACGCTACGCATGAAGGACGAGGCCATCGTCATCCTCGACCCGGTGAACAAGAACGTCATCAAGGACGGCCTGGCCAAGGGCGTCAAGACCTACGTGGGCGGCAACTGCACCGTGTCGCTCATGCTCATGGCCATCGGCGGCCTGTTCGAGCAGGGCCTCATCGAGTGGATCTCGCCCATGACCTACCAGGCGGCCTCCGGCGCCGGCGCGCGCAACATGCGCGAACTGATCCAGCAGATGGGCGCCATCCACAGCGAGGTGAAGGCGCTGGTGGACGACCCGGCCGCGGCGATTCTGGAAATCGATCGCAAGGTCGCCGATTTCATCCGCTCCGACGCCTATCCCACCGACGCGTGGCCGGTGCCGCTGGCCGGCAGCCTCATCCCCTGGATCGACGTGCCGCTGGAATCCGGCCAGTCGAAGGAAGAGTGGAAGGCCCAGGTGGAGTGCAACAAGATCCTCGGCCGCTCCGATCGCCCGATCCCCATTGACGGTCTGTGCGTGCGCATCGGCGCCATGCGCTGCCACAGCCAGGCACTGACTATCAAGATGACCAAGGACGTGCCGCTCAACGAGATCGAAAGCATCATCGCGGAGCACAATCAGTGGGTGAAGGTGGTGCCCAACGACCGCGAAGTTACAATGCGAGACCTGACCCCGGCCGCCGTCACCGGCACGCTCACGGTACCCGTGGGCCGTCTGCGCAAGCTCAACATGGGCCCCGAATACCTCACCGCCTTCACCGTGGGCGACCAGCTGCTGTGGGGCGCCGCCGAGCCGCTGCGCCGCATGCTGCGCATCCTGCTGGAGGGGTGAGAAAGATCAACCACGGGGGCACGGGGAACACGGGGAAGAATGTGTCTTTCTCAGGAGAGGCTCACACTACGTGTGAACCTGAGCGGGTGGGGCGGCGGTGTCTGCTGTTCACCCCTCTGTGTTCCCCGTGTCCCCGGTGGTTAGTCTTTTTGTGGTGAGTCTTTTTTCTCGACCATGCCTGAGAAAATGAACGTCGCTGTCGTCGGCCCCGACACGCTGGTGGGCGAGGCCCTGGTGCAGTTGCTTGAGGAGCGCGAGTTTCCGTTGGGGAAGCTGGCGTTGCTCGCGCTCGGCGAGGGGGCCGGCGGTCGCGTGGAATTCCGCGGCAGTCATGTGCGCGTTCAGGCCATCGAGGGCTTCGATTTTTCGGGGATTCGCCTGGCCTTCTTCTGCGCGGGTGCGGAATTGGCGGCGCGTCACGCGCCCATCGCCGCGGCCGCCGGCGCCGTGGTGATCGACAGCTCGCCCCGTTTTCGTGACGCACCCGACGTGCCGCTGCTAGTGGCCGACGTGAATCCGCAGGCGCTGGCGGGGGTTTCCGAAGGTCGGATCGTCAGCAGCCCCTCCTGCGGGACCATTGCCCTCGCGGTCGCGCTCAAGCCGTTGCATGAAGCGGCCGGCCTCACGCGTGTGAACGTCGTGACCTTGCAGGCCGTGTCCGGCGCCGGGCGCGCGGGGGTGGAGGAGCTGGCGAAACAAACGGCCAATCTGCTCAACGTGCGCCCCATCGAGCCGAAGGTCTTCCCTAGGCAAATTGCCTTTAATCTGCTGCCCCAGGTGGACACGTTTCTCGACAACGGGTATACCCGCGAGGAAATGAAATTTCTTACGGAGCTGCGCCGCGTGCTCGGCCTGCCCGGGCTCGGGGTCAACGCGACCGCCGTGCGCGCCCCGGTTTTCTTCGGCCATTCGGCGGCCGTGCACCTGGAGACCTGCGACAAGCTCGATGTCGGCCGTGCCCGCACCCTGCTGGAAGCGGCGCCGGGTGTCGAGGTGCTGGACGAGCACGGGGCCGACGGTTTTCCGACGCCGGTCACCGAGGCGGCGGGGCAGGATCCGGTGTGGGTCGGCCGGCTCCGGGAGGACCTGAGCCACCCCCGCGGACTGGATTTTTGGGTGGTCACAGAGAACGTCCGGAGGCAGGCTTTGAACTGCATCCAAATTGCGGAGCAGTTAGCAAAAAACCTCTCGTGAGACATGGTTAGTTGCTACAACTAAAGCGGTTTGATAAGTTTCGGCACCAAACCTGCGGACGGGAAATGGTTCTGAACCGGTTGCCGGCCGCCAGCGGCGCCTGAGGGAGTGCGGAACTTGCGGAAGCTAAAATCGATTTTGCTGGCCCTGCTATGCCTTCCGGCGGCGGCCTATTCCTTGGGGCTCGGCGATATTCATCTCCGATCGGCCCTGAACCAACCCCTCGCTGCGGAAATCGACCTGCTGTCGGTGGCCCCCGATGACGTGCCGAGCATCGTCGTCTCCCTGGCCTCCGCCGAATCCTTCCAACAGGTCGGGCTCGACCGCCCGGCGGCGCTGCTCGCCATCGAATTCTCGGTCGCGCAGCGGCCTAGCGGCGCCTATTACATCAAGGCCGTGACGGAACGCCCCGTACGCGAGCCGTTCCTGGATTTCCTCCTTGAGGTCAACTGGCGTTCCGGGCGCCTGCTGCGCGACTACACCGTGCTGCTCGATCCGCCCGAACTCATGAAGAAGGAAGCGCCGCCGGCGGTGAAGGCGCCCGCGGCGACCGGCGCCAAGCCCGCACGCACCACCAAGCGCGCCAGTACCGCGCCCAAGACCGGCAAGGGCGGGGCCCTGTCCGGGGATGGCCTTCGCTACGGTCCCGTCAAGGGTAACGAGACCTTGTGGAGCATCGCCAAGACGATGCGGCCGCGTTCTTACAGCACCCCGCAGGTGATGATGGCGCTGCTCAAGGGCAACCCCGACGCATTTGAAGAGGGCAACGTGAACCGCCTCAAGGCGGGAACGGTGCTGCGCCTCGATCCGGCCCTGCTCCAGGCCATGAGCCGCGCCGAAGCCGCCCGTGAGGTTGCCCGTCAGGATCGTGAATGGCAGGACTTCAAACAGCAGGCCGCCGGCAAGGCCGGCAGCCGGGCGCCCACCGGTACCTCCGTGGTACCGCGCGGTACCACTGCAGTGAAACCCGACGAGCCACGCCTGAAGCTGGTCGCCCCGGAGGCGATCGAAGCCGGCAAGGCCGAGGCCTCCGGTACCGCCGCGGGTGAAGCCGGCACCCTGGCCAGCCTCAAGCAGGAACTGTTGCTTGCCCAGGAGGCCGGCGCCGCCAGCAAGCAAGAGAGTGAACAACTCCGTCAGCGCGTCCAGGATCTCGAGGGCCAGATAGCGGACATGCAGCGCCTGTTGTCGCTGCAGGACGACAATCTCGCCGCCCTGCAGCGCCAGCTTGCCGGTCAGGGTCAACAGGATGTGGCGCGCGCCGCGCCAGCGGCCGGCGCGGAAGTGAAGCCCGGCGTCGGAGTGGCGTTCGACGGTCAGAGGGTGGAGGTCGCGCCCGCGGCCGCCGGCGAAGCGACCGCCGCAGTCGCTGCTGCGGCCAACGGCGAGGCCGCGCCTGCCGCAGAGGCCGCCGCGCCCAAGGCCGAGGAAGCGGCCAAACCCGAAGCGGTCAAGCCCGCCAAGAAACCCGCGCCGAAGCGTCCGGTGGTCATACCCGAGCCGCAGCCGGAACCAACCCTGCTGGACGACCTGCTCGCCAACCCGGTGTACTCGGGCCTGTTCCTCCTGTTGGGCGTGGCCTTGGTCACCCTCCTGGTGCTGATCGTCCGTCGTCGCCGCAGCGGTGGGAACTTTACCGAGAGCATCCTCATGGGCGGTACGCCATCCATGATGAAAGCCAAGGCCGCGGAAGGTAAAGGTGCGGAAGAAAGCTCATTTTTCAGCGACTTCGCCGTCAGCGGCATGGGCGACATCCAGGCCGAGGACTCCGAGGTCGACCCGCTGACCGAGGCCGACGTCTACATGGCCTATCAGCGCTATCAGCAAGCCGAAGACCTGGTACAGGATGCCCTCAAGCACAACCCGGAGCGCGCCGAACTGCACGTGAAGCTGCTCGAGGTCTATCACGCCACCAAGGACAAGGCCAAATTCGAGGCCGAGGCCCTCAGGACCCACGCGCTGCTCAACGGTTCAGGCCCGCTGTGGGACAAGGTACTGGTGCTGGGTCACGAACTGCTCCCCGAGCACGCCCTGTTCGCCAAGGCGCCGGAGGCGTTGACGCCGGGACCGGACCACGCCGATGCGCGCCTCGACAACGAGGTCCTGGACATCGGTCTCGACCTGGACGCACTGACCGAGGAGATGGAATCCGGCGGCGGTGGCGGCGAATTCAATCTCGACCTTGGGGTGGACTTCTCCGATCTGGAAGACCTGGCACCCAAGGCAGCGCCCGCCGTATCGGCTGCGCCCAGCGCGCCGGTGGAGGAGACGGGCTTCGATCTGGACTTGGATGCATTGGCTACCGATACACCGACGTCTGCACCGGCATCGGCCGTTCCCGCGGCGGTTGCGGACCTGGATTTCGATCTGGGAGGTCTCGCGCTGGATGAGCCGGCAGCGCCAAATGCCGATGCCGGCGAAGCGGTGATGCCCGATTTGGGCGTGGTTGATCTGTCGCTGGATGAGCCCGCTGCCGTGCAGGCCGAGCCGGCCATGCCTGAGATGGAGCTGAGTGGCCTGGCGCTGGACGAGCCTGCACCAGCCGATCCTTCGCCGGCCGCGGGCACGGACCTGGACCTGGGTGATCTTGA
This sequence comes from Gammaproteobacteria bacterium, assembly GCA_023228645.1. Taxonomy (GTDB): domain Bacteria; phylum Pseudomonadota; class Gammaproteobacteria; order Thiohalomonadales; family Thiohalomonadaceae; genus JALOAT01. Next base: position 117,733 of record JALOAT010000005.1, on the reverse strand, counting down.
TCTCACGGCGGACGCAGCCCCCGTTGACGCCGGGTTGTCGCAGGACGAGGACGGCTTCGATCTGGGCAGCTTCGATCTCAATAGTCTCGATCTCGGCACGGCCGGAACGGAGCCTGCCGGTGAGCTGAACCTGGCCGACATGGATCTCCCGGCAGAAGACGACGCCGACGACCTGATGCTGGGTGATATCAACGAAGTGGACACCAAGCTCGACCTTGCCCGAGCGTACGTGGGCATGGGCGACAGCGACGGTGCGCGCAACCTGCTCGACGAGGTCATGCAGGAAGGTGACTCCACCCAGAAGCAACAGGCCGAGGAACTCCTCCAGCAGATCGCCTGATTCAAAGAGAAAATCGAACGCAGAGGCGCAGAGCACACAGAGGGCGCAGAGAACGGGGAGAGACAAATCTCCAGCGTGCTTTGCGCCCTCCCTTTTTTCCCAAGCTTTCGGGTTCTCTGTGTCTCTGCGTTAAAAATCGTCCATGCGCATAGCACTCGGCATCGAATACGACGGCAGCAAGTTCAGGGGCTACCAGGCGCAGGCCCACTCCGTGCGCACGGTGCAAGGCGCCTTGGAATCCGCCGTCTCCACGGTTGCCGACCAGCCGGTGAGCATCGTCGGCGCCGGCCGTACCGATGCCGGGGTGCATGCCAGCGGACAGGTGGTGCACTTCGACACCACCGCCGAGCGCAGCGAGCGGGCCTGGGTGTACGGCATCAATGCCAACCTGCCCAAGGACGTGTGCGTGCTCTGGGCCCGTCCCGTGGCGGACGACTTTCACGCGCGCTTCTCAGCCGAGCGTCGCGCCTACCGCTACGTGATCTTCTCGCGCGCGGTGCGACCCACCTTCCTCGCCCATCGGGTCACCTGGGACTACCGTGAACTGGATGCCGGGCGCATGGCCGAGGCCGCACGTCACCTGGTCGGCGAACACGATTTCTCCTCTTACCGCGCCGTTGCGTGCCAGGCGAAGAGTCCGGTGCGCACGCTGTACCGCCTGGAGGTGCAGCGCCACGGCCCGTACACCGTGCTGGACGCGGAGGCCAACGGCTTTCTGCACCACATGGTGCGCAACATCGCCGGCGTGCTGTCCGCCATCGGCGCCGGCGAGCACGAGCCCGAATGGGCGCGCGAGGTGCTGGAGGCCCGTGACCGCACCGTGGGCGGTGTCACGGCGCCGCCCCACGGGCTTTATCTCGTGGGCGTAGGCTATCCGGCACGCTTCGGACTGCCGCAGCTTTCACCGCCCCCCCTGGTCTGGTAATCTGCTCGGTTTCTATGCACGGCGAATCCGTCGCGCGTATGCGCGTAAAAATCTGCGGCATCACCCGGCCCGAAGATGGTCTGCGCGCGGCGTCCCTGGGCGCCGACGCCATCGGCCTGGTGTTCTACGCGAAGAGTCCGCGTGCCGTGGACGTGGCGCAAGCGCAGGCCATCCTGGCCGCGCTGCCGGCCTTCGTCACCACCGTGGGCCTGTTCGTGGACGCGCCGCCCGAGCACGTCAACGCCGTGCTCGACGCCCTGCCGCTGGACCTGCTGCAGTTCCACGGCAACGAACCACCTGCGTATTGCCGTGCGTTCCGGCGTCCCTATCTGAAGGCATTGGCCATGCGGCCGGGCTGTGATTTGGCGACCGCGGCAGAGGCGTACGCCGACGCGCGCGCCCTGCTGGTGGACGCCTACCAACCCGGAGTCCCCGGCGGCACCGGCATGCGCTTCGACTGGGACCGGCTGCCCGCGCGGCTTTCCAGGCCGCTGGTGCTGGCCGGCGGGCTGGACCCGGACAACATTGCCGACGCCATCCGCGCCGTGCGCCCCTGGGGCGTGGACGTGAGCAGCGGCGTCGAAGCGGCCAAGGGCGTCAAGTCCGCCGAGAAAATGGCCGCCTTCATGCGAGGAGTCGAGAGTGCACGCTGACAAGAATTTGAGAAACCTGCAGGAGCTGCCGGACGAGCGCGGCCATTTCGGCCCCTACGGCGGGCGTTTCGTGGGCGAGACCCTCATGGGTCCGCTGCAGGAGCTGACCGATGCGTATCACCGCTACATCCACGACCCGCAGTTCATGGCCGAACTGGACCATGACCTGCACGAGTTCGTGGGCCGGCCGTCGCCGCTGTATTTCGCCGAGCGCTGGACCCGCGAGCTGGGCGGCGCGCGCATCTATCTGAAGCGCGAAGACCTGAACCACACCGGTGCTCATAAGATCAACAACACCGTGGGCCAGGCCCTGCTCGCCAAACGCATGGGCAAGACCCGCATCATCGCCGAGACCGGCGCCGGCCAGCACGGCGTCGCCACCGCCACGGTGGCGGCGCGCCTGGGCATGGAGTGCGTGGTGTACATGGGCGCGGACGACATTGAGCGCCAGAAGATCAACGTGTTCCGCATGAAGCTGCTGGGGGCCACCGTGGTGCCCGTGACCTCGGGCTCGCGCACCCTCAAGGACGCGCTCAACGAGGCCATGCGCGACTGGCTCACCAACGTGGATAACACCTTCTACATCATCGGCACCGTGGCGGGCCCGCACCCGTACCCGGCCATGGTGCGCGACTTCCAGGCCATCATCGGCCGCGAGGCGCGCGGCCAGGCGCTGGAGCACGAAGGCCGTCTACCCGACGCGCTGGTGGCCGCGGTGGGCGGCGGTTCCAACGCCATGGGCCTGTTCTACGAATTCCTTGGTGACCCGGAAGTCGCCATGTACGGCGTGGAGGCAGCGGGCGAGGGCATCGAGACCGGCCGTCATGCGGCGCCCCTCAATGCCGGCCGGCCCGGCGTCCTGCACGGCAACCGCATGTACCTGATGGAAGACGACGACGGCCAGGTCATCGAGACCCACTCCATCTCCGCCGGCCTCGACTATCCCGGCGTGGGTCCTGAACACTGCTGGCTGAAGGACACCGGCCGCGCCCGGTACGTGCCCATCACCGACCAGGAGGCGCTGGCCGCCTTCCACTCGCTGACGCGCACCGAAGGCATCATGCCGGCGCTCGAGTCCAGCCACGCCCTGGCCTACACCATGAAACTCGCGCCCACCCTCGGCAAGGACAAGTTCATCGTCGTCAGCCTCTCGGGGCGCGGCGACAAGGACATCCATACGGTGGCGGCGCTGGAAGGAATCACCGTATGAGCCGTATCGCCAAGCGTTTTTCCGAGCTGCGCGCCGAGGGCCGCACCGCCCTCATCCCCTACGTGACGGCTGGCGATCCGGAGCCGTCCGTGGCCGTGCCGCTCATGCACGCCATGGTGAAGGCCGGCGCCGACATCCTCGAATTGGGCGTGCCCTTTTCCGACCCCATGGCCGACGGCCCGGTCATCCAGCGCGCTGCCGAACGCGCGCTGCGCCATCACGTGTCGCTGCGCGATGTGCTGCGGATGGTCAGTGAATTCCGCAAGGACGATGCGCATACCCCCGTGGTGCTCATGGGCTACCTCAACCCGGTGGAGGCGATGGGCTACGAGACCTTCGCCGCGGCGGCCGCCGAGGCCGGCGTGGACGGCGTGCTCACCGTCGACCTGCCGCCCGAGGAAGGGGAGGGGCTGCTGACGGCGTTCCGCCGCCGCGACATCGCCCCCATTTTCTTGATCGCCCCCACCACCGCCCCTGATCGCATGACGAATATCTGCGAGGCGGCGGGTGGCTTCATCTATTACGTGTCCATCAAGGGCGTCACCGGCGCGGCGCACCTGGACACCGCCGACGTCGCAGCGCGGCTCCAAGAAGTCCGCAAGCATACGGCCCTGCCCATCGGCGTGGGCTTCGGCATCCACGACGCGGAATCGGCGGCGCGCCTCGCCACCGTGGCCGACGCGGTGATCGTCGGCAGCGCCCTGGTGAGCCGCATCGGCGCACTGGACGGGCAACCCGCGCGGGTGCCGGATACGGCGGCTGCCTTCCTGAATGAATTGCGCCGCGCCATGGATGCCGCGACGGCCGCACACAACCAATAACGAGAAGCCGCGAGCGCGGCACCGGAGGAATTCGCCATGAGTTGGCTGAAACGTCTCGTCCCCACCCACATCCGCACCGAACGCACGGAAGGCACGGTCAAGAAGACCGTGCCCGAAGGCCTGTGGGCCAAGTGCCCCGGCTGCAACGCCGTGCTTTATCGCGCCGAACTGGAGCGCAACCTGGATGTCTGCCCCAAGTGCAGCCATCACATGCGCATCGGCGCACGCCGGCGCCTGGACAGCTTTCTCGACCCCGAGCCGCGCGTGGAACTGGCGGCCAATGTGCAGCCGGTGGATGCGCTCAAGTTCAAGGACAGCAAGCGCTATAAAGACCGCCTGTTACAGGCGCAAAAAGTGACCAATGAAAGCGATGCGCTCATCGCCATGAAGGGCCGTGTGAAGGGCGTGCCACTGGTGGCCTGTGCCTTCGAGTTCAGCTTCATGGGCGGCTCCATGGGCTCGGTGGTCGGGGAGCGCTTCGTGCGCGCCGTGGACGTGTGCATCGAGGAAAACATCCCGCTGGTGTGCTTCTCCGCCTCGGGCGGCGCGCGCATGCAGGAGGCCCTGTTCTCGCTCATGCAGATGGCCAAGACCTCGGCGGCCCTGGCGCGCCTGTCCGAGCGCGGCATCCCGTTCATCTCCGTGCTCACCGATCCCACCATGGGCGGCGTATCGGCGAGCCTCGCCATGCTCGGCGACGTCAACGTCGGCGAGCCCGGTGCCCTGGTCGGCTTCGCCGGCCCGCGCGTCATCGAACAGACCGTGCGTGAGACCCTGCCCGAAGGCTTCCAGCGCAGCGAATTCCTGCTCGAACACGGCGCCATCGACATGATCGTCGACCGCCGCGAAATGCGCGACCGCCTCGCCCGCGTGCTCACCATGCTGCAGCAGCTGCCGGCGGCGTGAAGGGAAAGGATTGAACCACGGGAAAGATTGAACCACGGGGGACACGGGGAACACGGGGATATACCGAATGTGTAGGAGCGGCCTCAGGCCGCGATAACGCAGCAGAGCAAACCAATCGCGGCCTGAGGCCGCTCCTACGGGCGGAATTACCGCGCCATGAATGATTTTCCCCGTGTTCCCCGTGTCCCCCGTGGTCAACGGCTTTTTCTTCCAGCACACCCATGCGCTATCAAACCCTCGCTGACTGGCTGGCCTGGCAGGAGACCCTGCATCCCACGGCCATCGATCTGGGTCTGGAGCGGGTGGGGGAGGTGCTCGGGCGCATGGGGCTGGGGCGGCCGTCCCATGCGGTCGTCACCGTGGCCGGCACCAACGGCAAGGGCTCCAGCGTGGCCATGCTCGATGCCATCCTGCGTGCCGCCGGTTACCGGGTCGGCACCTACACCTCACCCCATCTGCTGCGCTACAACGAGCGTATCCGCATCGACGGCAACGAGGTCTCCGACCAGGCCCTGTGCACGGCCTTCGCGCGCGTCGATGAGGCGCGCGGTGACATCTCCCTCAGCTATTTCGAATTCGGCACCCTGGCGGCGCTCGACCTGCTGGAGCGGGCGGGCCTGGATGCGGCCGTACTGGAAGTGGGCATGGGCGGGCGTCTCGATGCGGTGAACCTGCTCGATGCGGACGTGGCGCTGATCACGCCCATCGACATGGACCACGCCGAATGGCTCGGCCCCGACCGCGAGCGTATCGCCCGGGAAAAGGCCGGCATCTTCCGCGCCGGCCGACCGGCGGTGTGCAGCGATCCCAACCCGCCCGCCGCGCTGTTCAGCGAGGCGGAGCGCATCGGCGCCGAGCTGCTGATCCTCGGTCGCGATTTCGACTTCACCGTGGACGGCGGGCAATGGTGGTGGCGCGGTCGCCTGCAACGCCGCGACGGCCTGCCGCTGCCTGCCCTGCGGGGCGTGTCCCAGCCGCAGAACGCAGCCGGCGTGCTCATGGTGCTGGAACAACTCACCGCCCGCCTGCCGGTGTACCAGCAGGACGTGCGCGCCGGCCTGTCGAGCGTGCAGCTGCCCGGGCGTTTCCAGGTGCTGCCGGGCGAGGTCACGCGCATCTTCGATGTGGGCCACAACCCCCATGCCGCCGCCGAACTGGCCCGCAACCTGGTAGCCCATGACTGCGCCGGGCGCACGCGCCTGGTCATCGGCATGCTCGCCGACAAGGACGCGGCCGGCGTGGTGGCGCAGCTCGCCGCGCAGGTGGACGCCTGGTACGTGGCTGGGCTCGATGGGGCCCGGGGCGCCGGGCCCGAGCGGGTTGCCGGCGTGCTGAAGGACGCCGGCATTGTGGCCGTGCAGGCCTTCCCCGGGGTGTCCGCAGCCCTGGTGCGGGCGCTGGCGGACGCGGTGCCTGGCGACCGCGTGGTGGTATTCGGTTCCTTCCACACGGTGGCGGAGGCCTTTGCGGGCTCCGTATAATCCGCCAACGCGGCACGGCCGTCCGGTCGCGTCCGGGAGCACACACCTGTCTGGGAGGCGAGGGAGCGGTGAACGAACAACTCAAGAAACGCCTGACGGGGGCCGTGGTCCTGGTGGCCCTGGCCGTGATCTTCATCCCCATGCTGCTCGATGGCGACGACCAGCGCATGGCCTCCTACGGCAGCAACGTCCCCGAGCGTCCCGCTGCCGAATTCGAGACCATCGATATCCCCTTGCAATTGCCCGCGGAACCCGCCCGTGCGGATGCCCGCGTGGTGGATTCGGTGCAGCAGGCCCGGACCTACGAGGCCGCCGCCGCAGTGCCGGCGCCCGAATCTGTCGCCACCCTCGCCACCGCGCCGCCGGTGCAGCCGGCCAAGCCCGCGGTCACGCCGGCAGCCGCTGCGGCCAAGCCGACGGATGCCCCGCAGGCGTGGGTGGTGCAACTCGGCAGCTTCGCCCAGGCCGCGAACGCCATGGCGCTGCGCGACAAGGCGCGCAGCAAAGGCTTCGATGCCTTCGTCGAGCAGGTGAAGGTGGAAGGCGGCAAGCTCGCCTATCGCGTGCGCGTCGGTCCCGAGGCGCAGCGAGAGCGCGCCGACACGCTGAAGCTCCAGGTCGCCAAGGCGCTGGGTGTAGACACCGTGGTCATGAGTCACCCGTGATCGCTTCGCGCGGCGGCGCGAGCTCTGGTAAAATCTGCGGCTCCCGTCCTGAACGCATTCAAGTCCACGCCCCGCGATGAACTGGGTCGACTACGTCATTCTCGCCGTCATCGCAACCTCGATCGTCATCGGCCTGTGGCGCGGCTTTACCCGTGAGGCCCTGTCGCTCACCGGTTGGATCGTGGCGGTGTGGGTCACACTGACCTTCGCCGACGAATTCGAGCGCCTGCTGCGCCCGTTCATCGCTTCCCCCACGGGCCGACTCCTGGTGGCTATTGCCGTGCTGTTCCTGATCACCATCCTGGTGGCGGCATTGGTGAATCACCTGGCCACGGAACTGGTGAAGAAATCCGGCCTGAGCGGCACCGATCGCGTCATTGGTGTGGGCTTCGGTTTCGTGCGCGGCTACGCCATCGTGGTGGTGCTGGTGCTGCTCGGCGGGCTCACCCCCATGCCCCAGGACAACTGGTGGCGGCAGTCGTACCTGCTGCATTATTTCGAGGATATGGCGCTTTGGCTGCGCGGCTACCTGCCGCCGGAAGTGGCGTCGAATATCCGTTATCGCTGATTCGCAACGCAGAAAGCTCCTGCAGAGGAATATCCATTCATGTGCGGCATCATCGGCATCGTAGCCAAGAGTCCCGTTGCCCAAGCGCTGTATGACGGCCTGACCGTGCTCCAGCACCGCGGCCAGGACGCCGCAGGCATCATGACCTGCGACAGCGGCCGCCTGCTGCTGCGCAAGGACAACGGCCTGGTACGCGATGTATTCCAGCCCGAGCACATGGTGCGCCTCACCGGTAACACCGGCATCGGTCACGTGCGCTACCCGACCGCCGGCTGCTCCTCCTCGGCGGAGGCCCAGCCGTTTTACGTGAACTCCCCCTACGGCATCGCGCTTGCGCACAACGGCAACCTGACCAACACCACCCAGTTGCAGGAAGATGTCTTCCGCGAAGACCTGCGCCACATCAACACCAACTCCGATTCGGAGATCCTGCTCAACGTCTTCGCCCACGAGTTGCAGCGCTGCGGCAAGCTGAAAATCGATCACGACGATATCTTCGATGCGGTGGCCGGTGTGCACCGGCGCGTGCGCGGCGCCTACGCCGTGGTGGCCATGATCCCCGGTAATGGCCTCATCGCCTTTCGCGATCCCCATGGCATCCGCCCGCTGGTGGTGGGCAAGCGCGCGACCGCGGAAGGCGACGAATACATGGTCGCCTCCGAGAGCGTGGCCATCGACGCCCTCGGCTTCCAGTTGCTGCGTGACGTGGAGCCGGGGGAGGCGGTATTCATCGACCAGCACGGTGGCTTCCACGCCCGCCAGTGCGCGAATCAGCCGGAATACGCGCCGTGCATTTTCGAATACGTGTATTTCGCGCGCCCCGATTCCATCATCGACGGCATTTCCGTGTACAAGGCGCGCATGCGCATGGGTGAGAAGCTCGCCCTGAAGATCCTCAAGGTCTTCCCGAACCATGATATCGACGTGGTCATCCCCATCCCGGACACCAGCCGTACCGCGGCCTTGCAGCTTTCCTACAAGCTCGGCGTGCCCTACCGCGAGGGTTTCGTGAAGAACCGTTACATCGCGCGCACCTTCATCATGCCCGGGCAAAAGCAGCGCAAGAAGTCGGTGCGCCAGAAGCTCAACGCCATCGACCTGGAATTCAAGGGCAAGAACGTGCTGTTGGTGGACGACTCCATCGTGCGCGGCACCACCTCCCAGCAGATCATCCAGATGGCCCGCGAGTCCGGCGCCAGGAAGGTCTACTTCGCCTCCGCCGCGCCGCCGGTGCGATTCCCGAATGTATATGGCATCGACATGCCCACCGCCTCCGAACTCATCGGTCACAACCGCGACGAGGCCGCCATCGCGACCGAGATCGGCGCCGATTGGCTGGTCTACCAGGACCTGGACGACCTCATCGAGGCCGTCGCCGCCAAAGGCAGCCGTCGCATCGAGCGCTTCGACTGTTCGGTGTTCGATGGCCAGTACGTGACCGGCGACATCAATGCCGACTATCTGACTAAGCTGGAGGCGAGCCGCAACGACACCTCCAAGGACAAGCGTGAGAAGTCCGAGAACTTCTCCATCGAGATGCACAACAATCGGTAAGAAAGAAAAGCTTGCACACGGGGGCACGGGGACTTACACGGTTGGCTGAAGCCCGTGGCGCACGTCCTCTGCCTGAAGAGACGCGTAGGTCACGTTGGCGCGCAGCGCCTACGTGACAAACCGCTGGTTGCAATAACAGATATCGGGGCCGTGCCCGCCGATGGCATTGAAGGGGATCTTCTCCGCGGCCTCCGTGGCCTCCGTGGTTGATCTTTCAAGGGGAACGGGATGATCGAGGACTGGGACGAGTACGGGTTCGATACGCGCGCGGTGCGCGCGGGGCAGCACCGCACCGCGGAGGGCGAGCACGGCGAGCCCATTTTCACCACCTCCAGCTTCGTTTATCGCAGCGCGGCGGAAGCGGCCGCGCGCTTTGCGGGCAGCGAGCCGGGCAATGTGTATTCCCGGTTCACCAATCCCACCGTGCGCACCTTCGAGGAACGCCTCGCCGCCCTCGAAGGCGGCGAGCGCTGCGTAGCCACCAGCTCGGGCATGGCCGCTATCCTCTCCACCTGCATGGCCCTGCTGCGCGCCGGTGACCACATCGTCGCCTCGCGCGGCCTGTTCGGCGCCACCGTATCGCTGTTCGACAACTACCTGGCGCGCTTCGGCGTCGCGACCAGCTACGTGCCGCTCACCGACCTCGCGGCCTGGGAAGCGGCCATCCGCCCCGAGACGAAGCTGCTGTTCCTCGAAACACCCTCGAACCCGCGCATGGAAGTGGCGGACATCGCCGCCATTTCGGCCCTGGCGCACGCGCGCGGTTGCCTGCTGGTGGTGGACAACTGCTTCTGCACGCCGGCGCTGCAGCGGCCGCTGGCCCTCGGCGCGGATATCGTGGTGCACTCCGCCACCAAGTACATCGACGGCCAGGGGCGCACCCTGGGCGGCGCGGTGGTGGGGCGCGAGCAGGAGCTGGCGCAGGTGTTCGGCTTCCTGCGCACCGCCGGCCCCACCTTGAGCCCGTTCAACGCCTGGGTGATGCTGAAGGGCCTGGAGACCCTGGGGCTGCGCATGCGCGCTCACAGCGAAAACGCCCTCGAACTCGCCCGTTGGCTCACGGCACAGCCCGGCGTCGGACACGTGAATTACCCGGGCCTGCCCACGCACCCGCAACACGCACTCGCTGCGCGCCAGCAGCGCAGCTTCGGCGGCGTGCTGTCGTTCGAGATGACCGGCGGCCGCGAGGCTGCGTGGCGGCTCATCGATGCCACCCGCCTGCTGTCCATCACGGCCAACCTGGGCGACGCCAAGAGCACCATCACCCACCCGGCCACCACCACCCACGGGCGGTTGCCGCCGGAGAAACGCGCCGAGGCGGGCATCATCGACGGCCTCATTCGCATCTCCGTAGGCCTGGAAGACATCGAAGACATCAAAGCCGACCTCGCCCGGGGATTCGGCTAGGAAAGGCAAAAAAGCATTAACCACGGGGACACGGGGAACACGGGGAAAGAAAATTATTGCTCCTAAAGAAAATCGGTTTCCCCCGTGCCCCGTGTTCCCCGTGTCCCCCGTGTTCAGGCTTTTCTCTTCTCAGGCGCCACTGGCATGTGTGAAAAGTGCTCTCATCCCTTGCAGCATCTGCTGGACAAGAATCGGCGCTGGGCCGAGGAGATGACGCGGGAGAATCCGGATTTTTTTCCGGCCCTCGCCAAGCAGCAGACGCCCGAGTATCTGTGGATAGGCTGTGCCGACAGCCGCGTGCCCGCCAATGAGCTGCTGGGCCTGTTGCCGGGCGACGTGTTCGTGCACCGCAACGTGGCCAACGTGGTGGTACACACCGATTTCAACTGCCTCACCGTGCTCCAGTACGCCGTGGACGTGCTGCAGGTGAAACACATCATCGTGTGTGGTCACTACGGCTGCGGCGGCGTGAAGGCGGCCATGGAGAAGAAGGACCACGGCCTCATCGACAACTGGCTGCGCAACATCAAAGACATCTATCACCAGTACGCCGAGCGCATTGCGCTACTGCCCACGGACGAGCAGCGCGCCGACAGGCTATGCGAACTCAACGTGCGCGCACAGGTGGGCAATGTGTGTCACACCACCATCGTGCAGAACGCCTGGGCGCGCGGCCAGAAGCTCGCGGTGCACGGCTGGATCTACGGCATCAAGGATGGTCGCCTGCGCGACCTCAAGGTGAGCTTCAGCGGCATCGACCAGATCCCCGATGCCTACCGGATCTGGAATGACAACGGCGATTGACGCGCGCCGGGGGCTATTGCAGGTCTATCGTTCCGCCCTCGCCGCCGTGGACGGGCGGGCGCGGGTGCGCGACTTCCTCACGTCGCGGGCGCCCGCGACGCGGCGCGTGATCGCCATCGGCAAGGCCGCCGCGGCCATGACTTTGGGCGCCTTCGATGCGGGCGGCGTGGAGCGCGCCCTGGTGATCACCAAGCACGGACACGGCGATCCGCGGCTGGGTGATCGCGCGACCATCCTCGAGGCGGGTCACCCGTTGCCGGACGCGGCCAGCCTCGCCGCCGGTCGCGCCATGCTCGAATTCATCCATTCGGCGCCGCCCCACCAGCCGTTCTTGTTTCTCATCTCCGGCGGCGCCTCCGCACTGGCCGAGGTGTTGCCGAGCGGCATGACCCTGAAGCATTTGGCGCGGCTGAATGCCTGGTTGCTGGGCGCCGGCCTCGACATCGCCGCCATGAACCGCGTGCGCAAGCGTTTCTCGTGCATCAAGCAGGGACGGTTGGCCCTGGCACTCGCCGACCGTCCGACCCTGTGTCTGTTGCTCTCCGACGTGCCGGGCGATGACCCGGCCGTGATCGGCTCGGGTCCGTTGGTGCCCGACCCGGAGATGGCTGCTCCCTTGCCGCCATTCCCTGACGAGGTGATGGCGCTGAGCGCGCAATGCGTGCCGCCGCCCACGGGCGACGATCCCTGTTTTGCCTCCATCGAGATCCATGTGCTCGCGTCCAACCGCGACGCACGCACGGCCGCGGCCCAGGCCGCCGCGCGGCACGGCTGGCCCGTCGTGGTGCATGACACATTGCTGACGGGCGACGTGGCGGACGCCGCGCGGCTCGTAACGCAGACTCTCGAAGCCTCGGCGCCGGCCCTGCACGTGTGGGGCGGCGAGACCACGGTGCGACTGCCGCCGGCACCGGGTCGCGGCGGACGCTGTCAGCACCTCGCCTTGCTCGCGGCTCGCGCCATCGCCGGACGCGACGACATCAGCCTATTGGCCGCCGGTAGCGACGGTAGCGATGGGCCCGGCGAGGATGCGGGCGCCCTGGTGGACGGGCATACCGTGCAACGCGGCGAAGACGAAAATTTCAGCCTTACCGAATCCCTCACCCACGCCGACGCGGGCTCCTTCCTGGAGGCCAGCGGCGACCTCATCACCACAGGACCCACCGGCACCAATGTCATGGACCTGGTGCTTGGCCTCAGAGTCTGAGCAGCGGAATAAGAGCAAGAAAAAGAAATTCACCATGGGGGACACGGCTACGTGGGTACGCGGGGGCAAAGTCGGTGTAGGTCACGTGGCGAAGCTACGTGACTCGTTTTGCGCGCCCGCCGTGCCTGTCACGTAGGCGCTCTGCGCCAACGTGACCTACGTCGGAGGCTCGTGCCCTCGCGGTCTGCGTAGGTCACGTTGCGAAGCTACGTGACGCTTCTTGTTCGGCGCGTTCACGCAGGCGCTGGACCCAGCAGGAATCCTTGGGTGCACGTAGCCGGGCTTCTTCACCCCGCGTCCCCCGTGGTTAATGGCTTTTCTCCCCGGGACGGAATTCACGGCAAGGGCTTGGTAGAATCGCCGCCATGCAGAGTTCCGGATTTTTTGTGACCGTGGGTGCCTGTCTGGCGGCCTGCGATGTGGAAGAGAAGCTGGCGCTGACCCGTGCGGCGGCGGCCGACTGGCTGTCGGGCAGGGTGGTACTGGAAGAGGCGCCGGAGACGGTGCCGGTGGCGGGCAGGCCCGAGCGCCCGGTGCTGGTGCGCCCGCGCGAGCTGCCGCAGCGCCGTCCGGATTCGCCCGAAGGCCGCGGAGTGCTGTTCCACGCCATCGTGCACATCGAGTTCACGGCCATCAATCTCGCCCTGGATCACGCCTGCCGCTTTCGCGACATGCCCGTCGAGTATTACGGCGACTGGCTGCGCATCGCCGCGGAGGAGGTCGATCACTTCGAGATGCTCCGGGGGCATCTGCGCGGGCTCGGCTACGATTACGGTGACTTCCCCGCCCATGGCGGTCTGTGGCAAATGGCCGAGAGCACGGCCTACGACGTGCTCGCGCGCATGGCACTGGTGCCGCGCGGCCTCGAGGCCCGCGGCCTGGACGTGAATCCCGGCATCAAGGCCAAGTTGATCGAGGTGGGTGACAGCCGGGGCGCCGCCTTGCTCGACATCATACTGCGCGACGAGGTGGGGCACGTGGCGGCGGGCGATCGCTGGTTCCGTCACCTGTGCGCTGCACGTGACCTGGAACCGCAGGCCACCTATCGCGCGCTCATCACGCGCCATCTGAAAGGCGGATTGCGGGGGCCGTTTCATCGCGATGCGCGACTCGCCGCCGGCTTCACCGCCGACGAACTCTCCGCCCTCGAACAAACGCCGCACGAGGTCTCATGAAACGCGTTCTGGCCGTCCTGCTGTTCCCGCTGTTGTCCGCCGCTGCCGAGGCCACGCCGGCGTCCGTACTGGTGTATGAAATGGCCGAGCCGGGCGTGGACGGCTACCCGGCCCGTTACCTGGTAACAGCGGATTACCTGCGTCTCGATGACGGACAGGATGCGGGCAACTACGTGCTCTACGATCGCCGGACGCGCATTATCTACAACGTGGTGCATGCGGATCGCACCATCGGCGAGATCCACTGGCGGGCCGTGGAGCAGCCTATGCCTCAGGGCCTGCGGATCAAGGAAGAAGCGGTGACGCTTGGTGGCGAGGCCCCGAATGTCGGTGGGCGTACGCCGTTTCGGCGTCAGCTGTACGTGGGCGAGCGGTTGTGCCTGGATGCGGTGGTCGTGCCCGAACTGATGCCTGATGCCCGCGCGGCCATGGCGGCCATGCAGGACGTCATGGCCGGTGAGCACGCCGCCATGATCCCGCACATCCCCGCCGACATGCAGGACCACTGCGACCTGGCCGTGAATGTTTACAAGCCCGGCTGGGCGGCGCGTCTCGGCCTGCCCGTCGAACAACGGGAGTTCAACGGTCGGCGCTGGTCGCTGGTGGATTTTCGTGCCGAGGTGGAAACGGCGACGGGCTTGTTTACCCTGCCGGTGGACTACCGCCGCTTCAACATCTCAGAAATGAAATAGGACGTGTGACATACCCAAGCGTCCCGGATTTTGCTTCATCCGGGCTACGCCCGATGGCGAATGACTGCCCGTAGCCCGGATTAAGCGCAGCGAAATCCGGGGAACAGCGCAGCCAAGCCCTCAGGCAAAAACTTCCAGACGACAGCCTGCCGCGTCGCATACCACGACGCTGCCTTTTTCACCCCAATCACCTAGCACGATACGTTCCACCCCATGCCCGTCCACGTGGTGGGCATGTACGCCGGGCCGATGGGTGTGGCCGTGGATGATGCGCATCACGTTGTGTTCGCGCGCGGCATCGGCCACCGCCTCGGCGTTCACATCCATGATGTACTCTGACTTGCGGCTGGTTTCCGCCTGACTTTTGTCACGCAGCGACCTGGCGAAGGCCACGCGTTCGGTCGGTGGCTTGGCAAGGAATGTCGCGATAAACGCGGGGTGGCGCAGCTGCGCGCGCATGGCCTGGTACTCGTGGTCATCGGTGCACAGGGTATCCCCATGCAGCAACAGGGTACGGCCGCCGGCGACATCGACCACCTGGGCGTCGGGCAACAATCGGCAGCCGCTTTGCGCGGCGAAATCCTGGCCGAGCAGGAAGTCGCGGTTGCCGTGTTGCACGAACACGGGCGTGCCGACGGTGTTCAATTCCCGCAGGGCCGAAATCACCGGGCCATACTCGGGCGGCACCAAGTCGTCGCCGATCCAGGCCTCGAACAGGTCGCCGAGAATGTACAAGCCCTCACTGCCCGCTGCACGTTCCTTGAGAAAGCGCAGGAACAGTGCCGTGATGTCCGGGCGCGCGGTGTTCAGGTGGAGATCGGAAATGAATAGCAGCATTTTGTACGTAAGCCGTGCGAAGGGAAGCGAGGGGCTGGCTTTTGGTATACCGTGGCCGCGGTCATATCACCTGTCATGGTCGGTGATGCGTCAGACGCTGGATTGGCGCTTCCAACGTCCGACGCATCAAGGCATCAGATGATCTCGACGCTCTCGATGATCACGTCATCCACCGGCACGTCCTGGTGGAAACCACGGGTGGTGGTGGCGACGCCCTTGATCTTGTCGACCACGTCCATGCCCTTGGTCACCTTGCCGAACACGCAGTAGCCCCAGCCGTCGCGGGTGGGCGCGCGGAAGTTCAGGAAGGCGTTGTCGTTCACATTGATGAAGAACTGGCTGCTGGCGGAATGGGGATCGGTGGTGCGCGCCATGGCGATGGTGCCACGGTCGTTCTTCAGGCCGTTGTCGGCCTCGTTCTTGATGGGGTCGTGTTCGCCGCGCTTGTCGACCATGCCAGGCAGCATGCCACCGCCCTGGATCATGAAGCCGTTGATCACGCGGTGAAACAGGGTGCCGTTGTAAAAGCCTTCGCGGGCGTAGTTCAAAAAGTTCTCCACGGTGACCGGCGCCTTGTCGGCGTCCAGTTCCAGCTCGATGGCACCCTGGTTGGTGTTGATGCGGATCATTGTTGTCTCCTTAATTGGCGGAATCGGGCAACAGGGTCGCCTTGCGGATGACGATGGGTTCGCGCGGCACGTCCTGGAAGGGTCCCACACTGGTGGTGGGCGCGGATTTGATCTGGCCGACCACGCCCATGCCCTCGACCACGCGACCGAACACGGCATAGCCCCAGGCGCGTGGGGTCTTCTCGCGGAAGTCCAGGCCGCTGTTGTTGGCCACATTGATGAAGAACTGCGCCGTGGCGGAGTGCGGGTCGTTGGTGCGCGCCATGGCGATGGTGCCCACGGCGTTGCGCAGGCCGTTGTCGGCCTCATTCATGATGGGGCCACGGGTCGGCTTCTGCTCCATGTCTGCGGTGAAACCGCCGCCCTGGATCATGAAGCCGTCGATCACGCGATGGAAGATGGTGCCGTCATAGTGGCCGTCTCGCACGTATTGCAGGAAGTTCTCGACGGTCTTGGGGGCCTTGGCCGGGTCGAGTTCCACTACGATCTCGCCAAGGCTGGTGTCGAGGCTCACGCGCGGATTATTCGCTGCCGCGGCGGTGCCGACCAGCAGGGCATTGAGGAACAGGGCAATCAGTAGTCGCTTCACTGGGATCTCCTTGCCGGTGAAAAAAACGCAATCATACCGGCCCCCGCGCCGACCGGCCATCCGGGTTTGGTGGGACTGTCGCTATTCCGCTACCATTTGCCGCCATGCCAAAGACCCGTTTTGCCCCCAGCCCCACCGGATTTCTCCACCTCGGCAATGCTCGGACCGCATTGTTCAGTGCCCTGTTCGCGTGCGCCCAGGGCGGTCGGCTCGTGCTGCGTATCGAGGACACGGACCGCGAGCGCAGCCGCACGGAGTTCACCGAGGCCCTGCAGCAAGACCTGCGCTGGCTCGGCCTGGCGTGGGACGAAGGCCCGGGTGTGGGCGGCGAGGCCGGCCCCTATTTCCAGTCCGAGCGCGACGACATCTACGCCCGGCACTACCAGCAGCTGGAACAGGCCGGGCTGGCCTACCCCTGCTTCTGCACGCCCGAGGAACTGGAACTGTCACGCGCGGCGCAGCGCGCCGCCGGCAAGGCGCCCCGTTACAGCGGCAAGTGCGCGCGGCTGTCGCCGGCCGAGGTGGCCGAGCGGCGCGCCCGCGGACTGCCGGCCACCTTGCGTTTTCGGGTAGCAGCAGACGCCATCCGCTTCGAGGACCTGGTACAGGGCGAGAAGGTGTTTCGCGGCGCCGACATCGGCGATTTCATCCTGCGCCGGACCGATGGTTCACCGGCGTTCTTCTTCTGCAACGCCGTGGACGACGCGCTCATGGGCATCACCCATGTGCTTCGCGGTGAGGACCACCTCACCAACACGCCGCGCCAGATCCTTATTCTGCAGGCCCTCGGCTTGCCCATTCCCCGCTATGCGCATCTCAGCCTCATCGTGGGTCACGACGGTTCGCCGCTGTCCAAGCGCAACGGCAGCCGCAGCCTGCGGGAACTGCGCAGCGAAGGGTATCTGCCCCTGGCGGTGGCCAACTACCTGGCGCGCCTGGGTCACAGTTATGAGGGCGACGCGCTGCAATCCATGACGGCGCTGGCGGCCGGCTTCGATCTGGCACGCCTTGGCCGCGCACCGGCGCGCTACGATGCCCACCAGTTGCTGCACTGGCAGCACCAGGCGCTTGCCGCCGCAGGCTTCGACGAGTTGTGGGCCTGGATGGGACCGGAGGTGCATGCGCGTGTGCCGCGGGAACAGGCGGAAGCCTTCGTGGCCGCGGTGCGCCCGAACGTGAGTTTTCCCCATCACGCGCACCTGTGGGCCGCGGCCGTGTTTGGCGAGCCGCTCGTGCTGAACGACGAGGCGCGTGAGGCCGTTGCGGCGGCCGGAACCGCATTTTTCCAGGCCGCCGTCGCAGCGCTCGATGCCCACGGCCTCGATTTCAAGGCCTTCGCCGATGCCGTAAAAACCGCCACCGGCGCCAAGGGCAAGGCCTTGTTCATGCCGTTGCGCGCCGCACTCACCGGCGAGATGGGCGGTCCCGAAATGGCACGCCTGCTGCCCCTCATCGGCCTCGAGCGCGCCCGCCGCCGCCTCGACGCCTGTGCTACAAAAGCATGAACCACGGGGGACAAGGGGTAAGAAGGGGAGCAGGCAGCAGATCTCCGAACAGCCTCTTTCTTCCCCGTGTCCCCCGGGTTCCCCGTGGTTAGAGCTTTTCTCCGAGAAACCTATGGCATACCAGCACAAGCTTCAGATCCACAACAACCTGACCAAGCGCAAGGAGGACTTCGTCCCCATCGACGCGCGGCGGGTACGCATGTACGTGTGCGGCATGACGGTGTACGACTATTGTCACATCGGCCATGCGCGCGTGCTGGTGGTGTTCGATGTGGTCAACCGCTACCTGCGCCAGGTATTCGGTAGTGAGCACGTCACCTACGTGCGCAACATCACCGATATCGACGACAAGATCATCACGCGCGCCAATGAACGTGGGGAGACCATCCAGATACTCACCGAGCGTTTCATCGGCTTCATGAACGAGGACGCCGATGCACTGGGCGTGCTGCGCCCGGACGCGGAGCCTCGCGCGACGCTTCACATGGACGACATCATCGCCATGGTGAGCACCCTGGTGGAGAAGGGCTTTGCCTATCCGGCGAGCAACGGCGATGTGTATTACGACGTGAGCCGCTTTGAAGGTTACGGCAAGCTGTCGGGCAAGAACCCGGACGATCTGCGCGCCGGTGAACGCGTCGCGGTGGATGAGGCCAAGGACGATCCCCTCGATTTCGTGCTGTGGAAGGCCGCCAAGCCCGGCGAGCCCGCCTGGGATTCACCCTGGGGCCGCGGCCGGCCCGGCTGGCACATCGAGTGCTCCGCCATGTCCACCCGCTGCCTGGGCGAACATTTCGACATCCACGGCGGCGGGCTGGATTTGCAGTTCCCGCACCACGAAAACGAGATCGCCCAGAGCGAGGCGGCCTGCGGCTGCACCTTCGTGAATTACTGGATGCACAACGGTTTCGTGCGCGTGGACAACGAAAAGATGTCCAAGTCGCTCGGCAACTTCTTCACCATCCGCGAGGTGCTGGCCAAATATGACCCCGAGGTGGTGCGTTATTTCATCCTCACCAGCCATTACCGCAGCCCGCTCAATTATTCGGACCAGCACCTGGATCAGGCCAAGGGCGCGCTGACCACGCTCTATACGGCGTTGCGCGGGCTGGAGACGGTCGAGCCCGAGGCGGACTCGGTGTTCGAGCAGCGCTTCTACGCCGCCATGGACGACGACTTCAGCACCCCCGAGGCCGTGGCGGTGCTGTTCGAATTGGCCCGCGAGGTGAACCGCCTGCGGGGCGTCGACGCAACCGCGGCGGCACGCCTCGGTGCGCTGTTGAAGCGGCTCGGCGGCATGCTGGGCCTGCTGGAACGTGACCCCATGGCCTTCCTGCAAGGTGCGCCCGCCGTGGAGGGTGGCCTGTCCGATGCCGACATCAACGCGGCCATCGCGGCACGCCTGGCCGCGCGCAAGGCGAAAGACTGGGCCGAGGCCGACCGTATCCGCGACAGCCTCAAGGCACAGGGCGTCCTGCTCGAAGACGGCCCGGGCGGCACCACCTGGCGGCGCGAGTGACATCACGCGGGGCCAGCGGACGGCCCGCGCCATGTCAGTCTTTCCTCCCGTTGCTCCGATCGGCTTTAATCAAGGCCCGGGGGAAATGGTTATGGGTCATCTGATCGGTCTTGCCAAGGCGGCGCAACTTCTCGGCGTCGGACGGCGCGAGCTGCAGCAGCTGATTCAAAAGGGCGATCTCAACACCTTCGAAGGCTGCGTCGACGTGGATGAACTCCGACGTCGCTATCCCACCCTCGACTGGCAGGACGGCTCCATCCTTGAGCGCATCAGCTTCCTCCAGGAGACCGCCTTCGCGCGCCGGGTGCGCGACACGGTCATGCCCGACGCCGAGGATCTGGCCTCCAGGCTCAAGAAGCGCACCGCCGACCTGGCCGTGGAGCGCGCACGGGCACAGCATTATTGCAAGGTCCTGCGCGATCTCTCGGCGAAGATCACCGCCTTGCACGCCGAGTCCGGACCGGAAACCCGCACGCAGCTCGAAGCGCTGAATGCCTGGCTCATCCGACGGCTCGATGGCGAGGACGTGTGAATCGGCGTCTTTCACAGAACGGCGTCTGGCAATGATTGCGCCGCCTGGAATCCCACTGTAGGAGCGGCCTCAGGCCGCGAAGACAGGGCGTAGGAAAAGCAATCGCGGCCTGAGGCCGCGCGTACGCAGGTGCTTTCGACACCTCCACCCCGAGCGCCCGCCGCCGTCGCGAGGTCGCCTTTTTTTGCTAAGGTTGAAGTGTCCCGCCGCATCGTTCCACATAGGCCGCGTGCCGGGACGGCGAATGATTCCCCCGTGACCTCCATTCGAAGACCGGAACGGTATGGCTCCCGCCAGGATGGGCGAGAAAGATCATGGACCGACGCACCTCTTCGGAAGATTGCAAATCAAGACTGCTGGCGTTGCGGGAAGCGCTGGCCGCGCAACTTGCGGCGGTGGGCGAGGGCGCGCCAAGCGACGTGGATCCGACTCGGGCGGGAAGGCTGACGCGGCTCGATGAACTGCACCATCAGGCCATGGGCGCCGAATCCGCACGTCGGCGTCGCCACGAACTCGCCCGCGTTCAGGCCGCCTTGCGCCGGCTCGAAGAGGGGGAATATGGAGAATGCGCAGCCTGCGGCGAACCCATCGCCCCCGCGCGTCTGCAAGTGGACCCGGCCGCCGAGTGGTGCATCCGCTGCGCGACCCGCGCAGAGCAGCAGCGGCGGTGAGCTAAGCGTGCGCTAGCGAACGCCTGCGGTGTTAAAGAAAAAAAAACGCATTAACCACGGGGGACACGGGGAACACGGGGGTTTTTGGGGGAGCGGCCTCGGTGTCGATAGCGACTCTTCCCAGGGTTTTCCCCGTGTCCCCCGTGGTTAGCTTTTCTCTTCTCTTACATGAGGCGTTCAGCCGCGTCGAGGGTGTTCTTGAGCAGCATGGCACGGGTCATGGGGCCGACGCCGCCGGGCACGGGCGTGATCCAACCCGCGCGCGTCTTGGCGATCTCGAAATCCACGTCGCCGACCAGGCGGCCGTCGGCCAAGCGATTGATGCCCACGTCCACCACGATGGCGCCCGGCTTGATCCATTCGCCCTTCACCAGCCCCGGCTTGCCCACGGCGACCACCAGCAGATCGGCGCGTTCCACATGGGCGCGCAGGTCGCGGGTGAAACGGTGCGCCACGGTCACCGTGCAGCCGCCGAGCAGCAATTCCAGCGCCATGGGCCGGCCGACGATGTTGGAGGCGCCGACCACCAGCGCATCCATGCCCTTGATGTCGAGGCGTGCATGTTCCAGCAGCGTCATCACACCATAGGGCGTGCAGGGGCGGAGCTGTGGAATCCGTTGGGCCAGGCGCCCCACGTTGTACGGGTGGAAGCCGTCCACGTCCTTTTCGGGGGCGATGCGCTCGATGACCGCGGTGGTGTCGATGTGGCGCGGTAGCGGCAACTGCACCAGAATGCCGTGCACCGTCGGGTCTGCGTTCAGGCTGTCGATGAGGGCAAGCAGCTCGGCCTGGCTGGTCTCCGCCGGCAGGTCGTGATTGACGGACCGGATGCCCACCTCGGCGCAGTCGCAGCGCTTGTGAGCCACGTAAACTTCCGAGGCGGGGTCGTTGCCCACCAGCACCACGGCCAGGCCGGGGACGGGAAGTCCGGCGGTGAGTCGCGCGTCGACGCGGTTTTTTACCTGTTGGCGAAGATGGGCGGCAGTTGCCTTGCCGTCGAGAAGCTGCGCGGTCATGGGGCGGGTATGTCCTGGAAAAGTCCGTTATTTTCACATGCGTGAGGAGGATTGGCAAAGTGCCGCCGCGGTGCGCTCGCCTCAATGCGTGCGACAAAGGGCGAACAGGTCGTATACTTCGCCGCGGCACATGATTGACGATGGCGCGGCGCATGCGTATTATTCGCCGACTTCGCGCCATCGGTGGTCACCGTTTCGCCGGGGTATAGCGCAGTCTGGTAGCGCGCCTGCTTTGGGAGCAGGATGTCGGGGGTTCGAATCCCTCTACCCCGACCAATTCGTCATCAGGCTGGACGATTTTGTTATCGTCGTGGACTCGGCCCATCCGCGCCCGTAGCTCATCCGGATAGAGCATCGGCCTTCTAAGCCGAGGGTAGCAGGTTCGAGTCCTGCCGGGCGCGCCAATCGCCGCGCTTGGCCTCAATCAATGGTGGACGTAGCTCAATTGGTAGAGCACAGGATTGTGATTCCTGTTGTCGTGGGTTCGATTCCCATCGTCCACCCCATCTTCTGCTGAAGACAAAACGGCCCGCTTCGCGGGCCGTTTTTGTTTTGCCCCGTGGGGCAGGAGCCAAGTCACTGGGCGATTGCCTTTCGACGGAAGATGCCCCTGCCTATCCGCGGCAAGGCTCCTACTGCTGCACCATCATCAGTGCAGTCCAGCATTCACTAATCAGCCGCTCGAAGATCTCTCTCGCAATCTGATCGTCGGGGATCCGGCTGTGCACGGGAATCTTCGCGAGCTGCGATTCGAAAAAAGCCAGATCCTGCTGCAATGCGGCGGAGATATCTTCGTGGACTTTAGTCGGGTGTCGCTGGGGCATGAAAGCCTTTCCTGGCGCAACGTCAATGCCTTTCAGACTGCCAGTGTCGACGTTCTGTGCGCATAGGAAGACTGCCGAAAAAACGGCACAGTAGAGGACCGACACTTCCCTCGTTGTTCGCGGCATCTGCGTGTTTTCACACACCTCTGCGCGAAACCACCCGCCCGAGGTTCACGGATTAGGCCATATTCCTAGCAAAATCAGGGTAATTAAACCTGGTACGAATCCTGCGTTGGGTTAATCCCGAAATCGGGCTTGTCCGGCTCGGTGCATGGTCGATCAGGGTTGATCAGATTCAGCGGGAAGCTCCACGCGCTACGCAGCCGGTTGCATAACTCATTCGGCGCTAAAGCCGAGCAAAACAAAGAGACGCGGGGGCGATATGGGGTGTAACGACAAGGGCCGCTTTGCTGCCCAAACGGTAGTGCTGTCTGGACTGGTTGCCATGACCTCAGGTGCTTTGGCACAGGATGCAGGGCTTGGCACCATTTCGATCACGGCGACGCGCGAAGAGCGTGCCACCGCTGAAGTGCCGCAGGCCATCGCTGTGGTCGGCAAAGAAGAACTCGATGAGAAGAAGATGTTCAACGTCAAGGAAGCCCTGCAAGGCATCCCGGGCGTGCTCACCGACAGCAAAAACGGTGGTTCCGACGCGCGCCTCATCATCCGCGGCGCCGGTCTCAAGGCTCGCTACGGCATCCGCGAGATCATGGTGCTTCGCGACGGCGTACCGCTCACCGATCCGGACAGTTTCACCAAACTGGATTTCGTCGACACCCAGGACATCGAGCGCATCGAAGTCGCCAAAGGCCCGGGCAACCTTTTTGCCACCGGCTCCGCAGGTGGTGCCATTCAAATCATCTCACGTTCCGTATTCGACGATTCGGCCAACCAGATTCGGGTTGGCATCGGAAACTACGGTACCCAAAACTACCACTTGCGCCAGGGTGTGGTCGGCGAGACGCAGGCACTGGCC
Organism: Gammaproteobacteria bacterium; assembly: GCA_023228645.1. Classification (GTDB taxonomy): domain Bacteria; phylum Pseudomonadota; class Gammaproteobacteria; order Thiohalomonadales; family Thiohalomonadaceae; genus JALOAT01. Next base: position 94,227 of record JALOAT010000005.1, on the reverse strand, counting down.
CTTACGGCGACTCACCGTACACAGGACAACGACTGGCGCCACTGGAACGAATTTGATACCTCACAAGTCGGCCTGAAACATGGATTGCTTCTGTCCAATGGCGACACGCTGGAGAGTGAGATCTCCTATTCAGAATCCAATATCCAACTACCGGGCGGGATGGATGAAGCCCTTTTTCAACAGTTCAAGGATAGCGGCAAGCAGACCGATACATCCGAGTTCTGGAAGCATCAGGGACGCTATTCCAAGACGTGGTTCTTTAATACTCGCTACGAGATGGAACGCGGCAACGTGAGTTTCAAACCGCGCTTTTACTACAACACCTGGTATCACTATCACCCGGTTGTGGGCATCATCAACGAAACCGAAGACTGGGTATACAACGTAGGCACGGATCTGGAGGCCCATCTGCGGCATGGAAGCGGGACCCTGGTCGGCGGTGTGACCGTACGCCAGGAAGAGGTGCCGGACTCCCGGAAGTACCTGCATCGCGACCTTCAGACCAGTTTTTCTCCTTGGCCACCCCCTGGCACGACCACCATCGAACAGACCCTTTCTGACGCCAAGGGTGAACTGGCAGCAATTTCCTCGAGTACGAGTCTGTTGACCGGCCTCTATGTTCAGGAGTCCTGGCGTCCGTCGGAGCGGTGGATTGTCGACTTGGGGGCACGGTACGACGTCGTCAGCATCGACCAGAAGACAGACGAACTTAATAAGTTCGACTGGGCAACGAAGAGCTACAAAGCTGGCGACGGATTGCGGGAAAGTGACAAGACGTACTATCTCCCCGCGCCAAAGCTTGCCGTGAGCTACCGGGTGAACGAATACCTCAACCTTTTCGGTACTGTTGCTCAGGCAGGGCAGATTCCCTCAACCAGCGAAATTTCCAGCAACCCAGACCTAAAGGCGGCTACGTCGCGAAACTACGAGCTCGGGATCAAAGGGCGCTCGGACCGTTGGCAGTTCGACGCGAGTGTATACGTGAACCCGGTCGAGGACGAGATCGTGTCGGTGCGAAGCGGACCGTACACCACCGAGTATGAAAACGCAGGAAAGACCGATAAGCGCGGAGTTGAATTCTCGGGCAGTGTTGAAGTTTCCGAAGGCTGGCAGGTCGGCGGCTACTATGCCTATTCCGATTACACGTTCGACAGTTTTACTGAGTCCGTGCGTGACAAAGGCGTGGTGTATGGTATCGATAGGTCTGGCAACCATCTGCCATTCATTCCCGAGCACCAGTACGGCGTCTTCATTGCCTGGAAATCGCCAAGTGGTTGGCGTGCCCGTGTAACCAGCAATACCTGGGGCGAATACTGGATCGATAATGCGAATAGCGAAAAGTACGAGGGGTGGGACTGGATCACCAATGTTTCTCTTGGCTACGAACGGGGCCAGCATGCGGTCACGCTTAATGTCGACAACGTGTTCGATGAGCTCTATGCCATTGAGGTCTCGAAAGAAGCCACCCTCGACAACTCTGGCGATAGAAACCATACAGCGGCATCGCCCCGTACGGCTGTCTTGACGTATCGCTACAACTTCTGACGAATGTCATGCAAGAGACTAAATCAACCAGCATCCGATCCACGCCGCTGGTCTGCAGTATCTTGATGTCTGTCGTTCTGATCGTCGCGCTACCTGCGGAGGCAATGCTCGTGTGGCGGTCGCTCCCTGAAGTCGTGGCGCATGAGGGGGAGGGCGGCGGACACGGCCACGGGCATGATCGCCGCCCTGCCACCGCTTATCTGCGTGACGGCGCCGGTGCCACACTGATGTTCTGGAGGCCCGACCTCGAGCAGAGGGCACTGCCCGACGCGAAGGCGGACGGGCAGGTTGCGGTGCGCCCCTCCGGCGTCGACAACTACCACCTGCTCATGGCGTCGCGTTCGGGGGAGTCCGGCGAGGAAGTCGCGCTGCGTTACGTGTACATGCACGGCAAGCCGAGCGGCGAGAGTCCTCGCCGCTTGCTCGATGCACACAAGGCTGCGCTCGAGATTGTCCCCGCACCTCTGCCGCGCGAGCACTGGCGCTACGAAACCAGCAAGCGTGCCGTGTTCGAGATACGCCTCACGGGCAAGCCCCTGGCAGGACAGCCGGTGCAGCTCGTGACCACCCATGGCAGCCTGGTGGAGGGGGTTAGTGACGGGCAGGGCCGTGTCGAATTCGTGCTCCCGGAAGATTTCGCGCACGTCGCGCCGGGACGCGCGGCGAACGCACCCGCCGAGTTCATCGTGAGCACGGCACACACGCAAAACGGCTTCGTGCGTCGCACCACACTGACTGCCGAGTACCACGCCAACCCGGCACACTGGCAATCGTCGGTGGGTGGCGTGGTCGCGCTGGTGGTCGGGTTTGTCGGCGGCGTGGCGCTGTGGCGGCGGTTGCCCACGGAGGGTCGCGCATGAACCTTTCCGTTATCCGCAAGCTGGTGCAGTTGGCCGCCTTCGTGTTCCTGGTGTACGGCTCGGTTGTGGTGGGCTTCTACACGGCCGACAAGATCTCTGGCGCCTTCCCCGTGCTCGCGTGTGCCTATGACACGCAAACCGCGGACTACTGCGCCCTCATTCCGTTCCAGCACCAAATGGATCACCGCTTCGGTGCGGCGATTGCGGCCGGCACCTCGTTGTTGGCCGCCTTGCTGCCCACGCTGATCACGCTCGGCACTTTCCTGGTGTTGTTCGTCTTGCTCAACAAGGCGTTCTGCGGCTGGATCTGTCCGTTGGGCTTCTTCCAGGAAGTCATGGGCATGCTCGGGCAGAAGCTCGGCGTGGCACGCGCGGCCTCGCTGCCGGAAGCGACAGTACGCCGCATCCGTCCAGTGAAATGGTTGGTACTGGTACTGCTGGTGTTCGGCATTCCAGTATTGGCAGGGGTCGGGCTCGTGGACCACGCGCTCGGCAGCCCTTACTGCAGCATCTGTCCGAGCCGCATCCTCACCACGCTCGCGAGCGGTAACGGCTCGCAACTGGTGATGGACACCTCGTCGGCCGGTGCTTTAGTGCTTTCGCTCATCGGTGCGATGTTGTTCGGTCTGACCGCCGCGCTGTCCATGAAAATGCGTCAGCCCTTCTGCCGCGTGTGTCCCATGCTCGCCATGCATGCGGTGTTTCGCAAGCTGGGCCTCGTGCGCCTGGTCAAGAACGCCAAGCCGCGCTGCGAAAAATGCGGTCTGTGCGCCAAGGCCTGCCCCATGGACATCCGCGAGATCCACACGGAGATGACGAAGAAGGACGTCACCTTCGAGGATTGCACGTTGTGTGGCCGTTGTGTGGAGTTCTGTCCCGACAAGGATGTGCTGCAACTGAAGTACGCCTTCGTGCCCGTGTTGCGTGCCGATCCCGTCTATTTCAAGGCACGCAAGAAGGCGCAGTCCGTTTGGGAAGCGGGTAACGTGCGCGCTTGGTGGCGTGCGCGCAAGGAGGCGCGCTGATGGAACCGGTGGCGCTTGGCTTTTTCGCCGCCCTCACCATGGGGCTGGTGTACGGCGCCGGGGCGTGCAACGTGGCCTGCCTGCCGTATCTCGGCCCGGTGTTCCTGCATGAGGGCAGCGGCTGGCGGACGGTAGTTCCGTTTTCGTTGGGACGTTTGTTAGGCTACGCGTCGCTGGGCGCGGTGGCCGGCGTGGCAGGCAATGCAGCCACCCGGTTGGTGGATTCTTCCCTGGCGGCCTGGCTGCTGGGCGGGGCCACCGTGCTGGCGGGCCTGTCGCTGGTGCGCGGCAAGCAAGGCTGCAAGGTGAAAAGCTCGGACCAAAGCGTCATGCGCCGTGCCGTGCGACCTCTGCCTTATGCATTGTTTGCCATGGGAGCGGGGATGGCATTCAATCCGTGCCTGCCGCTCGGCACGGTGCTGCTCGCCGCGGCGGCGACGGCCGAGGCGGGCGCGGGCGCTGCCCTCGGCCTTGCCTTCGGGCTCGGTGCGGTGGTGGTGCCTGCCATCGTTTTCGGCGCATTGGTCGCGCGTTTCGGCGCCCAGGTGCGCGCTCACGTGGCCCATTGGCGCGGTCGTCTGGAAACCGGCGCGGGAGTTTCACTCATCGCGCTCGGTACCGTCACTCTTCTCGGTTGGATAAAACCATGAGCGTCATCGATCTTCTCGACAAGGGCGGTCCCATCGCCTGGATCTTGTTTGGTTACTCCGTAGTGGCGCTCGCCATCGTGATCGAACGCAGTATCTTTTTTGCCCGCTTGGGCCGTCTGCCCGGAAATTTCGAAAGCCAAATCATCGGTGCCCTGCGTCGTGGCGATGCGGACCGGGTGCTGGCCGGTGCCACCGGTCCCGAGGCAAGGCTCATGCGTGCGCTGGTGCAGGCCAGCGGCGAAGGTGTGCAGGACCTGGGGCGTGTGGGCTCGCGGGTAGGATCCGAGGAACTGCAGCGCATGGAGCGCGGCTTCCGCACGCTTGGCATCATGGGCAACACCGCCACGCTGCTCGGTCTGTTCGGCACCGTCACCGGGATGATCAAGGCCTTCATGGTCATCGAATCGGCCGGCGGGCGCGTGGATGCACAGGCCCTCGCGGGTGGTATCTGGGAGGCCATGATCACTACCGGCGTGGGCCTTGCCGTAGCGCTGCCCATTCTGATTCTGCTGCACACCCTGGAAGGCATGGCCGATCGCCGCGCCCATGCCATGCGAACCTACGCCTCACTGGTACTGGAAAATCTGCCCCACGTGCCGGAACTGGACGAAGGTCCGGTCAGCCATCATTCGAAGGCGGTCGCCGATGCAGTTTGAAGGCTGTCGCCGGGTGAGCAAGGCGTTCGACCTGACGCCCATCATCGACATGGTGTTCCTGCTGCTGATCTTCTTCATGCTCACGTCCCATTTCGTGCGCGAGGAGACCCTGCCGGTTGAACTGCCCGAGGCGAGCAGCGGCAGCGAGGCGCCGCAGGACCGCCTGGAAGTGGTGGTGTCGCGTGAGGGCCACATCCTGTTGCACGAGCACATCGTGGAGAAAGACACTCTCGGCGAGGTGTTGCGCGAGGAATTGGCCAAGCGATCCGACAAGAACGTACAACTGCGCGGTGACCGGGAAGTGCCGCTGAGCGAACTGGTTTCGGTGCTTGATGCCGCACGCGCGGCCGGAGCGAGTGGCGTCGACATCCTCACCGAGCAACCGTGATGGCCGATGGCCTCCGACAGTGGGGTGTCGCCGTTGCTGTGTCGGTGCTCGTGCACGGGGCAGTGTTGTATCAGGCCTCGGTGGAGCAGGGACGGGAAGATGGTGTGCAGACCCGTGAGCCGGTGCGCTTGAGCTTCCGTTCCGTGGCTTCGCCAGCAGTGCCCGCGTCCAAGGCCGTGGAAACACCCGTGCCCGTCCCGGAAAAACCCAAGCCGCCGAAACCGAAGCCACCAAAACCGAAGCCGACGACGGAGCGGGTTGAAGCCGTGGAACCGCCCCCGGAAGAAACCCCCGAGGCGCAGCCGGAACCGGCCGAGGTGAGCGCGCCCGTGACCAGCGACCAGGCCGCGGACGCAATGGCGGAACTGGCGCAAGCGGCGTCGCTCGCGAAGGCGCGTCAGCGGTATGAGCAGGAGCTTATGGCGCACATTGAGCGGCACAAGTTCTATCCGCCCATCGCCCGGCGGCGCGGTGTGGAAGGACACGTGCAGGTGAGCCTGATGGTGGTGGAGGCGGGCGGCGTTTCCGGTCTGCGTTGCACGTCGGGCCCGGCACTGTTGCAGGGCGCGGCCTGCAATGCCGTGTCTGCGGCTTTGCCGCTGCCGCCGCCGCCCGAAGGGCTGAGTCTGCCGCTGCCCGTGAGTTTCGGCATGGAGTTCAGCCTCAAGGCTATCCGCTGATTGGGTGTGCATGAAACGGTTTCCCGTGGTGCAAGTGCATTTTCGAAAAGTGTTGGACAACAGGAGTTGACGATGATGAAGAGATGGATGGCCTTAGCGGCCGGCACGCTGGTGCCTTTCACTACCCTGGCCCAGGAAAACAGCCCCGGTTATCTGGGCGAGATGGTGGTCACCGCGCCGGCCATGTCCGACCCGATCACCGTGGAAACGGATCCCAAGGCGCCGCGGCAACCGGTGCCCGCGGGTGACGGCGCGGCGTTTCTCAAGAACATCCCGGGTTTTTCCAGCGTACGCAAGGGTGGCACCTCGGGCGATCCGGTGTTCCGCGGCTTGGGCGGTTCGCGCCTCAATATCCTGCAGGACGGCGCCTATGTGTTCGGCGGTTGCGGCGGCCGAATGGACCCGCCCACGGCCTACACCTATCCCGAATCCTTCGACAAGGTGACCGTGCTGAAGGGCCCGCAGAGCGTGCTGTACGGTGGCGGCAATGTGGCAGGCACCGTGTTGTTCGAACGTGTCACGCCGCGCTTCGAAGAGGCCGGCACGCGCTTCATGGCCGGTGGCATGGTCGGCAGTTTTGGCCGCAACGACCAGATCGTCGATGCCACGGCAGGTGCGGCGCCCGGTTTCATGCGCATCATCGGCACGCGTTTGGCCTCCGATGACTACGAGGACGGCGACGGCAACAAAGTGCATTCCGAGTACGAGCGCTGGAGCGGCACGGCCATCGTGGGCTGGACGCCCGATGAAGACACCCGCATCGAGCTGAACGTGGACCGCTCCGACGGCGAGGCCGCCTACGCCGATCGCACCATGGACGGCGTGGTGTTCGATCGTGAGGCCTGGGGCGTGAAGGCCTCCCGCGACAACCTGTCACCGCTGGTGCAACGCATCGAGGCGCAGTACTACCACAGCTATGTGGACCACGTGATGGACAACTTTTCGTTACGTACACCGCCAGCGCCACCGATGATGAAGATGGTGAGCAATCCGGACAGGACGACGGACGGTGCCCGCCTGGTGGTCGACCTGGCAGTGGGTGATCGAACAGGATTGATTGTCGGTACGGATTATCGCGACGATGAACATACCAAGCGCGGTGCGACGACAACGCCGCGTATGGCTGACATGTCATTCGAACAGCGCGGGATTTTCGCGCAACTGGAACACGCCGTGGGTGAGCGGGATCTGTTCGCTGCCGGGCTGCGCATGGATAAAACGACAGCCAAGGCGGATGCGGCTGTCGGCGGCGTCGCGGCTGGGACAGAAGATGATGACACCACGCGCGGTGCGTTCGTGCGTTACGAACATGCGCTTTCCGATAGCTGGCGAGTGCTGGCCGGTGTCGGCCGTGCGGAACGTGCGCCGGACTACTGGGAACGCGTGCGCACTTTCGACATCGACACGGAGAAGAGCACCCAGTTCGATCTGGGCGCGGCATTCCGCAGTGGTCAGCTCGACGCGACCGTGTCGGCCTTCTACACGCGCGTGGATGACTTCATCCTCATCGATCATTCGCTTAATCCCTCGGCCAAGCCGGCCGGTGCGGCCAAAAACGTGGATGCCACGTTGTACGGCTTCGAGGCCGATGCGGCCTACGCGATTGCTCCCAACTGGACCGCACGCGCCACCCTGGCGCACGTGATCGGCGAGAACGACACCGACGACGTGGCGCTCGCCCAAGTGCCTCCCCTGGAGGGTACCGTGAGCCTCGGCTATGACGACAAGACCTGGGCCGCCACCCTCCTGGTGCGTGCCGCTGCCGAACAGGACCGAGTCGATGTGGACCGCGGCGGTATTGCGGGCGCCGATGTGGGCGAGACCGACAGTTTCACCGTGGTATCGTTCAATGCCGGTTATCGTGCCAACGAGAACCTCAAAATCACGGCGGGTGTCGATAACCTGTTTGATGAGACCTATGCGGAACACCTGAGCCGCGCTGGTGCGCAGGTTGCGGGTTACGGCAAACCTGAACGCGTCAACGAACCCGGTCGTTTGTGGTGGATGAAGGCCACCCTGTCTTTCTGAGCCGTTGTGATCCAGAGAAAACAAAGCGGAGATACGTTTGTGAAGATGATCAAATCACTGTTGTTGGCCGGTATGGTCCTGGTTGCGGGCGCTGCATCTGCCGCCGAACTCATGGTCAAGGACGCATGGGTTCGCGAAGCCCCGGCGAACGCCATGGCACTGGGCGCCTTTGCCACCCTGCACAACGGTTCTGACAAGATGCGCACCCTGGTGGCCGCGCGCAGTGCCATTGCGAACAAGGTAGAACTGCACAAGACCATCATGGAAGACAACCTCGCCAAGATGGTCCCGCAAGAAAAGGTCGAGATTGCAGCCGGTAGTGAAGTGAAGCTGCAGCCCGGCGGGCTGCACATCATGCTCATCGGCCCCAAGCAGGCGCTCAAGGCCGGTGACAAGGTGGAAGTGGTGCTCGAATTCGAGGACGGCGTAACCCTGCCGGTGAGCTTCGAAGTGCGCAAGGGCCAGGGCATGGCCATGAACCATGGGCACATGTCGCACTGATGCGTGGCCCGGATGGTGCTATGCGGAATCCGGATCTTAGCCCGGCCGGCTTGCCGGGTTCCGCTGTGCGCCATCCGGTGCTCTTCGGGGGCCGCAACGGCCAGACATGGTCACCGGCAGCATTGATGCGTTCCGGTCCAGCTGCCTACGTTCCTTTGCGGTCTTTGTGCCCTCGGCGTCTCTGCGTTGAGTTGTTTTCTTCCTGGCGCGGCGACTCCACCGGATTCCGCTGCGCTTTATCCGGGCTACGGTTGAATCGCACAGACTCAACCGATGGCGTACTTCTTCAACCGGTAAAGCAGCGTGTCACGCGTCAGGCCGAGGAGGCGGGCGGCGCGGCTGCGGTTGCCGTGGGTGCGCTCCAGGGCCTGGCGGATCATGGTCTGTTCCAGTTCCTCGAGGCAGATGCCGCTACTTGGCAGCACGAAATGGGCATCCGCCGTCGCACGTCCTTCCGCCCGGATCTCGTACGGCAGGTTTTCGGGTGCCACGCGGCGGCCGGCGAAGAGGATCACCATGCGTTCACAAAGGTTGCGCAACTCGCGCACATTGCCGGGCCACGGATAGCGCTCCAGCAGCGCTAAGGTCGCAGCTTGATAGAGCGGGCGCTCAAGTCCATGCTGCCGGGTCAGCCGGGTGGTAAACGCCGAAAGAAGCAGCGGGATATCGCCGGTGCGTTCGCGCAACGGCGGCAATTCCAGCGGGATGACGTTCAGGCGGTAATACAGGTCGGAGCGGAAACGGCCGGCCTGGGCTTCCTGGTGAAGGTCGCGATGGGTAGCGGCGATCACGCGCACGTCGACGCGGCGGCTGAAGGACTCGCCCACCGGCTGCACCTCGCCGGTTTCCAGGAACCGCAGCAGCTTGGCCTGGATGGCAAGCGGCAGCTCGCCCACCTCGTCGAGGAACAGGGTGCCGCCCTCAGCGGCACGGATGCGCCCAGGGGCGGCGCTGACGGCACCGGTGAAAGCGCCTTTGGCGTGGCCGAAGAGTTCGGATTCGGCGAGTGCCTCGGGAAGGGCCGCGCAGTTGATGGCCACGAAAGGGCCGTCCGCGCGGCGGCTGCTGTCGTGCATGGCATGCGCCAGCACCTCCTTGCCGGTGCCGCTCTCGCCGAGCAGCAGCACGGTCACATCGGTCGCTGCGGCCACCTGGGCTGAGCGCACCGCCGCCAGAAATTCGGGTGATTCGCCGAGCAGAGAAGACTCAAAAACGTTCATCGCGGCATTCCAGGGCTTGGTGATCCGAGGACATTGGGGAAGCAGCGTGCAGCCATTCACCGAACAGTACGCCGGCCAATCCCAGTGCCACCAACGCCGCACCGGCCACCTGCCTCACGCCCGGACGGCGAGAAAGTCGGCGCAGCTTGTCGGACAGGATACCGGCGCTCATGACGCCTGGTAAAGTCCCCAGGCCAAATACGGCCATGAACAGTGCCCCGTCCAACGGGCCGCCGGCGGTCACCGTGAACAACAGGGCCGTATACACGAGCCCACAAGGCAACCAGCCCCAGATGAGGCCATAGACTAGGGCCTGCGCAGGATTACGCACGGGAATGAGGCGTCGTCCGAGCGGTTCGAGGCGGCGCCACAGCGGGATGCCGAGACGTTCGAGATGGGCGAAACGCGGAAACCAGCCACCCACATAAAGCCCCACCGCGACCATCAGGATGGCCGCCGCTCCCTGGATGATGGCGTAGCCGCCTTTGGGACTCAGGGTCTCGTAGACCGTTCCGCCCAGGTAACCCACCAGTGCCCCCGCCGCTGCATAACTGATGAGACGTCCCACGTTGTAGGCGCTGACGAACAGTGCGAGATGCACACGATGTTGTCGTACGGTTTCGGGGAGACTGAAGGTGAGCGCACCGCTGATGCCGCCGCACATGCCGACACAATGGGCCGTGCTGAACAGGCCGAGGAGCAAAGCGGTTATGAGGGGATGGGTCACACGCAAGATCCGGAAAAACGAAGCGCTGCCATCATAACACCGGATTTTCGAAACAGACTGTTGACGAGGTTCGGAGGTTCTGGTTAAATGCGCGCCTCTTCCGGGCCGCTAGCTCAGTTGGTAGAGCAGGAGACTCTTAATCTCTTGGTCGTAGGTTCGAGTCCTACGCGGCCCACCACACTCGAACAGCCGCCTCGTGCGGCTGTTCTCGTTTCTGCCGGTGTGATCACCGCTGCGCCTCGGTGATCGTGCTTTGGCGCAGCGGTTATACTCCGCGTTCCTGCGAAAGTGGCGGAATTGGTAGACGCGCTGGATTTAGGTTCCAGTGGGTAACCCCGTGAGGGTTCGAGTCCCTCCTTTCGCACCAATCAAGCACCTGCGGCTTGGCGGAGGATCGCGCCGAATCTCCTCGGCAGCTCATCGATACCCGTGAGAATCCGTACGCCGTCCGGGACGTAATCGGCGTAGTGCTGGCTGTGTGGCTGCCAGTCCCACGTACCGTCTTCCACGAGGAACACTAAGCCGTTTCTTTATGCCTCTTCCCTCCTGGGCGGTGCGAGCGGCATCCGGGCCAGTTGTAACGGACTGTGGCTATCGCGATGGCCGATTTACAACGGCAACCGGCGCAGTGCCTCGGTGAATTCGCAATCGGCGAGTCCGGAGATGGCGGCGCGGGCGCGCTGCAATTCATCGCCCGCACAGGCGCGGGCGTATTCGAGCGCGCCGGAGGTCATGACCGCTTCCGTGATGAGCGGACCGTCGTCACGCCGGTCGTGCAACAGCGCCTCGTGAATGCGTTGCGCCGTGGCGGCGGTGCCCGAGCGCATGGCATGGACCACGGGCAGGGACAGGCTGAGCGGTTGCGTGGCGTCGGGTGCGGTTTCTGGCGCGAAGTCGCCGAGCTCCGCGAGCAGCTGGCTGGCGGTGCCCAGGTGCATGCCGTACAGCATCAGTGCCTTTTCCACGTCCGGTGTGACGCCTGCGATAATCGCGGCGCTCCGGGCGGCGGCTTCGAAGAGCTTGGCGGTTCGGGTGCGGACCACGTCCAGATAACGCGCCGTGGTGAGTCCCGCATCGCGGCAGGCCATGTGATGCATCACCTCGCCCTCTGCCGTGACGCTGATGGCGTCGGACAATACGCGCATGACGCGTAGATCGTCGAGTTTCAGGATGAGCTTGAACGCGCCGGTATAGAACAGGTCGCCGAGCAGGGTACCGCCCGCATTGCCGAACAAGGTGGGGGCGTGCGCCTCCACATCGCCGGTCACATCCACGACGGCGTGGTGCAGCGTCAGGGCGCTGTTGATGAGCTCGATGGCAGCGGCAAGGGCACGGTGACGTGCGACGTCGAAACCGAACGCGCGGCCTGTGAGCAGACTCACCACCGCACGCAGTGGCAGACGGTTCGCGCCGAGCACGCATTCCGTGGCCTGGCGCACGAGCAGCAGGTCCGAGTTGAGGTGTTGGCGGATGATGTCGTTGACCTGTCGGAGGTCGTCCAGGACCAAGGCCTCAAGCTGTTCTGTTTTCACGGATGCTCCTGTCGCATCGCAAAACAAGGCCGGAGCACCGCGGGCGGCACTCCGGTCCGGGTGGTCTCGACTGTCGGTTAGCCACCGCGGCCGACGTTCCGGGGCGGTGAGTCGGCGGATTTTCCCACGTTTGGCGTCCCTGCGCATGGGTGAATGCGCCCTCGCCTCAGGTCGCGCAACGGTGGGGGGGCCGGTACAGGCCGGGGCGAAGGCGGGCTGAACATTGAAAGCAGGCCGCGCTCTTGAACGCTCCGGCGAAATCCGCCAGCCTTTTTGATATCAACCTTTTTGAAAAAAAACTCCATGGATATCGCCGGCATCGCACAGACCCGCTACACCACCAAGGCCTTCGACCCTTCCAGGACCATCCCCGCTTCCCTGATGGCGCAGTTGCGCACCGTGCTTCGCTTGAGTCCGTCTTCAGTCAATTCGCAGCCGTGGCACTTCGTCGTCGCCGCCTCGTCAGGGGCGAAGGAACGCATCGCCAAGGCCATGCAAGGGCCGTACGCCTACAACGAACCCAAGGTACTCAATGCGTCGCATGTGGTAGTGCTGTGCGGCAAGGCGGCTCTCGATGACGCGCACCTGGAGGCAATCGTCGCCCAGGAAAACCGCGACGGGCGGTTCCTCGCGCCGGAGAACATGGCCACCCAGGACAAGAGCCGCCGCTTCTACGTGAATCTGCACCGGGACGAGTGGAAGGACGAGCGCACCTGGATAGATCGCCAGGTGTACCTGGCGCTGGGTACGTTGCTGCTGGCCGCCGGTGCAGTTGGCGTGGATGCCTGCACCATGGAGGGTTTCGACGGCGACGCGCTGGACGCCGAACTGGGCCTGTCCCGGCGCAGCTTGCGCCCGCTGGTCGTGGTGGCACTCGGCTACCGCGCGGCCGACGATTTCAACGCGGGCCTGCCGAAATCGCGGTTGCCTGAGGACGTGGTTTTGACCGAACTGTGAGGTGCGCCTCGGTTGGACGTGGCGACAGGGTCGCGGGGCATTGGCCGTTCGGCGAGGGACGCAGTGCAGGCATTGATGGGATGAGTCCACCCAACTGCGGATCGAGGGCCGATGGGGCACGAACCAGGGTGCAAGACCGGTCGACCGGTTGGCCCGGCGCGATGTTGAGGCAACCTGGGCGGTTCAGGGCGGTTCAGGGCGGTTCAGCCCGGATATTCCGTGTAAGCGTCCGCAAATCTGGAACTCGCCTGCTCGGGTAATGTCTGTCGGGCTTTACACGCGAATCAATCCAGATTCCGTCCGGAATGGTCCGGGCGAGGGTGCAGGGCCGCCCATGATTTATGCCCGTGGGCCAGGAAACCGGTAAGATGCCGATAACTGTCCGTCCTTTTGGGTATTTTCTGCCGCGCCCGTAACCCTTCCGCCGGGACCCCAGAACCTTTATCATGCGCCGTTTCGAAACAGGCGAGGCGGAGGCAGGGCGACCAAGGCTGTGTTCCGGTGGTCGGAATGGCGCCCGCCCCAAACGAGTGTTCCCGACGACGTGGTGATCAGCTCCGGCCGCCGGTGCGTGCAGCGGGTCGGCACCGCTGCCCGGTGGCAAGTCCTTTCACACACGCTCGTTCCGCGCCTCGCCGTTACGCCCACACAAGAATCCAACGAGCCTTTTTGCGAGGAATTCAGATGCAGGTTTCAGTCGAATCGACCGGGAGTCTCGAGCGCCGCATGACCGTGCAGGTCCCGGAAGAGCGCGTCAACACGGAAGTGCAGAACCGTCTCGCGCGCCTCGCGCGCACCACCCGGGTGAAGGGCTTCCGCCCCGGCAAGGTGCCCATGAAGGTCATTGAGCAGCAGTACGGCGCCCAGGTCCGCATGGAAGTCATCGGTGACGTGATGCAGTCCACCTGGTACGAGGCCGTCACCAAGGAGAACCTGCGTCCGGCCGGCCACCCGACCATCGAGCCGAAGAACGTTGTGCCCGGCGCCGGCCTGGAGTACGTGGCCACCTTCGAGGTGTTTCCCGAGCTGAAGCTCGCCCCCATCGAGGACTTGAAGACCGAGCGCGTCAGCGCCAAGGTGACCGATGCTGATGTGGACCGCGTCATCGACAGCCTGCGCAAGCAGCGTACCGCATGGACCACCGTCGAGCGCGCCGCCGCCGCCGGGGACCGCGTAACCATTGACTTCACGGGGACCATCGACGGCCAGCCGTTCAAAGGTAACGAGGGCAAGAACGTGCCCGTGGTGCTGGGCAACGGCGCCATGATCCCCGGCTTCGAGGATGGCCTGACCGGCGCCAAGGCCGGCGAGGAGTGCACCATCGACGTCACCTTCCCCGAGGACTATGGCTATAAGGACGTTGCCGGCAAAGCGGCGCAATTCGCCATCAAGGTACACCAGGTGGAAGAACCAGACCTGCCCGAGGTGAACGAGGAATTTGCCAAGGGCTTCGGTATCGCCGCGGGCGGCGCCGATGCGCTGCGCGCCGAAGTGCGCAAGAACATGGAGCGCGAGCTGGAGCAGGCGCTGAAGGCCGCCAACAAGCAGGGCGTGATGGACAAGCTGGTGGAAATCAACCAGGTGGACGTGCCGAAGGCGCTCGTCGACAACGAATCCCAGGCCCTCATGGAGCAGATGCGCCAGAACATGCACGTGCCCAAGGGCAAGAGCATGGACCTGGATCTGGCCATCTTCGAGCCGCAGGCCCGCCGCCGCGTGAGCCTGGGCCTGATCCTGTCCGAGCTCATCAAGAGCAACGACATCAAGGCGACCCCGGAAGCGGTGCGCGCCCAGGTGGAGAAGCTGGCCGCCTCATATGAGCATCCTGAAGAAGTAATCAAGTGGTACTACGCTGATAAGCGTCGCTTGTCGGAAGTTGAGTCGCTCGTGCTCGAAGACCAGGTCGTCGAGTGGGTGCTCGCTAAATCCGTTGCGAGCACGGTGGAGCGGAGCTTTGACGAGGTGATGAACCACGCCAGCGCAGGCCGCGTCTAAGGGATAAGCTTTTCAACTGGCGGGAATATATCCATGAGCCGCACGCACGAGATCAATAACCTGGGCCTCGTCCCGATGGTGATCGAAACGACCGCCAGGGGCGAGCGGGCGTATGACATCTACTCACGTCTCCTTAAGGAGCGTGTGGTCTTTGTGGTCGGTCCGGTCGAGGACCACATGGCCAACCTCATCGTCGCCCAGTTGCTGTTCCTTGAATCGGAGAATCCGGACAAGGACATCCACCTGTACATCAACTCACCGGGGGGCTCGGTCAGCGCCGGTCTGTCTATCTACGACACCATGCAGTTCATCAAGCCCCAGGTGTCCACCATGTGCCTCGGTCAGGCCGCCAGCATGGGCGCCGTGCTGCTCGCGGGCGGCGCCGAGGGCAAGCGGTACTGTCTGCCGCATTCCCGGGTGATGATTCACCAACCCTGGGGCGGCTTCCAGGGCCAGGCCACGGATGTGGAGATCCATGCCCGCGAGATGCTGTATACCCGCGAGCGCCTGAATCAAATCCTGGCCAAGCATACGGGGCAGCCCATCGAGAAGATCCGCACCGATACGGAGCGCGACAACTTCATGGGCGGTCAGCAGGCCGTGGAATACGGCCTGGTGGACTCCGTGCTGGAGCGCCGCGCCGGCAAAATCGCGGAATAAGTGCCTAAAGGCCTGATCCCCGAGGGGAATCCATGCCCGCGGTGATTGGCCGCGGGCGCTTGAAAAATCGGGCAATCCGCTGCATTTTGTAATCAAGGGCGGCATTCGCGAGGAAGGTCATGAGCGACGATACGAAAGGGACGGGCGAGAGCGGAAAGCTGCTCTACTGTTCGTTCTGCGGCAAGAGTCAGCACGAAGTGCGCAAGCTGATCGCGGGACCGTCCGTGTTCATTTGCGACGAGTGCGTGGAACTCTGCAACGATATCATCCGCGAGGAGGTGCAGGAGGAATCGGCGGCCACGTCGCGCAGCAAACTGCCCACCCCGCGTGAGATCAAGAACATTCTTGACGAGTACGTCATCGACCAGGAGCGTGCCAAGAAGGTGCTCTCCGTTGCGGTGTACAACCACTACAAGCGCTTGGAGACCGGGCGCCGCAAAGACGATGACGTTGAGCTGTCCAAGAGCAACATCCTGCTCATCGGACCCACCGGCAGCGGCAAGACCCTGCTGGCCGAGACGCTCGCACGGCTGCTGAACGTGCCGTTCACCATCGCCGACGCCACCACGCTGACCGAAGCCGGTTATGTGGGCGAGGATGTGGAGAACATCATCCAGAAGCTGCTGCAGAAATGCGACTACGACGTCGAGAAGGCGCAGACGGGTATCGTCTATATCGACGAAATCGACAAGATTTCACGCAAGTCCGACAACCCGTCCATCACCCGTGACGTCTCGGGCGAGGGCGTGCAGCAGGCGTTGCTGAAGCTCATCGAAGGCACCATTGCCTCGGTGCCGCCCCAGGGTGGGCGCAAGCATCCGCAGCAGGAATTCCTGCAGGTTGACACCACCAACATCCTGTTCATCTGCGGCGGCGCGTTCGCCGGGCTGGAACGGGTGGTGCGTGATCGCACCGAGAAGAGCGGCATCGGCTTTTCGGCCGAGGTGCGCAGCAGGGACGACAAGCGCGCCGTGGGCGAGATCCTCCAGTCGGTTGAGCCGGAAGACCTCATCAAGTTTGGCCTCATTCCCGAGTTCGTCGGCCGCCTGCCGGTGGTCGCCACCCTCGGCGAGCTGGACGAGTCGGCGCTCATGCAGATCCTCGTCGAGCCGCGCAATGCCCTGACCAAGCAGTACCAGAAGCTCTTCGATATGGAAGGGGTCGAACTGGAGTTCCGCGACGATGCCCTTAAGGCGGTGGCCCGGCGTGCCATGGAGCGCAAGACTGGCGCACGTGGCCTGCGTTCCATCCTCGAAGGGACGTTGCTTGACGTGATGTACGACCTGCCTTCCCAGAAGGACGTCTGCAAGATCGTGATCGACGACGGGGTCATCAACGGCACCTCGCAGCCCTTGATGATCTACGAGGGCTCGGATACCCCGGCGGTCGCGACCGAGTGACTATTTGTGTGCCCGGTGACGCCGGGCACCCTTTTCTTCGTCGCCTGTCTTATTCTGGTGGCGCATCCTTCCTTGAAAGCGCTCGTCTTCGTCCTTATAGTACCAAGCCATAGCGCATTAGTAGGTTTCTCCACGCGGCCCGGCCGCCAGTGAGGTGACTCCGAGATGGAGCAGCAAGACAAAACGTCCGAAGTGAGCCAGCAGTTGCAGGCCATCCCCGTGCTCCCGCTGCGGGACGTGGTGGTGTACCCCCACATGGTCATCCCGCTCTTCGTCGGCCGTGACAAGTCGATCCGCGCGCTCGAAGCGGCCATGGCCGCGGACAAGCAGATCCTGCTCGTCGCACAAAAGAGCGCCAGCGAGGACGACCCCCAACCTGAAGACGTCTACCGTATCGGCACCCTGTCCACCATCCTCCAGTTGCTCAAGCTGCCGGACGGTACGGTGAAGGTGCTGGTCGAGGGCGCGCAGCGTGCGCGCATCGTCCACTTCCTGCCCAACCCGTCATATTTCTCGGCGCAGGTCAACGTGCTTGAGTTGCCGTTCATCGACGAGCGTGAGTCGGAAGTGCTCGCCCGCTCGGTGATGAACCAGTTCGATCAGTACGTGAAGCTGAACAAGAAGGTGCCGCCGGAGGTGCTGAGTTCGCTGTCGGGTATCGATGACGCTAACCGCCTGGTGGACACCGTGGCCGCGCATATGGCGCTGAAGATCGAGGAGAAGCAGAGGATCCTCGAGATCAGCGACCTGCGCGAGCGCTTCGAGCACCTCATGGCCATGCTCGAAAGCGAAATCGACCTTCTTCAGGTTGAAAAGCGCATCCGTGGTCGCGTGAAGCGCCAGATGGAGAAGAGCCAGCGCGAGTACTACCTCAATGAACAGATGAAGGCCATCCAGAAGGAACTGGGCGAGTTGGAGGATCATCCCAACGAGCTCGAAGAGCTCGAGAAGAAGATCGACAAGGCCGGCATGAGCAAGGAGGCCAAGGCCAAGGCATCGGCCGAGCTCGCCAAGTTGAAGATGATGTCGCCCATGTCCGCGGAAGCGACCGTGGTGCGAAACTACATCGACTGGCTGGTGAGCGTGCCCTGGAAGAAGCGCACCAAGGTGAGCATCGACCTGGCGCGTGCTGAACAGATCCTCGAGGCTGATCACTACGGCCTGGAGAAGGTAAAGGAACGCATCCTCGAATACCTCGCCGTGCAGCAGCGCGTCGAAAAGCTGAAAGGCCCGATCCTCTGTCTGGTGGGACCGCCGGGCGTGGGCAAGACCTCGCTCGGTCAGTCCATCGCGCGCGCCACGAACCGCAAGTTCGTGCGCATGTCGCTGGGTGGCGTACGCGATGAAGCGGAAATCCGCGGCCATCGCCGTACCTACATCGGTTCCATGCCGGGTAAAATTGTGCAGAACCTGTCCAAGGTGAAGGTGCGCAATCCGCTGTTTCTGCTCGACGAGATCGACAAGATGGCCATGGATTTCCGTGGCGATCCGGCCTCGGCCCTGCTCGAAGTGCTCGATCCGGAGCAGAACAACACCTTCAGCGATCACTATTTGGAAGTGGATTACGACCTGTCCGACGTGATGTTCGTCGCCACGGCCAACTCCATGAACATCCCCAGTCCACTGCTTGACCGCATGGAGGTGATCCGCATCGCCGGCTACACGGAGGACGAGAAGCTCAACATCGCCCGCCGTTATCTGGTGCCCAAGGAGATCAAGGGCAACGGCCTGAAGGAAGAAGAACTGGAGATCACCGAGGCAGCGATCCGCGGCATCGTCCGCTTCTATACGCGCGAGGCCGGTGTGCGCAACCTGCAACGCGAGATCGCCAAGATCTGCCGCAAGGTGGTCAAGGACGTGCTGCTCACGCCGCCGTCGGAAAAGGTAGTGGTCGACGAGGCGAATCTGGAGAAGTACTTGGGCGTACGCCGATTCCGCTACGGCCTGGCCGAAGAGAAGGATCAGGTGGGCCAGGTCACCGGCCTTGCCTGGACGGAGGTGGGTGGCGAACTGCTGAGTATCGAGACCGTGGTGGTACCCGGCAAGGGTAAGCACACGGTGACAGGCCAGCTGGGCGACGTCATGAAGGAATCCATCCAGGCGGCCATGAGTGTGGTGCGCGGCCGTGCCAAGGTGCTCGGCATCAAGCCTGACTTCTACGAGAATCAGGACATCCACGTGCACGTGCCCGAAGGTGCCATTCCCAAGGACGGCCCGAGCGCAGGCATCGGCATGTGTACGGCCATCGTCTCCGCACTCACGGGCATCCCGGTGCGTGCCGACGTGGCGATGACCGGCGAGATCACGCTGCGCGGTGAGGTGCTACCCATCGGCGGTCTCAAGGAGAAACTCCTTGCGGCGCATCGCGGCGGTGTCAAACGGGTGATCATCCCCGAAGAAAACCGCCGCAACCTCGAGGAAGTGCCGGAGAACATCAAGAAGGATCTGGACATCCATCCGGTCAAATGGATCGATGAAGTACTGCAGATGGCGCTCACCCACGCACCGACGCCCTTGCCGGAAGCGGTGGAGGGTGTCGACGTGAAGGACAAGGGCGCCAAGGAAAGTGCGACGGTGCACACGCATTGAGATCGGACGAGCGGCCGGCTTGTTGGCCGCTTTGCCTTGACACTGCGAGAACCCAGTTGGTATAAAACGCACCCACAACCCGGCCGCCTGTTGCATGCAGGCGGTGTTTTTTTTTAAAAGAACCAAGGGGAACCCTAAGTGAATAAATCGGAATTGGTCGACGTAGTAGCGGAAGGTGCCGATATTTCCAAGGCCGCAGCTGCTCGTGCAGTGGACGCAATGGTTGAAGCAATCTCCGGCGCGCTGAAGAAGGGTGACCAGGTGAGCCTGGTGGGTTTCGGCACCTTCGTGGTGCGCGAGCGCGCCGCTCGTTCCGGCCGCAACCCGAAGACCGGCGAGACCATCGAGATCGCCGCGAGCAAGGTTCCTACCTTCAAGGCTGGCAAAGGCCTGAAGGATGCCGTAAACTAACCCGTCTTGTTTTCCGGGTGCTTAGCTCAGTTGGTAGAGCGTCGCCCTTACAAGGCGAGGGTCGGGGGTTCAAGTCCCTCAGCACCCACCATCGGTAAATCAGGAGTGGTAGTTCAGTCGGTTAGAATACCGGCCTGTCACGCCGGGGGTCGCGGGTTCGAGTCCCGTCCACTCCGCCACTAAAAAGAGAAGGGTGCACTGGCTGCGCCCTTTTTTTTTATCGACACGGGAAAGTCTATGCTTCAGTACATCCGTGCACGTGCCCAGGGTCTGATTGCCTGGATCATCGTCGGCTTCATCGCATTGACCTTCGCCCTGTGGGGTGTCCAGGAATACCTGGGCGGCGGCAAGGACGTGCCGGTGGCCAAGATAAACGATACTGCCATTTCCTCGGCGCAGCTTCAGTCCGCCATTGCGCAGCAGCGTCAGCGCTTGCAGGAGATGCTGGGCCCCAACTTCCGTCCGGAGATGTTCGCCGAGGCGCCCATGCGGGAAGCCATCCTGCAGAGCCTCATCGAACGCGAAGTGCTGGTTCAGGCCGCAGTCGATGGCGGGCTGTGGGTCTCCGATGCGCAGCTGGCTTCCATCATCCGCGCGATTCCCGCCTTCCAGGGCGAGGACGGCCAGTTTTCCTCGGCTGCCTACGAGCGCGCCCTGCGCCTGCAGGGCTACACCACCCAGGGTTTTGAGGCCGAACTGCGCCGTGACCTGCTGGTTTCGCAGCTCCAGTCAGCCGTGAGTACCACCGATTTTGCGGCGCCCACCGAGGCGCAGCACTACCTGCGCCTGCAGAACCAAAAGCGTGATTACGGCTACCTGTTGGTGCCGGTTTCCCGTTTCGTCGGCAAGGTCGAGGTGAGCGAGGCGGAGGCCCAGGCGTATTACGAAGCCAATCAGGCCCAGTTCACCGAGCCGGAGCGTGTGAAGGTCGCTTATGTCGAACTCTCGGTGGACACGCTGGCGCGCGACGTGAAGGTGAGCGAAGACGAGGTGCAGGCCTACTACGACTCGCACCCCGAGGAGTTCGCCGCCCCCGAGGAACGCCGCGCGCGCCACATCCTTTTCCAAGTGGCAGCCGATGCAGACCAAGCGACCGTCGAGGCCGCACGCAAGAAGGCTGAGGACACCCTGGCACAGATCCGCGCGGGCAAGGACTTCGCCGAACTGGCGCGCGCGCAGTCGGAAGACCCGGGTTCGGCGAAACAGGGCGGCGATCTCGGCTTCTTCGGCCGCGGCGTAATGGACCCGGCCTTCGAGCAGGCGGTGTTCGGCCTGGCAAAGGGGGCGGTGAGCGAGCCTGTGCGGAGCAGCTTCGGCTTCCATGTCATCCAGCTCGAAGACGTGCGTGGCGGCGAAGTGAAGCCGTTTACCGCGGTGCGCGACTCGATCCAGACACGCCTGCGCCAGGAACAGGCGCGTCAGCGTTTTTACGAAGCGGCGGACCAGCTCGCAAACCTCACCTACGAGCATCCCGACGAGCTACAGACCGTGGCCGAGGAACTGCACCTGCCGCTGCAACAAAGCGCTTACTTGTCGCGCGAGCGCGGCGAAGGCCTGTTCGCCAACGCGAAGCTGCGGCAGGCTGCTTTCAGCGACGAAGTCCTTGAGGGCGGCAACAACAGCGACCCTGTGGAGCTTACGCCCGACCACCTGGTCGTGCTGCGCGTGGCCGACCGGCAGCCGGCTTCGGTGCGTCCGCTGACCGAGGTCCGTGGACAGATTGACGATTACTTGCGCCAGGAGAAGGCCCGCGCTGCCGCCGCCGAAGCGGCTGATCGGGCGGAACAAGCGCTGCGGAGCAGCAAGATGGACCCGACCGCCTACGCCAAGAAGAACGGTTATGAATGGAGGCGCCAGGAAACCATGCGCAACGACACAAAGGCGCCGGCCGCCGTCGTGCAACTGGCCTTCCGCATGCCGCGACCGCAAGACGACAGCAGTGTGGAGCGCACCGCCCTGCCTTCCAACGATCTGGCGGTGGTAGTGCTGTTCCAGGTAAAAGAGGGCGAGGTGCCGGCGGATGCGAAGGCGCCGCAACTGGAACGCGCGAATGCCGAAGCCTTGTACCAGGGGGTGGTCGAGACCCTGCGGGCGCAGAGCAAGATCCGGGTGAATCGCGACAAGCTGTGAGCTGTATGAATGGGAACAGAAACGCCGGGCGCTGCCCGGCATTTCTGTGTTGTGCGCCCGCGCCGTATCTGATGCTAACCCGGAACGGCCATGGCCGTGATGTGGTGGCCGGCGGAGACGGCGTTGCCGCGGAGGTTGCGGGGACCGAGGCTTGCTGCAGCCAGGTAGCGCACGCGGGCCGTGAGGGTGGCCTTGGCGAGTCCCATGACCCCGTAGTGAGACACGGCGCGCACTGCACCCAGGCAGGTCATGGTGAGCAGGCTGCCGCCTTCACGCAGCATGGGCAAGCCGCCTTGGCGAGGGGCACGAAGCTGTAGGCAACTCACATCGTGGGCGACGCGGAACCCTTCGCGTGTCACGTCATCCAGGAAGTCGCCGTCCAGCTGCCCGGACGGGGCGAAGGCCGCCGAATGGACGATGATGTCGATGTCTTCCCAGCCGTGCTCGCGCAGATAGGCGACGGTGCCATCGACCTGTTCGTCGGAAGTGAGATCACAGCGAGGGTGAGCTCCGAACCGAACTCCGCAGTCAATTTCTCGACACGCTCACGGAGCTTTTCGTCCTGGTAGGTAAACGCCAGTTCGCACCCTCACGATGCAGCGCGGCAGCCACACCCGAGGCAAAGGAGCGATCGCTCGCCAGCGCTATGATCAGCGCGCTTGGCGTGGAAGAAACCCATAGTCCTCTCCTGTTGTCCTATGATTCGTGTAGTATGCGGCGGCGTGCTTGGGGCTTGTGTCGTTACGGCCACCGCATTGATCGCGCGGCATATCACCTCCGGCGCCAACACGAGACTAGAAGCCTTTACTCGCCTCAACAGTCCTCGCAAGGTGTAACGAATTCATTCCGCGCTCCCACGCGCAATGGTATTGGCAATGGGTCGACGTACCGCAGGCGCTCTGACTTTTCGCGCCCTTATCACCCTGGCCGTGTGTGCCTGGACGGTCTTTTCCGCAGCGCCGGTGCTGGCGTCATCCGCCCAGGCGCTTGGCTACACACCCGGTTACCCGGCCGACTTCACCCACTTCGATTACGTTAATCCGGACGCGCCGCGCGGCGGTGACTTCGTGATGGGGGTACCGGGAAGTTTCGATAGCCTGAACCCTTTCACCTTGCGGGGCACCTCTGCGGACGGTCTTACCCTGCTGGTGTTCGAAACCCTCATGCAGCCGAGCTGGGACGAGCCCTTTTCCCAGTACGGTCTGCTCGCCGAAGACGTGCAGCTGGCGGATGACGGCCTGTCGGTGACCTATCGGCTGCGCCCGGCGGCGCGCTTTGCCGACGGCACGCCGGTGCTGGCCGCCGACGTGAAATTCTCCTTCGATGCATTGAAGAGTAAGGAGGCCCATCCGCAGTACCGCTTTTACTGGGCCGATATCATCAGCGCCGACGTGCTCGATGAGCGCACGGTGCGCTTCAACTTCGCCCGCCGCAATCCCGAGCTGCACATGATTGCGGGGCAGATCCCCATTTTCGCCAGGCATTGGGTGAAGGACCGTCCCTTCGACCGCATCGCGCTGGAACAGCCCATCGGCAGCGGACCGTACCGGG
Source organism: Gammaproteobacteria bacterium (assembly GCA_023228645.1). Classification (GTDB taxonomy): domain Bacteria; phylum Pseudomonadota; class Gammaproteobacteria; order Thiohalomonadales; family Thiohalomonadaceae; genus JALOAT01. The sequence continues at coordinate 70,722 of JALOAT010000005.1, read as the reverse complement.
TCGAGCGTTACGAGTTGGGCAAGTTCATTACTTATGTTCGGAATCGCGACTATTGGGCGAATGATTTGAACGTGCGGCGTGGCATGTTCAATTTCGAGCGCGTCACCTTCAAGTACTACCGCGACGACACGGTGCAGCTGGAGGCCTTCAAGGCCGGTGAATTCGAGTTCGCCTTCGAGAACAACTCCAAGCAGTGGGCGCGTGATTATCGCGGCCCCAAGTTTGCCGACGGCCTTATCGTCAAACGGGAATTCCGCCACCGCAACAATGCGGGCATGCAGGGCTTCGTTTTCAACCTGCGCGGTCCGCTGTTCGCCGATCAGCGCGTGCGGCGGGCCATTGCCCTGGCCATGGATTTCGAGTGGGCGAACCGCAAGCTGTTCTACGACCAGTACACCCGTTGCTACAGCTATTTCTCGAATTCCGAGCTGGCAGCCAGTGGGTTGCCGCAAGGCGACGAATTGAAACTCCTGGAGCGCTTTCGCGGTCGGATTCCCGACACGGTATTCACTGAGGCATGGAAGCCTGCCAGCACAGTCCCGCCCCATAGCCTGCGGGACAACCTGAAAGAGGCGAAGGCGCTACTGGCGGACGCTGGCTGGCGGTATCGCGACGGTGCGTTGCGCAATGCGCGGGGCCAGCCGTTTGCTTTCGAGATCACGCTGGTGCAAAAACCCTTCGAGCGCATCGTCGCGCCGTTTGCCCGCAATCTGGAACGCCTGGGCATCCAGGTCCAGTACCGCACGGTGGACCCGGCGATCTACCAGCGCAAGGTGGAAACCTTCGATTTTGAGATGATCGTGCACGTCTATCCGCAATCCCAGTCACCCGGCAATGAACTGGTGGGCATGTTCCACTCGAGCGCGGCCGAACAGGAAGGCTCCAGCAACGTGGCGGGAATAAGGAATCCGGTGGTGGACGAACTGGTGCAGGAGGTGGTGTACGCCGGCGATCGCCAGCAACTGGTCACTGCGGTGCACGCCCTCGACCGGGTTCTGCTGCACAATGAATATCTAGTGCCCAATTGGTATATCGCCAGCCATCGCGTCGCCTATTGGGATCGATTCGCTTTTCCTGAAACACTGCCGTTTTATTACGATCCCATCACCTGGGCCATCAGCACCTGGTGGAAACAGCCGGTGAATTAAAGGCATGGCGAACTATATCTTCAAGCGTCTCTTGCTGATGTTGCCGACCCTGATCGGCATCATGCTGGTCACGTTCACCGTCACCCAGTTCGTACCAGGCGGGCCGGTGGAGCAGTTGATCCACCAGATCCAGCAGGGACGCGCTGGCATGGGCGGCGAAGTGAGCGCCGGCGTGGAAGGGCTCTATCGCGGTGCCTCCGGCCTGGATGCGCAGCGCGTGCAGGAGCTGCGTGAGCTGTTCGGCTTCGACAAGCCCGCGCCGCAGCGTTTCGTGGAGATGATGGGCAACTATCTGACCTTCGATCTCGGCACCAGCTATTTCCACCATCAATCGGTCATCGATCTCATCATCTCCAAGCTGCCCGTCTCCATCAGCCTGGGCATGTGGACGTTCTTCCTGACCTATCTCACCTGCATTCCCTTGGGCATCGCCAAGGCGGTGCGCGATGGCAGCACCTTCGATGTGGTGTCGAGCACTGTCGTATTGATCGGCTATGCCATCCCCGGCTTCGTGCTCGGCATCGTGCTGCTGGTGTTGTTCGGCGGCGGCAGCTTCCTCGATATCTTCCCGCTGCGCGGACTCGTCTCCGACAACTGGTCAGAACTACCCTGGTACGGCAAAGTCCTCGACTACCTCTGGCACATGGTGCTGCCGGTCACCGCTGCCATGGTGGGCAGTTTCGCGGTGATGACCATGCTCACCAAGAACAGCTTCATGGAGGAGATCCGTAAACAATACGTGCTCACGGCACGCGCCAAGGGGTTGGCGGAGAACACCATCCTCTACAAACACGTGTTCCGCAACGCGGTCATTCCTCTGGTGACCAACTTCCCCGGCGCCTTCCTGGCGGCGTTCTTCACCGGCAGCCTGCTCATCGAGACCATCTTTTCGCTGGACGGCCTCGGCCTGCTGTCCTACGAATCGGTGATCAAGCGCGACTATCCGGTGGTGCTCGGCACGCTCTATCTGTTCACGCTGCTCGGTCTCGTCGCGAAGCTGCTCACGGACATTTGCTACGTGCTCGTTGACCCGCGTATCCAGTTCGAGTCCCTCGACCGATGAGCGACATACAGCCTGGCGAAACCCTATACGAATCCCGCACACGGGCCGCGCCGGGTTATGCCGCGCGCGCGTGGCGGCGCTTCAAGGCGAACCGGCGCGGTTACTGGAGCCTGTGGATCTTCCTGGTGTTATTCGGCCTGAGCCTTTTCGCCGGTCTGCTGAGCAACGACAAGCCGTTAGTCGTGAGCTACGAGGGCAGCCTGTATTTCCCCATCGTGAAGGAATATCCAGAGACCGCGTTTGGCGGCGATTTCGATACCGAGGCCGATTACCTGGATCCGTTCGTACGCGAGCGCCTGTCGACGGGCGACAACTGGGCGGTTTATCCGCCCAATCCCTACCGCTTCGATACCATCAGTTATTTCAGCGAAGCGGCCAACCCCGCGCCGCCGTCGCCCGACAACCTGCTCGGTACAGACGACCGTGGCCGCGACGTGTTGGCGCGGCTCATCTACGGCTTCCGTCTGTCGGTGCTGTTTGCGCTGGCGCTCACGGCGGTTGGTACGCTCATCGGGGTGCTCGCCGGCGCGGTGCAGGGTTACTTCGGCGGTCGGCTGGACCTGTTCGCGCAACGCTTCATCGAGATCTGGAGCTCCATGCCGGAGCTCTACCTGCTCATCATCTTCGCCTCCATCTTTAACCCGAGCATCCTGCTGCTGGTGGTGCTGTTGTCCATGTTCGGTTGGATGGGTTTGGCGGATTACGTGCGCGCGGAGTTCCTGCGTGGGCGCAACATGGATTACGTGAGGGCGGCGCAGGCCATGGGTGTGGGCCACGGCGGCATCATCTTCCGGCACCTGCTGCCCAACGCCATGACGCCGGTGATCACCTTCCTGCCGTTCCGCATCAGCGGCGCCATCCTGGCACTCACCAGCCTGGATTTCCTCGGCCTCGGCGTACCACCGACGACACCGAGCCTCGGCGAACTGCTCGCTCAGGGCAAGGACAACATCGAGGCCTGGTGGCTTTCCATGACCACCTTCGGCGTCCTGGTGGGTACCCTGGTACTGCTCATATTCATCGGCGAGGGGCTGCGCGAGGCCCTGGATCCGCGGCGGGGCTGATATGAAGGAATTGCTTCGCATCGAAGACCTCAGTGTCGCCTTCGGGCCGCATGGTGCGCGCAGGCGCGTCACCGAGGGCGTGAGCCTGAGTGTAGGCGCGGGCGAGAAGGTGGCCCTGGTGGGCGAGTCCGGCTCCGGTAAATCGGTGACCGCGCTTTCCGTGCTGCGCCTACACGATCCACAAATGACCGGCTACAGCGGGCGCATCCACCTGGAGGGGCGCGACCTCCTGCGGTTGACCGAGCGCGAATTACGGCGCGTACGCGGGCGTGATGTGGCGATGGTGTTCCAGGAACCCATGACCTCGCTCAATCCGGTCTATCCCATCAGTGAGCAGCTCATCGAGCCGCTGACAGTCCATATCGGACTGGACCGCGTGGCGGCGCGCGCGCGCGCCATCGAACTGCTGGGGCGCGTCGGCCTACCCGATCCCGGACAGCGCATCGACGCCTTCCCGCACATGCTTTCGGGCGGCCAGCGCCAGCGCGTGATGATCGCCATGGCGCTCGCGTGCAGCCCGAAACTGCTCATCGCCGATGAGCCGACCACGGCGCTGGACGTCACCATCCAGAAGCAGATCCTCGACCTGCTCGACGAACTCCAGCGCGAATTCAACATGGCGGTGCTGTTCATCACCCACGATCTCAATGTGGTGCGCCGCTTCGCCGATCGCGTGTGCGTGATGCAGCAGGGCAGGCTGGTGGAGCAGGCGCCGGTGGGGAAACTGTTCGCCGCGCCCGAGCACCCGTACACGCGCCATCTGCTTGCCAGCGAGCCGGAGCCGCTGACCGGCGATTCGCCGTCCGCATCCGCCAAGCCGGTCATGGTGGGTGAAGGGATCCGTTGCTATTTCCCCATCCGCGCGGGTTTCTTCCGTCGTACCGTCGGCGAAGTGAAGGCGGTGGACGACGTGAGCATTACCGTACGTCCCGGCGAAACCGTGGGCATCGTGGGCGAGTCCGGTTCCGGCAAGTCGACGCTGGGCATGTGCCTGCTGCGGCTGCAGCGTTGCGAAGGGGCCATCCGTTTCAACGGCAGCGATCTGGCGACGGCAAGCGGGCAGGAGCTGCGCGATCTGCGTCGTCACGTGCAGGTGGTATTCCAGGACCCCTATTCGTCCCTGTCACCGCGCATGACGGTGGAGCAGATCGTCGGCGAGGGGCTACGCGTGCATTTCCCGCGCCTGACGCGTGAGGCGCGTCGTGAACGTGTGTGCTCCGTGCTGGAAGAGGTGGGACTGGAAGCGGCGATGATGTCGCGTTATCCGCACGAGTTCTCCGGCGGCCAGCGCCAGCGCATCGCCATCGCCCGCGCCGTGGTGCTCGAGCCCAAGCTGATCCTGCTCGACGAGCCCACCAGTGCACTGGACGTTTCAGTGCAGAAGCAGGTGCTGGGGCTGTTGCGCGGCCTGCAGCTGCGCCACGGCATGAGCTATTTGTTCATTTCTCACGACTTGAAGGTCATCCGATCCGTCTGCCATCGTGTGTTGGTCATGCGACAAGGGCAGGTGGTGGAAAGCGGCGATACCGAGCAGGTCTTCACCCGTCCACAGCACGATTACACGCGGCTGTTGTTGCAGGCCTCATTGCTCAGGCAGACCGCGTAGCCTGGATGGAACCGAACTGTGCGGTTGGGGGGTATAACGCAGAGTACGCGGAGGCGCGGAGGTCGCGGAGAATGACCGGATCATAGGGCGGGTCATGCTCACTGACGGAGCTGAATCGGGGACAGGTATCGGCGGTTGCTTCTGGCTTGGTTTGTTGTTACGGATGCGTTCCGCCCGAAGAATGTTTTGACGGGGGATTCCGTCCCCCTACGCCGGGTTCCTTTCTTCGAAATTCGTAGGTCACGTTGGCGCGGAGCGCCTACGTGACAATCCACGGTAATCGAAGGATGCGCTGCGCGCGAAGATTATATAGACGGGGGTTTTCGCCCCCCTGCGACGAGGTACTTTTCTTTGCGCGGCCAAAGAAAAGTACCCCAAAGAAAGGCCGCCCGAATGCCGCGCCGCCCTTCGGGCGGTGCCCTGCGCTCCTCACAGCGGCACATCCCTGTGCCGCTGCCCTTCGGGCGCCTACGGCGTGCCAATCGGCAATCCTGCCGATTGGTCGTCCGAATCGGGGGTCTGCACACGGGGCCTCCTGCCCCGAGTGCAGACGACGCGCCATCCCTGGCGCGTCCCCTTCGGGCCTCATCCGATTCGGACTGCGGTGCTCGGCGCGGCATACGGGGTTCGAAGAATCCGTCCGATATCGTGACGCTCGGAATACCGAGCAGTAGGTCCGGCCTTTCTTCTTTTGCGCGAAGCGTCTCTTGAGCGAGCAAAGCGAGCGGTCTTTGAGTCCCGTATGGCTCGCCGAGCAACGGAAGCCAAGGCGGAAATGGCCCCGAAGGGGGATGCGCCATGGATGGCGCATCGTCTGCGCTCGGGCCAGGATGGCCCGTGTGCAGACCCCCGCCTTGGCTGAGTAGCGCAGGGAACCCCCGAAGGGGCGAGCCATCCGGGCGGCCTTTCTTTTGGTTCCTTTTCTTTGGCCGCGCAAAGAAAAGGAACCCGGCGTAGGGGGACGGAATCCCCCGTCAAATAATCTTCGCGCGAAGCGCTACGTTATTGAAGATGTCACGTAGACACTGCGCGCCAACGTGACCTACGAAACTCGAAGAAAAGGGCACGAGTGTAGGGACGGAACCCCCGTCTAATCACTCTTCGCGCGTAGCGCCATGTTGAAGATGTCACGTAGACGCTCCGCGCCAACGTGACCTACGAAACTCGAAGAAAAGGGCATGAGTGTAGGGACGGAACCCCCGTCAAAATGATCGTTGGCGTGAGCCCACACCTCAGCAACAAACCCAACCAGAATTTAAAACGCCAGTGTTTCCCGGTTCCACTGCCGCTCCATCGCTACGTTGCTCATGCAACAGACATCGGGCCTGGCTGCGCTTCATCCAGGCAAAACCTCAGATATTGCCGGACTGGCGCGTCACGTCGACATAGACCGTCAGGCGCTGCCCCGGGCGCAGCAGCGTGTTGTTGAGGCGGTTCCAGCGTTTGAGATCGGCGACGCTCACCTGGAATTTCTTTGAGATGACGGCGAGGGAGTCGCCGCTCCGCACCGTGTAGCCGATGCGCTGACGCAGCAGATCGCTGTGCGGGTGCCGGAAGTTGCCGGGCGACAGGCTCACACGCGCCATGGCGGGTTCCTCCGTCGTTTGCCCCCAGATGACCAGACGCTGGCCCGGATGCAGCGGGTCGCGCGGCGCCATGCCGTTCCAGTGCGCCAGCTGCTCCACCGAGACCCCATGGGCCTGGGCGATGGTCCAGAAGCTGTCGCCCGCTTGCACGACGTATTCGATCTTTTCGCCCTTGCGCGGGGTTTCCTGGATGCTCGCGAGGCGCTGTTCCGCGCTCAGGCGGTAGCGCGCCAGGTCTTTGCGCGCCACCGGAATGACCAGGGAGTGGCCTGCGCGGATATTGTTGCCGCGGATGCTGTTGACCTTCTTGATGAGCGATACCGTGGTCTTGTAGCGCTCGGCGATGGTGCCCAGGGTCTCGCCGCTGTGGATACGGTGACGCACCCACTGGATGCGTTTGGCCGGGGGCAGTTCCGCAAGCCGGGCCTGGAATGCCTCGGCCGTGTCGACCGGCACGAGCAGGCTGTGCGGGCCGTCCGGGTCCGTGGCCCAGCGGTTGAAGGCCGGGTTGTAGCGGTACATGTCGTCCAAGGAGATGCCCGCCAGCTCGGCGGCCAGATCCAGGTCGATCTGCGAACCGACGTCCACCGCCGCCAGATGGGGTGCGTTGGCGATGGGCTTGAGGGCGATGCCGTGCGCAGCGGGATCGCTGACGATGGCGGATATGGCAAGCAGCTTGGGCACGTAGCCGCGCGTCTCGCGCGGCAGGTCGAGGGACCAGAAGTCGGTAGCCTTGCCCTTGCGTCGATTATTGCGCTGGGCGCGCAGCACCGTGCCTTCGCCGGAGTTGTAGGCGGCCAGGGCCAGCAGCCAGTCACCGTCGAATTCCTTGTTCAGGAACTGCAGGTAGTCGAGCGCGGCGTGGGTGGCGCGATCGATGTCGCGGCGGCCGTCATACCACCAGGTCTGTTTCAGGCCGAAGCGGCGACCCGTGCCCGGCACGAACTGCCAGATCCCGGCCGCGCGGCCGTGGGAATAGGCAAACGGCTGAAAGGCGCTTTCCACCACCGGCAGCAGCGCCAGTTCGCTGGGCATGCCGCGGCGTTCCACCTCCTTGACGATGAGGTGTATGTAGGGTTCGGCGCGATCGGCGACGCGATCCAGGTAAGCCTGGTGGCGGGCAAACCAGGCCAGGTCGTTGGCGATGCCCGGATGATCCCGGCCTTCCAGGGTCATGCCGCGGCGGATCCGCGCCCAGATGTCCGGGTCCTCGATGGGGACGGGTTCCGCTGCCTCGGCCGTGATTTCACCCTCGGTGTGCGCCGTTTCCAGTGCGACCGCATCTTCCGGCACGGACTCGGCGGTGGTGTAGGCTTCTGGCTCGGCCAGCGCAGTGCCGTCGGCGACCCGCACGTGCTGGGGCAGGCAGCCGGTGAGCGATAAGGCGATGGCGAAGGGCAGGGTGACGGAGAGCGGGGATGCGATCTTTTTCATGACCGTGGAATGGTAGGCGGGGGCGGGGTCACGGTTCAACCGCTTCGTGACCTTGCGAGGTGTGGAGCGTGACGCGTTTTTCCGGAAAACGCGCAGCGGGCCTTCACATTTTTCCGCGTTCCGGGCGGGTTTTTCGCCCGCTGGCGAGAAGCCGACGGTTTCAGTCGAGCGCGTCTTTCCAGCGCCGCACCGCGCCGAACACCGCGGCGCCGTTCGGCAGGGGCTCGGCCGCGAAGCGCTCGGCGGCCTCCCGCAGTGCAGGAATGTGGCTGCGCAGGAACGGATTGGTCTGTTTCTCCAGGCCAAGCGTGCTGGGCACGGTTGCCTCGCCCGCGGCACGGGCACGTTGCGCCGCCTGTTGTCGTGCCTCGATGGCCGCATTGGCCGGTTCGGCCACGCGGGCGAAAGTCAGGTTGGCCAGGGTGTATTCGTGGGCGCAGTAGACCAGGGTGTCATCGGGCAGGGCGCGGAGCTTCTCCAGGGAGGCGTGCATCTGTTCGGGGCTGCCCTCGAACAACCGGCCGCAGCCCGCCGTAAACAGCGTGTCGCCACAAAACAGCACGCCTGCGCCCACGTAACACACGTGATCACGGGTGTGGCCGGGCGTATCGAGCACCTCGAACAGCAGGTCGCTCCCGAGCGCCAGCCTTTCGCCTTCGCGCACCGGCCGGTTCAGGTCGCCAAAGCGCTTGCGTGCGGGGCCGTACACGGCCACGGGCCAGCGCGCCACCAGCTCGGCCACGCCGCCGGTATGGTCACCATGGTGGTGGGTGATTAAGATGGCCTCCGGCGTCAGTCCGGTGCGCTCCAGATAGGCGATGACCGGCTCGGCGTCGCCCGGGTCCACCAGGGCCACGCGGCCCGGCGCGGTATGGAGCGCCCAAATGTAGTTGTCATCAAAGGCGGGGATGCAATCGATTCTCAACATGGGGCGGCATACTGACAGGCGGCGGAGGCGGGGTCAATGAGCGGCGAACGCAGGGAATCACGCTGGAAACGTCTGCTGCGCGCCTATCGCTGTCCCGATCCGGCCGACGCGCGGCGCAGGCTGCGTGACTGGTATGGGCGTCCCCTGGGCCAGGAGCTGCTGGCCGCCGAGCGCGAACAGCTGGATTCGGTGCTGCCGAACCTGTTTGGCTATCACCTGCTGCAGGTCGGTATCCCGGCGCCGGTGGATTTGGTCGAGAGCTCACGCGTCTCCCACTGCATGGTGCTCGATGACCTGCCCATCAGGGTCCCGGGCGCGGGTGAGCATTGCCTGTTCGGTGAGGCCGTGGCCCTGCCGTTCGCCTCCGACAGCCTGGACGTGCTGCTGCTGCCGCACACCCTGGAATTCCAGCGCAACCCGCACCAGGTGCTGCGCGAGGCGGACCGCACCCTGGTCCCCGAGGGGCATGTGGTGATTTTGTGCTTCAATCCGTGGAGCCTGTGGGGGCTGTGGCGTCTGCTGACCGGCTGGCGCGGGCAGACACCCTGGTGCGGCCGGTTCTTCACGCCGTCGCGGCTCAAGGACTGGCTGGCGCTGCTCGGCTTTGACACCATCCTGACACGCAGTTATTTTTTCCGCCCCCCCGTGGAGCACCCCGGCCTCATGCAGCGCTTTCACCTGCTGGAGCGGACTGGCCGGCGCTGGTGGTCGTTCCTCGGCGGCGGTTTCCTGCTGGTGGCGAGAAAGCGCGTGACCACCCTCACGCCCATTCGCCCGCGCTGGCGTTCCTCGCGCGCCCGACTGCTGCCTGGCCGCATTTCCCAAGCCGGCCTGCGCCGTGACAAGACATGAACGAAAACGACGAGCTGGTGGAGATGTTCACGGACGGCGCCTGCCGCGGCAACCCGGGTCCGGGCGGCTGGGGCGTGGTGCTGCGCTACAAGGGCAAGGAGAAGACCCTGCACGGCGGCGAACGTCACACCACCAACAACCGCATGGAACTCACCGCGGCGATCCGCGGCCTGGAGGCCCTGAACCGCGCCTGTGCGGTGCGGCTCACCACCGATTCCAAGTACGTGATGGACGGCGTGACCAAGTGGCTGCCCGGCTGGAAAAAGCGCGGCTGGATCACCGCCGACAAAAAGCCCGTGAAGAACGTCGATCTGTGGCAACAGCTCGACGAGGCCACCGCCCGGCACCGCGTCGAGTGGCAATGGGTGCGCGGCCACACCGGCCACCCGGAAAACGAACTGGCCGACGCCCTGGCCAACCGCGGCATCGACGAAATGCGGTGAACGCGTGACATGCCTGCGGCCACGCGCCCACACGAATTACTTTGCGTTCTCTGCGTCCTCTGCATTGAATTCTTCTGCTTAAAAAGGCCCTGACATGCGCCAAATCGTACTCGACACCGAAACCACCGGCCTCGAACCGGCCGAAGGCCATCGCATCATCGAGATCGGTTGCGTGGAACTGTTCAACCGGCGGCTCACCGGGCGCACCTTCCATCACTACTTGAACCCTGAGCGGGCCATTGACGAAGGCGCCATGGAGGTGCACGGCATCACCAACGACATGGTGGCGGACAAGCCGCGCTTTGCCGACGTGGCGAGCGAGTTTCTCGAATTCATCGAAGGCGCCGAGCTCGTCATCCACAACGCCGCCTTCGATGTGGGCTTTCTGAACCACGAGCTTACGTTGTGCGGGCACGCGCACCGCATTGAGGCCCTGTGCGGTGTCCTCGATACCCTGAAACTGGCGCGTGAGCTGCATCCGGGCCAGAAAAACAACCTCGATGCCCTGTGCCGCCGTTACGAGGTCAACAACACCCACCGGACGCTGCACGGCGCACTGCTCGACGCGGAAATCCTGGCCGACGTCTATCTGGCCATGACCGGCGGTCAGACCAGCCTGTCCCTGGGCGGCGCCACCAGCGCCGCCGGGCAGTCGCAGGTGGCTGGCGTGCGCCGACTCGACGCCGGCCGGCCGGCGCTCAAGGTCGTGCACGCCGGCCCTGAGGAACTGGCCGCCCACGAAAGCCGGCTTGCGGCCATTGACAAGGCCAGCGGCGGCAATTGCATCTGGAAGAAACTCGAGTCGACGGCCGAAGGTTGAACGGCGTCCTAGGAGAGTGCCAGCAGAAACAGCAGGACCACCACGACGATGCCCAGGTAGTGGATAAGGGGTGTCGGCATAACTCGCGCTCCGTTGCGTTCCGCATAAGCCTAGATGCCCGTGCGGAAACTGTGACCTGCTCGTTCTTCTGTGCCTTGCATCGGGGTACACTCGCGCTTTAGGAATCTCACCGAAAGTGTGATGGGGAATGCCATGAAAAGACTTCAGCTGGGCGCCGCAACCCTTGCGACGATGGTCGTGAGCGCCACTGCACAGGCGGACATGGGTATCGGTCTCAAGGTGGGTACCCTGGGCGGCGGCCTGGAGGTCACGGCACCGCTCATGGAGAGCATTAATGGCCGAGTGGGCTTCAATGCCTTCAGTTACAGCACCACTGGCACCGAGAGCGATATCGACTACGACGTGGACCTCACACTACAGACCGCCTCGGCGATCCTCGACTGGTATCCGTTCAAGGGCACGTTCCGCCTGAGTGCGGGTTATGTGTTCAACAACAACAGCATCGAGATGACGGGCAAACCCTCCGCCGGCGGCCAGTATGACCTGAGCGGCACACTGTATACCCTCGACAGCCTCACCGGCGAGGTCGAATTCACCAGTGGCGCCTACGTGGGCATGGGCTGGGGCAACGCCGGCCGCGGCAAGGGCTTCGGCATGAACCTGGAGATTGGCGCCTTCTATCACGGCGCGCCGGAACTGACCTTGACCGCCACGGGGCCCGGCACAGCGCTCGCGGATTTCGAAAAGCACCGCGCCCAGGAAGAGGCCGATGCGCAGGAGGACCTTGCCGATTATAAGTGGTATCCCGTGGTCTCCCTGGGCATGTCCTATACCTTCTGACATTCCGTCCAGTGCCCGCCGGTCGTGAGGCCGGCGGGCTTTTTTCTTGTATGAATCTGCTCGCTATCGAAACCGCCACCGAGGCCTGTTCGGCCGCCTTGTTCACCCACGGACGCGTGGTATCGCGCCATCAGGTCGCGCCGCGCGGCCATGCCGACCTCATCCTTGCCATGTGCGACGAGGTGCTCGCCGAAGCAGGCGTTGCCCGTTCGCAGCTCGACGCCGTCGCTTTCGGGCGCGGGCCCGGCAGTTTTACCGGAGTGCGCATCGCTACGGGCGTTGCCCAGGGGCTCGGCTATGCGCTCGACGTGCCGCTGGTGCCGGTATCGACATTGATGACGCTGGCCCAGGGCGCCTTGCGCGAGCGTGGTTGGTCGCATGTCATCGCTGCCATCGACGCGCGCATGGGAGAGGTGTACTGGGCTGCCTTCCGCGCAGCTGCGCTCGGCCTGATGGAACCCGCGGGCCCCGAGAAGGTGTCCGCCCCCGAGGCCGTGGTGTTACCCGACGCCGGCGTCTGGTGCGGTGCCGGCACGGGCTGGGCCGCCTACGGCGCACGCCTGCCTGTGCAGGTCATCGAGCGCGACGGCGAACGCCTGCCTCATGCCCACGACCTCGCCCTGCTCGCGGTCGCCGCCTACGAGCGCGGTGAGTACGTCTCAGCGGCTGTTGCGCTTCCCGTGTACCTGCGCGACGACGTCACCCACAAGTAAGCGCACACCGGGATCGCTCAGGCGCATTACACCTACCTCATGCGTGTAGCGACAGCGTCGCCACGAACGACTTTATGAAGGAGACCCTTTCAATGGTAGAAAGCATTCGCATCGGTATCGTCGGCTACGGCAATCTCGGCCGTGGGGTCGAGATGGCGCTCGCGCGCAGCCCCGACATGCAACTGGTCGGGATTTTCAGCCGTCGCAATCCGGCGAGTATCAAACCGTTGGGGGCCAACGTACCGGTTCACGGCATGGATACCATCGGGCAATTCCGGGACGCGATCGATGTGCTCATCCTCTGCGGCGGCTCGAAAAGCGATCTGCCGGAGCAAGGCCCTGCACTGGCGGCGCAGTTCAACACCGTCGACAGTTTCGACACCCACAACAAGATCCCCGAGTATTTCGCCGCGGTGGATGAGGCCGCACGCCCCGCGCAGCGCACGGCCATCATTTCCGTGGGCTGGGATCCGGGATTGTTTTCGCTCAACCGTCTCTTCGGCGAGGCTATACTGCCCGCGGGTGAGACGTACACCTTCTGGGGCAAGGGCCTGAGCCAGGGGCATTCGGATGCGATCCGGCGGGTGCCGGGCGTGCGTGGGGGAGTGCAGTACACCGTGCCGTCCACCGCGGCGATGGAGCGGGTACGCAGCGGCTCGCTGCCACAGCTTTCCACCCGCGAGAAGCATGTACGCGAATGCTACGTGGTGCTCGAGGAGGGCGCCGACGCCAAGGCCGTGGAACAGACCATTGTCACCATGCCGGACTACTTCGCCGATTACGACACCACGGTGCACTTCATCTCCGAGGCGGACTTGCACCGTGATCACTCGGCCATGTCGCACGGTGGCTTCGTCATCCGCAGCGGCCAAACCGGCAATAACAGCAAGCAGATCATCGAGTACTCGCTCAAGCTCGACAGCAACCCCGAGTTTACCTCCAGCGTGCTGGTCGCCTACGCGCGCGCTGCCTACCGACTCCATCGCAGCGGCGAACACGGCGCACGCACCGTTCTGGACATCGCGCCCGGTCTGCTGTCGTCGAAGAGCGCTGCACAACTGCGCAAGGAACTGCTCTGAACCCCAAGGGAAGCGCTGAATAAAACCATCCTGGCTTTCTCAGCGCAAGGCGAGCAAAAAGCGTGGTTTTTGCTCGCCTTCATTTTCAACCGCTTACGCGGACGAAAATGGCGGCACATCCATGTGCCGCGGGAAACGCCGATTAAATCAGCGTTTCCCAAGGGTTTGCCCGTGGCGCGGCTTTCGACGGCGTGACGAACGATACCGTCGGGACCGTAGTTCACGTTGTGAAGCTTGGTGACATTCTTCCTGCCGCGCGTGTCACGTAGCTGCTGCGCGCCAACGTGACCTACGATCATCATCGACGGCTCCGGTGTTCTCCACGGCCGCGATGATTGAACTTCAGCCAAGCAGCCGATCGAGGATGCTTTCGTAAATAGACGAAAGCGTGTCGAGTTCTTCTACGCCCACGCGCTCGTCCACTTGGTGGATGGTGGCGTTCAACGGTCCGAATTCCAGCACCTGCGCGCCGGTGGGAGCGATGAAGCGGCCGTCCGAGGTGCCGCCGGCGGTGTTCACGTCGGCCGTGAGGCCGGTGTGGCGGTCGATGCACGCGCGCGCGGCATTGAGCAGTTCGCCCGTGGAGGTGAGGAAGGGCTCGCCCGAAAGTTCCCAGGTGAGTTCGTAGCGCAGACCGTGTTTTTCCAGCACCGAAGTGACGCGTTCCTTGAGGTCGGCGGCGGTGGATTCGGTGGAGAAGCGGAAGTTGAACAGTGTTTCCAACTCGCCGGGGACTACGTTCGTTGCACCGGTCCCGGAACGGATGTTGGAAAACTGGAAGGAGGTGGGCGGGAAGAAGTCATTGCCTTCATCCCAGCGGATGGCGCACAGCTCGGCCAGAGCAGGGGCGAGCCGGTGAATGGGATTGTCGGTCAGGTGCGGATAGGCGATGTGGCCCTGCACGCCCTTCACGATAAGCCGCCCGTTCAGCGATCCGCGCCGGCCGTTCTTCACGGCATCGCCCACCCGTGTGACGCTGGTAGGTTCGCCCACCAGACACCAGGTCATTTTTTCACCACGCGCCTCCAGACGGTCAACCACTCTCACCGTGCCGTTCACTGCTACGCCTTCCTCGTCCGAGGTGAGCAGAAAGGCCAGCGAGCCACGGTGTTCGGGGCGGCGCGCAATGAACCGCTCGCAGGCCGTGACCATGGCCGCAATGGAACCCTTCATGTCCGCTGCACCACGGCCGTATAGCATGCCCTCGTGTACTCTGGGCTCGAAGGGCGGAAACGTCCAGCGCTCCGCGGGACCGGACGGCACCACGTCGGTGTGGCCGGCGAAGGCGAACAATGGATCCTCATTGCCACGCCGCGCCCAGAGATTGTCCACGTCGCCAAAGCGCAGGCGTTCGATGCGGAAGCCGAGTTTTTCCAGGCGTGCCGCCAGCAATGCCTGACAACCTGCATCATCGGGTGTCACCGATGGGCGGGTGATGAGTTCACGGGCGAGGTCGAGCGTTGCGGACATGGTTTCGTGACAGTTCAAGCGTGAGGTGTCAGCGGCCTAACTGAGCCGTTGTTGGTAGAGTACTTCATCAAAGCCGACGAGGACGGTGTCGCCACTGACCAGCACCGGCCGCTTGATGAGCGTGGGATGGGCCAGCATGAGCCGCACCGCGTCCAGGGTCGTGGAAATATGCTTTTCCGCGTCCGGCAGTTTCCGCCACGTGGTGCCCTTGCGGTTCAGCAAGGCCTCCCAGCCAACCGCATCGCACCAGGCGCCCAAGGTGGCCTCACCCAATCCGTCCATGCGCACATCGTGAAAGCCATAAGCGAGGCCGCGCTCGTCGAGCCAGCGGCGCGCCTTCTTTACGGTGTCGCAGTTCTTGATGCCGTATACGGTAATCATCGAAGCAGGAGCACACGGAAAGACCCCGTGTGCTCGCGTCCTCGTTGGGTGTTCTTTTCTCAAATATCCCGCAGCAACGCGTTGATGCCGACTTTGGCGCGGGTCTTGGCGTCCACCTTCTTCACGATGACCGCGCAATACAGGCTGTACTTGCCGTCCTTGGACGGCAGGTTTCCGGATACCACCACCGAGCCCGCGGGTACGCGGCCGTAGATGATTTCGCCGGTCTCGCGATCGTAGATACGGGTGGACTGGCCGATGTAGACGCCCATGGAGATCACCGAGCCTTCCTCGACCACCACGCCCTCGACCACTTCCGAGCGCGCACCAATGAAGCAGTTGTCCTCGATGATGGTGGGTGAGGCCTGCAAGGGCTCCAGCACGCCGCCGATGCCGACGCCGCCCGAGAGATGAACGTTCTTGCCGATCTGGGCACAGGAGCCCACCGTGGCCCAGGTGTCCACCATGGTGCCTGAATCCACGTAGGCACCGATATTCACGTAGGAGGGCAGGAGCACGACACCGGGCGCGACGTAGCTGCCGCGGCGTGCCATGGCGGGCGGCACCACACGCACGCCGTCCTCACGAAAATCGCGCGAGTTGTAGTCGGCGTACTTGGCTGGCACCTTATCGAAATAATGGGTGAAGCCGCCGCTCATGAGCTGGTTGTCATCGATACGGAAGGACAGCAGCACGGCCTTCTTCAGCCATTCGTTCACCACCCATTTGCCGACATCCTGACGCTCAGCCACACGCAGCTCGCCCTTGTCGAGAAGGCGAATCGCCTCGGCCACGGCTTCCTTTACATTGGTCCCGACGTTCCGCGGCGTAATCTCCGCCCGACGCTCGTAGGCTTCTTCAATGACTGCTTTGATGTCGCTCATGGTTGCTCCGAAAAAGAAAAAGGCCCAACACAGAGGCGCAGAGACGCAGAGAAAGAACAGAGAATCATTGTCTCTGTGCCCTCTGTGTCTCTGTGTCTCTGCGTTGAAGGTTCATAGCTTGTCCACGAAGGCGCGGATGCGCTCGGCCGCTTCCACGCATTCGTCGAGCTCGGCGACCAGGGCCATGCGGACGTAGCCGGCGCCCGGGTTGATGCCGTGGGCCTCGCGCGACAGATAGCTGCCGGGTACGACGGTGACATTTTGCTCGGCAAACAGCCGTCGTGTGAATTCCTGTTCGTCGATGGGCGTGCGCGCCCACAGGTAAAAGCCGGCATCCGGACGTTGCACGTCCATGCACGGCGACAGGATCGCGAGCACGACATGGAATTTGGCGCGATACAGTGCACGGTTTTGGTGCACGTGCACCTCGTCTTTCCAGGCAGCGATGCTCGCGACCTGGGTGGGGGGCGGCATGGCGCAGCCGTGATAGGTGCGGTAGAGCAGGAATTTCTTCAGCACCTCCGCGTCGCCCGCGACGAAGCCCGAGCGTAGCCCAGGCACGTTGGAGCGCTTGGAAAGACTGTGGAACACCAGGCAGCGTGCGTAGTCGTCCCGACCCATCTCCGCGGCCGCTTGCAGGAGGCCCGGCGGCGGCGCGGATTCGTCGACATAGATTTCCGAATAGCATTCGTCGGAGGCGATGAGGAAATCGTGTTCGTCCGCGAGGCGAATCAGCTTTTGCAAAGTAGGGATGCTCACCACGGCGCCGGTGGGGTTGCCCGGGCTGCACAAATAGATGAGCTGGGTGCGCTGCCAGACTTCCGGGGGGATGGCATTCAGATCAGGCTGGAAGCTGTTCTCTGCGGTGGTGTTGAGAAACCAAGGTTCGGCGCCGGCGAGCAGGGCGGCACCTTCATAGATCTGGTAGAACGGGTTGGGTGCGACCACCAGTGGTTTTGCGCTGCGATCCACCACGGCCTGGGCGAAGGCGAACAGCGCCTCGCGGGTACCGTTAACGGGCAGTACGTGGCGTGCCGGGTCGATGCTGCCGAGCGGCAAATGGAAGCGACGGGTGAGCCAGTCGGCGATGGCCTTGCGCAGTTCAGCGCGGCCTTGGGTGACGGGGTATGTGCCGAGCCCGTGCAGATGCGTGAGCAGGGATTCGGCAATGAATGCAGGTGGACGATGGGCGGGTTCGCCGATGGACAATGCGATGTGAGGTTTGTCCGCGGGCGGCGCTGTGCCGGTCTTGAGCCGGTTCAGCTTCTCGAAGGGATAGGGCTGTAGTCGCGCGAGGTCCGGATTCATGCGAGATGAGCGCTTTCAGGGGCGCGCTAGTATAGAGCAACACCCCGATGCCGCAAACCGGAGTTGAATCATGATTGCCCGCTTGCATCACGTCAGTCTGCTGGTCGCGGATACCGAACGCGCCCTGAGTTTTTACCGGGATATCCTCGGGCTGGTGCCTGCCGCACGTCCGGCGCTGGGCTTCCCCGGGGCATGGCTGCAAGTGGGCGACCAGCAGATCCACCTGCTGGAACTGCCCAACCCCGATCCTGTGGACGGGCGTCCCGAGCACGGCGGCCGCGATCGCCATGTGGCCTTCGCCGTGGACCAGCTCGACGCCATCACCGAACGCCTCGAGATCGCAGGCGTCCCCTGCACCCGCAGCCGCTCCGGCCGCCCGGCCATCTTCTGCCGCGACCCGGACGGCAATGCAGTGGAGTTGGTTGCAAGGGATGAAGAATAACCACGGGGAACACGGGGGAAAAGCATTTAACGGAAAGACGCAAAGACCGCGAAGGGCGCAAAGAAACACACGGTCCTCGAGAACCAGCGAACATTAACTTTGCGTCCTTGGCGCCCTTCGCGTCTTTGCGTTGAGACCTTTTTCACGGGGGATCGAAGGTCTTGCAGGACTGCGGCTCGACCCGCGACATTGCTCCAGAACAAGAAGTTTCAAGGAGCTGCACCGGTGTGGGTACAGGAGCAGAAGCGCCATTCCACCTTTGAATTCCCCGTGTTCCCCGTGTTCCCCGTGTCCCCCGTGGTTATCGCTTTTTCTCTTCTCTTATCCCTTGCCTTCGAGCATTTCGATGATGCGGCTGCGCAGGCAATCCATCTGCTCCGGATCAGAGAGGGGTTCGTTGTGCTTGTCGGTGATGAAGAAGACGTCTTCCACGCGCGCGCCGAGGGTGGCGATCTTGGCGTTCTGCAGGCGCACGCCGCACAGCATCAGTGCCTGGCCGATCTTGGACAGAATGCCGGGCCGGTCCGAGGTGACCACTTCCATGATGGTGCGACCGTTGTTGCTGTCATCCTGGAATGTTACCTGGGGCGGGATGGTGAAGTGCTTGAGCTGGCGCTTCATGTGGCGCTGCACCGTCAGGCTCGCGGCGCGCGGGTCGCGAATCAGCCGTGACAAACGGGTCTGGATCTCCTTGATGCGGCGCGGGTCCTCGATGGGTGTACCGTTTTCCTCCAGCACGATATACGTGTCGAGGGTGTAGCCGTCGCTGGACGGCATGATGCGTGCGTCCACGATGTTGAGCCGCATCTGGTCGAGTGCGGTAGTGACGACGGCGAACAGCAGATCGCTCAACTGCGTATAGATGAAGATCTCGGTGCCGCCGCGCTGGGTCTCCTGGCGGATGAGGATGAGCGGCACCTGGTCGCCCTCGGTGCAGACGGCCTGGGTATGCCAAGCGATCTCATCGGCGGAATAGCGGCCGAAGTAGTCGATGCCGAGGCGCGCCCAGAACGCGTCCACGTGTACGGGCGCGAGCGAGGCGTCGCGCAACAGGCGGCGCACTTCCTCCTGGGTCTCGCGCCGCAGCTCGTTTTCGTCCATGGGGTTGGACAAACCACGGCGCAGGGCACGCCGGGTGGACTCATAGAGCTCGGCGAGCAGCGCGTCTTTCCATGAGTTCCACAGGTTCGGGCTGGTGGCGCGGATGTCCGCCACGGTGAGGGCGTACAGGTGATCCAGGTAGGTAAGGCTGCCCACTGCGGCGGCGAACTGGTTCACCACCTCTGGATCGCTGATGTCCTTGCGTTGTGCGGTAACGGACATGAGCAGATGATTGCGCACCAGCCACTGTGCCAGCGCTGCATCATACTCGCTGAGCTGGTGATCGGTGCAGAACTGCAATACATCCGCTGCGCCCAGTTCCGAGTGGTCGCCGCCGCGCCCCTTGGCGATGTCATGGAAAAGGGCGGCGATGAACAGCACCTCCTGCTTGGGGATGGACCGCATGATGCGGGTGCAGCGGGGGAATTCGTGCATGAATTCCGGCTTGATGAACCGCCGCAGGTTCTGCACCACGAACAGGGTGTGCTGGTCGACGGTGTAGACGTGAAAGAGGTCGTGCTGCATCTGCGCGACGATGCGCCCGAATACGGGCAGGTAGGCGCCGAGGACACCGAAGCGGTTCATGGCGCGCAGCGCCGTGGTGATACCGTGCGGCTGGCGCAGGATCTCCATGAACAGGCTGCGGCAACGCAGGTCGCTGCGAAATCGCTCGTCGATATGGGCGATGTGGTGGCGGATGAGGCGGATGGTGTTGGCGCGCACACCCTTGAGTTCGGGGTATTCCGCCAGCAGCAGGAAGACCTCGAGCAGCGCAAAAGGATAGCGCGCAAACACCTTCGGGTGGCTCACTTCCACGAAGCCCTTGTGGCACCGAAAGCGTTTGTTGATAGGACGGATTTCCGCCGGCTCTTCCGCATACAGGAGCTCTTCCTGGAACAGTTGCAGCAGCAGTTCGTTGAGTTGGCCCAGCTCCATGACAGTGCGGTAGTAGTCCTTCATGAAATGCTCGACCATGAGCCGGATGCCATCGTCCTGGTAGCCGAACATACGGGCCAGGGAACGCTGGTGATCGAACACCAAGCGGTCTTCGCGCCGGCCGGCGAGGACGTGCAGGCCGAAACGCACCTTCCAGAGGAAATTCTGGCCGGTGATCAGGTGCTCATATTCGCCGGCGGTGAGAAAGCCGTGCGCCACCAGGTCCGCGAGGGTACGCACGCCGAAATGGCGCTTGGCCACCCAGCCGATCATCTGGATGTCGCGTAGCCCGCCCGGGCCTTCCTTGACGTTGGGCTCCAGGTTGTAGGCGGTGTCGTGGAACTTGCGGTGGCGCTCGATCTGCTCCTGCCACTTGGCCTCGAAGAACTCGCGGCTCGGCCATAAACGGTCAGGTCCGGTGGCGGTGCGCATGGCGAGGTAAAGGCCCTCGGTGCCGGCGAGCAGGCGCGATTCCATGAGGTTGGTGGCGACCGTGATGTCCTTGGCCGCCTCCTGCACGCAGTCCTCGACAGTGCGGACGCTGTGGCCGATCTCGAGGCCGAGGTCCCACAGGAACAGCACGAAGCGTTCGAGCGGTTCGCTCAGGCGCTCCATAGCGCCTGCATCGACCAGCAGCAGCACGTCGATGTCCGAATACGGGTGCAGTTCGCCGCGTCCGTAGCCGCCCACCGCCACCAGGGCCAGTTCGTCCGGGTCGGAAAAATGCAGGCGGAAGGCGTGCTTCAGCAGGCAGTCGAGGAGGGCGGCGCGGCCCGGCACCAGGTCTTCGGCGGGCGTGCCGGCCGCGAAGGCCGTCTTCAGGTTTTCGTTGACCTCCTGCAGGGCCTCGCGGAACAGGGGCAGCGGGGCGGACTGTCCTTCCAGCCGGCGCTCGAAGACGGCCGAATCGAACAGTTGCCGGACGTCCAGCTCAGATCTCCTCGCCGGCGCGCAGGGTGAGGACCTCCACGCCGGTTTCGGTGACCAGCACGGTGTGCTCCCACTGGGCGGACAGGGAATGGTCCTTGGTGACCACGGTCCACTCGTCCGGCAGCAGCTTCACGTGGCGCTTGCCCAGGTTGATCATGGGCTCGATGGTGAAGGTCATGCCCGGCTCCAGGGTGACGCCGGTGTCCGGCTGGCCGTAGTGCAGTACCTGCGGGTCCTCGTGGAAGCCGCGGCCGATACCGTGCCCGCAGTACTCGCGCACCACCGAGCAGCCGCTGTGCTCGGCGTGGCGCTGGATGGCGTAGCCGATGTCCCCGAGGCGCACGCCCGGGCGCACCATGCGGATGCCGATGAGCAGGCACTCGTGGGCGATCTGCACCACCCGCCGCGCTTTGATGGAGGGTTCGCCCACGCAGAACATCATGCTGGTATCGCCATGGAAGCCGTCCTTGATGACGGTGATGTCCATATTGATGATGTCGCCGCCCTTGAGCGGTTTGTCCGACGGGATGCCGTGGCACACCACATGGTTCACTGAGGTGCAGATGGACTTGGGGAAGCCGTGATAATTGAGGGGCGCCGGGGTGGCGTGCTGCACGTTCATGATATGGTCGTGGCAGATCCGGTCCAGCTCGTTGGTGGTGACGCCCGGCTGAACGTGGGGGGCGATCATCTCCAGCACCTCGGCCGCGAGCCGGCCAGCCACGCGCATCTTTTGGATATCTTCGGAATTTTTGATGATGATACTCATGGACGGGTTTCCTGAGGCGCGCGGGAAGGCAGTGTGCCGGTTTGTGGCGCGGGAACTCTTATGGTATAAAGGCCGGCTTCAACAGGCAAACTGTTGAAAGCGGGGGAATTCCCCCAAGGCAAACGGGGGGCGACCCCCTTAACCACAACGGGGGGCGACCCCCTTAAATCCACACATGTGCCGGCACGGCGTCGGGGTGCCCGGGAGACCGGGTCGATGGCCGGGGCACATGGCGGCTCAACCCCGAAAGGAAAACTGTAATGCCCAACGTGACCATGCGTCAGATGCTGGAGGCCGGCGTTCATTTCGGCCACCAGACCCGTTACTGGAACCCCAAGATGGCCCCGTTCATCTTCGGCGACCGTAACAAGATCCATATCGTCAATCTCGAAAAGACCCTGCCGCTGTTCAACGATGCCATGAACTACATGGGCAAGCTGGCGGCCAACAAGGGCACCATCCTGTTCGTGGGCACCAAGCGCCAGGCGCGCGACGTGGTCAAGGCCCAGGCCGAGCGCTGCGGCATGCCCTACGTGAATCACCGCTGGCTGGGCGGCATGCTCACCAACTTCAAGACCGTCAAGCAGTCCATCAAGCGCCTGCGTGACATCGAGGCCATGGAACAGGACGGCTCCATCAACCGTCTGACCAAGAAGGAAGGCCTGATGATGCGCCGCGAGCTGGAAAAGCTCCAGCGCTCGCTGGGCGGCATCAAGGACATGAACGGCCTGCCGGACGCCATCTTCATCATCGACACGGGTCATGAGAAGAATGCCGTGGGTGAAGCCAAGAACCTGGGTATCCCGTTGATTGGCGTGGTGGACACCAACAACAATCCCCTCGGCATCGACTACGTGATCCCCGGCAACGACGACGCCCTGCGCGCCATCCAGCTGTACGTGGAAGCTGCGGCGGACGCGGTACTGGAAGGCAAGGCCGCCTCGCCCATGCAGGGCGTGAAGGACGAGTTCGTCGAGGTCGAGGAAGCACGCTGAGCGGCAGCTCGCATGCGTTGAAGAAAAAGGGGGCCATGCCCCCTTTTTCGAATCCACTCACCGGGCGCCGCGGCGTGGCGCCCCAACCGCTAGGGGAAGCAGAAATGGCAGAAATCACCGCACAAATGGTCAAGGAACTGCGCGAGCGCACCGGCGCCGGCATGATGGAATGCAAGAAGGCGCTGACGGAGACAGGTGGCGACCTGGAGGCCGCCATCGAGCACATGCGCAAGTCCGGCGCCGCCAAGGCCGACAAGAAGGCCGGCCGCACCGCTGCCGAAGGCGTCATCGCCATCCAGGGCGACGCCAAGCGCCTGGCCATGGTGGAAGTGAACTGCGAGACCGACTTCGTGGCCAAGGGCAACGACTTCCAGGCCATGGCCAATGCCATCGCGAAGCAGGTGCTGGCCGACAAGCCAGCCGACGTGGACGCCCTGATGGGCCTGTCGCTGGAAGGCGGCGCGTCCATCGCCGACACGCTCAAGGAAAAGATCGCCAAGCTCGGCGAGAACATGACCGTGCGCCGTTTCGCCCTGTTCGAAACCGCCAACGGCTTTTTGGAGTTTTACCGTCACGGCACCCGCATCGGCGTGGTGGTGGAGATGGAAGGCGGCAACGCCCAACTGGCCAAGGACATCGCCATGCACGTGGCGGCGAGCCGCCCCATCTGCGTGTCCTCCGAGCAAGTCTCGCCCGAGCTGATCGCCAAGGAGCGTGAGATCTACACCGCCCAGGCCGCCGAGAGCGGCAAGCCCGCCGAGATTGTCGCCAAGATGGTGGAAGGCCGCGTGCAGAAGTTCCTCAAGGAAGTGACCCTGCTCGGCCAGCCCTTCGTGAAGAACCCGGACGAGACCGTGGAGAAGCTGCTGAAGAGCGCCGGCGCCAAGGTCATCGGCTTCGAGCGCTTCGAAGTGGGCGAGGGCATCGAGAAGAAGAAGGTGGACTTCGCCGAAGAGGTCATGGCGACCGCACGCGGAAACTGAGCCATGACCGACAGCGCCAAGCCGGTCTACAAGCGCGTCCTCATCAAGTTCAGCGGTGAGGCGCTGATGGGCGATCAGCAGTTCGGTATCGCCCCGGAGATCGTCAAGCGGGTGGCAGCCGAAATTGCCGACCTGGTACGCTCCGGCGTCCAGGTCGGCGTCGTGCTGGGCGGCGGAAACATCTTCCGTGGCGTCAGCCTGGCCTCCGCCGGCATGGAACGCGCCACCGCGGATCAGATCGGCATGCTGGCCACGGTGATCAACTCGCTGTCGCTGCAGGACGCCATCGAGCACGAAAACCTCAAGTGCCGCGTGATGTCCGCGCTGCCGATCCATCAGGTGTGCGAGGATTACATCCGCCGCCGCGCCATCCGCCACCTGGAGAAGGGGCGCGTGGTGGTATTCGCCGCGGGGACCGGCAATCCGTTCTTCACCACGGATTCCGCCGCCAGCCTGCGCGGCATCGAGATCGGCGCGGAGCTGGTGCTGAAGGCCACCAAGGTCGACGGCATCTACTCCGCCGACCCGAAGAAGGACCCGAGCGCCAAGCGCTACGACCGCCTCACCTATGACGAGGCGCTGGAGCGCAAGCTCGGCGTGATGGATGCCACCGCCATCGTCCTGTGCCGTGAGCAGAACCTGCCATTGCGCGTGTACGACATGAACAAGCCCGGGGCGCTGCGCCGCATCATCCTGGGCGAAAATGAAGGCACGTTGGTGGAACGTGGAGACTGACGCATGATCAACGACACAAAGAAAAGCGCCGAAAACCGCATGCAGAAGAGCCTGGAGACGCTCAAGCACGAGCTCGCCAAGCTGCGTACCGGCCGTGCCCATCCGAGCCTGCTCGAACACGTGATGGTCGACTATTACGGCTCCCCGGTGCCCATCAACCAGGTCGCCAACGTGACCGCGGAAGATGCGCGCACCCTGGCCGTCTCGCCGTGGGAGAAGACCATGGTCGGTCCCATCGAGAAGGCCATCATGACCTCCGACCTGGGCCTGAATCCGAACACCAGCGGCACACTCATCCGCGTGCCCATGCCGGCGCTCACCGAGGAGCGTCGCCGCGAGATGAGCAAGGTGGTGAAGCACGAAGGTGAGAACGCCAAGGTCGCCATTCGCAACATCCGCCGCGACGCCAACGCCGAGGTGAAGGTGTTGCTCAAGGACAAAAAGATCAGCCAGGACGACGAGCGCCGCGCCGAGGACGAGATCCAGAAGCTGACGGATCGCTACATCGCCGAGGTGGACAAGCTCGTCCAGGCCAAAGAAAAGGACATGATGGAACTCTGATCGGCCGCGCCCACTGCCCCGACGAGATAACCATGGCCGATAAGGAATCCAGCTCCCCCGCGAGCCTGCCCCGGCACGTCGCCATGATCATGGATGGCAACGGGCGCTGGGCGCGCAGGCGTTTCCTGCCCCGTTTCGCCGGCCACAAGGCCGGACTCGAGACCGTTCGGGCGATGGTCAGGGCATGCCTCGAAAAGGGCATCGGCACGCTCACGCTGTTCGCCTTCAGCAGCGAGAACTGGCGCCGTCCCCCCGAAGAGGTGGGCCTGCTCATGAACCTGTTCCTCACCGCGCTGGAGTGCGAGGTGGCGAAGCTGAACGAGTACGGCGTCCAGCTGCGGGTGATCGGCGATCGCAGCGCCTTTTCCGAGGAATTGCAGGCCCGCATTGCCGCCGCCGAGGCGCTTACTGCGCAAAACCATGCGCTGGTCCTGGTCATCGCCGCCAATTACGGCGGACGCTGGGACGTGAGTCAGGCCGCGCGCAAGCTGGCCGCGGCGGTGCAGGCGGGCACACTCGATCCGGCCGCCATCACCAGCGAACGGCTCGCCGCCGAGCTGAGCCTGGCGGATCTGCCCGAGCCCGATCTATTCATCCGCACCGGCGGCGAGCAGCGTATCAGCAACTTCCTGTTGTGGCAGCTCGCCTATACCGAGTTGTATTTCACCCCCATTCTCTGGCCGGACTTCGATGCCGCCGCGTTCGCGGAGGCCCTGGCGTCCTTCGCCACGCGTCAGCGGCGTTTCGGACGCACCGGCGAACAAGTGGAGCAGGCTTCCGGTGCTTAAGCAGCGTGTCCTTACGGCCCTCATCATCGCGCCGATCATCATCCTCATCACCCTCTATGCCCCCACCGCCGTGTTCGGCGTGGTGGTCGCACTGGTGCTCGCGCTGGCGGCGTGGGAATGGGCCGGCCTTGCAGGGTTGAGCGGTACGCCGCGCTACTCCTATACCGCCACCGTGCTGTTGGTACTTGGGCTGCTCAACCGCGTGTTGCCTAGCGAACCCTTGATCAGCCTCGCCGTCATCAGCGTCGGCGTGATCTGGTGGGCTGCGGCGTTCCTGTTCGTGATGGCCTTCCCGCTGCTCAGCGGTTTCTTCCAGTCGCACGCGATCCGCGCGCTCACCGGCCTGCTGGTGCTAATGCCTGCCCATGCCGGCCTGCTGCTGTTGCATCAGGGCGATCCGCGGGCGGCGCTGCTGGTGATGGTGCTGGTCTCCTTTGCCGACATCGGCGCCTATTTCGCCGGGCGCGCCTTTGGCCGGCGCAAGCTGGCCCCGCGGGTCAGCCCAGGCAAGACCTGGGAAGGACTCGGCGGGGCCGTGGCGCTGACCCTGGCCATCGCCTTCGGCGCGGCGCGGCTGTTGGCTATCCCGGACGCCGTCCTGCTCGGCTTCTTGGCCGTGTGCCTGGTCACGGTCCTGGCCTCGGTAGTCGGCGATCTGACCGAAAGCATGTTCAAGCGCATGGCCGGGGCCAAGGACAGCGGTCATCTGCTGCCCGGCCACGGCGGCGTGCTGGACCGCCTGGACAGCCTCACAGCCGCGGCGCCGGTGTTCGCCCTCGGTTTGATCTGGCTGAAGACCGCTGCATGAAAGGCATCACCGTCCTCGGGTCCACCGGCTCCATCGGCGTCAGCACGCTCGATGTGATCGCCCGGCATCCGGGGCGCTACCGCGTGGTGGCGCTCAGCGCCAATACGCAGGTGGAGCGCATGACGGCGCAGTGTCTGGCCACGCGCCCGGAATTCGCCGTGATGGTGGACGAGGACGCCGCGGCGCAGCTCGCCGAGCGCCTGCGTGGCCCGGCGCCAGAGGTGCAGGTCCTTGCCGGCCTGGCCGGGCTGGAGCGGGTCGCGAGCCTGCCGCAGACCGACCACGTGATGGCCGCCATCGTGGGCGCGGCGGGCCTCAAGCCGACCCTGGCGGCGGCGCGCGCCGGCAAGCGCGTACTGCTCGCCAACAAGGAGGCCCTGGTCATGTCCGGGCGCCTGTTCATGGACGAGGTGCGGCGTAGCGGTGCCGAGCTGCTGCCCATCGACAGCGAACACAATGCGGTGTTCCAGTGCATGCCGCCCGATTTCGGGCGCGGCCTCGCCGAGGTGGGCGTGCGGCGCATCCTGCTCACCGCCTCGGGCGGGCCGTTCCGCGACGCGCCCCTCGCGGCCCTCGCCGACGTGACCCCGGAGCAGGCGGTGGCCCATCCCAACTGGAGCATGGGTCGCAAGATCTCGGTGGACTCGGCCACCATGATGAACAAGGGCCTGGAGGTCATCGAGGCCTGCTGGTTGTTCGACACCGACCCGGCTCATATCCAGGTGGTGCTGCATCCCCAGAGCGTGGTTCATTCCATGGTGGAGTACGTGGACGGTTCGGTGCTGGCGCAGCTCGGCAACCCGGACATGCGCACGCCCATCGCCCACGCCCTGGCCTGGCCCGAGCGCATTGCGTCGGGCGTGGCCAGCCTGGACTTCTTCGCCCTTTCGCACCTGGACTTCCGCGCACCCGACCTGGCGCGGTTCCCGTGCCTGCGCCTGGCCGTGGCAGCCATGGAGGCCGGCGGCACCGCGCCGGCGGTGCTCAATGCGGCCAATGAGATCGCGGTGGACGCCTTCCTGAACGGGCGCGTGCGCTTTACCGACATTCCTGCCATCATCGAAGCCAGCCTCGCCGCCGTAGCGCGCAGCGAGGCCGATACTCTCGAGCAGATCCTCGCCGCCGATGTTGCGGCGCGCGACGCGGCGGTCCGGCTAGTGGAAAAGGCCTCCCGATGATCGACTTCATCACCAGTGCCCTGGCGTTCGTGCTCGCGCTGTCGGTGCTCATCGCCGTGCACGAGTTCGGCCACTTCTGGGTGGCCCGCCGCCTGGGCGTGAAGGTGCTGCGCTTTTCCATCGGCTTCGGTCGCCCCCTGTGGAGCGTGCGCCGTGGCGCCGATCAGACCGAGTACGCCGTGGCCGCCGTGCCGCTGGGCGGCTACGTGAAGATGCTGGATGAGCGCGAAGGTGAGGTGGCGCCGGAGGAGTGCCATCGCGCCTTCAACCGCCAGTCGGTGGGCAAGCGCTTCGCCATCGTCGCCGCCGGGCCTGCGTTCAATCTGCTGTTTGCCGTGCTGGCCTACTGGCTGATGTTCGTCACCGGCGTGCCCGGGCTCAAGCCCTTTATCGGCGAACTCGAACCCGACTCCATCGCCGCCCGTGCCGGTCTCACGGCGGGCATGGAGGTGGTGGCGGTGGACGGCGAGGCCATGCCCACCTGGGGCGCGGTGCTGGAATCGGTGCTGCCCCATGCCCTGCGCCAGGAGCCGGTGCGCCTGACCGCGCGCGACGGCGGGCGGGAGCAGACCTTCACGCTCGCGCTGGATCAGCTCCCGTCGGACGTGAGCGGCGAGGCGCTGCCACGCGCCATCGGCCTCATCCCCTACCGTCCGCCCCTCGAACCCGTCATCGGCGAGGTGATGCCCGGCTCCGCCGCGGCGCGCGCCGGCCTGGCGCCCGGTGATCGCATCGTGGCCATCGATGGCCGCACACTGAAGGATTGGGAAGACCTGGTGCTGATCGTACGCGACAGCCCGGGCAGGCCGTTGACCATGCTCGTGGAGCGCGGCCGCGAGCGTCACGAGATCCCGATCCGCCCCGAGCGCTTCGAGACCGAGGACGGTCCGGTGGGCCGCATCGGCGCGGGTGCGTGGGTGGACCCGGCGGCCTTCGAGGGTCTGCGTACGGTGCAGCAGTACGGCCCCGTGGCGGCCGTGACTGCCGCCGCCGCACGCACCTGGGAAATGTCCACGCTCACGCTGCGCATGCTTGGTGAGATGCTGGTGGGGCGGGCGTCGGTGGAGAACATCAGCGGGCCGATCACCATCGCGCGTTACGCCGGCGCCACGGCGAGCGCGGGCCTGGCGCAGTTCCTCGGCTTTCTCGCCATCGTGAGCATCAGTCTCGGTGTGCTGAACCTGTTGCCCATCCCGGTGCTCGACGGCGGACACCTGGCGTTTTACGCGGTGGAAGCCGTACGGCGGCGACCGGCATCAGAGCAGGCCGAGATGTTGGCGCAAAAAGTCGGCCTCACCGTGATCCTCATGCTGATGCTGGTGGCTTTCTACAACGATTTGGTGCACCTCGCCGGATGAGCCGTTTTCTTTCTCTTTTTCTCGGGGCTGCGTTCACGCTGCCCGCGTGGGCCTTCGAACCCTTCCTGGTCGAAGACATCCGCGTGGAAGGCCTGCAGCGCATCGCCGCTGGCACCGTGTTCAACTACCTGCCGGTGAAGCGCGGCGACCGCATCGACGACCGCTTGTCGTCGCAGGCGGTACGCGCCCTGTTCAAGACCGGCTTCTTCAAGGACGTGGTATTGGAACGGGAGGGTAGCACCCTGGTGGTGTTCGTGGCCGAGCGGCCGGCCATCGCCAGTATCGAGGTCACCGGCAACTCGGCCATTCAGACCGAACAGCTGCTTGAGAGTCTCAAACAGGTGGGCCTGTCCGAAGGGTTGGTGTTCGATCGCTCCCTGCTCGATCGCATTGAGCAGGAACTCAAACGCCAGTACCTGCTGCTCGGCTACTACGCGGCGCGTGTGCAGACCTCGGCGGACCCGCGCGAACGCAACCGCGTGGCCGTGAAGATCGAGATCGCCGAGGGTGAGATTGCGACCATCCGCAGCATCAATATCGTCGGCAGCCGGGCCTTTTCCGAAAAGGAACTGCTCGAACGCCTGGAATCCGGCGTGCGGCCCGCCTTTTCGCTGTTCTACAGCGGCGATCAATATTCGCGTCCCAAGCTCGCCGGCGACTTGGAGACGCTGCGCTCGTTCTACCTGGATCGCGGCTACATCAACTTCAACATCGATTCGACCCAGGTTGCCATCTCGCCCGACAAGCGCGATATCTACATCACCGTGAACACGGTGGAGGGCGAGCAGTACCGCGTTTCCGACATCAAGGTGGCGGGCGACACGATCATCCCGGAACCTGAACTGCGCAAGCTCATCAGCCTGGAGAAGGGCGACATCTTCTCGCGGCGCCGGCTCACCGAAAGCGCCACGCGCATCAGCGATCGGCTGGGCGAGGTCGGCTATGCCTTCGCCAACGTCAATCCCATTCCCGAAATGAACGAGGAGACACGCGAGGTCAGCCTCACGTTCTTCGTCGACCCGGGCCGCCGCGTGTACGTGCGCCGCGTGAACATCACCGGCAACCTGCGCACCCGTGACGAGGTGTTGCGCCGTGAGATGCGTCAGATGGAAGGCGCGCCCCTCGAGACCGCGCTGGTGAACCGTTCCAAGACGCGCCTCAACCGGCTGGGCTTCTTCGATGTGGTGAACGTGGAAACCATCCCCGTGCCCGGCCATCCGGACCTGGTGGACGTGAACTTCGACGTGGTGGAACGCCAGACCTTCGGCAGCCTGAACGCAGGTATTGGCTATGGCGATACCAGCGGCATCCTGGTGAACGTGAGCGTCACCCAAGAAAACTTCATGGGCACGGGCAACCGCTTCACCCTGGCCATGAACAACAGTGAAGTCACGGACGAATACAGCTTCAGCTTCACCAACCCGTATTACACCATCGACGGGGTGAGCCGCAGCTTCGACGTGTTCTACCGCACCACAGACCCGGAGGAGGCCAACATCGACACCGGCTATACCACGGACGCCTACGGCGTGGGCGTCGGCTTCGGTGTGCCCCTGTCGGAATACAACACCTTCCGCTATCGCGTGAGCGCCGAACACACCCGCATCAATACGCGCAGCGACACCTCGCAGGACATCATCGATTTCTGTCAATCCAGCGCCACGCTCGAGGCCTGCGAGTTCGATGCCCTGAAAACGGACCTGAGCTGGTCCTTCGACAGTCGCGATCGCGCCCTGTTTCCCACCGACGGCACCATCAACACCATCGGCTCGGAACTGGCCATCCCGGTGGGCGGCGATAGCGTCAGCTTCTACAAGGTGTATGCGCGCACCAAGAACTACCAGCCCATCTTCGGCGGCAGCCTCATCGTCCAGTACGGTGGCGAACTGGCCTACGGTGACGGGTATGGCGACACCTCCGCGCTGCCGCCCTTCGAGCGCTATTACGCCGGCGGCGTGCGCACGGTGCGTGGTTACCGGGCCAACAGCCTGGGCCCCAAGGACGAGTTCGATGATTCCCTGGGCGGCAATGCGCGGGCGCTGGTCAACACGGAGTTGATTTTGCCGAACCCGTTCTCGGAAAATAGCGCCTCCACGCGCATCAGCGCCTTCGTGGACGGCGGCAACGTCTTCAACACCGACACAGATTACGGGGATCAGGACATGCGCTTTGCCGCCGGTCTGGCCCTGTACTGGTTTACGCCGGTTGGCCCGCTGAGTTTCAGCATCGCGCAGCCGCTCAATGACAAGGATGGAGATGAAATTGAGCGCTTCCAGTTCAGCCTCGGAGCGCCGTTCTGATCATAACCAAGGGGAAGGATTTCAGGTGAGCAGGTTGAAACAGTTGCTGTGGGCGACGGCCGCATTCGCCGCCCTGAGCGCACCGGTGCAGGCGGAGATGAAAATCGTCTTCGTGAACACGGCGCGTGTGCTCGAGCAGGCGCCCCAGGCCAAGGCGGCCCGTGAGCGTCTGCAAAAAGAATTCTCCCCCCGTGAATCGAATATCATCAGCCTGCAGCGTTCCCTCAAGGGCGTGCAGGAGCGCCTTGAGCGGGACGGCCCCACGCTGAGCGACAGCGAGCGAGCGAAGCTGGAACGCGAGATCCTGACGCGACAGCGTGATCTCAAACGAGCGCAGGCGGAATTCAGCGAGGATCTCAACCTGCGCCGCAACGAAGAGTTCGGCCGCTTGCAGCGCGAGGCGGCGGAGACGGTCGTCACCTTGGCGCAGGAAAACCGCTACGACCTCGTGCTCGAGGCCGGCGTGGTGTTCGCCAGCGACAGCGTGGACGTGACGGATGCGGTCATCGCGCGGCTGCGCGATGCGCACAGCAAACGGCAGATCAGATCAGGCGGGAATTGACAGACGTGCGGTACTCATTGGGCGAACTGGCGGAGCGTACGGGCACGCGTGTGCACGGTGACCCGGCATGCGTCATCGAGGGCGTCGGCACCCTGCACGGGGCGGGTCCGGGGCAGATCACCTTTTTGGCCAACCCCCGCTACAAGCGTCAGCTCGGCGAGACCCGCGCTGCGGCGGTCATCCTGGGCGAGCAGGAGGCTGACGCCTGCCCCTGCAATGCGCTGGTCTCGCGCAATCCCCACCTGACTTACGCCCATGTCGCGGCGCTGTTTGCGCGCGAGATCGCGATGGCCCCGGGCGTGCATCCCACGGCGGTGGTAGATCCCACCTGCCGCGTGCACCCCGCGGCGAGCATCGGCGCGCACGCGGTGCTCGGCGCCAACGTGGTGGTGGAGGCGGGCGCGGTGATCGGTCCCTGCTGCGTGGTGCTCGACGGCAGCCACATCGGTGAGGATTCCCGCCTGGTCGCCAATGTGACCGTGTACGCGGACACCGTCATCGGTCGCCGGGCGCTCATCCATGCGGGCACCGTCATCGGCGGCGACGGCTTTGGTTTCGCCAACGACGCCGGCGTATGGATCAAGGTGGCGCAGCTGGGCCGCGTGCGCATCGGCGACGACGTGGAAATCGGCGCCTGTACCACGGTGGACCGCGGGGCCATCGACGACACGGTGATCGAGGACGGTGTGAAACTCGACAACCAGATCCAGGTGGCGCACAACGTCCATATCGGCAAGCACACCATCATCGCCGGCTGCACCGGCATCGCCGGCAGCGCCCACATCGGCAGCCGCTGTGCCATCGGCGGCGGCGTCGGTGTCACCGGGCACATCGAAATCACTGACGGCGTGACCGTTACCGGCACGTCATTCGTCTCCCAATCCATCAAGACGCCGGGTGTCTATTCCTCCGGCGTGCCGTTGGAGCCCACTGAACACTGGCACAAGAATTTTGTGCGCATGAAGCAGCTCGACGAAATGGCGCGACGCCTGAAGAGCCTCGAAAAAGAGCTGCAAGAACTCAAACAGAAGGGGTGAATCCTTTGAACGCGATGGATATCCAGGGGGTGCTCGAGCACCTGCCGCATCGGTACCCGTTTCTCCTGATTGACCGGGTGCTGGAATGCCAGCCGGGCGAACGCATCGTCGCCATCAAGAACGTGACCGTCAACGAGCCGATCTTCACCGGCCACTTCCCCGGGCGACCGATTTTCCCTGGCGTGCTCATCATGGAAGCGTTGGCGCAGGCGGGTGGCATCCTCGCCTTCCGCACCACGGAGACCAAGCCGGATGGCCGGACGCTGTTCTATTACGCTGGCATCGACAACTGCCGCTTCAAGCAACCGGTGCTGCCCGGTGATCAGCTGCGTCTCGAAGTGGAGATCCTCAAGGCCAAGCGCACCATCTGGAAGTTCAAGGGTGAAGCCAAGGTCGACGGAAAAATCGTCGCCGAGGCCGAGCTGATGTGCGCCCAGCAGGAGGTAATATGACCGTTCACCCAACGGCCATCATCGATCCCAAGGCACGCCTGGGCGAGGGCGTTGCGGTCGGCGCCTACAGCATCATCGGCGCGGATGTGGAGATCGGGGACAACACCTGGATCGGGCCTCATGTGGTGATTCAGGGCCCGACGAAAATCGGCTGTGACAACCGCATCTACCAGTTCGCCTCCCTCGGCGAAGCGCCGCAGGACAAGAAATACGCCGGGGAACCCACGCGCCTCGAGATCGGCGATCGCAATCTGATCCGCGAGTTCGTCACCATGAGCCGCGGTACGCCCACGGGCGGGGGCTTCACGCGCGTCGGCAGCGACGGCCTGTACATGGCGTACGTACACGTGGCCCACGATTGCGTCGTCGGCGACAAGGTGATCTTCTCCAACAACGCCTCGCTGGCGGGCCACGTGCACGTGGAGGACTGGGTGATCCTCTCGGGCTTCACGCTGGTGCACCAGTTCTGCTCCATCGGCGCACACGCGTTCACGGGCATGGGCAGCGCCATCTCCAAGGACGTGCCGCCCTACCTTATGGTGTCTGGCAACCCCGCCGAGCCGCACGGCATCAATAAGGAAGGGCTGAAGCGCCGCGGCTTTTCCCAGGAGCAGATCCGCAACCTGCGCAATGCCTACAAGGTCCTGTACCGCTCGGGCCTGTCCTTCGAAGAGGCCAAGGCGGAGCTGAGCAAGATGGCCGAAATGCTCCCGGAAGTCCGCCCCTTTGCGGGCTTTATGGAAAACGTCAAGCGCAGCATCATCCGCTGATTGGAAGAAAACGGCCCAAGGCGCAGAGAACGCAAAGGAAACATAGGGCGGACCGTGCCTCGCCGTTCACTTGGTCCCGGCTGCGGTGCAACGGCGGCCATGGCCACCCTATACGTGTTTATTGCCCTGCGGTTCGCCGTGGACCCCAGCCGTCATGCTGTTCCCCCCCGGAACCCGCTGGCAACCGCGGAGGCGGGCTCTATACTCCAGGGAGACGGCCTCGGCCGTATGAAAATGCAGGAATGTTTCAACCCGTTGAGACATTCCTGTCTTTTCCTCCCCCTGCGCGATACGCGCAACCCCTAGCCCTGCTCCCCAACAGGGCTTTTTTTTCGCGCCCGGGACCCAGAGCGTGTCGAAGGGCGCCCAAAGCCCCCATGAGGCCGAGAACAGGCCTCTACTTTCGGCTGTGCGATGCCGATATACTGCCGAAAGCCCGCTTTGAGAAATGCCCATGAGCCAATCCGCACAGACCCGGAGCGACCCGGTTTCACGCTGGGTGACCTTCAAGCTCGAGAACGAGACCTACGGTATCGACGTGATGCAGGTCCGCGAGGTGTTGCGCTGCTCGGAGATTTCCCCCGTCCCCGGCGCACCCGCTTACGTGCTCGGCATCATCAACCTGCGCGGCAGCGTGGTCTCCATCATCGACACCCGCAGCCGGTTCGGACTCGCGTTCAAGGAACCGGACGATGCCGCGCGCATCCTCATCCTGGAAGCGGGCGAAGAGCATGTGGTCGGATTCCTGGTCGACAGCGTGCATGAGGTCATGCAGTTGCGTGCCGCGGAGATGGAATCGGCGCCCGATACAGGCAGTGGCGAGACCGCTCGCTTCATTATGGGGCTTGCCAACCGCAAGGATGGACTGCTGATTCTCGTCGATGCGAGCAAGCTGCTGTCCGACGAAGAACTCGCCGAGCTTTCGACCCTCTAGTGAGCAATACGACCACAGACACCCGTGCGAGCAGCAATCGACACAGGCTCGAGTTGCTGCTGTTCCGCCTCGCGGGCACCCAGCGCTTCGCATTAAACGTGCTGAAGGTGAAGGAAGTCATCCCCGCGCCGCGCCTGACCCGGGTCCCGCACGCCCATTCCGCGGTCTGTGGCATGGCCTACCTGCGCGGCGAGCCGCTCACGGTCATCGACCTGGGGCGGGCCGTCGGTCGCCCGGCCATTAGCGGGCGCGAGGGCGCCTCGGTCATCGTCACTGAATTCAACCGTTCCATGCAGGGATTCCTTGTCAGCGGTGTGGATCGCATCGCCATCTGCGACTGGGAGGACGTGCTGCCGCCACCGGCAGGCACGGGGGTGGACAACTACATCACCGGCGTCACACGTATCGACGACCAGCTCGTGCAGGTGCTGGACGTGGAACGCATCCTTTCCGAAGTGGTGCAGCTGGAGGTGGAGGACGCGGTTTACGGCGAACTGCGCCCAATAGTGCAGGGTCATAGCATTTTGGTGGTGGACGATTCATCCATGGCCCGGCACCAGACCGCCCAGACACTGGACGCCCTCGGCGCCGAGTACCTGATGGCCCGCGACGGGCGCGAGGCGCTTTCCATGCTGCGCGCGCGGCTGGCTCAGGGAAAGGGCGGTGTGGACATGGTCATCTCGGACATCGAGATGCCGGAAATGGACGGCTATACGCTGACGCGTGAAATACGCGCGGATGCGCAGCTTGCCGGCCTGTATGTGTTGTTGCACACGTCCATCAATGGGGCGATCAACGCCGAGCTGGCCCACACGTCAGGGGCCAATGACGTGCTCACCAAATTCGTTCCCGCTGAACTGGCCAAGGCCGTCGCCAAGGCCGTTTCCCGCTGAATCGGATCGCTGTCATGTACAAGAAGTCTGCCATTGCGGTGCTGTTGCTGTGCGTCGTTTGGGTGCTGGGCGGTTGCGGCACACCGGCATCCGAGCAGGTCTACGAGGACCGGTTCTACGTTTTCGGTACCTTGGCCGACATCACCCTCTATGGCGTCGACGAGGCCCGCGGTCGCGAGGCGGTGGCCGCCGTTTCGCAGGACTTCCAGACCTGGCATCACGAATGGCATGCCTGGGAGCCCGGCCCGCTCGGCGATGTGAATGCGGCCATTGCCGCCGGACAACCCGCCCCACTGATCCCTTCCCTGGAACCACTGGTGCAGCGCTCCCGGGAGGCCTACGAGCGCAGCGAAGGGCTGTTCAACCCCGCCATCGGCCGGCTGTTGCAGCTGTGGGGTTTCCAAAGCAGCGAGCGGCCCAGCGGCCCACCGCCCTCACGGGAGGCCGTGGCAGAGCGGCTGGCGCGGGCGCCGGGCATGGGCGACGTGCAGGTGCGCGACGGCGTGCTGATCTCGAGAAACCCCGACGTACAGCTGGATTTCGGCGGCATTGCCAAGGGCTATGCGGTCGAGCTGGCGCTTGCCAGGCTGCGCACCATGGGTATCGAGAACGCCATCGTGAATGCGGGGGGTGGGCTGAGTGTCATCGGTAGCCGCGGCGAGCGGCCCTGGCGGGTGGGCATTCGTCACCCTCAGGGCAACGGTGTGCTGGCGTCGCTGGAAGTCCACAGCGGCGAAAGCGTGCACACCTCGGGAAATTACGAACGTTTCCGTGAACATCAGGGCGTCCGCTATACGCACATCCTCGATCCGCGCACCGGCTGGCCTGTGGAGGGCATCACCTCGGCTACGGTGATCGGCACCGACGGCACGCTCGCCGACGTAGCGGCCACGGTGCTGGTCATCGCAGGTCCACAGGACTGGCACCGCCTGGCGCAACGCCTTGGTATCCGCTATGCGATGCTCGTCGACGAGGCGGGCACGGTCTACATGAATCAGGCAATGGCCGAGCGGGTGCAGTTTTCGGGCGAGCCGCCGGAGAACATCGTTATCTCGCCGCCCCTCTGAAACATCGCGCAAGCGGCAGGTCCGCGCGCGCTCCGGCCTGTCGTCCACCGATTCACTGCAACATCGCGCTGGAAGCGCCCGCGCGGCTGTGCAGGATTTCGGTGACCCGCGCCTTGCGCCACGCGCAGGCCTGCCGGAAGGCCTCACGTTTCCCAAGGCGATTTACCGAGAAGTACTTATGCTTTTGCGGGCCGCCTTTGGTGGGGCACCACGACGCCACATAGGCACGTGTCACGGAATCTCCGCGTTGTTTCTCCACATAGTGGACGCCGACCATGCCCGACGTATTGCGCTTGCAGGAAGTGAATACACGGCGCGGTGATTCGGCACTATCTCCGAACAGCCGCTGACGGATTTCGTCACGGTAGTCGCGCGCCGCCTCCATGGCGCGTCGCTTGCCGCCGTATTGGCCGTCCGAGAAAAGCTTCTGATAGAGCTTGCCATCTTTGACGACCCGCACCCAGTAGCCACGCACTTTCTCGTGATCCATACGGGTGATGTTGCGATTCCGCGGATTGCGTCTGCTCAGTCTCATGGCGTTAGTGTCGCTCTGTTGACGCTAGGTTGGCTTGAGTTATAGGAAGAAATGTTCTGCTTTGCAAAGTTGGACAGACGTCAATACTGCGAGTTCCTAACCAGAAGGAATACGTCCTCAGAAAAACGCGTTATGTGCGTGCGCTAGTGAATAAGCGCCCGGCGCGTAGCCATAAATGATCCATTGAATATTGCTCGTGGATTCTTATCGAAACTCAGTCTTTTTCATTAGAGGCCGCGGCGCAGCCGGATTAGCTGGGTGTGTTCGCCTGCTTATCCCTACTCACGGCCACTCTGTGTCCGCTTGATGCCCTGTAAGGGCAGCTCACGGTTTACTCGACTGTGACGGACTTCGCGAGATTGCGCGGCTGATCCACATCCGCACCTTTTACGACCGCCGTGTGATAGGCCAGCAGCTGTAAAGGCAGCGTGAAGACAATGGGCGCCACCGGCTCCGGCACCACACCGAGACGCACTACGTCACCATTGCCTTGCAGGCTCGCGGCGGCGCGATCATCGGCAAATACCATGGTGCGTCCGCCGCGCGCCTGCACTTCCTTGAGATTCGAACACGTCTTCGCCAGTAAGTGATCCTGCGGCAGGGTGAAGATGACCGGCATTGCGTCATCCACCAGGGCCAGTGGCCCATGTTTGAGCTCGCCGGCAGGATAGGCCTCGGCGTGAATATAGGAGATTTCCTTCAGCTTCAGCGCACCTTCCATGGCCACCGGATACTGAATTCCGCGGCCCAGGAAGAGTGCGTGGTTGCCGCGTGACAGGGTGGAGGAAAGTGCATCAAGCCCGAGATCGGACCGCAGCAAGGTCCGAAGTGACTCTGGCAGATCGCGGAGCGCATGCAGCCATGCAGACTCGGCGGGATGGATATCTCCGTCACGACGGGCGAGCGCCAGGGCAAGTATGGCAAGCGCTACGAGCTGGGCTGTGAATGCCTTGGTCGAAGCAACACCGATCTCCGGGCCAGCACGCGTGAGCATGGCAATATCCGATTCACGCACCAATGAACTGTTCGGCACGTTACATACGGTGACACTGGCCAGGTAGCCTTTTCCGGCGGCTTCACGCAAGGGGGCGAGGGTATCGGCGGTCTCGCCCGACTGGGAAATGGTGACAAGCAGCGTACCTGGCATGATCACCTGCTTGCGGTAGCGGTATTCGCTCGCCACCTCTACATGACAGGGAATGCCCAGGGACTCGAGCCAGTAGCGTGCCACCAGGCCGGCGTGATAACTCGTGCCGCAGGCGATGATGTGCGCCCCGCGTACCTGGGCGAACAGTGCACGCGCGTGGGGCGCCAGCCTGTCGGGATTCAAGTGCCCACCTTCCAGCCAGGTGTCGAGCGTGCGCGCCACCACATCGGGCTGCTCGTGGATCTCCTTGAGCATGTAGTGGCGGAAGCCTTCCTTGTCACTCACCGACAGGCTCGACTGGACCTCGCTTGCTGCACGCTCCACGAGCCGTCCGCCGGCATCGTGGATGCGAAAGCTGTTGCCCGTGAGCTCCACGACGTCGCCTTCCTCGAGGTAAATGAAACGGCGCGCGACCGGTAGCAGCGCGTAGGTGTCGGAAGCAACGAAACACCCGGCGTCGCCAATACCGACGACCAGAGGGCTGCCCTGCCGCGCCGCCACCAGCCGGTCCGGCTCCGACACTGCAACCGCCGCGAAGGTGAATGCGCCTTCGAGACGTTGCACCGCCGCGCCGACGGCTTCACGCAAGTTGTTGGCGCGCCGCAATTGGCGTTCCACCAGATGGGCAATGACCTCCGTATCGGTCTCGCTGATGAAGCAGTAGCCTTCCGCCGTCAGCTCATCACGCAGCGCGGCATAATTTTCCACGATGCCGTTGTGCACCACGGCCACCGAATCGCGGCTCATGTGCGGATGCGCATTATCGGTGTGAGGCCTGCCGTGGGTGGCCCAGCGCGTATGTGCGATGCCCACGCGACCGTGCAGCGGATCGTCGCTGAGCATCCCCGCCAATGCGGCCACCTTGCCGACCGCCCGGCG
The DNA here is from genome assembly GCA_023228645.1 of Gammaproteobacteria bacterium. Lineage (GTDB taxonomy): Bacteria > Pseudomonadota > Gammaproteobacteria > Thiohalomonadales > Thiohalomonadaceae > JALOAT01. Next base: position 30,922 of record JALOAT010000005.1, on the reverse strand, counting down.
CCGAGCGAGCCGACCGTGCAGGTCCACGACAGCAATCCCGGCGGAGTCATAGCCCCGGTATTCCAGTCGGTGCAACCCATCGATGAGCGTGGATGTGATATCGCTTGGACTGACGCCGCCGATGATTCCGCACATGCGACACCTCCCTGTCAAAGCCGGCCGTGTGTGACATCGGCGGGAAAGAGGCCTTTCACGTCGAAGATCACGTGATTTGGCTTGCATAGACGCACGACACCCTCACTGCCCAATTCGGTAAATTGCCGATGCGCCACGGCAACGATGACGCCGTCGTAGTCGCCTTGCGCCAGGGATGGAATGGTGGAAATGCCGCACTCCCGCTCGGCATCTTCGGTGGCGACCCACGGGTCGAATACCTCCACCTGTACACCATAGGTGCGCAGCACCTGCACGATGTCGATACAGCGCGTGTTGCGCAGGTCCGGGCAGTTCTCCTTGAACGTGAGGCCGAGCAACAGCACGCGCGCCCCCACGCTGCCGATGCCCTTGGAGGCCATGAGCCGAATCATGCGCTCGGCCACATGGTTGCCCATGCCCTCGTTGATGAGGCGGCTGGCGGGGATCAGGGTCGGCTGGTAGCCGGTCTCAAGCGCCTTGTGTGTGAGGTAGTAGGGGTCTACGCCGATGCAGTGACCACCCACCAGGCCGGGTCGGAAGGGCAGAAAGTTCCATTTGCTGCCGGCGGCGTTCAACACCTCTTGGGTGTCGATGCCCAGCCGCGAGAAGATGTGAGACAGCTCGTTCATCAGGGCGATGTTCACGTCCCGCTGCGTGTTCTCGATAACCTTGGCGGCCTCGGCGACGCGAATGCTCTGCGCCTTGAAGGTCCCGGCCTCGACGATGCACTGGTAGAGGGCATCGACGTACTCCGCGATTTCCGGTGTGGAGCCGGAGGTGATCTTGCGAATAGTGGTGAGGGTGTGTTCCTTGTCGCCGGGATTGATGCGCTCGGGGCTGTAGCCGACGAAGAAGTCCTGATTGAACGTGAGACCGGAGACGGCGGAAAGAATGGGGACGCAGACCTCCTCGGTGGCACCGGGAAATACCGTCGACTCGTAAATGACGATGTCACCGGCTTTCAATACCTTGCCAACCGTGCGGCTTGCCGACTCCAGCGGCCGGAGATCGGGCCACTTATGCCGGTTCACCGGCGTCGGAACACCGACGATGAAGACGTTGCAGGAAGCAAGGTCGTCGACGCAATGGGAATAGCTCAACAGGTGAGCGCCGGCGAGCTGCTCTGCGCTCGTTTCCAGCGTGCTGTCGAAGCCACTGCGTAGCTCGGCGATGCGCGATTCGCGGATGTCGAAGCCGACCGTGGGAAACTGACGCCCGAATGCTACGGCCAGTGGCAGGCCAACGTAGCCAAGGCCGATGACACCGATTCGCGACGCGTCGACATCTGGCATAGGACTGTCCTTGTCGAGTTCGAAAGAGGAAAGCCCGCCTCATGCGGGTGCGGAAAGTATAGAGGCGTGACCCCCACGCCAGGCTTCACGGAAGCATGGAGTACACACTGCACAGAACGTGGATTGTGGCGAGAGAGCCCGTCAGGCGCGGGAAGCTTCTATGCTTGCGAAAAGCGGACGAGACATGGCAAGGGAATGCACATGAGAACACTCCGCGTGCTTGGCCATCGCGTGAGTCTTCCCCTGGTGTTGTTGTCATTGGTCGAGGCAAGCGCCGTGGCTGGCGCCGTGTACGCAGGATTGGTCTACGATGCCTTCGGCGGTGATGACGGCGGAATGCCGCTGTCGATCTCAGCGTTTGCAGGTGTGGGGCTCATGATCCTCATGTCTGCACTTGGTTTGTATCAACTGAATCTTCGCACGAACTTCACCGGTATCGTGGCACGCACCGGCATCGCGTTTCTGGTGGCCCTACCGGCGATCGGCGTGTTGTACATGCTGCTGCCACAACAACCGCCCAGCATCGAGGCGGTAATCACCTCGGGTCTTGCGGCTTTTGTAACTGTCGCGCTGCTGCATGCATTGTTCTTTGCCTGTGCCGATGCGGGGCTGTTCAAACGCCGCGTGCTGGTGCTTGGCGGCGGCAACGGCGTGGATGCCCTGCAGTCCCTGCGCCGCAAGGCAGACCGCCGCGGCTTCGAGATCGTCGGCTATATCGGAACAGAACGCGAAGCGGTGCACGAGCCGCATTTGCAATGGGATAAGCCGCTCAGCGAGTTGGTACTGGATGCAGGCGCCGACGAGATCGTCGTTTCCATGGCGGAGCGGCGTAGCCGCCTACCGATCGCGGCGCTGATGGATTGCCGGCATAGCGGCGTCGGCGTCATCGAGATGATCGATTTCATTGAGCGCGAAGCGGGAAAGGTCCGGATCGATCTGCTGCGGCCCGGTTGGATGTTGTTCAACGCCAATGAGCAGGGTCGCCTCGGGGCAACGGCGAAACGCGCCCTCGATTTGTCGGCATCGGTAGTCCTGCTGTTGCTCGGCTGGCCATTGATGATTGCGACCGTGCTGGCAATAAAAATGGAGGAGGGATGGCGTGCGCCGGTACTTTACCGGCAACCACGTGTCGGCCAGGGGGGCGCCGTATTCGACGTGTTGAAATTTCGCAGCATGCGCACCGATGCTGAGGCGGACGGGCGACCACGTTTCGCCAGCGTCATGGATAGTCGTATAACCCGTGTTGGGCGCGTCATACGCAAGATGCGCGTCGACGAGATGCCGCAGGTGTTCAACGTTATTCGTGGCGACATGAGTCTGGTCGGCCCGCGCCCGGAGCGGCCCGAGTTCGTGACGGATTTGGAGAAGGATATTCCGTTCTACCGCGAACGGCACCGCATCAAGCCGGGAATCACCGGCTGGGCGCAGCTTCTCTACCCTTATGGCGCCTCTCGCGAGGATATGATCGAGAAGCTGCAATACGACCTTTATTACCTGAAAAACCGCAGCGTTTTGCTGGATATGGTGATCCTGCTTCAGACCGTGGAAGTGGTGCTGTTTGGCAAGGGCTCACGATAGACGCGGGTCGTTCCCGACGCTTGACAGAGGGGGGGGCCGAACTAGAGTTCGAACAGCATTATTCGGTGTTTTCGCGCGCCGCCATAACAGGGAGCGATTGCAATGGAAGCACGGATGATCGTCGCCGTCCTTTCGGTTGTCATGGTGCTCTCCGGGTGCGCCGCCGATGGTAGTCGGAGCAGCGGCGAAGTGGATACGAAGACGCCGCCCGTCAATGCCCAGGAGTATCGCATTGGCGTGGACGATCTGGTCGCCGTCAACGTGTGGCGCGATGAAGAGTTGTCAGTCACCATGCCGGTGCGTCCGGACGGCAAGATCACCATCCCGCTGGTCGGCGACGTTCAGGCCGGTGGACGGACCCCGCAGGAGGTCGCCAAGGATATCCGCGAGCGGCTCTCCGCCTATATCCGCAATCCGGATGTGACGGTCATACTCACCGAGTTGCGTTCCCATGAATTCCTATCGCGCATCCGGGTCACCGGTGCGGTCGAGGCGCCCCTGTCCATGCCATACCGCCAGGGCATGACGGCACTGGATGCGGTGCTCGAGGCCGGCGGCATCAATGTGTACGCAGCGCCCGATCGCGCCAAGGTGTTTCGCCGCAAGGCGAGCGGCGAGACGGAGATCCTGCACGTTCATCTCGGGCGCATTCTCACCCAGGGGGACTTGACCACCAATGTGGATCTCCAGCCGGGAGACGTCATAGCCATTCCAGAGCGTCTCTTCTAACGGAGGCACTATGCCGACCAATCTCTCAGAGAGCCTGCGCCTTCTCATGCTGGAGGCCTACAGCCGGCGCTATATGATGATCGGGGCGTTCATTGCGATCTCCATTGTCACCACGCTGATCGGCGCCACCTGGCCGCGCACCTACACCTCCTACAGCACCGTGTACGTGGATGATCGAAGTGTCATCGGGCCGCTCATGGAAGGCGCGGCTGTACAGTCACCGCTGGCCGACCGGGCCGCCATCGCCAGTGAAGTGATCTATGGGCGCAAGCTGCTTAACCAAATCGTGCACAGCGCAGGCTTCATCGAGGACGAGTCGGCGGTGGACCCCACCGCGCTCGACGCCATCGTGGAAAGCATCAAGGAGCGTACCGTAGTGGCAAACGTCGGGGAAAATCTGGTGCGTATCGAGTACACCGATACGGACCCCGACCGCACCCAGTTCGTCGCCCAAAAGATGGCGGAGCTGTTCATTTCCGAGTCGTTGGCCGCCAAATCCCATGAGAGCGAGACCGCATACTCGTTTATCGATCAACAGGTGAAGGAATATCAGGGGAAACTCAAGGCGCTCGACGAGAACCTGAAGGAATTTCGCAATGCTAATGCGGACGCGCGGCCCGGCGCTGACGTGGACTCTGCGCACCGGTTGACGGCGTTGAAAGATCGGCTCGCGCAACTGGACCAGGAGTTGCGCGAGGCGGAGATCCGCCGGGAAGCGCTGGAAGATCAGTTGTCAGGCGAGGCGCAGTCGGCCAACGTAATGTCGCGTGCAGAGCAGTACCGTGGACGTATCGCCGAACTGCGTGCGCAGCTGGATACGCTGCTTCTTACCTATCACGAAAATTACCCCGATGTGGTACGTCTCAAGGACCAGATCACCGAGCTGGAACAGGTGGCGGCGCGGGTCGAAAAGGGCGATCAGGAGCCTGCACAGAGCGGCATCCTGATGTCGAACCCACTGTACCAGGAGCTGCGCGGCGGACTGTACGAGGCCAACACCGCGGTTCAGACCGTCCGTTCCAGGATTCAGGAAAACCAGCGCCAGCTTGCCAATGAGGAGGATCGCAACCGGCGCATTCAGGAGGCTGCGGCGGAGCTGGCGGAACGCACGCGAGACTACGACGTCACCACGCAGATCTATCAGGATCTGCTGCGGCGTCGTGAGGCGGCACGGGTATCCATGAACCTGGACCGTACCCAGGAAGGCGTGACCATGCGCGTGGAGGAGCCGGCGTTTCTGCCCCACCAGGCCAAGGCGCCGCCGCTGTCGTATTTCGCATCGGGCGGCATTCTGCTGGGCATCGCCCTGCCCTTCGCCGTGTTGTTCGGCATCCAGCAAGCGGACCCGCGCATTCGCCACCCGTCCGTGATCAGCGAGCGTCTCGGTCTTGTCACCCTGGGGGTTATCCAGCATCTGCACACCCCGCGCGAAAGCGCGCTGGAGGCGCGCGGCATCGCCACGCTCGGTATCGCCACCATTGCCAGTCTGGTACTCATCGGCGCCATCAGTGTGATGAGCATCACCGGAGCCCTCTGATATGAGCAAGATCGAAGAGGCACTGAAAAAGGCCAAGGAACTGCAGGTTGCATCCGGGACGGAGCCGAGCGCCGCGGAGCGGTCGGCGGACACCACCGCCGCCGATCAGATTGCGCGCATGGCCGAACCGTTAAGGCGCAGTGAAACGGACCTCGCCGTGCGCAGGGTGATCTTTGCGTCCATGCGGGAAACGCGCATCCGCGACACATTCCGTGATCTGCGCACCTCGGTGTTGCAACGCGCCGGGGCATCCAATGCCGTGGTTCTGGTGACGTCCACAGCGGAAAATGGCGGCGGGAGTTTCGTGGCGAGAAACCTGGCCGCGGCGATCGCCTTTGACGAGAATCGCACGGCTCTGCTGGTGGACTGCAATCTCCAAGAGCCTGGGCACGACGATCTGGTGTTGACTGAGGAGCCGCTCGGCCTCACCGATTTTCTGCGTGATCAGGACGTCGCGGTGTCGGAGATCATCCACCCCACGGGGATTCCGCGATTTCGCGTCATTCCCATCGGCCGCAACAAGGACCCGGGATCAGAGTATTTCGCGCTGCTCAAGATGCAGCGCCTGTTCCGTGAACTGAAGCAGCGTTACCGGGAACGCTTCGTGGTGGTGGATGCCCCTGCGGTGGGTGTATCTGCGGATGTGCGCATGCTCGCGGAGCTGTGCGACATCGCGATCCTGGTCGTGCCCTATGCAGGAAGCACCGATACGCAGATCGAGGCCGCGGTGAATGCCATTGGCGAACAGCGGCTGCTTGGCACGATTATCAATGACGAGCCCAGCAGTGCCGTGCTCGGCCGCTGGATATAGGCCGTGGCACCGCCCTGGCCGCGGCGCTGCGCCGCCACCGCCGCCCTTGTCGTCGCCGGTTGCGCGCCGTCGGTGCTTGCCTGGGAGACGGCCAGTTCCTTCGGGCTGGGGGCCGAATACAGCGACAACATCGCGCTGGTGGCGGAGAACGGCGAGGAAGCCTGGGTCGGCCTGGGAACGGCGACAGTACAGGTGCGTGATCGGACCGCCAACATGGATGCGCGCATTGCGGGCATGCTGGAATACCGCGATTACAACACCAGCCTGTATGAAGACGAGTTCCTGCTGTCCCTGGATGCCGACGCGGTCTGGACCATCGCGCCGGAGCGCTATTTCTGGCATGTCGAGGACTACTACCGTCAGGCGACCACCGATGTCTTGGCGGCACCCACGCCGACCAACCGCGAGGATGTGAATCTGTTTTTTACCGGCCCGGAGGGGCGTTGGCGCATGTCGCCGCGCACCGATGCGGTGGCGGGTGGGCGCTATGGCCATTTCTGGTTCGAAGAAACCGACGTGGACAGTCGCCGGCTGCTTGCGTATGCACGGCTCGAACATGACTGGCGCCCGAGGACGCGCCTGTCCGCCAATGCGGAATTATTGAACACCGCCTACCGCTCGTCCCGCTACGAAGACTACACGCGCGGCGATGGCTTCCTCCGCGTGGAGCATACCCTGTCGCGTTCCGAGCTGACCGTCGACGTGGGTGGCACGACGGTGCGCCGGGACCAGAGCGACGACCTGAACGGATTCCTGGCACGCGTCGCCTGGCTACTGCCCCTGAATTCCTATTCCACGTTGGAGGCGCGCGCCATGGCGGAATACACGGACCCGGGCTATGACATGCTCGGCATGGTAAGCCGCGGCGGTATTGCGCAGGTCGATCAGCAGGCCCTCGGCGCCGTGTACTACAACGAGCATGCCGAGCTCGCCTATCACTGGACCGGGGTGCTGTTCGATTGGCGCGCGGTCGTTGCGGCACGCCAGGAGGATTACGAGGATCTGGGGCGCGATCGCAGCTACGAGGAGGGCCACCTGCGGCTCGGCTATCAGTTCAGTCCCACCCTGCGTGCGACTTTGTCGGGATTCTATCGACGCGCCGACTACGAGCAGCTCGACGTTACCGTCGAGGACACCCGGGTGGGTTTCGGGCTTCACTACCGGATCAATTCCCGTCTGCGGGCGAGTCTTGAAATTGGCCGCGGCGAGCGTGATACCACCGGCAGTGACAGCATGCCGAACCTGAACGATTATCAGGAGAACACCGCGTTCCTCAGTCTCACCTACGAGCGCTCGGCGTTCCGGGAGTGATGCCATGTATCTGGAGCATTTCGGACTGCAGGACCACCCATTCCGGATGACGCCCGACTCGCGGTATCTCTACCTCGGAACGGCCCACGCGCGCGCCATGGCCTACATGGAGTACACGGTGTGGAACCGTGACAGCTTCGTGGTCATCACCGGAGAAATCGGTTCCGGGAAGACGACCCTGATCCAGAAGCTGCTGAGCGCACTCGATGATCGAGTCGTGGTGGCGCGCATCTACCATACGCAGCTGGACGAAAACGAATTCCTTCAGGCATTCCTGGTGGATCTCGGTCTCGATCCGTTCGGCCTGTCCAAGGTCCAGATGCTCGGCAAGTTGAATGAGTATTTTCTCGACCAGTATGCCGCGGGCAAGCGTATCGTGCTGGTGGTCGACGAGGCGCAGAACCTGAGCCGGCGGGTGCTCGAGGAGATACGCCTGCTCTCTGGCCTGGAGACCTACCAGGAAAAAATCCTCAACGTGATCCTGGTCGGGCAGCCCGAGCTGAACACCCTGCTCGATGCGCCGGGCATGGAACAACTGGTGCAGCGTGTGCGGTTGCGGTTCCATATCCAGCCCTTCGATCCCACCGAGACCAAGGCCTATGTGGAGCATCGACTGAACGTCGCGGGTAGCACGCGCAACGATATCTTCGCAGCTGACGCCTTCGCGGCCTTGTACCAGTACACGGGCGGGACGCCGCGTTTGCTCAACAGCCTGTGCGATACCGCGCTGATTTGCGCCTATGCGGACGGTATCCATCAGGTGGACGGTGCGGTGGTGCGCATCGCGGTGCAGGAGCTGCAATGGACGACGTACGAGGAGCGCATGGAACGCCATCGCGGCCCGCCCGAAGCGGCGGCAGCCGGCGCGGCCGGTGTGATTACACCTCCGGCGGCTGCGGGGTCCGATGTGTTCCGGCTCCTGAGCGAGGAAATTGCGCGGCTTGAAGAGCGGCTCGATCGCATCGCCGGTTCGCTGAATCCGCGCGCCTGAGCAGGTGCGGGGACGCCGGCGGCTACGGAGTTCCTGCTGTCGAAAAGGCAGCCAGACGACGTTGTGGGCGAGGAGGGAATATGGACGTTCCCGCCGTACCGCATGCCATGAGCGTTGACGTGGAGGACTATTACCAGGTCTCCGCCTTTGCCAAGCGCGTGCGTCCCGATGATTGGCAGCGCTTCGAGCCGCGCGTGGCGCGCAACACCTTCCGCGTGCTCGGGCTGTTCGAACAGGCCGGAGTACGGGCCACATTCTTCGTGCTCGGCTGGGTGGCCGAACGCAATCCGGGACTGGTGCGCGAGATCGCCGCCGCCGGACACGAGGTCGCCTGTCATGGCTACAGCCACGAGCTGATCTACCGTCAGAGCGCGGCGCAATTCGGCGCAGAGACACGGCGCGCCAAGGCCATCCTCGAAGATCAGATCCAGTCCCCGGTGCTCGGCTACCGCGCCGCCAGCTATTCCATCGTCCAGGACACGCGCTGGGCGCTCGATGTGCTGCATGAGGCGGGGTTTGTCTACGACTCCAGCATTTTCCCGGTACGCCACGACCGTTACGGCATCCCGACGGCGCCGCTGGTGCCGCACCGGCTCGACATGCCCGCGGCAAGCGCCCTGGTGGAATTTCCGCCCACGGCCGTGGATCACCTGGGGCTGCGCTTTCCGGTGGGCGGCGGATATTTCCGTCTCTATCCCTATCGCCTCACCCATCATCTGCTCCGCAAGGCCGGTCGCGAGCGGCCATGCATGTTCTATCTGCACCCGTGGGAGATCGACCCCGACCAGCCGCGCATCCCGACCGGTGCGGTGAGCCGCTTCAGGCATTACCTCAACCTGCACCGCTGTGAGGCGCGGCTGCGAAGGCTGTTGGAGGATTTCCGCTTCGCACCGGCGCGGGACGTGCTCGACGCCCTGGGGATGCTGCCTGCACCTGTCCCGGCACGGAAGCGCGGCCATGGCTGATCGCGTGAGCGGCGCGGCAACCGCGACCGTCACGGGAGCCGTTCTGGCGGGCGTCGTTGCCCCGGGTGGCGCAGGCGAGCTGACGCCGTTCTTGGTGCACGTGCCGGTGTATGCCTTGCTCATGACGGGGGCCGCCGCACTCCTGCGCGACGAGCCCGAGGGGTTGGCGGCGGCCGTCGTGCTGGTGTCGCTGGCCGGTATCGCGGTGGAGATCGCCTTGCCGTTGCTGGGTAGCACGGGGAGTTTCGTGAACTACCTTTCCAACGAGATCGGCGTCGGCCTCGGAGCGGCGATCACGCTGTTGCGACGAAGGGCCTGCAGCCACGCAGCAGAGGAGAGTGACCGATGAGCACGCTGGCGGCGCAACTGGCGTTGGTCCCGCGGATCGATGTGGCATCGGCCGATCAGGCCGCCGAGGAACTTGACGGTTTCGTGCAGGGCCATGCCCGGGGCTCCATCTATCACCTGAATGGCTGGCGGCGGCTGGCGGCGGTGTTGTTCGGCCACGAGGCCTTCTGCCTGATGGCGCGCAAGGAGACCGGTGAACTGACCGGCATTCTGCCGCTGGTGCGCCTCAAGAGCCGCCTGTTCGGCAACTACATGGTATCCATGCCGTATGTAAATTACGGCGGCGCGTTGGCGGACGACCCGCGGGTGGAAGAGACCCTCATGTGTGCAGCGGCGGAACTCGCAGGGCTGAAGGGATGCAGCCATGTGGAATTCCGCGATACCTTTCCGCGCGGCCCCGAGTGGGCACTGCGCACCGACAAGGTCGCGATGGTCCTGGCGTTGCCGGAAACGGGGCGGGCGCTGTGGTCGGCCATCGGTGGGAAGTGCCGCGCCCAGGTGCGCCGGCCCATGCGCGAGGGCGCGGATGTACTGCACGGGGGCAGAGAGTTGCTGACGGAGTTCTATGCGGTGTTCGCGCGCAATATGCGCGATCTCGGAACACCGGTCTACCCGCGCCGGTTTTTCGCCCAGGTCATGGACATGATGGGCGAGGCAGCGTCCATCTCGGTGGTGAGGCTGGGCGGCCGCCCCGTTGCTGCGGCGCTGTTGCTGCGCGACCGCCTGCGCATGGAAGTGCCGTGGGCGTCCTCGTTGCGCGCGAGCAATGCGCTCGGCACCAACATGCTGTTGTACTGGTCGCTTTTGGAGCGGGCGGTGGAAGCGGGCTGCACGGAGTTCGACTTCGGACGATCCAGCGTGGGCAGCGGCACCTGGCGTTTCAAGAAACAGTGGGGCGCCGAGGAGCGGCAGCTCTATTGGCATTATTGGCTTGCGCCCGGGCAATCCGTGCCCGCATTGAACCCCGCCAATCCACGCTACGGGTTGGCGGTCGCGTTTTGGAAGCGCCTGCCGCTGCCGTTCGCCAACCTGCTCGGCCCACACATCGTCAAGAGTCTTCCCTAACATGTGCGCCATCACCGGAGTGCTCAACCTGCTTGGCGCGCCGGTCGCCGCGCCGCGGCTCATAGACATGGTGGCCAGCGTGCGCCATCGCGGCCCGGACGATACGGGATTCCATGTGCAAGGCCCGATCGGGCTCGGCCATGCGCGCCTCGCCGTCATCGATCTCGCGGGTGGTGCACAACCCATCCACAACGAAGCGCACACCGTGTGGGTCGTTTTCAACGGCGAAATTTTCAATTACCTGGAACTGCGCGCCGAACTGGAGGCGCGCGGCCACACGTTCTACACGCAGTCGGATACTGAAGTGCTCGTGCACCTTTACGAGGACTACGGGCGTGACTTCGTGCAGCGGCTGAACGGCCAGTTCGCCATCGCCCTGTGGGATGCCGGGGCGCGACGCCTGCTGCTGGTGCGCGATCGCGTGGGCATCGCGCCGCTGTTCTATTACGCGAACCCGGCCGAGCTGGTGTTCGGCTCCGAGATCAAGGCGCTGCTCGCGGCCGGCGTGCCGGCGCGGCCGCACCTCGCGGCCATCGATCAGATCTTCACTTGGTGGGCGCCGCTCGCCCCCGACACGGCCTTCGAGGGCATTCACGAACTCCCACCCGGTGAATGGCTCGAGGCCGATGCCCGCGGAGTGCGCACCGGCAAATACTGGGATTTCGATTACCCCGCGTCGGGCAACTACACCGCTGCCCCGGAAGCGGCCCTGGCAGACCAGTTGCGCAGCCTGCTCGATGACGCCGTGCACATCCGCCTGCGCGCGGATGTGCCGGTCGGCGCCTATTTATCTGGCGGCCTCGACTCCTCGGTGATCGCCTCGCTCATCAATCAGCATACCGACGTCAAGCTGTGCACGTTTTCCATCGGGTTTGCGAGCGCCGGGCTGGATGAGACGCCCTATCAACAGGCCGTGGTCGACGATCTCGGTACGCAACACGCGCGCATGGATTGCGAGGGCGGCACCATTGCCGACGCCCTGGCCGATACCATCTGGCACACCGAGATACCGGTACTGCGCACGGCGCCCGTACCCATGCGCCTGCTGTCGGGATTCGCTCGCGCCAACGGCTTCCGGGTGGTGCTCACCGGTGAAGGCTCCGACGAGGTGTTCGGCGGCTACGACATCTTCAAGGAGGCCAAGGTGCGGCGCTTCTGGGCGGCGCGGCCGGATTCCGCGTGGCGTCCGCTGCTGCTGCGCCGCCTCTATCCCTATCTGGACATCACTAGGCGGGGCCAAGGCTACGTCCGATCGTTCTTCGGACAAGGTCTCGGCGACGTGGAGGCCTTCGCATTTTCCCACCTGCCGCGCTGGCACACCACCGCGCTGTGCAAACAGTTCTTCGCCGCCGACGTGCAGTCTGCGCTCGCGGCGCTGCCGCCCATGGACGTTCGGCTCGCCGCCAGCCTGCCCACAGGGTTCACGCGCTGGCATCCGCTCAATCGCGCCCAGTACCTCGAATCGAAGCTGCTGCTGCCGGGATACCTGCTTTCCTCGCAGGGCGACCGCATGCTCATGGCGAACGGGGTGGAAGGGCGTTTCCCGTATCTGGACCACCGCGTCATCGAATTCGCCGCGGCGCTGCCGCCGCGCCTGAAACTGCGCGTGCTGCGCGAAAAATACCTGCTCAAACGCGCCATGGCAGGGCGTCTGCCTGCGGCGGTCCTCACGCGCCCCAAGCAGCCCTATCGCGCCCCGGACATCGCCGCCTTCGTCGCCGCCCGGCCGGACTGCCTCGACCTCATGTCGCCCGCAACCCTACGGGACTATGGTTACTTCGATGCGGTGAAGGTTGGTCATCTGGTACGCAAGGCCCTGTCGGGCAGGGCGGTCGGGCAGCGCGACAACATGGCTTTCATCGGCATTCTCACCACCCAGATCTGGCATCACCGTTTCATCGCCAATCCGGTGCGGCTGCAATACCGCGTCGACTCATCCATGAGCCAAGGGACCACGCCATGTCGGTTGAACCACGCGTAAGACAATTCCTGTTGAACAACTATCTGTTCACGGACGACGATGCGGCACTGGGCAACGACGACTCGTTGCTGCAAAAAGGCATCGTGGATTCCACGGGCATGATGGAGTTGATCGCCTTCCTGGAGGAACAGTTCGCGATCCGCATCGATGACGATGAGATGGTGCCGGACAATCTGGATTCGGTGAACAACATCGTGGCTTTCCTGGCCAGGAAGAGCACCACGCGCAGCGCCCGGGCGGGCGCCTGACGTGTCGTTGCTGGCAAGGCTCGCCCGTCGGGTCGCGCAGCAGCCGAGCGCCGAAGCCCTGGTGCACGGTGCAGAACGCCTGACCTACGGAGACTTGTGGTCGGCCATCGGCAGCGCCAGCACGCAACTGCGCGCCCTCAGGATGCCGCGCGGTGCGCGCATCGGTCTGCTGCTGGAAAACTCCCCCTGTTACGCCGCGTGCTATTACGCCGTGCATGCGGTGGGCGGAGTGGTGGTGCCGCTGAACCCGGCCGCCCGTGCCACGGAGATCGCCGGCCACCTGAACCACTGTGCCGCCAGCGCGCTGATCGTCGCGGCGGGACACCCCGAGCTCGACGCACTGCGCATTGCCGCGCCCGATGTGCAGGTGCTCGACGCGGAAGCGCTGTGCAGCGGAGGCGCGCGCGTCGCGTTCACCGAACCGGTACCGGAGGCGCCCGCTTGCATCATCTACACCTCGGGGACTACCGGGCGCCCCAAGGGTGTCACACTCAGTCACCGCAACCTGGACATCAACACCCGATCCATTCTCGCCTATCTGCCGCTGTCGCCCGCTGACTGTCTGGTCAACGTGCTGCCTTTCCATTACGCCTACGGCAACTCGGTACTGCATACACACCTCATCGCCGGCGCCCGACTGGTGCTCGATCGCAGCATGGTCTACCCGCGCGGTGTGCTGCAGGCGATGGAGGCAGAGCGCGCCTCAGGGTTTTCGGGTGTACCGTCGACCTTCGCCGTGTTGCTCTCCCGCGCCGATCCGGCCGCACATGATCTGCGCTCACTGCGTTATCTGACCCAGGCCGGGGGGGCCATGTCGACGCATCTCGCTCAGCGCGTGCGCCAGGCCTTTCCTGCGGCGAAGCTGTTCGTCATGTACGGTCAGACCGAGGCGAGCGCGAGGCTCGCCTATCTGCCGCCCGAACGGCTCGACGACAAGCCAGGCTCCGTGGGCATCGCCATTCCCGGCGTGGAGCTTAAGATCCACGACGAGCATGGCCGTGAAGTCGCGCGCGATGTAACTGGCGAGATCTGGGCGCGCGGCGAGAACATCATGCTCGGTTACTGGAACGATCCGGACGCGACCCGTCAGGTCTTGGAGCACGGTTGGTTAAAAACAGGCGATCTTGCCCATCGTGATCGCGATGGCTATATCTACATCGACGGGCGTCGTAGCGAGATGATCAAGTGCGGCGCACACCGCATCAGTCCGCAGGAAGTGGAGGAAGTGATTGCGCAACTCGATGGTGTGGACGACGTGGCCTGCACCGGCATTCCGGATGAACTGCTGGGGCAGGTCGTTAAGGCAGTGATCGTGCTGCGTGCGGGCGGCAATCTCAGCCTAAAGGCCGTGCAGCGGCATTGTCGCGAGCGGTTGCCGCCCTACAAGGTACCTCGCGCGATCGCGTTCGCGGAGGTGTTGCCGCGAACCGCATCGGGAAAGGTGCAGCGATATCTGCTTCGGGACAACGACCACACGAAGGGAGAACGGGATGTCTCCACAGGAACAGAGTACGCACGCGGCTGAGCTCCTTGTCATCGATTGCGAAGCCGAGGTCGAGCGCATCGCGCACCAGCTCCGCAACATTCTGCGCGAAGACCTGCATCGGCGCGGCCTCGTGATCGCCATGTCGGGAGGCATAGACAGCTCGGTCTGTGCGGCGCTGGCGGTGCGCGCCGTCGGCGCGGACAGGGTGTTCGGCGTGATGTTGCCAGAGCGTGATTCCAATGCGGAGAGCGAGCTGCGGGCGACCGAGCTCGCGCAGATGCTCGGTATCGACTACGAGGTGCAGGACATCGCCGCGTCGCTTGATGCGATCGGTTGTTACCGGTGGCGCGACAGCGCTATTCGCAAGGTCTTTCCCCATTACGGTGACGACTGGAAAAGCAAGATCGTCATCCGCGGCGGTGGTGCGCACCGGTTCAGCTACTTTGCGCTGGTGGTGTGTGATCCGCAGGGGCACATGGATGAACGCCGCCTCGATGCAAAGGAATACCTGCAAATCGTGGCCGCCACCAATTATAAGCAACGCATCCGTAAGACCATTGAGTATTTCCATGCAGACCGGCTCAACTATGCGGTGGTCGGCACGCCCAATCGCCTCGAATACGACCAGGGTTTCTTCGTCAAGAACGGTGACGGCTCGGCGGACGTCAAGCCCATCGCCCATTTGTACAAGACGCAGGTCTATGCGCTGGCACGGCACATGAACTTGCCTGAAAGCATCTGCAACGCAGAGCCCACAACGGATACTTACAGCCTCAGTCAAGGCCAGGACGAATTCTATTTCTCGCTGCCTTACCGGCAGATGGACGTGGCCATCGCCATGCTCAACAGCGGTGCCTCGGCGGAAGTTCTCGCGGAGGAACTCGGTATTCCGGTGGAGCAGGCGCGCCAGGTCTTTGCCGATATCCGCCGCAAGCGGCAGACCACCGCGTATCTCCACCGACGCCCGGTGCTGGTGGGCAGTCCGGAGGTGACGCCCGTGGCGTCGGTGGTTCCTTTGGTTGCCTCCGGCGAGGAGGCGGTCGAAGAGGGTTCCGTCCTGGCCGGCAGCATCGCGGCGAGCACCAACTAGTGTACTGCGTCGCTCTTGGAGGTACTTTCAGGGCCTCCCAAAAGCGCCAAGGCAAGGCGCACTCCGCAGGCAATGGCGAGCCCTTGCCAAGCAGTGCAACGCCGCGTTTTTGGGAGGCTCCCTTCGGGCGAGCCGCTGAAAGTGCCTCCAAGAGCGACGCAGTATCCTAGAGGGGCAGCGCGCGCGCCAGGCACCGTAGGCGCGCCGCCTCGGACTGGCATGCATGCACGATTCCGGATTCTACCGACGTGTGCTCACGGGCTTCGCCTGGCAGGGCGCCAGCAAGGCCGTGGTCCAGTCCGTGTCGTGGATCGGCACCATTGTGGTGGCGCGCTTGCTCGAGCCTGCGGACTACGGTGTGGTCGCCGTGGCGAACGTCTTCATCGTCATGCTCAACCTGGTGATGGAGATGGGCCTGTCGCAAGGCCTGGTGCAGAAGACCGAGGTGTCGCAGGAGGAGGAGGACGGCGTCTTCTGGCTCGGGGTGGTATCGGGCTTGGCGCTGTACCTGCTGTTGTATTTGGCGGCGCCGGTCGTCGCGGACTTCTATGCCATGCCCATCCTGGAGGCGGTGCTGCGCGTCGGCGGCCTCGTCCTGATCATCGGCAGCGTGAAGGCGGTACCCGTGGCGCTGGTCATGCGCCGGATGGACTTCCGTCTGCGCGCCCTCTGCGAGATGTCCGCGGCGGCCGCATCCATCGTCGTGGTGGTGACCCTGGCCGTGATGGGTGCGGGCGTATGGAGCCTGGTCATCGGCACGGTCGTGCAAACCATGGTTCTCGTGGTCGGCTATCTTCCCACCCTGGGGCGCCTGCCCCGGCCCACATTCCGCCTTGCGCCGATCATGGGCATCGTGCGTTTCGGCCTGCACCTCATGGCGGGAAACCTGGCCTTCGTGGTGTCGAACCGGGCGGACATCTTCATCATCGGCAAGTTTCTCGGCGAACGGATGACCGGCTATTACTCCATCGGCTTCATGTTGGCGACCATGCCACTGGACAAGATCGGCTCGATCTTCAATCACGTGGCCTTTTCGTCCCTGTCGCGCACCAAGGACGATCCGCAGCAATGCCGCGCGCTGTTCATGGAACTGCACCGTCAGCTCCTATTCATCACCTACCCGCTGCTGGTCGGTATGGCACTGGTGGTAAGCGATGCGGTGACGGTGTTCCTTACCGACAAGTGGCTGCCCGTGGTGCCGGTCACCCAGATCCTGGTGGTCGTCGGCGCGGTGCGGGTGAGCGGTATGCTCATGCCGCCGCTGCTCAACAGTCGCGGGCACGTACGCTGGAGTCTGGCGTACAGCGGGGCAGGGATGGTGTTGCTCCCCGCCGCCTTCCTGGTCGGCGTGCAGTACGGGCTCACGGGCGTGGCCGTGGCGTGGATCGCCGCCTACCCGTTGCTGTACGCGATGCTGCTGCGCTATCTGCGCAAGGACCTGGGCATCCGCCTCACCGAACTGCTCGAGGCGGGGCGCTCCACGCTGGTGGCGGTGGCGTGCATGGCAGTGGCCGTGATGGCTGTGCAGCATTATGCGCACGCTGCCAGCCCGGGCCTCCGGCTCGGGCTCAGCGTGATCGCGGGCGTGGTGGCCTATGCAGGCACGTTCCTGATGTTCTACGAGGAACAGATCAGCCGCATGCGCGACGCCGTTCGTCTGCTACGAACCCGGACCTGAAGTAAATACGGGGTACCGTCGATGCAGCAGCAACTTCAGTTCGAGTGGTACGACATCGAGCGCGATGCACCGGGCTGGGACGAGACGGTCAGTGCGGTGGGCCAAAACGTGTTCCATCGCTCGGCGGTGCTCGCCACGGAACAGTGGGGCCGGGCGATACGCCGCGGTGTGGTGGTGAAGCGTTTCGGCGCACGGCTCTGCGTGCTCGGCGGATTGGTCTCACCCCTGGGCATGGGCGGGCGTTTCCGTGCGCTCTCCTTTCCTCCGTCCGCCGAGCGTGCGCCGGCCGATCTGCCGGAGCGCCTCACCGAATGGCTGCTCTATCAGGGGGTAACGGATATTCGCATCGGCTCCCTCGACGGCGGCGTGGAGGCCTATGCCTCCACCGCGCGACCGTGTCGTTCCAGCGAGCGCCTCGAGTTCATCTACGACCTGTCGTTGAGCGAAGAGCAGCGCCTGCGTGCCGCGAGCACCAATCACCGTCGCAAGCTGCGCAAGTCCGAAAGCGAGCCCATGGTCCTCCGGCGCATCGAACACCACCAGGCCTGGACCATGATGCGATTGCGGGCGACCTGGGGCAAACGGCGCGGTGAACGCCTGAACTGGCGGTGGCTATGGCGAAACTACCGCTATTACCGCCGTCTCACCACCCACCTTGGCCAGGATCGCAGCGCCCGCTTGTACGGGCTGTTCAGCGAGAGCGGCGGCATCCTGTCCATGGCTTACATGCTGGAGCGCGACGGCACCAGCTTCTACATGATCGGCGCCAGCTCGGAGGAGGGCTACAAGCGCGGCGCCTCGGTGCGGCTGTTCTTCGAACTGGCGCGTCATTATCCGGGTGCAGGCATCCGCAGCATGAACTTCGGCGGCGTTCCAGTCGAAGCGCGCGAGGAGCGCCACGAGGAAAACGGCGTCTATCGTTTTAAGACCGGGTTCGGCATCGAACCGACCTTGCGGCGTTCACTCACCATCGAGGTGTGAGCCATGATGGCACTGGCCGAAAGCTTGCGGGATTTCATCGGGCAACAGGCGCAGATCGACGATGCACGCCGCCACCTGGACGCCACCATGGGCTGGCTGTGCCGCGCCCAGGATGCGGGCGGCGATGGCGGCGTCGCCCGCATGTACGATCTGCGTCGTGGCTGGGGCGCGTCCTATCCCGAGACCACCGGCTACATCATTCCCACCTTCCTGCACTACGCCCGCCTGAGCGGGAACGGCGATTTCCGTGCCCGGGCGCTGCGCATGGCCGATTGGGAGTGCGAGATGCAGATGCCCGAAGGCGCGGTGCAGGGCGGCACCATCGATCACCCGCCCACGCCCGCGGTGTTCAATACCGGACAGGTGGTGTTCGGCTGGTGTGCTGCGTTCCGTGCCGCCGGGGACGAACGCTACCTGGCCAGTGCCCGCCGCGCGGTGACCTGGCTGTGCGACAACCAGGATCAGGACGGCCTGTGGCGGCGCAACCTGAGCCGCTTTTGCAGCGCGGCGACCGATACCTACGCCTACAACGCGCGCACCGCGTGGGCCATGCTCGAATACGCCGCGTTGACCGGCGACAGCGAGGCAACGGCCTGCGCGGAACGCAACATCACGGCAGTGGGTGCGCTGGCCCACGCCAACGGCTGGATCGCCAAGAACTGTCTCGACGACCCGTTGCGTCCGCTGCTGCACACCATCGCCTATACCCAGCAGGGTTTGTTCGAGGCGGGGCTCAAGATCGGCGACGAGCGCGCCTTACGGATCGTCCTGGAAGGCAGTGGTCACCTGCGCCGCCATTTCGAACGCCATGGGGTACTGGCGGGACGCTATACACAGGACTGGCGTCCGGCCGTGCGCTGGCGTTGCCTGACCGGCGAGGCCCAGACCGCCATCGTGTGGCAGCGCATCGCCGCATGGAACGGCGATGCGGAGTGGCGCGATGCAGCGGACCGGCTGACCGCGGCGGTCTGCGCGACGCAGCGCATCGACGGTGCGCCCACGGTGGCCGGCGGTGTGAAGGGTTCGTTCCCCGTGTATGGCGGCTATGGTCAGTATCAGTACCTCAACTGGGCCGCGAAGTTTCTTGCCGACGCGCTCATGCTCAGCCTCGGTGACCCCTTCGCGGCCAGGGACGGTTGACCGGTAGAAAGGGCCGCGGGTGGTCGTGATCGCCAGGACGCGGGGCAGGTGGTGATGGGCTGAATTCTGACGATGTGGCAAGTGGACGCGGAGGATCCCGTGTCCTCGGGATTCGGGATTTCCCTCCGCATGCGCGGACGCTCGCGGGTGACCGCATGGTGCGTCCGCAGTGTGCCTATGGGCATACAGGGAGCCAGGGATGGCGCTCATTGCGCATTTCATTGACACGCGCGGATTCGGCGGCAAGGAACGCCTGCTCGTGAATCTCGCCGGCGGGCTGCGCGCCCGCGGCCATTCGGCGCTGGTCCTGCACTTCGCCAATCCACGCCTGCAGGCGGTGTGTGCCGCGGAGGCGATCGCGGACGTCGCGCTCGGTGGTGAGGCGTGGTACCGCTCCCGCTGGGGATACGGTCTGTTCACCCTGCGTCTCGCCGCCGAGCTGCGGCGGCGCAAGGTCGGCCTGCTGCACAGTCACACCGCCGATGCCATCGTGGCAGGGGCGGTGGCCGCGACCCTGCTGGGCATTCCGCACGTGGGCACGCTGTACGACGGGGTACCGCCCGCCGCAGGGCTGCGTGCGCTGCGCCTGGTTGCCGCAGCGGGCACCTCGCTAATCATCAGCGAGCCCGATGACGCGCATCGTGGCCGCGCGCGCGGCGCGGCATTCACGCACATCGCCCTCGGCATCGACGCGGAGGCATTTGCCGATACCTTGCGCGCCTATGAGGAACTCTACGGCAGCCTGCTGCCGCAACGCGTTGCGGGAAAGATGTTTACCGCGGCGCGTCACAGGTAGCACACGTCCAATGTCTTCTGCCGCACGGCGTCCAGGGAGCGATACAAGGCCGCGTAGCGCTTCACCACGCCGGCGACCTCGTGGTGGCTGCGCACGCGCCGTGCCGCGGCTTCTGCGCGCCGCACACGCGTGGCCGGATCCGCGGCCAGCGCCGCGATGGCGCAGGCATAGGCATAGGGCGCATGCTCTGTGACCAGTGTGCCGCAGGTGCCGCCGCCAAGCAGATGCGGCAGTCCGCCTACCGCGTGTGCCACCACCGGAACGCCAAGGGCCATGGCCTCCAGCACCCGTGTCGCCGCGCAGTCCCGATCCGGACACCACAGCAAGGCGTGCATGCGGGCGAGCCACGGCGCGAGCGGCGCCTGGTGGCCGTGAAAGTGCACGGCGTTGGCGAGACCGTGGCGTTGCACGAAGGCTGTGCAGCGCGCCAGGCTTTCTCCCTCGCCGATGACATGGAAGTGGAACCGGCCCGGTTGATCGCGGGCGAGCAGGTACGCTGCGGCGAGTGCCATGTCGAGGCGCCGGGCTTCCGTGAATGGGCCGATGAGCGCCACGTGGAAGGCGCCGTCCATGGGCGCGGGCACCGACGCACGCTGCGCATCGAGCGCCGCCAGGTCGATGCTTGGCTCGATGACGCTTATCCCTGCACGTGTGTGGGCGCTCGTGCGCTCGGCGAGCGAGGGCGACGTGCAGACTACACCGGTGGGCTTGCGGATGCAGAGCGCGGTGATACCGCGCATCAGTCCGCCGCGCCAGCCGGACGACAAATCGCGCTCTTCCTCGATGCCGAGCAACAACGCGCTGCGTGTGCGCAGCGCGATGCCCGCGCCGAGCGGTGCAGCGTCGCCGCCGTGCAGGTGCACGATATGCGGACGCGTACGACGGGGCGTCGCGGCGCGCACAGCGGAAGCGAACACCTGCCGCCCGGCTGCGGCATCCTCTTGCGAGCCGGTGACGAGGATCTCGTTGTGAATGCCCGGCTGGCCCTGCAGAGCGCGCAGGAACGCGGGCAGGGCGCTGTCCTCAGCCTGCCAGCGTTGGGCAGAAACCACGTGCAATACGCGTAAGACATCGTCGTCCATGAGGACCTCGCGTGACATGGAAGCGCGGGAGCCCGGTGACTATAGTTGCGTGATTCCAAAGGCAAGTGTGACGGCTTTCGCATGAATGCGATCTCATTGAGCAGACCACGCGAAACCTCTTCGTCACTGCCATCGGGTGTCCTGCCTTCGCGGTTGGTGTGTGCGCCGTATGCATTCGCCACATCACTCCTTTCGCAAGCAAGTATCGCGGCCCATCAGCGGGCGTCAACCGGCGATCATAAGGTGCTTCTGGAACTGCCGCGCATGAGCAGGTCGCTGCCCATCGCGCGGCTGGAGCCGGGCGCCTGCCCATGAACTGGCGACGCCTGGCGCCGGCCGGTGACCGCGTGGTGTACAGGCCGGGCGCCGGCAGTGCGGTGTGCGGTCTGTTTGCGCCCTGGCACGCGACGCTGCTCGGCTCTGGCACGCAGGCGCTGGGCGCGACCTTACTCGCGCTGAAACGGGACGCGCCCGGACGCGACGAGGTGATCTTCGCTGCGTACAACTGCCCGGCACTGGTGAGCGCGACCGTGTACGCGGGCTGCCGGCCGATCCTGATCGATTACGTACCGGAACGGCCGTGGATGGATTTGTCACAGCTGGCCGCGCGCCTGTCGACGCGGACCCTCGCGGTGGTGGCGGTGGATTTTCTCGGTATCCCCGAGCGCCACGGCGAGTTGCGTGCGTTGTGCCGGGCGGCGCGCTGCACCCTGGTGCAGGATGCCGCGCAGGCGTTCCCTTCGCGCGCGGGCGAACGGGTGTGGCAGGGTGACGTGGTGGTGTTGAGCTTCGGCCGCGGCAAGCCTGTGAGCCTGCTGGCGGGCGGCGCGGTACTGGCGCGCGATCGTGCGCTGGGCAAAGCGGTGGCGCGGTTGGGTGAACAGCGGCCCTTCGGTCGTTGGCAGCACGGCCTCAGGGTGGCCGCCTATAACCTGTTACGACGGCCGTTGCTGTACGGCATTCCCGCCGCCGTTCCCGCCCTGCGTCTGGGCGAGACGCGTTTTGTTCCGCTCGACGGAATCGATGCCATGCCCGAGCCGTTGGCCGCGAGCCTGCCCGCGGCGGTCGAGGCGTTCCGGCGTGTGCGCAGTCCCCAGGGGCTTTATGCGGGTGTGTTGGCACAGGGTCCGTGGACCGACCTGGCGACGCTCTGTCGTCATCGTGGCGAGGAACGGCTCGCGCGCTACCCGGTGCTCGCGGCGGATGCGGCAACCGCGCAGCGGGTCCGCCGCGCGCTCGTGCACTGGGGTGTCTCGGGTCTCTACGGGGCGGCCCTGCCGGAGGTGCAGGGTGTTGCCGGGCATCTGGTGGAGCGCGCGGCCTTCCCGCGCGCCGAGGACTTCGCCGCCCGGCTCGTGACCCTGCCGACCCACGA
The DNA here is from genome assembly GCA_023228645.1 of Gammaproteobacteria bacterium. GTDB lineage: Bacteria > Pseudomonadota > Gammaproteobacteria > Thiohalomonadales > Thiohalomonadaceae > JALOAT01. The sequence continues at coordinate 8,303 of JALOAT010000005.1, read as the reverse complement.
GGGTGTGACGGCCCGCCAGGCGGTACGCATCGCGCGCGCCCTGCACGATGACAATCCAGGAAAGGAACTCGCGGAGGCGGAGGCGTGAAGATTGTCCACGTGGTCGGGGCGCGCCCCAATTTCATGAAGGTGGCCCCGGTCATGGCGGCGTTTGCCCGATGCGATGCGCCGGACCTGCCCATCGTGCAGCGGCTCGTGCACACCGGCCAGCACTACGACCAACGCATGTCGCAGCTGTTCTTCGAGGAACTCGGCCTGCCGCGCCCGGACATCAACCTGGAAGTGGGTTCGGCGAGCCACGGCGCGCAGACCGGGCGCATCATGGAAAAGTTCGAGGCCGTGCTCGTGGAGGAGCGGCCCGATCTGGTGCTGGTGGCCGGCGACGTGAATTCCACGCTGGCCTGCGCGGTCGACGCCAAGAAGTTGGGCATTCCCGTCGCGCACGTGGAAGCGGGGCTGCGCAGCGGCGACATCGGCATGCCCGAGGAGATCAACCGCATCGTCACCGACGCCATCTCCGATCTCCTGTTCACCACCGAGCGCCAGGCCAACGGCAACTGCCATGCGGGGGAGGTGCACTTCGTCGGCAACGTGATGATCGATTCATTGCTGGCCCATCGCGAGCGCGCCCTGGCCCGTCCCACGCTGCACGAACTCGGCCTCGCGACCGACGGAACGGTGCAGCGCTACGCCGTGCTGACATTGCACCGGCCGTCCAACGTCGAGGAGCGGGAACGGCTTGCCGGGCTCGGCGAGGCCATCGCCGTGCTGGGGCGTCACCTGCCCGTGGTATTTCCGGTACACCCGCGCACCCGCTCGCGCATTGCCTCGTTCGGCCTCGACCGCCTGTTCGGTGCGGCGAATGGATTCCGCTGTGTGGAACCCCTCGGCTACCTGGACTTCCTCAACCTCATGGCGAACGCCCATGTGGTGTTGACCGACAGCGGCGGCGTGCAGGAGGAGACCACCATCCTCGGCGTGCCGTGCCTCACCCTGCGCGACAACACCGAGCGGCCGGTGACGGTGGAGCAGGGCACGAACCGGCTGATCGGCGCCGCGCCCGCACACGTGCGCGCCGGCATCCAGGCCTTCCTCGATGCGCCCGCCACGCAGCGCACGCCGCACCGCGTCCCCGAGTTGTGGGACGGCCACGCGGCAGAGCGCATCGCGCAGGTGGTCGTCGACTGGTGGCGCGCGCGGCGGGCCTGAGCCCGCCGTGCGCCGTCATGCCTGGGCGCTACGGCGTGCCTGGGCTTCGACGGCGAGGCGGTATTCCCAGGCCAAGGCGGTGGAGACGATGACGTCCAGGTCGTCGTAGCGCGGCTGCCAGCCGAGCTGCTCGCGGATGCGCGTGGAGCGGGCGATGAGGGCGGCGGGATCACCGGGGCGGCGCGGCAGGTCGCGAATATCGAGCGGCAGGCCGGCGGCGCGCTGCACGGCGGCGAGCACCTCGCGCACGCTGAAACCGTGGCCGTAGCCGCAGTTCAAGGTGAGCGAACTCCCGCCCGCGCGCAGGTGGTCGAGGGCGCGCAGATGCGCGTCGGCCAAGTCCTCCACGTGGATGTAGTCGCGGATGCCGGTGCCGTCCGGTGTCGGGTAGTCGGTGCCGAACACATTCACGTGCGTGCGCTTGCCCACCGCCGCCTCACAGGCCACCTTGGTCAGCAGCGTGGCATTGGGCGTGGACTGGCCGATGCGTCCCTCAGGATCGCAGCCGGCCACGTTGAAGTAACGCAGGCTGACGTGTCGCAGCGCGGTGGCGGCGGAGAGGTCGCGCAGCATCCACTCGGTCATGAGCTTGGACGTGCCGTAGGGATTGATGGGCTGGGTCGGCGTGTCTTCGGACGCGACGCCGTCCGCCGGCGTGCCGTACACCGCGGCGGTGGACGAAAACACCACGTGGCGCACGCCGGCCTGCTGGCAACATTCCAGGAGGTTGCGGCTGTTGGCGGTGTTGTTGCGGTAATACTTCAGCGGGTCGGCCACCGATTCGGGCACCACCGTGTGGGCGGCGAAGTGCATCACCGTGTCCACCTCGTGCTCGGCGAGCAAGGCGCGCACCAGGGCCGTGTCGCCCACGTCGCCCAACGCGAGGGTCCCGTACAGCACCGCATCGGCAAACCCGGACGACAGGTCGTCCAGCACCACCACGCGCTCGCCGCGCTCGCCCAGTTGGCGCACCACGTGACTGCCGATATAGCCGGCGCCGCCGGTCACAAGAATTCCTTTTCCCATGTCCCCGTCCAGGATTGCTGAGCACCAAACGAAAAAGATAGAACAGCCCGCCCGTTCAGCCGCGAGGCGTGGACAGATCGTCCGGATAATCGATGTCGAGCAGAATGCCCGGGTCGTCCACCTCCACCAGCGTGAGGCGGTCGCGGTGCACGGCCAGCAGATCCCGTGCCCCGTGCTCGCCGCGCAGGCGCCGCAGGGTGGAGAACCACTCGGCGGCGAAACCCACGGGATGGCCGCGCGAGCCGCGATAGACCGGCGCGACCAGGCTCGCACCCTGCCGCAATGGCGCCGCGGTGCGGCTGACCGTGGCGGCGCGCACGAAGGGCATGTCCGCCAGGGCGATCAGGCAGGCGGTGGCGCGCGCGTCGAGCGCCGCCACGCCGAAGGCCAGACTGCTGCCCATGCCGCTGCGCCAATCGTGTGCGACCACCACGCGTGCGCCCGCGCTGCCCAGTTGTGTCGCCAGCGCGCCGTCACCAGGACGCACCACGGCGATCACCTCGTCGAGGGCGTCGCGCAGGGAGTGCAGTGCGGCGAGCGCCATGCCCGTGCCGTCAGCCAGCCTGTGCAGGCGCTTGTCGCCGCCGAAGCGCGACGAGGCGCCCGCGGCCAGCAGGACCCCGGCAATCATGGTGCACCCGCGATGGCGGCACCGCGGCGCACCGCCACCAGATGGGCGAGGATGGACACCGCGATCTCCGCGGCGCTGTGACTGCCGATGGGCAGGCCGACCGGCGCGTGCAGGCGCGCCAGCGCCGCCTCCGGCACGCCCAGCATGTGCAGGCGCTCGCGTCGCAAGGCGCTGGCCTTGTGCGAGCCCATGGCGCCCACGTAGAACGCCGGCGAGGCGAGCGCCGCCTCCACGGCGAGGTCGTCGAGCCGTGGGTCGTGGCTGAGCGCCAGCACGGCGGTGCGCGCGTCGGCCAGGGCCTCGACGGCCTCGTCCGGCATACGCCGGTCGAGGCGGGCCTCGGGGACGCTCCAGGCGGTGCGCCGCGCGGCGCGCGGCTCGCACACCCACACCCGATAGCCGAGGGCCGGCGCAAAGCGCGCCAGGTGCACGGCCACGTCGCCGGTGCCCAGCAGCAGCAGGCGCAACGACGGTCCGAAGCGGCGCACCAGCACGCGGCCGTCGAAATGGAATGCCGGGCCGTCATCGTGGAGGGTGACCGTGGCGGCGGTCAGGTCCAGGCGCCGCACCGGGGACTCGCCGCGCGCCAGCGCCGCCACCACCGCGCGCAGGCCGTCGCCGGCGCGCAGCGGCTCGATGAGCACCTCGACGAAGCCGCCGCAGGGCAGCGCCAGCCGACCACGCCGGGCGCCAAAACACAGGCGCACGGGATGGCGGAAATCACCCGCTGCCAGACGCTGGGTGAGCGCCTCCTCGGCGCAGCCGCTGGTGATGGAGCCGAGGCCGCGGCCGTCCGCGGCGAAGGCGAACAGGCTGCCGAGGATGTTTTCCTTGTTGGCACTGCCGGCCACCAGCGTGGCCAGTGCGGTGATCAGGCCGCGCGCGTGCCACTCCAGGGCGTGGCCGAGGATCTCCGCGTCGGTCACGCCAGGTCTCCCGGTCCGATGGGCAGACGGCGCACGCGCCGTCCGGTGGCCGCGGCGATGGCGTTGGTGATCGCCGGCGCGAGCGGCGGCACACCCGGTTCGCCCACCCCGCCGGGCGTTTCCGCACTTTGCACCCGATGCACTTCCACGTCCGGCATTTCGTCCATGGCGAGCAGCGGGAAGTCGTGGAGGTTGCTCTGCGCGATGCCGCCGTCCTGCAAGGTGACGGCGCCCTTGAGGGTCGCCGTCAGCGCCCAGGCCACCGAGCCTTCCATCTGTGCGACCACTGTGTCGGGGTTGACGATGAAGCCGCAGTCGATGGCACACACCACGCGCAACACGCGCAGCCGGCCGTCCTGCACGGCCACCTCCGCCACCTGCGCCACGAAACTGCGGAACGACTCGGCGGCGGCGATGCCGCGGCCGTGGCCTGGCGGCAGCGGCGTGCCCCAGTCGCCGCGCGAGGCGGCCAGGTCGAGTACCTGTTGCAGGCGCGGTCGTGCCGCAAGCAGTTCGTGGCGGAAGGTGTAGGGGTCGCGCCCGGCGGCGAGCGCCACCTCATCGATGAAGCTCTCCACAGCGAACACGTTCTGCGAAAAAGCCACCGAGCGCCAGAAGCCCACGGGCACACCCAGGTCCACCAGCGCATAGCCCACGTGCACGTTGGGGATGGCGTAGGGCAGCGTGGCGGCACCCTCCACGGCGCTCTTGTCGCGGCCGTCGCGCACCGCCTCGGGGAAGCGGCGCGCCACGATGGATGGGCTCGCCACCCGATGGCGCCAGGCGATCGGCGCGCCGCTGTCGGTCAGGCCGGCGCTGAGCCGGTGCACGCTCGCCGGGCGGTAGAAGTCGTGGCGCAGGTCGTCTTCGCGGGTCCACAACAGCTTGACCGGTGCGCGCACCTGGCGGGCGATGGTGACGGCCTCGGCCACGAAATCGTCTTCCAGGCGGCGACCGAATCCGCCGCCGAGAAACGGCGTGTGCACATGCACGTGTGCCTCGGGCAGCCCGGTGAGCGTTGCCGCCAGCCAACGCGCCTGCTCCGGCACCTGCGTGGGCACCCACAGGTCGCAGCGGTCGGCGCGCACATAGGCGGTGCACGACGGCGGCTCCATGCAGGCGTGGGCCTGGAATGGGACCTCGTACTGCGCATCCAGACGCTCTGCGGCCTGCGCCAGGGCACCGGCCGCATCGCCGTCGTCGCGCATGGGCACGGACCTGTCCAGGGCGGCGCGCAGGCGCTGCCAGGCGGCCGCTTCATCGGGCGCCGGATTCGTACTTGCCTGCCACTGGATGCGCAGGCGCGCGCGGCCCGCCTGTGCGGCCTCGAAACCGTCGGCCACCACGGCCACACCGTGCTCGAGCGGCAGCACGTGATGCACACCGGGGATCGCGATCGCCGCGCGCGCATCCACCTGGCCGACGCGCTCGCCGAAGCGCGGGCTGCGTTCCACCGAGGCGATCAGCAGGCCGGGCAGGTGCACGTCCTGGCCGAACACGGCGCTGCCGTCCACCTTGGACGGCGTGTCCAGGCGCGGTGCGCCGCGCCCGAGCAGGCGCATCTCGGCGGGCTCCTTCAAGGCGACGCGGGTCGGCACCGGCAGCCGCGCCGCATCGCCTGCCAGCGCGCCGAAGGTGATGCGCCGCCCGCTCGGGGGGTGCGTCACGAAGCCCTTTTCGGCACGGCATTCTGCGGCGGGCACCTGCAGCCGTGTCGCGGCTGCGCTCACCAGCAATTCGCGCGCGACGGCGCCCGCTTTGCGCATGGGCATGAAGAACCCGCGCACCGAGGCGCTGCCGCCGGTGGCCTGGCGCTTGCGCGTGGGATTGGCGTAGGCCGCGTGCGCGGGCGCATGTTCGGCGCGCACCTGCGACCAGTCCGCGCCCAACTCCTCCGCGACCAGCATGGCCAGCGAGGTGAACACGCCCTGACCCATCTCGGCGGAGGGGATCATCACCAGCACGCGGCCGTCCGCTTCCACGCGCAGGAAGGCATTGGGCGCGAGGGCGTCCGCGCCGCTGTCACGCTGCAACGGCACGGGACTGCCGGCAGCTTCGCTGTCGCTCTCGCAGCCGGGCAGTACCAGGCCGAGCACCAGTGCGCCGCCGGCCCCCGCGGAGGTCTTGAGGAAGGTGCGCCTATCCACGCGCCGCACGGGGTGTCTCCCTCATGAGCCGCATGGCGCGGTGTACCGCACGGCGGATGCGGGAATAAGTGCCGCAACGGCACAGGTGACCACGCAAGGCCGCGTTGATTTGGCGTTCACCGGGACGCGGGTTTTGTTCGAGCAGGGCGACCGTCGCGAGCACCTGGCCCGACTGGCAGAAGCCGCATTGCGGCACCTCCTCGCTGATCCAGGCACGCTGCACCGGGTGGTCGCCGCCGAGGCCCTCCACGGTGCGGATGCTGCGCCCGGCCACACTCCCCACCTCGGTCACGCAGGCGCGCACCGGTGCGCCGTCCACCAGCACGGTGCAGGCGCCGCACACGGCGATGCCGCAGCCATACTTCGCGCCGGTCAGCTGCAGCTGCTCGCGCAACACCCATAAGAGTTTCGCCTCGGCGCGCACGTCGAGCGTGTGCCGGCGACCGTTCACCAGCAGGTCCACCATGGGAGCGCCTTCCTTGCTGTCGACGGCAGGCCAAAAGAGCATGGAAAGATAGCTCACGCCGCGCGTGCGGCGGCGCTTGAGAAGCATTATTGAAGCAATGCGTGGAAACCCTAAGCGGGTGCATGGGCTGTTGTTGCCCGGATGGAGCGAAGCGGAATCCGGGGATAGCTGTTGTTTGTTTGATGCAGTGGTATTCGAAGGAAGCGCTTCGCGCGAAGATTATTTGGACGGGGGATTCCGTCCCCCTGCGCCGGGTTCCTTTTCTTTGAGCGGCCAAAGAAAAGGAACCAAAAGAAAGGCCGCCCCGATGGCTCGCCGCCCCTTCGGGGCGGTGCCCTGCGCTACTCGCCTAAGGCGGGGTCTGCATACGGGGCCTCCTGCCCCGAATGCAGACGACGCGCCATCCCTGGCGCGTCCCCTTCGGGCTGTTTCCGCCTTGGGCTGCGTTGCTCGGCGAGCCATAGGGGTCTCGAAGACCGCTCGCTGCGCTCGCTCAAGAGGCGCCTCGCGCCAAAAGAGAAAACAGGAAGAAAAGCTGGACGTACCGCTCGGTGCATTTCGAGCACCACGATATCGTACGGGTTCTTCGACCCCGTATGCCGCGCCGAGCACCGGAGTCCGAATCGGATAAGGCCGGCAGGGGGCGCGCCAGGGATGGCGCGCCGTCCACGTCGGGGCAGGAGGCCCCGTCGTGGACCCCCGATTCGGACTGCGGAGCGCAGGGGACCGCCGAAGGCGGCGCGGCATCCGGGCGGCCTTTCTTAGGGGTACTTTTCTTTGGCCGCGCAAAGAAAAGTACCTCGTCGTAGGGGGGGCGAAAACCCCCGTCAAAACAATCTTCGGGCGTAGCCCCACATCAAATAATCCAGGCCAAACGCAAGCCGCCTATCCCCGGGTTCCGCTTCGCTTCATTCGCTTACGTCGATGGTGGCCGCGGTGGCGTCAGCGCGTCAGTACGCTGCGCGCGCTCCACAACACGGCGAGCAGAAGCAGTGCAGCCCCTGCAGTGTGCGCCACCGCGAGTGAAAGCGGAAAGCTCAGCAGCACATTGGCCGCGCCCAGAAAAAACTGCCCCAACAACGCGATGCCGAGTACCAGGCCTGCGCGGCGCAGTGGACCGCCCGCGCGCAGCAGTCCGGTGGCGAACAGGCCCACCACCAGCACCGCGGCCACGGCGCCGAGGCGGTGGGCAAGGTGGATGGCGGTACGGCCCGCGCCGGTGTGGCCGCCGCCCTCCCAACTGCCCGCCACGGCCGCGGGCAGGGAGAAGCCCTCGTCGAAATCCGCATCGGGCCACCATTGGCCCTGGCAGGTGGGGAAATCCGCGCAGGCCACCGCCGCGTAGTTCGCGCTGGTCCAGCCGCCCAGGGCGATCTGTGAGACCACCACCAGCACCGCCGCCGCGGCGGCACCGCGCAGCGGTGAGTTCGGAACATGGCGTGAAGCGGACAGTCGCCACAACCACAGCAACGACAGCAAAGCGAGGCCACCGAGCAGGTGTCCCATGACGATCACCGGTTGCAGGCGCAAGGTGACGGTCCACATGCCAAGCAGGGCCTGGAAGATTACCAGTACGGTGAGCGCGACCGCGAACCGCCGTCCCCTGCCGCCGCGAAATGCGAGCCATGCCAGCACGGCGATGCTCAGACCCAGAACGCCCGCCGCATAGCGGTGCACCATCTCGATCCAGGCGCGCGCGTGGGCCACTGCACTTTCGACGCGTACGTGCTCGGGCACGATCAGCCTGCCGTAGCAGCCCGGCCAGTCGGGACAGCCGAGCCCGGCGTTGGAAAGCCGAACGTAGGCACCCAGGGTGATGACGGCGAAGGTGAGCACTAGGGTGGTGGAGATCAGCGACGGACGCGGCATGGCAAGGGCGTGAATGAATGTTTTTGGGA